>CAWBEH010000012.1:0-101851 GCA_963787725.1 uncultured Actinomycetota bacterium | reverse complement strand
TCGCGGGGCTGATACGCCATGCCATCTTCAGCGAGCCCGCGCCGAACCCTGACCACCGGCCGGAACGAGTCCATGGGCGCCGTCACCACGCCAGACGACTAGAGCTCCTTTCGTCCTGACCGCGGGTTCCGGCGGTCTATGGCGCCGGATGGTTCGCCGGGCGGAGGCTCTCGACATGACGGCATCCGAGCAGCTACGCGCCCTGATCAACGGCTTTCGGGTCTCGCAGGCCCTGCACGTCGCGGCAGTGCTGGGTGTCTCCGACCTGCTGGCCAACGGCCCCCTCGACCTCGAGTCCCTGGCCCGCGCGGCGGACGCCGATGCGGAGTCCCTCCGGCGTCTGCTCCGGGCGCTGGCTGCGGTCGGGGTCTACGTCGAGACCGATGACGGTGGCTACGGCAACAGCGAGCTGAGCGAGGCCCTGCGAACGGGTGCGCCGGGGTCGGTGAAGGGCTGGGCCACGCTCATCGGTGAGCCGTACTTCTGGAGCTCCTGGGGGAACTTGCTGGGCAGTACTCGGAGTGGCGAGACCGCCTTCACGATGCTGCACGGGATGGACGTCTGGGCTTACCGGGCTGGTGACCCGACGAAGACCGCGGTCTTCGACGCGGCCATGACCGATCTCGCGGCCAGAATGGCCGCCGCGGTCGCGGCCGCCTACGACTTCCCCGTGCGCGGCCTCCTCGTCGACATCGGTGGCGGGCACGGAGCCCTCCTTGCCGGCGTGCTGGCCGCATACCCGACGCTGTCCGGCGTGGTGTTCGACCTCCCACATGTCATTGCGGGAGCGGACCAGGCGCTGGCGGATTCGCCGGTTCGGGAACGGATTCGGCTGGTACCGGGTGACATGTTCCAGGCCGTCCCCTCCGGCGCCGACGTCTATCTACTGAAGTCGGTCCTGCACGACTGGTCCGACGAGGACTGCGAGTCGATCCTGCGCGTATGCCGGGCCGGGATGTCGCCGTCGTCGGTCCTTCTCGTCGTCGAGCGCCTCCTGGCGGGCCTGAACGAGGGTGCAGACACCAAGTTCTCCGACCTGAACATGCTGGTCGTGACCGGTGGCCGGGAGCGCTCCGGAGATGAGTTCAGATGGCTGTTCGAGCGTTCAGGACTGCAGCAACGTCGAACGCTCGAGACCACCAGCCCATGGTCGGTGGTGGAGGCCGTAGTCAGCTTGTCGGTATGCCGTGACTGCTCGGGGCTGCCGGGTGGTTGCGGGCCGGGGCCTCACTCACTCAGATTCGTGGGTTACCGTGTAGGGGCTGCCTGCTCGGCCTATCCGACATGTGTGGGAGGCCCCGGTGTTCTCTGAGCGTACGAGTGTGGGACTGGACGTGCACGCACGATCGGTCGTCGCGGCGGCGATCGATGGTGTGACGGGCGAGGTCTTCAAGGCGCGGCTGACCCCGGATCACGGCGAGATCCTGCGGTGGGTGCGGGCCCTGCCCGGGCCGGCAGCGGCGGCGTATGAGGCCGGCCCGACGGGGTTCGGGTTGTACCGCGCGCTGACCGCGTTCGGGTGCGGTGTCAGGTCGCGGCGCCCAGCAAGCTGCAGCGGCCGAGCGGTGACCGGGTCAAGACCGATCAGCGTGACGCGTTGCACCTGGCGCGGTTGCTGCGCCTGGACGAGGTGACGTCGGTGACGGTGCCGAGTCTCGAGCAGGAAGCGGCCCGGGATCTGGTGCAGGCCCGGAGGACTGTCGCGGGGATCTGATGCGGGCCCGGCACCGGCTGTCCAAGCTGTTGCTGCGTCACGGGATCGTGTATTGCGGCGGGCAGGCGTGGACCGGCCGGCACGAAGCGTGGTTGCGCCAGCAGCAGCCGCCCGCCGCGGCCGCCCGGCTGGCGTTCGACTCCGACTACAAGGCGGGGGTGTCAGATCTTCTGTGTAAGTGGTCCTTCGTGATTGAAGGAGTTCACTGTGGACATGACCAAGGAGCAGGAGGCGGCCTCGGGCGAGCGAGCCGGCCGCGCGTTCACTGCGTAAGGAGCTGTTCTCCGACGAGCTGCTCGATGAGCTGATGTCGCGTGTCGATGAGGACGGGCTCGCGTTGACCGGGCAGGGCGGGTTCCTGCCCGAGCTGGTCAAGGCCGTCCTGGAGCGCGGCATGGACGCCGAGCTGACCGATCACCTGGGCTACGAACGCGGCGACCCCGGCGGTCGGGGCAGCGGTAACTCCCGCAACGGCACGACCCCGAAGCGGGTCGGGACCGAGGTCGGCGATATCGGCTTGGACCAGCCGCGGGACCGTAACTCCACGTTCGCCTCGAGGCTGGTCCCCAAGGGCGCCCGCCGCCTGGGCGGCCTCGAGGACATGATCATCAGCCTGTACGCGGGCGGGATGACGATCCGCGACATCCAGCACCACCTGGCGGCCACGCTCGGGCACCGAGCTGTCGCACGAGACGATCAGCAAGGTCACCGAGGCCGTCGCCGAGGAGGTCGCCGCCTGGCAGTCGCCGCCCGTTGGAGGCGTTCTACCCGGTGCTGTACCTCGACGCGCTCGTGGTCAAGATCCGCGACGGGGCGCACGTGAGCAACCGCGCCGCGCACATCGCCGTCGGGGTCGACCTGGACGGGGTCAAGCACGTCCTGGGGATCTGGGTGCAAGCCACCGAAGGGGCGAAGTTCTGGGCCGGGGTCTGCTCCGAGCTGGCCAACCGCGGCGTCAAGGACGTGCTGATCGTCTGCTGTGACGGACTGACCGGCTTCCCCGAGGCGATCGCCGCGACCTGGACCAAGGCGATCGTCCAGACCTGTGTCGTGCACCTGATTCGGGCCTCGATGCGGTTCGTGTCCTACGGCGACCGCAAGGCCGTCGCGGCCGCTGTTGCGCCCGATCTACACCGCGTCCACCGAGGAGGCCGCCCGGCGGAGCTGGACACGTTCGCCGACTCGAACTGGGGCAGGAAGTACCCCGCGACCGTCGCCGCCTGGACCAACGCCTGGGACCGGTTCACCCCGTTCCTGGCGTTCGGGCCCGCGCTGCGCAAGATCATCTACACCACCAACGCGATCGAGTCGCTGAACTTCCAGCTGCGCAAGATCATCAAGAACCGCGGCCTGTTCCCCAACGACGCCGCCGCGATCAAGCTGCTCTGGCTGGCGATCATGAACATCGAGGACAAACGCGCCAGAGAACGCGCCAAGGAAGCCGGCCGCCCCAAGGGACTCCCAACGCAAGCCTCCGGCCCGGCTCATCGACGGCGCCGGCACCACCGGCTGGAAAGCCGCCCTCGCCGAACTGAACCGCCCCGGGTCTCGTGCACGGTCTGATTCCACGGAAAGGTGGGGTCATGCCAGCACCGAGGAGGTATCCGGACGAGCTGCGTGAGCGGTCGGTTCGTCTGGTCGTGGAGGCCCGATGGCGCAGGATCCGTCGTTGTCGTTGAACGCTGCGGTTCATCGGATCGGCCCGCGGGTCGGGGTCGTGCCGGACACCCTGCGAGGGTGGGCGAAGCAGCATCGTGGTCGACGCGGGCCAGGTGCCGGGGACGACGTCCAGTGATGCTCGGCGGATCAGGGATCTGGAGCATGAGGTCCGGGAGCTGAAGCGGGCCAACGAGATCCTGTTGGCGGCCTCGAGTTTCTTCGCGCGGGAGCTCGACCCGCGACTGCCGTGGTGATCGCGTTCATCGACGCGCACCGTGCCCGGTTCGGTGGGGTCGCGCCGATCTGTCGCGTGCTGGCCCAGCACGGCGTGCGGATCGCCCCCCGGACCTACTACGCGGCCAAGACCAGAGTGCCGTCTCCACGAGCGGTCCGGGACATCGAACTGGTCGAGACGATTAGGGCTGTTCATGCTGACCGGGACAAGGGCCACGGTGTCGCCGGATACCGGAAGGTGTGGCATCTGCTGCGCCGCGACGGGGTCGCGGTGGCCCGGTGCACGGTGGCCCGGCTGATGCGTCAGCACGGCCTCCGCGGGGCGGTGCGGGGTCGCCGGTTCCGCACCACCATCCCCGATCGGTCCGTGGCTCGTCCGGCGGATCTGGTGAAACGCGACTTCCACGCGGGGGCGCCGAACCGGCTCTGGTGTGTCGACTTCACCTACGTCCCGACCTGGTCCGGGATGGCATTCACCGCCTTCGTCACCGACGTGTTCTCGCGTCGGATCGTCGGCTGGCGCACCGCGAACCGGATGCCGACCGAGCTGCCCCTCGATGCCCTGGAAATGGCCCTGTGGGTGCGTGATCAGGCCGGGCAGGACGTCTCCGGCGTCATTCATCACTCGGACGCGGGCAGCCAATACGTCGCGCTGAGGTACACCGAGCGGCTTGCCGGCGCCGGCGCGCTGGCCTCGATCGGCACCGTCGGCGACTCCTACGACAACGCCCTGGCCGAGTCGGTCATCGGGCTGTACAAGACCGAGTGCATCCGCCTCGACGGGCCGTTCCGGACCGTCGACGAGCTGGAGCTGGCGACCCTGTCCTGGGTCCACTGGTACAACCGCCAGCGTCTGCACTCCGCCCTCGGCCATGTCCCCCCGACCGAGTACGAGCAGGCCTACTACCGTCAGATCAACCGCCCGCAGCAGCCGCTGCCGGGACAACTAACCGCGCACTGAACCCGGGGCGGTTCAAACTGGCCCTGGTCTACCCCGACCGCATCAACCCCTACCTCTAACCACCCTGATCAGGACGACTTACACAGAGAACTTGACAGGCTCTACGACGCTGTCTTGACGGTCGCCGCTCGCCGTGACCGCCTCGACGCGGCGATCACCGCGATGGCCGCCAACTCCGAGTTCACTCCGCTCGTGCACCGGCTGGGCTGCCTGCGCGGCATCTCCACCCTGACCGGGTTCGCCCTCGCCGTGGAGATCGGTGACTGGACCCGGTTCAGCGGGTCCTCGATCGGGTCCTACGTCGGGCTGGTGCCATCGGAGTACTCCTCGGGCGCCTCCCGGGTCCAGGGTGGGATCACCAAGACCGGCAACGGCCATGCCCGCCGCCTGCTGGTCGAGGCCGCCTGGCACCACCACGGCCCGCTATGTCGTCGGCAAGAGCCTGCGCGAGCGGTGGGACCTGGCACCCGCGGCCGCACGGGCCCGCGGCGACGCCGGGAACCGGCGCCTGCACCAGCGGTGGATCAGGTTCAACGACCGAGGCAAACGCCACGTCATCGCCAATGTCGCCGTCGCCCGCGAGCTGGCCGGCTGGTGTTGGTCCCTGGCCGTCATGGATTGACCCACATAACTGCTCGACTCCCGGCCGCCCAGCTGCCGAGCTGCGCGTGGAGTGATCCGCGGAACAACTATGAGCCGCAAAAGGATCCACGATCCTGACCGTGACGCTCGACCCTAGAGACGCGGACCCGCTCCAGCCGAACAGCACCGTCCTGCGGTACCCAACCCGCGAATATCAGTCAGACCGCGCGTCGCCACGACACGCCAGCCAGCACAACCCCGGAGCCGAGCACAGAGGCGCCGACCAGAACCCATCCGGTCGGCGCCTCACCCTGCCCACTTGACAGCAAGTCACTCCATATCAGCTGTCGGAACCGGACGGGCGGCGATAGCCGTGGTTGGGTCGCCAACGCTCGGTCGGCGAGGAGATGGGTGCCGAGTTTGCGTCGTGGGTGTCGCGGGCGTCTGGGTGCGACGTTCCGGGCAAGCTCAAAGTCCTAGGTGCTGGTTGAGCACTCCAACCAGAGGCCAGGCGCCGTCGGACCAGTTGGAGATGACGGTGTACCCGATCTCGGTGGACGGCCGGTAGAGACTCGCGAACGAGACGCCGGCGTCGTAGCCCTCGAGCCAGACCGCGTCGGTCGTGGCGTGGAGGTGGAAGCCGAGGCCGTAGCGGCGGAATTCCTCGGGCCAGTCGCTGCGCGGGCGCAGCATCGTTGCCACGAGTTCGGGCGCGATGATGCGACCTGCGAGCAGCGAATCCCAGAACGAGCTGAGGTCGGCCACGGTCGAGTAGGCGCCGCCGTCGCCGGAACCGAGGACGGGCAGGTGGAACACGTTGGTCCTGGGCTTGTCGGCCCAGAGGTAGCCCACTGCGGCGCGTCCCGGCAGTTCGTCGGAGCGGAGGAACCCGGTGTCGACCATGCCTGCCGGTTCGCAGACCAGCTCATGGACCAGGTCGTGGAAGTCCTCCCCACTGACCCGTTCTGCCACGAGCGCGAGCACCACGTAGCCGGCGTTGTTGTATGCGAAGCGTTCGTCAGGGGCGAAGACGCTCTCGTGGCTGGACAGCACTGGCAGGAACTGTTCGGTTGCAGCGAGTTCGTGCACGGATACGGACAGCACATGATCGGTGATGTCGCCGCCTGCGGTCTCATCCAGGTAGTCGCCGATTCCTGACCGGTGTGCCAACAGGTGCTCGACCGTCACGTCGTCGGCGATGAGCGGAAGGTCGCGGCCCAGCACGGATCGCGCCGTTGTCGTCAGGTCGAGGGCCTCCGTTCGACCAGCGCCATCACGACTAGGGCGGTGAGGCCCTTCGAGCCACTGGCGATCGCGAACGTGGTGTCGACCGTGTTCGGTACTTCGTGGGCACGATCGGCGAGACCGTAGGCCTGCGAAACGTCAATCTGTCCCGAGCGGTCGACGCGTACGACGCCAGAGAACCGCACGCGCTTCGCAACGCTGTCGACCGCAGCCAGGAGCGACTCCACGCCGCCGAACGTACCAACGTCACCGCGGGCGGAACTGGAGCGCCGCGGACGCATCGACGTTCGTCCGCGGCAGGGTGAAATGCGCGTGATCGTGCGCGAGGCCACGCACGCTTGCATCAAGCCGGGGAGATTTCGGGCGGTGCACCCATCTACGTCGGACCTCGAACCCGCGGTATGCATCAACCGAGACACGGGACGAGATTTCGCTTATCGCGCTGCGTAGATCTGCGGGACCGCTTCTTACCCCTCAAGGGGATCGGAGATCTCGAGCGGCGGACCGATGAAGTCGATCCAGCTGGCATGCCCGAGAGCGGAGAGGATCTCAGGATCCACGGGGCCCGGCAGGAGCTTGTTGTACTCCTCGAAGAAGCGCTCCGCCCCCGAGGGCGCGGTGACGACCAACAACCGGCCCGGCGCCTTGCCGACGTTCTGGAAGTTGTGCGGCATGCCCCGAGGGCCGAACGCCATGCCGCCCTCCGACACCCAGAACATGGCGTCGCCCGCCTTGAAACGGAAGTCTCCCTCGAGGACGTACCACACCTCGTCCTCGCGAACGTGGGTGTGCAGCGCCGGGCCGTTCTTCGGTGAGATGACGAACTCGAGCACCGTGAGAGAGCCCAGGGTGCTCCTCGTGTCTGTTCTTGACGCAGACCGAGTCACCGGTGGGCGTGTGCAGCAGGGCTCCCGCGCCGGCCGGTACAGAAAATGGTTCGAGAGAATTGGACATCTCGTCTCCCTTCTAGGACGAGATCGTATGCAGCGTGCCGGCGGCATCGCATCGGCGAGGATGCCCATCTGCCAAGCGGCGCATGGGGTGATCTGCCCAGCACGCGAACGCTCAAAGCGTCGGATCCTGGCCGGTCCCTCGGGGTCGAGACCCGCAATCCCGGTCGGCAGGGGAGATGCCTACCCCACCACGCCCGCCGCGCGCAGCGACGCGACCCGGTCCGGCGCATACCCGAGCTCTCGGAGGACCGAGTCGGTGTCGGCGCCGACCTTCGGCGGCGGTGGCGGGACGGGGGTCCGGCTGCGGCTGAACCGCGGGGAGACCGCCGGCTGCGGGACGTCGTAGCCGGGAATCGGCTGGTATGCGCCACGCGCCGCCACCTGCTCGTGGCGGGTGGCCTCGTCGAGGTCGAGGACGGGGGTGACGCAGGCGTCGTGGTCGCGGAAGGCCGCGGCCCAGTCATCGCGGGTTCGCGTGGCGAAGGCCGCGGTCAGCGCATCCCGCAGGGCCGGCCACCGCGACCGGTCCTTGTGGGCGCCGCGCAGCGGGTCGTCGGCCGCGAACCCGAGGACGTCGAGAGCGGTCAGGAAGAACCGCTCCTCGACGGTGCCCATGGCGACCCACCGGCCGTCGGCACACGTGTAGGTGTCGTAGTAGGGGGCCCCGGTGTCGAGCAGGTTCGTGCCCCGGTCGAGGCCCCACACGCCCTGCGCCCGGAGCCCCTGGACGAACCCCATGATCGTCGTCGTGGCGTCGAGGACGTTGGCGTCGACGACCTGGCCGCGGCCGCTGGTCCGGGCCTCCAGGAGGGCGCAGACGATGCCGAAGGCCATTGACGCCGCTCCCCCGCCGAGGTCGCCGACGAGGTTGATCGGGGGCACCGGTCGCTCGCCGGCCCGGCCGATCGACCACAGCGCCCCGGTGAGGCCGATGTAGTTGATGTCATGGCCGGCGACACCGGCCCACGGTCCGTCCTGGCCGAAGCCGCTCAGCCGCGCGTAGACGAGACGCTCATTGGTCTCGTGGCACGCCCCCGGGCCGATCCCCAACCGCTCGGCCACGCCCGGCCGATAGCTCTCCAGGACCACGTCGGCTCTTCGGACCAGGTCGAGCACCACCTGGACACCGTCCGGCGACTTGAGGTCGACGGCGACCGACCGGCGGCCCCGCTCGATGACGGGGTTCACGGTGTAGTCCGCGCCGGCCCCGCCGACGCGGTCGACGCGGACGACCGTCGCCCCCATGTCGGCGAGGAGCATGACGCAGAACGGTCCCGGGCCGATTCCCGCCAGCTCGACCACCCGGACGCCGGCCAGTGGGCCGCCCGCTCCGTCCTCAGGCACCGGCGGACTCCTCCATGAGCAGGGCGCGCAACCGCGCCTTGGCGACCTTGTCGAGGGTCGATCGTGGCAGGTCGTCGACGACCCGGACCTCGCGGGGGCGGCGCGGTCCGGTGAGCAGTGCGGCGCAGTGCTCGGCCAGCGTGGGACCGGTCCACACGGAATGTTCGGCCACGGTGACGAAGGCGATCGGGACCTCGCCGAGCATGGGGTCCGGTCGACCGCACGAGGACGTCGTACGCGGTGGCGAGCGCCTTCGGCCCGGTCCTGGGCGGCGGCGAGGCGATCGTGATCACAGAAGGTCCGGGCACCATGACCGTCCCGACCTCGGACCACCCGTGATCTCACCGTCACGGTTGAGTCAGGGCAGGTGGTCCGCCACGACCCTTAGGTCCGCGACGAGGGCCGCGTGGTCTTCCTCACGGTTGCGGGACCGCAGCACCGACGAGGGGTGGACGGTGGCGAGGAACGTCGGGACCGGACCCTCGACCCGCCAGCCGGCCGGCGCATCGAGCGGGCGGCCACGCGAGACGCCGACGCGGAAGCTCGGCCCGAACACCGCCTGCCCGGCGGTCGCGCCCAGGACGACCACGAGCTGAGGGCGGACCGCGTCGAACTCGGCCAGGAGCCACGGTCCGCAGGCGGTGACGTTCCACCGAGTCGGCGTCGCGTGGATCCGCTGCTTGCCCTTCGTGGTGAACCGGAAGTGCTTGACCGCGTTGGTGACGTAGGCGCGACCGGGGTCGATCCCCGCCTCCTGGAGAGCGCCGACGAGGAGCCGGCCGGCCGGCCCGACGAAGGGCTTGCCCTGACGGTCCTCGCTGTCGCCGGGCTGCTCCCCGACCAGCATCAGGTCGGCGTGCGGGTCGCCGCGCCCCATCACGACCTGCGTCGCATCGCGGTACAGCTCGCAGCCGCGGCAGGCCGGTGCGGCGGCCTCGAGAGCAGGAATGCTGTGGTCCTCCGGAACCCACGGCTCGGCACCTGGGTACTCCTGCCTCGACAACGAGCCTGTGGGCATACCGCCTCCTGACCGACGTTCCTGCGGCGGCGCATACCCCCTCGCGGGCCCGGCGACACCTACTGGCCGGAACGCCGCTCCAGCCGGCCGAGCAGGCGGGCCGGGACGACGACCCACTGGACGACGAAGAACGCCAGGGCGACCACACCCCCGACGACGGCCGCCGTGGTCCCAGCGACGAATCCGAACACGAGCACGACCACGGCGACGATGGTGAGCGCAAGGGTCGCGAGCCCGGCTTTGGTCAGCCGGTTCGCGGACGAGACGAGCTCCGGCTTCGCGCTGCGCCGGAACAGGATCCGGTGCGAGGCCACCGGCGCGACCACGATGACCGTGGAGATGACGGCCATCCCCAGAGCGAAAAGGAAGACGAGGCGCAACGCGGGGTCCAGCTCAGGGAACCGCTGCTGGAACGGCACGGTGAGGAGGAAGCCGGTGAGGATCTGCAGGCCGGTCTGCGTGACGCGCAGCTCCTGGAGCAGCTCGTTCCAGTTGCGGTCGGCGCGCTCGGTCGCGGTCTCATCGCGCTCCGCGCCGTCCGGGTCGCGCGGATCGCCCTCGTCCCTGCGCTCTCCCGGGTCGTCGTCGGCCGCCATGGGAGGGCAGCCTGCCACGGACGCGGCCGACGCGGCATACCGTGAGGAGATGAGCGGCCGTTGGGCGAACCTCGCGCTGGCTGCGCTCGTCCCCCTGGCGACGCTGTCGGGTGTCGCGCTGTTCCTCGTCGGGAGCGGGCCGGTGTGGCTCGTCGCCGTGCTGCACGGCGGTCTCGGGCTCGGGCTGCTGGTCCTCGTCCCGTGGAAGCGGCCCGTCGTGCGACGCGGTCTGCGACGCCTCGGACGCTCCGGCCGGGAGGCCTCCATCCTGCTGACCTGGGTGGTCCTCGCCGCCGTGCTCTCGGGGGTCGCGCACCTGGTCGGGGCGACCGCTGCAGGCCTCGCGGTGACGACGATGCAGCTGCACGTGACCGCGGGCGTCGTCGCGACGGTGCTCACTCTCGTCCACGTCGTCCAACGGCCGGTACGGGTGCGCCGCACGGACTGGGGCCGTCGGTCGCTGCTGCGCACCGGTGCCGTGGTCGCGGCCGCCGGTGGTCTGGGAGTCGCCGCGGCCGGCGCCGGAGTGGCGGTCGACCGGGCCGACCGCCGTCGACCGACGGGATCGTTCGACGTGGGCGCGGATGCGGTTCCCGTCACCCAGTGGTTCCTCGATGTCGTCCCCGCGGTCGACCTGGCCGGGTGGGCGCTGACCGTGGCGTCGCCGCTCGGCGAGCGCCGGGTCGGGCTCGCGGAGCTCGCCGGCACCGACGAGGTGACCGCTGTCCTGGACTGCACCGGCGGCTGGTGGACCGAACAGGTCTGGCGCGGGGTGCGCGTGACCCGGCTCCTCCCCGACGTCGAACCGGGCCTCGCGGTGCTCGTCACCAGCACCACCGGGTATGCGCGACGCCTCCCGCTGACCGACGACCTCCTGCTGGCGACGTCGATGGCCGGCGCACCGCTCTCGCCCGGGCACGGAGCGCCGGTTCGGCTCGTCGTGCCGGGACGTCGCGGGTACCACTGGGTCAAGTGGGTGGAGCGGGTCGAGGTGGTCCCCGGCCCCTGGTGGGCCCAACCGCCCCTCCCCCTCCGCTGACCCTCCGCTGACCCCTCCCCTCCCCCGCCGAGAGGCCAACTTCGGTCGCTTTGGAGACGCTCATAGCGGCCGAAGTTGGCCTCTCGGCGGACATGGTCGGCGTCAAGATGGGTTGACAAATGCTCGCCTGTCAACGTATCTTGACACACATGACCTCCGTGTCCGACCTGGCCAGTACGGCGTCGAGCAGCGACCCCGGCGAGGGACTGCGCGCCGTCGTGGCGCTGCGCGAGCTGCTCGAGCGCCTCGAGTACCTCCACGTCCGGCGGGCCCGCGAGCAGGGCTGGTCCTGGCAGGACATCGCGGGCGTCCTCGGCGTGTCCCGCCAGGCGGTCCACCAGAAGCACGGCCCACGCATCACCCCCGGGAGGGACTGACCATGTTCGAACGCTTCACCGCCTCCGCCCGAGGCACTGTCATCCGCGCCCAGGAAGAGGCCGCCGATGCCGGCGACCACCACGTCGGCACCGAGCACGTCGTCCTCGCGCTGGCCCAGGACGACGGCGTCGCCGGCGCGGTGCTCCGCGATGCCGGCGTCACCGCCGAGAGCCTGCGCCGGTGGCTGCGGCGGGGCTCTGGCGACGACGACTCCAGCGGCCGCCTGGATGCCGACGCGCTCCAGAGCATCGGGATCGACCTCGACGACGTGCGTCGCTCGGTCGAGGAGACCTTCGGCGCCGGCGCGCTCGACGACGTTCCCGGACGCCCCGGCGGTCGTCGTTGGGGACGCAGCGGACACATCCCGTTCACCGCCCGGGCCAAGAAGTCGCTGGAGTGCGGGCTCCGCCAGGCGATCACGCTCGGCGACACGCGGATCGGCTCGGAGCACCTGCTGCTCGGCGTTCTCGACGAGGGCAGCGGTCTCGGGGTCCGGATGCTGCGTGACGAGGGCGTGGACCTCCGGGGGCTCCGCGCGTCAACCGTCGAACGGTCCCGCCGTTCCGCCTGACCTGGGATCAGCCGCGGCGCGCGCAGGTTGGTGACCTTCCGCGCAGATTGCACCGTGCGCGCACGGTGAGAAACCTGCGCGCACCGGTGCGGGACTCGTTCTCGACGCGCCGCTGTCGGTCCCCGCGACAAGACTGAGGGGATGTCTGCGACACCCGACCGCGTCGACGACACCGTCCTCGACGACCTCCGCAACCGACTGCGCGCGACGAGAATCGTGCCCCTCGCCGGCCCGGCGAGCTGGGAGCGCGGCACCGACGCCGCCTACCTCGCCGACCTGCTCGCGTACTGGCGCGACGGGTACCACTGGCGGGTTCACGAGGACCGCCTGCGGTCGCTGCCGTGGGTGGTCGCCGCCGAGGCCGGCAGCCGGGGTATGCGGGCGGTACGGCAGCGCGGCGACGGGCCGACCGTGGTCCTGCTGCACGGCTGGCCCGACTCGTTCCTGCGGTTCGACCGGGTGCTGCCGCTGCTCACCGACCTCGACGTCGTCGTCCCCTGCCTCCCCGGCTACCCGTGGTCTGCGCCGACCGACCCGCCGGGCATGTCGACGCCCGACATGGCCGAGCTCGTCGCCGACGCCTTGGCCGAGCTCGGGATCGAGCGCTACGTCGTCTCCGGCGGCGACATCGGCAGCTCGGTGGCAGAGCATCTGGCCGCGGCCCACCCCGAGGCCGTCTCGGCTCTCCACCTCACCGACATCCCCTACTCGCATCTCTTCGCGGTCGATCCCGACGACCTCGACGACGCGGAGCGCGACTACCTCGATGCGGGGCGCACCTGGCAGATGGCCGAGGGTGCCTACGCGCTCGAGCAGGCCACCAAGCCGCATACCCTCGCGGCCGCCCTCGGCGACTCCCCCGCCGGACTGCTCGCCTGGATCCTGGAGAAGCTTCGCTCATGGAGCGACAGCGGCGGCGACGTCGAGTCCGTGTTCCCTCGCGACGAGCTGCTTACCTGGGTGACGCTCTACTGGGTCAGCGGCGCCATCGGCACGTCGTTCGCGCCGTACTCCGAGAACTCCGGAGCCGCCCCGGCCACGACCGTGCCCACCGGCGTCACGATGTTCCCGAAGGACCTCGTCCCCGCGCCGCGCGAGTTCGCCGAACGGGTCTTCGACGTGCGCGACTGGAAGCTCGAGCCCGACGGTGGCCACTTCGGCGCGTGGGAACGACCCGAGGCGTATGCGGCAGGGCTGCGCCGGGCGGTCGCCCTCGCCGACGGCTGACTCGCGCCGGCTGGACCCCGCCTCAGGCGTGGGTCGAGTGCACGACCCGGCAGACGACGGGTGCGAACGACGCGATCGTCGCGTCCCCGTCCATCCCGACGCCCTCCCGAGTGAGGCTCAGCATCGTGGGGCATGGTGGACGACGTGACCGAGGACGTCGAGCGCCGGGTGGCGGCGTCCTCGACCCCGCCCGACGGTGACTGGGTCCCGAACCCACGGCGCTGGCGGATCCTCTCGGTCTCCCTCGTCGTCGGGTTCATGTCGCTGCTCGACGTCTCCATCGTCAACGTGGCGATCCCCTCGATGCAGCAAGGTCTGGACACGTCGGCCAGCGCGATCCAGTGGGTCGTCTCCGGCTACCTGCTCGCCTTCGGCCTGACCCTCGTGGCCGGCGGGCGCCTCGGCGACGCCTACGGCCGGCGGCGGATGATGCTCCTCGGCCTGGTCGGCTTCATCGTGTCCAGTGCCGCCGTCGGGTTCGCCCCGAACGTGGCCCTCGTCATCGTCGCCCGCCTCGTCCAGGGCGCCATGGCCGGCTTGCTCACGCCGCAGAACTCCGGGCTCGTCCAGGACCTCTTCCGTGGCTCCGAGCGAGCCCGCGCGTTCGGCGTCTTCGGAGCGACGGTCTCCGTGTCGTCCGCCGCCGGACCGGTGATCGGTGGGCTCATCATCGCCGCAGCCGGGCCCGACAACGGGTGGCGGTACCTGTTCCTCGTCAACATCCCCATCGGCCTCGTCGCGATGGTCGGCGTGGCCCGCCTCGTCCCGGCCCGGCTGCACACGTCCGAGCGGGCGGACAACCGCATCGACGTCGTCGGCGCGCTCCTCCTCGGCGTGACGGTGCTCTGCCTGCTCTACCCCATCGTCAGCGTCGAGGGCGGCCACCGCTGGCCACTGCTCATCCTTCTCGGCGTGCCGCTCTTCGCGTGGGCGTTCGTCCGGTGGGAGCGACGCCTCCGAGAGGCGGACCGGCCGCCGCTGCTCGACGTCGGTCTGCTGCGCGGGCTGCCGGGCTACACCAACGGACTGCTCGTCGGCTCGACGTACTTCGCCGGCTATACCGGGATCCTCCTGGTCCTCTCCGTCTACCTGCAGACGGGGCTGGGGTACGCGCCGCTCGAGGCCGGTCTCCTCCTCATGCCGTTCGCCCTCGGCTCGGCGATCTCCTCGCCGCTGGCCGGTCGCTTCGTCCCCCGGTTCGGACGCCGGCTCACGGTCATCGCGCTCGCCGCGACGATGGCGGGGGTATGCCTCCTGGCCCTGTTCGTCGCCGGTCACGACCCCAGTGGGCTGGCCTGGGTGGCGGCGCCGCTGATGTTCCTGACGGGGTTCGGGGGCGGCGCCGTCGTGTCACCGAACATCACGCTGACCCTGGCCGATGTCCCCCCGCGGATGGGCGGCGCCGCTGGCGGTGCCCTGCAGACCGGGCAGCGCATCGGCTCCGCTATCGGCGCCGCGGTGCTGATGACGGTGTACCAGGCGACCCTGCCCGCCGGGGCGGGCACGGCGCTGCGCGTCACGTTGAGCACCGCGCTCGTCGTCCTCGGCGTGGCACTGGTGATGTCGGTTCGCGCGTTCCGCCACCACGACGGGGTGTTCGAGCGCGAGGTCGCGCCGCCTGCGGACACCGGCTGAGGCCGCTCGGTTGACGTCGCGCCCGGACGCCCATGAGGCTGGCCGCCATGCGACGGTGGCCCCAGGACCGGGTGGCGTTCGGCGGCGACTACAACCCGGAGCAGTGGCCCCGCGAGACCTGGCTCGAGGACGTCGAGCTGATGGGCCGGGCCGGTGTCTCGTTCGTCACCCTGGGCGTCTTCGCGTGGTCCTGGCTGGAGCCGGCGAAGGGCGAGTACGAGTTCGGTTGGCTCGACGAGGTCATGGACCTCATGGCCGGCGCCGACATCGCCGTGGACCTGGCCACCGCCACGGCGACCCCGCCGCCATGGTTCTCCCAGGCGTACCCGCAGACGCTGCCCGTCGACCACGACGGCCACACGCTCTGGCCGGGCAGTCGGCAGGCCTGGTGTCCGAATGCCGCGCCCTACCGGGAGCACGCCCTCGCCCTGACGACCCGGCTCGCGACGAGGTACCACGACCACCCCGCCCTGGCGATGTGGCACGTCTCGAACGAGTACGCGTGCCACAACCTCCCGTGCTACTGCGACACCTGCGCCGGCGCCTTCCGGGTGTGGCTACGAACGCGGTACGAGGGCCTCGATGCCCTCAACGACGCCTGGGGCACGGCGTTCTGGAGCCAGCGCTACACCGACTGGGACCAGGTGCTGCCGCCGCGACGCACGACGACGTTCGCCAACCCGACCCACCGGCTCGACTACACCCGGTTCCAGTCGGACGCGCTCCTCGACTTCTTCCTCGCCGAGAAGGCGCTCCTGGCCCGCCTCTCCCCCGGTGTGCCCGTGACGACGAACTTCATGCCGATGCCGAGCTTCCGCCATCTCGACTACCACCAGTGGGCGCCGCACCAGGACGTCGTCAGCGCCGACCACTACGTGGTGGACAGCCTGCCCCACCCGCGGGCCGAGCTGGCGTTCAGCGCCGACGTGACCCGCGGGCTGGCCGACGGGGTCCCGTGGCTGCTCATGGAGCACTCGACTTCGGCGGTCAACTGGCAGCCCGTGAACCGCGCCAAGGCGCCGGGCCAGACGATCCGCGACAGCCTCGCCCACGTCGCCCGTGGCGCCGACACGATCGGCTTCTTCCAGTGGCGCCAGTCGCGGGCCGGGTCGGAGAAGTTCCACTCGGCGCTGGTGCCGCACGCGGGCCCGGACTCCGCGCGGTTCCGGGAGGCGTGCCGTCTCGGCGAGATCGCCCAGCGGCTGGGCGAGGTCCGCGACAGCCGGGTGGAGTCGCAGGTCGCCCTGCTCTGGGACTACCAGGCCGTCTGGGCGGTCGGCGGCCCGGCGATGCCGTCGGCACGGCTCGACGGCTCCCTCGTCGCCGAGACCGTCCACCGGCTGCTGCGCGCTCGAGGGGTGACTGCCGACGTCGTGCACCCGTCGGCCGCGCTCGACGCATACCGGCTGGTGGTGGTCCCGACCCTCTACCTCGTCACCGACGAGAACGCCGCGCGGGTGAGCGCGGCCGCCGACGCGGGCGCCCAGGTCCTCGTGACGTTCTTCTCCGGGATCGCCGACGAGGACGACCACGTACGGCTCGGCGGGTACCCCGGGGCGTTCCGCGACCTCCTCGGCGTCCGGGTCGAGGAGCTCTTCCCGCTCGCGTCCGACGAGACCGCGAACCTCGAGAACGGCGGAACGGCGACGCTCTGGAGTGAGGACGTCACCGCCACGGGGTCGACGGTGCTCGACCGGTATGCGTCGGGTCCCCTTGCGGGGCGGCCGGCGGTGACGCGCCGGGTCGTCGGGGCCGGTGGTGCGTGGTACCTCTCCACGCTGCCCGACGACGTGTCGTTCGACGCACTGCTGGGCGACCTGCTGGACGCGGCCGGAGTGAACCCCGTGATCGAGGGTCTGCCGCCCGGTGTCGACGCCGTGCGTCGTCGTTCATCCGGCGCGTCGTGGCTGTTCCTCGCCAACGACACCGGCGACACCCAGGAGGTCGCGGTCGCCGGACGTGACCTCGTCGCCGACCTCGACGTCGACGGAATCCGTCTCGGGCCGGGCCAGGTCGCCGTGGTCCGGGAACGGTGAGGCGCCGATGGCCCCGGGCGGGCGGGGAGTGGGCCGTCGCCCGCCCGGGGTGCTCGGGGGCTCGCCGTCGCGAGCTAGGCCGTCACGGCAGGTCGAGCGGCCGCAGGACGGCGGTGATCCCGTGGGCGATCTGCTTGTTGCCCTTGTTCATGTTGAGCGCGAACGGGTTCAGGTAGGGGTTGGCGTCGTTCGTGTCCTGGTCGACGAGCTTGACGATGCCCAGCCACTTGGCGATGACGTCGACCGTGATCGCTCCGCCCTGAGCGGTGGTCAGCGCTGCGTTGTCGGCGTTCAGCGCGTCCGTCGAGGTGATGGTCGCGCCCGGCACCACGTGGTAGAGCAGCACGGTCTCGATGACGTCGATGTTGTTGCCGACGGCGGCGACCAGCCGGGTGAAGACCTCCTGCTCGCTGGCGTACCTGGTGCCGGTCAGCTGCCGGACCAGGTCACGGAAGGCGAAGTCCGGCGGCAGGAAGGCGGTCAGCGCGACGTCGCCCTGGGTGAGCAGTGCTACCGGGCTGGAGGGCTTGGCCGCGACGACCGCGAGGACCGCCTGGGTGACGATGTCGTAGTCGAACGGGTTGCCGTCGAACTGGCCGTTGCCGTTCGCGGTGAGGACGGCAGCCAGGCTCCGGGTACCGGTGGGCGCCGGGGCGGACGGGGCGGCCGAGGCGGCTGAGGGCGCGGCCATGAGAACGGCGGCCCCTGCCGCGACAGTGAGGGCGATCGAGCGACGCAGCTTCATCACAACTCCTCCGAACGTGGTGACCCGCCGAGCGTCGTTGGACGGCGGTACGCCCTCCTTTCCTCGGGCGACCGGCATCGGGATGCACTCTGGTACCGACAATGTGCCGCCGCGCCGTGGAAACGCTCACGCCTTCACAGCCGGCGGCCCGACAATCACGCCTATGACGACCACCGAGTCCCTCTCCAGCTCCGCCGCCGTGGAGACGCCGCGTGCGGGCCGGTACGGCAAGCAGCTGGCCGCCCACCTGGGGCGGCGCCTCGTCACGGAGTGGGACGAGCACACGGCGACCGGCCTGGTCGTCTTCGACGGCGGGCGCTGCGCGCTGCGCGCCACGCCGGACCAGCTGATGCTGCACGTCGAGCTGAAGCCCGGTACGGACCCCAGCAAGGCCGCCGCACGCCTGGACCTCATCGAGGACGTCGTGGGACGGCACCTCGTCCGGTTCGGCGCGCGCGACGAGCTGGTCGTCCGCTGGCTCCGCCCGGACGGCAGCCCCGGCCGTGAGTACGCGTACACCGACGACCGGCCCGAGGGCCACCAGATGCCGCGCTGAGGTCGGTCGGTCTGACCGCCCGCGCCGCACACGGTGGTCGCATACCCGGTCGGGTACCTGATCCGGCGGTGATCACGACCGATCGCGTTACCCGACCGGGTATTCGAACCGGGAGTGCCGCGCGCGTCGACGAGCGACGTCGCCGGCATGACATTCGGTGCGGCGTTCACGGTCGTCGAATACCCGGTCGTATGACTGATCTGGTCGTCATCACGACATCTCCGGGCATACGACCGGGTATACGACCGGGCATACGACGCGAGTAGACGACGCGGGTAGACGACCGGCCAGCGCGGGTCGGGGCGCGGCTCTTGACTCCCACGGCGGACGGCTAGCGTGAGTGCGTGGCAACGCCCGGGGCGGACCTGGCGACGGTGCAGAGCGGGTTCGCGGAGTTCGCCGCGACCTACTCAGAGCTCCCGCTCTATAGCGCGGTGAGCCGCGCCGTCGCGGCCGACCCCGCCACGGCCGAGCTGCTGCTGGCGGCCGGACCCGGCCAGGACCGCCCGATCCTCTGGTTCGCGGCGCTTCACGACCTCGTGCTCCGGGAACCGGACCTGCCGGCGGCCCGGTGGTACGCCAGCGTCGTCGGCCGCGACCGCCTGCCGGCCGGTGACCCGTGGCCCGACGTGCGTCGGACGGTCCTGGACCGTCAGGACGAGCTGCGGGCGGTCATCGCCTCGCACACCACCCAGACCAACGAGGTGAACCGGTGCGTGTACCTCGCGCCGGCCCTCGCACTCGCCGTCGCGGACCGGCCGAGGCTGCCCGTCGTCCTGGTCGAGATGGGCGCCAGCGCCGGGCTGCTCCTCGAGGTGGACCGCTACGCCATCGAGCTGGCCGGCCCCCGCGGCACCGTTTCTCTGGGTGACCCGGCGTCGTCGGTGCGCTGTTGGGGCGAGGACCGCTCCGACCCGCCGCTCGGCGAGCGCGCCATCCCGACCTTGCCGCGGATCGTCGGCCGGTCCGGCCTCGACCGTCACCCCGTCGACCTCGCCGACACGGAGGCGGTGCGGTGGCTCGAGGCGTGCCTCTGGCCGGATGTGCCGGGACGGGTGGAGCGCTTCCGGTCGGCGGTCCGGTTGCTCTCGGGCGTACCGAGCCCGGTCGTGCGCGGCGACATGGTGGACGACCTGCCGGCGGTGCTGGAGGCGGCCCGCGCCGCCGCGCCGCCGGAGGGACACCTCGTCGTGTTCAGCTCGTGGGCGCTGACCTACGTGGCCCGGGACCGCCGCTCCGAGGTCGCGACCGCCCTCGCGGCAGCGGCCGCCGACGGCCCGCTGACCTGGCTGACCGCGGAACCTCCGGGCTGCATGCCCGGCGTCAGGACGCCCGCGGAACGCCCGGAGGACCGCGGCCAGACCACGGTGCTGGCCGCGCGTCGCTGGCGAGACGGGGTCGAGCACTCCCCGGCGGTGCTCGGGACCGCTCACCCGCACGGCCAGTGGGTGGCCCTCCGCTAGCCGCTCACCGTCAGGCGAGAGCCGCGCAGACCTCGGGGAACACCGTGTCCGCGAAGCTCGGCGTCTGCATCTCGATGGTGACCGTCCCGTCCGGCTGAGCCACCTCGACGTACCGCCCGACGTACCCGACGAGCCGCCCGCTGCCCGGCTGGGTGAAGTTGAGGTCGTTCCCGGCGATGACCGTCCGCGTCGACCCGTCCGCGCCGAACCACGTCGTCACGGTGCCGCCCAGACGCGAGGTCAGCTCCTTGCCGTTCGCCGGGTTGCGCAGCGTGTAGCTGAAGTCACTGACCCAACGCTGCTCCCGCGTGACGGTCCCGGCGTCGTCGGTGTAGGTCCGGGTCCAGAGCCGTCCGTCGAGGACGCGCTCGATGGGGAACGCGCAGAACGGCGCCCCGGCCGGGATCGTACGGACGTCGTTGTCGTAGTCGACGGCGGTCGTCGACGGCGGGCCCGCAACGGCGCTCGCGGCAGGGACGACGATCGCGGTGGCGGCGGTGACGACGGCCGACACCAGGACGGCGGCGGCCCGGACTCGTGTGGACATGGCGCTCCTTCGAGAGACAGGGGGTAATCTATGCACGACGCATACTTATGTATGCATCGTGCATAGTTCTGACCTCGCCGTCAAGAGGAGTCGTCGATGAGCTCGCCCGAACTCGCGGAGCTGCAGCACGGCGCTAACGTCCTGCGGGCGCTGGCGCGCAACCTCCAGCCGGTCGGCGCGCCCACCGCGGCCCCGCTCGACCACCCCAGCGCGCGGGACGCGGTCACGTTGCTCGCCTGGCGTGGTGCCGCGACCAGCGAGACGCTCCAGTTCGCCCTCGGCCTGTCGCAGCCGGCGTGCGTCCGGCTGGTCGACCGGCTCGTCGAGGCCGGACTCATCGCGCGCGACCGGCGTGCCGGTGACCGGCGGGTCTGGCTGGGGCTCACCGCCAAGGGCCGGCGGGCGGCGACCGCGCTGCTCGACCGGGAGCGCGAGCCGGTCGAGTCGGCGCTGCGGGACGCGCTGCCGGACGGCGCTGAGCTCAGCCGGTTCGTCGCTGCCCTCGACCTCGTGGCGACCGTCGTGCTCGGTGACACCACCGACCCCGCGCGTTTCTGTCGGGCCTGCGACGTCGCCGCGTGCCTGGGCTCCGACCGCGAGTGCCCGTCGGTCGCAGTGTGCGACCGCAACCTTTCCGGGGAATGACCGAGGCCCGCGAGAAGTCTCGCGGGCCTCGGGCTGGTGGAGGACCCAGGAATCGCACCTGGCAAGGCGCCTCAAGTGCGCATCCCCCGTGAGGTGCCGACGTTAACGCACTGGACGAGCCGACGACAAGTTGTTCGCAACAACTCGTCCCGTTGGTCAGCGATTTCCTCGACAGGGTGCCTCCACTGGTGTGGAATCACGCCATGAAGGCCGACGACATCCGCCGGGTTTACCTCGAGTACATGACCGAAACCGGCCATGTCGTAATCCCCCGCGCGCCCCTGATCCCCCACGACGACCCTTCCACGCTCTTCACCGGCAGCGGCATGCAGCCACTGGTGCCGTACCTGCTCGGGGCCGACCACCCCGCGGGGACCCGCGTCGCCGACAGCCAGACCTGCCTGCGCGTTCAAGACATCGACGAGGTCGGCGACAACCGGCATACGACCTTCTTCGAGATGCTCGGCAACTGGAGCCTGGGCGACTACTTCAAGCAGGAGCAGCTGCCGCAGGTGTGGACCTTCCTCACCGAGAAGGTCGGCCTCGACCCGAACCGCATCTACGTCTCATGCTTCATCGGCGACCCCGCCCACGGCATCCCCAAGGACACCGAGTCGGCCGAGATCTGGACGCGGCTGTTCACCGAGGCCGGCGTCAGCGCCGACCAGGCCGAGGTCGACACCGAGGAGCACGCCGCGGAGGTGGGCACCAACGGTGCCCGGATCGCCTTCTACGGCAAGAAGAACTGGTGGTGCCGCGGCGGCGACGCCGAGTCGATGCCGGTCGGCGAGCCCGGTGGACCCGACAGCGAGCTGTTCTACCTCTACCCCGAGGTCGAGCACGACCCGGCGTGGGGGGTCAACTGCCACCAGAACTGCGACTGCGGCCGCTTCCTCGAGATCGGCAACTCGGTCTTCATGGAGTACCAGCGCACCGAGACGGGGTTCGCGCCGCTCCCTCGTAAGAACGTCGACTACGGCGGCGGCCTCGCCCGCATCGCCGCCGCGTCGATCGACACCTCCGACGTGTTCCGGATCAACCTGCTCTGGCCGATCATCGAGAAGCTCCAGGACCTGTCCGGCAAGACCTACGAGGACGAGACCGTCGCCATGCGGGTCATCGCCGACCACCTGCGCGGCGCGACGTTCCTCGCGGTGGACGGGGTCCGCCCGAGTAACAAGGCCCAGGGCTACGTCATGCGCCGGCTCATCCGGCGAGCGGTCCGGTATGCGTTCGACCTCGGCCTCGAGGAGAACTTCTTCCCGCAGATCATCCCGACGATCGCCGGCATCTACGACGTCCACTACCCCGAGGTCGGCGAGCACGCCGACTACGTCGTGGCCGTGCTGTCCAAGGAGGAGCAGGCCTTCCGACGGAGCCTGCGCAAGGGCATCAAGCAGCTGCGCGGCTACCGCAAGACGGGGGTCACCGGCGCGGAGCTGTTCGTTCTCTCCGACACCTTCGGCTTCCCGGTCGAGCTGAGCACGGAGGAGGCGCAGCGGGCCGGCATCGCCGTCAGCGAGTCCTGGCGCGAGGAGTTCGACCAGCACATGGCCGAGCAGCGGGCCCGCTCGCAGAAGGCCACCAAGCCGGGGGTCTAGCGGGAAGCGAGCCGACTGGTGACGCCGTCGACCGCGCGACGGACGTCGAGCGGCATGCCGTGGAGGATCGCGGACGCCCGCGTGGACTGCCACGGCATGCCGACGAACCGCACCGCCGGGTCGCCGATCGCTGCTCCGCCCGGATCCAGGAGCGGGAACCCGTAGGCGTCGTCGTCCAGCTCGCCGAGCCAGCGGTAGTCGCCCGCGAACCCGGTGGACCAGATCACCGTCGTGATGCCCTCGCGCTCCAGGTCCAGTGACGGCCGTGCGGGCGCGTCCACCGGCCCGCGACCGTCGTCCGGCTCGGCCGGCGGCGCGTCGAGACCGGCCGCCGCGATGTAGTCGTCGGCGATCGTCTCGAGGGTGCTCGCCACCTCGTCCCCGAAGGCCACGAACGCGTTCACGTCGCCGGCGAACCCCAGTCGGGTTCCGTCCACCTCGGCGAGCCGGCCGAGCAGGTTCACCCCCATCCGACCGAGCTTCGGGATCCCGAGGTCACGGCCGTTGGAGGCGATGAGGGGCGTGGCCGCACGTTTGGCGGCGGGGTCGGGCACCGCCTCGGGCGGGGTCGCCCACCAGCCGGCGTCCACGTGCCAGTCGAGCAGGGCCCGGCCGCGGTACCGCGCGCGGTACCGCCCAATCCGGCTCGTCGACCACCACACAGTGCGCCCACCGAGGGCGAGGTCCTCGGCGATCTGTCCGCCGCTCTGGCCGCCCCCGACGACCAGCACGGCACCTTCGGGCAGTGCGCCCGCGTTGCGGTAGTCGTCAGCGTTGATGGCGTTCAGGTGCGGGGCCAGGTTCGCCGCCATCTCCGGGACCAGCGGCACGTTCTTCGGGCCGCTCGCGACCACCAGCGTCCGCGTCTCGAGCTCCTCGTCCGCCGTCGTGACCCGGAGCGTGTCGCCGACTCGCCGTACAGCGGTCACGGTGATCCCGGTGCGGATCGGCAGTCCGGTGGCGCGCGCCTTGAGCAGTGCGACCGTCTCGTCACGCGTGGAGTACTCGTGCGGCGCGACATCGCCGAGCAGGGCGTTCATCGACCCGGGAGTGTTGAGCCGAAAGGCGTCCCAGCGCTGCGTCGCCCACGTGTTGCCGATGTCGCCCCGTTCGAGCACGACGTGGTCGAGGCCGGCCTCGGCCAGAGCTCGGCTCGTCGTGACGCCCGCTGCTCCGGCGCCAACCACCACACAGTCGTAGGTCACCCACGAAGCATGCCCCACACCAGGAACCGCCAGCCAAGGAACCGCCTTCCGGTCAGGGAGCGCCAGCTGCATAGCTGCTCTCCTTCGGGGCATACGTATGTCATGACCAACCGACCGACGACCGCGTCCACCGACGGCGAGCCCGACGCCGACCACACCAGCCGGGACGGCGATCCCGCGGCGACCGACCACCCGACCGGCGAGGACCAGGCCGCGGAGAACGCCGAGACCGAACTGCCCGGCTGACGGGTCGCTTCGACGCGGAATCGCGGTACGCGCAGATCTAGAGGTCGGCGCGCACACTGTGCACGGTCTGCGCACCGATCACAGCCTCTGCGCAGACCTTGTGGCCGGTGGCGGCCGCTGCCGAGCGCTCTGAATCGCGGGCGCGGAAATGGCGTGCCACGCTGGTGGGATGCCGAAGACCACCCAGAGCGGCAAGGCCAAGAAGGACGAGCTGCCGAGCACGCTGCAGCGCTCGGGCCGCAAGGCGCAGCAGACGTTCGCGGAGACGTTCGACTCGGCGATGTCACAGTACGACGACGAACGGCGCTCGTACCAGACGGCGTTCGCCTCCCTCAAGCACACCCACGAGAAGGTCGGCGACCACTGGGAGCCCAAGGACGAGTACGGACCGTCCGACGCTCGGGCCGAGGAGGACCGACCGCGTGACTCGACCACCCCGACCGCCGGCGGGGTCGACGCCAACGCGAGCAAGCAGCACCTCTACGAGCTGGCTACCCGGCTCGACGTCAAGGGCCGGTCCCGGATGACCAAGGCCGAGCTCGTCGACGCGCTCCAGAAGGCGAACGACCGCGCGTCCGCGAAGGCGCTGCGCTGACCGGTCGTCGCGGGGTTCAGGACGCGCCGGTCTTCGCGCGACGGGCGGCGGCCACCTTGCGCTCGCGCTCTCGGCGCATCCGGGCGCGCGGGTCCTCGTCGTCACCCAGCTGGGCCGGACCGAACACGCTCAGGCCGATGTACTTGATCCGGTAGAAGATCCGGTACCCGAGGGACAGCCCCTCCGAGTCGGCCTTGCTCATCGCTTGCCACATCCTTAGTGCCCTGATGATCAGTACACTAATTATACGCCGTTCCCGGCTAGGATGACGACGTGAGCCGCGCCTCGACCGCACCCGAACCCGCGCCGACCGAGGACCTGCTCGCTCTCGACCGGCAGGTCTGCTTCGCCCTCGCCGTGGCCTCCCGCAACGTGATCGCCCTCTACCGGCCGCTGCTGGAGCCGATGGGGCTCACCCACCCCCAGTACCTCGTCATGCTCGCGCTGTGGGAGGAGAGCCCGCTCACCGTCGCGGAGCTGGGGCGGCGGCTCAGCCTCGAGCCGGCGACGCTCTCTCCGCTCCTGAAGCGCCTGGAGGCCAACGGGATGGTGACGCGCGATCGTGACCCGCGCGACGTCCGGGCGCTGGCCGTCTCGCTGACCGCGAGGGGACGCCGCACTCGATCCCGGGCCGAACGCATACCGCCTGCGATCCTCGACCGGCTGGACATGAGCCTGGACGAGCTGGAGGAGCTCCGGGACGGCCTGACCCAGCTCATCGAGGCCAGCCGGGCGGGCTGAGCAACGGTCCGGTATGCGCGTCACTCGCGGGCAGGCAGGGTCAGGACCACGCCGCCGGCCTCGTCGTCCGGGTAGCGCACGTCGTAGCCGTGTTCGGCCCGCAGCGCCGGGTCGTCCCATCGCGCGGTCCGCGGCGTGCGGTAGTTGAACCACAGCGTCGCGCCTCGGGGCGCACCCGTGACGATCCGGGCGACGGCCTCGTCGTCGGGGTGATGGAAGATGTCGCCGTTCGTCGAGACGAGGTAGTGCCGCGCTGGAACCGCGCGCACGAAAGCGACACTGACGTTCCCCCGGCTGCCGTGGTGCGGCACCTTCACCGCGTCGACGGCCAGCGCCTCCACGCCTCGATGCTGCGCCAGAGCGACGAGGCCCTTGGTGAGGACCGACGCGAAGCCGTCGGCGGCGAGCAGCACGCTGGCGCCCCGATGCTCCAGCAGGAGGGCGATGCTGCTGCCGTTCGGCGTCGAGCCGTCACTACCGGTCCGCCGCGCAGACAGGGGGACCAGGTCGACGAGAGGTGACGGCGTGTCCAGCTCGCGGTCGCGTTCGTCGGCGGCGTCCGCCTCCGCCAGGGTCTCCCGCCAGCGGCGACCCAGCGCCGTCAGCCGCTTCGTCGTCGGGGACAGGAGGGTGACCGCCGGCCCGTCGACCACCGACACCGCGACGAAGCCCCCCGGCTCCCCCACGTCGGCGGCCCCACCGTCGAAGGCCGCGTTCCACGGGACCGCCGCCTGCCGGCCGGACCCGGCCAGCGCCGCACCGACCGCCTCCCCCTGCGTCACGCTCCGCGCCCGCTCCCTGACCTCGTCCGGGAGCTGAGGCTCGCCGTTGAACCAGACATCTCCCACCATCGCGCGAGCGGCCGGGTCACGGAGCAGCGGCACCATCCCGCCGATGTGGTCGCTGTCGATGTGCGTCACCACGGCGACGTCGACGCCCTGGCCGTCGTCGGCCAGACGGGCCAGCCGTTCCTGCAGGAGCGGCCAGGTGTCCGGGGGTCCCCCGTCGACGAGCAGCCGCCACGGGTCGCGGCCCTCGCGGAGACACTCGACGAGCAGACAGTCCCCCAGGCGGGCGGGAAGCAGCTCGATGCGGATCGCGTCTGCTGACACCGCCCCTCCGCTCGTCGTCCGGCCTGCTCACATGACACCGGAAACGCCGGCGCGGAGGGCGGGTTTCGGGGAATGTCGGGGTCGGTGCCTCGCGGACGGAGGCCGGCCGGCTGGTCAGGCGGCGGGGTCGAGCACGACCTTGATGCAGCCGTCCCGCTTCTCCTTGAACATCGAGTACGCGTCGGGCGCCGACTCGAGCGAGAGGTGGTGTGTAGCCAGGCTCTCCACGCCGAACACGTCATCGGACTGGGAAAGCAGACCCAGGAGCTCGTCACTCCAGCGGCGCACGTTGGCCTGGCCCATTCGCAGCGTGACCTGCTTGTCGAACATGTCCATCATCGGCATCGGGTCGGCCATCCCGCCGTACACGCCGAGCAAGGACACCGTCCCACCCCGGCGGACCGCCCCGAGGGCTGCGTACAGGGCCTCGAGCCGGTCGATGCCGAACCGGTTGGTGGCGGCGCGGGCGACCGGCTTGGGCAGGCTGCTGGCGATCCCGATGACCTTCTCGGCCACCGGGTTGCCGTGCGCCTCCATCCCGACCGCGTCGATGACCGAGTCGGCGCCGCGGCCGCCGGTCATCGTGAGAATGGCGTCGCCGACGTCGTCCACCGACCTCACGTCGAGGGTCTCGACGCCGTGCGCCGCGGCCGCCGCCAGGCGCGCCGGGTCGAGGTCGACGCCGATGACGCGACCGGCGCCGACGTGCCGGCCGACGCGGGTGGCCAGCTGGCCGACCGGCCCCAGACCGATGACGGCGAGAGTGCCGTCGGGAGGCAGGTCGGCGTACTGCACCCCCTGCCAGGCGGTGGGGAGGATGTCGGAGAGGTAGAGGTACCGCTCGTCCGGACCCTCGTGAGGGATCCGGATCGGGCCGTACTGCGCCTGCGGGACGCGGGCGTACTGCGCCTGACCGCCCGGGATCGCGCCGTACAGGCTCGTGTACCCGAACAGCCGGGCTCCCTTGCCCTCCTCGGTCACCTGGGTCGTCTCGCACTGCGACTGCAAGCCGTGCGTGCACATCCAGCACCGGCCGCAGGAGATGTTGAACGGCACGACGACACGGTCACCGACGCTGAGGTCGCCCACCTCGGCCCCGACTTCCTCGACGACGCCCATGAACTCGTGGCCGAGCACGTCGCCGGGAGTGAGGTACGGCGCCAGGACGTCGTAGAGGTGCAGGTCCGAACCACAGATCGCCGTCGACGTGATCCGGATGACGGCGTCCGTCGGCTCCTCGATCGTCGGGTCCGGAACCTCCTGGACCTCGACATGACCCTTGCTCTGCCATGTGAGTGCGCGCATGCCGGCTCAGTACCCGCCCGCTCCGGGCCTAACCGCACTGGTCGGTATGCGTGTCGTGGCGAGGAGCGGGTACTTCTCTCGCATGACCACCACCGGACCCGTCGCCCTCGTCGCCGGAGGCTCTCGCGGCCTCGGCCTGCTCATCGCTCGCGAGCTCGGCCGGCGCGGCTTCCTGCCCGTGCTGTGGGCGCGGGACGCCGAGGAGCTGGACCGCGCGGTGCTCGCCCTGGCCGACGAGGGCATCAACGCCGGCGCGATGGTCTGTGACGTCCGCGACGCCGACCTCGTCGAGGAGCGGCTGGCGCGGGTGGAGGACGAGCTCGGTCCGGTCGAGGTGGCGGTCCACGTCGCCGGGGTCATTCAGGTCGGGCCGCTGTCCTCGCTGACCCGCGCTCACTTCGAGGAGGCGATCGGCACCATGCAGTGGGGTCCGATCAACCTGGCCCTGGCCCTGGTCCCCCGGATGCGGGCGCGCGGCCGTGGTCGGTTCGGTGTCATCGCGTCGGTCGGTGGGCTGGTCAGCGTTCCGCACCTGCTGCCGTACAGCACGGCCAAGTTCGCCGCCGTGGGGTTCACGAACGGCCTGCGCGCCGAGCTCGCCGGAACCGGGGTCACGGCCACCACGGTCGCACCGGGGCTGATGCGGACCGGGTCGCACCTTCGGGCCGAGTTCACCGGCGACGCGCCCGCGGAGTACGCGTGGTTCGCCCCAGGCGCGTCGATGCCCCTGGTCTCGATGGACGCCGAGCGAGCCGCCGCGCGCATCGTGCGCGGTGTCCTCCGGGGTCGGAGCATCGTCATCCTCACGCCGCTGGCCAAGGTGGGCTCCCGGGTGGCCGGCGTCGCCCCAGCGACCACCGCAGCGGCGATGTCGATCGTCGCTCGGCTCCTACCGAGCGGGCCGGGTGGACCGACCGAGACCGTCGAGGGTCACACGGCGCGGCGGAGGCTCGACTCCGCGCTCGTGGAGCGGCTGACGGTCTGGGGCAACCGCGCGGCCGCCCGCACCAACGAGAACCCGGGCTGACCCGCATACCGCCGCCCGGGGTGCGGGTCGCGCCGTTCCTAGCGGTCAGGCCGGTCTCCGGCGCGGCGGAGGACCAGCAGCGGCAGCACGAGCCAGAGCAGGGTGAAGACGACGAGCCCGGCTGCGCCCGCGACGAACGCCGCGGTGTCCCCGAGGACGAACCCGAACACCAGCGCCAGGACGACGACGACAGTCAGACCCACGCAGGCCAGGCCCACCTTGGCCAGCCGGTCCGCCGTCTCGACCAGCACGATCTTCTGTCGCTTCTGGAACAGCAGCCGATGCGCCGCCACCGGGGCCACGACCAGTCCGGTGGAGAGCGTGGCCATCGCGACGGCGATGAGGAAGAGCGTGCGCAGCGGCGGGTCGAGCTCCGTGAAGCGCTGCTGGAAGGGAAGGGTCAGCAGGAACCCCGACAGGATCTGGATCCCCGTCTGGGTGACCCGCAGCTCCTGCAGGAGCTCGTCCCAGTTGCGGTCGGCGCGTTCGGTCGGCGTCTCGTCGCGCTCCGACCCGTCGGAGTCGGCCTCGCTCGGTGGTTGGCGCGACTGGTCGTCGTCGGGCATGAGATCCCCTGGTCAGCGGGCTTCGCGGAGCCGCGGCAGGACATCCCGCCCGTACCCCTTCAGCATCGCTGCGTAGTTCGGCCCCATGTTGGCGACGTAGATCTCCTCGAAGCCGGCGTCGAGGTACGGCTGAAAGGCCTTGACGTGCTGTCCGGGATCGGAGCCAGCCGTCACCGACTCCTTCGTCTGGTCACGGGTGACCAGTGTCGAGGCCTGCTCGAAGTGCTCCACGGTCGGCAGCACCTGCGCCAGCTCGCCGGGAAGGCCGGCGTTGGGCCAGATCCGGTGTGCGTGGTCCCAGCCTTCGTCCTCGGTGTCGGCCCACGCGACCTTGAACCCGGCCTGGGCGGTCGCGCCGTCCTTGGCCTTGGTCCGGAACCGGTCCAGCAGCTCCTGGTCCGGCGTCGTCGTCGTGTACGCGTCGCCGATCCGGGCGGCGAGATCCGTGGCCTTCGGGCCGAAGCCGGAGATCGAGATCCGCGGCGGGGTGGCCGGAATCGACCAGATCCGGGCGTTCTCGACGGTGTAGTGCTTGCCGTGGTGCGTGACATCGTCTCCGGTCCACAGCTTGCGGATCACCTCGACCGCCTCCTCGAGCATCTCCAGGCGGGTGTCGGCCGGTGGCCACAGGTCGCCGAGGATGTGCTCGTTCAGCGCCTCGCCACTGCCCAGACCGAGGCAGAACCGGCCCTCGCCGAGCAGCAGCGCGCTCGTCGCGGCCGCCTGCGCGATGATCGCCGGGTGAGTGCGAATGGTCGGACAGGTGACGGCGGTGGTGACCGGCAGGTCGCAGACCTGCGAGATCGCGCCGATCATCGACCAGACGAACGGGCTCTCGCCCTGCTCGCTGGTCCACGGGTGGTAGTGGTCGCTGATCCACAAGGCTTCGAAGCCCGCATCCTGCGCGAGCCGGGCCTGCTCGAGCAGCTCCGTGGGGGAGTACTCCTCGCACGACAGGAAGTAGCCGAAGGTCGTCATCTGCTCGATGATGGCAACGACTCGGCCGCCCGGCGACTCGAGACGGCATGACCCAGGCCGAGGTTGCGGAGCGCGTCCACGCTCGGCTGCAGCCGGGCCTGCCGCTGCCCGGCGGCGGCCACACGGCGCAGCGGTGGGCGGCGCTGTCCGCCGCGGCCCGTGAGGACGTCGTGGTCGGGCGCCTGGTCGAGGCGCACGCCGACGCGGACGCCATCCTGGCCGAGGTGGCGAGGCGCGGCGTCGCACCCGGCGAGTGGTGGGGCGTCTGGGCGGCCGAGCCGCCCCGCCCGGTCCTCACCGCCGAGCGGCACGCCGGCGGCTGGGTCCTCGACGGGACCAAGGCCTGGTGCTCGGGCGCCGGCCTCTGCACGCACGCCCTCGTGACCGCCCGGGTCGACGACCAGCGGCCGCTGTTCGCGGTCGACCTGCGGCAGCCCGGCGTCGACGTCGACCTCTCAGGCTGGCGCGCGGCCGGAATGAGCCGCAGCGCCACCGGTACGGTCCGCTTCGACGGCGTTCCCGCCGAACCGGTCGGTGCGCCCGAGGACTACCTGAACCGATCCGGCTTCTGGCACGGGGCGATCGGCGTGGCCGCCTGCTGGCTGGGAGGTGCCGAACGGGTCGCCGACACGCTGCGTCGTGCGGGACCTCGCCTCGACGACCACGGCACCGCCCACCTCGGCGCGGTGGACGCCGCCCTCGCCGGGGCCCGATGGACCCTGCAGGCCGCCGCCGGCGAGGTGGACGCGCAACCGGACGACCGAGCCGCCGCGACGGTGCGGGCGATGCGCGTCCGGGCGGTCGTGGAGTCGGCGGCCGCGCTGACTGTCGACCGTGTCGGCCGGGCGCTCGGGGCGACACCCCTCGCCACCGACGCCGGGCATACCGTCGCCGTCGCCGATCTCCTCGTCTACCTGCGGCAGAGCCATGCCGAGCGCGACCTGGCGGCCCTGGGGCGGCTGGTCGCCGACACGGAACTCACGCTTTAGAGGTGTCACAGCGCCCGCACTGGGCACAGGACAGGCATGACTGGCACCTCCCGTGACTCCTCCTCTCCGGCGAACCGCGACGACCGCCACGACGACGACGGCTCCGACAGCCCCGAGAGCCCGACGGACCTACCGTCGTCCAGCCTTCGCGCCGTCGTCTCCCGGGCCCGTAAGGAGTTCCGCCGCGACCACCTCACCGACCTCGCGGCGGGGCTGACGTACTACGCGACGCTCTCGGCGGTGCCGGCGCTCATCGTCCTCGTCGGGATCCTCGGTCTGCTCGGTCCCGACACGACGACCCAGCTGACCAACCAGATCCAGGCCCTCGCCCCCGGATCGAGCGCCGAGCTGGTCAAGACCCTCATCGACCAGGCGCAGGCCAACCGCACCGGCGCCGGGATCGGCGCCATCGTCGGCGTGCTCATCGCCCTGTGGTCGGCGTCGGGGTACGTCGCGGCGTTCATGCGGGCCTCCAACGTCATCTACGACATCGGCGAGGGACGGCCGATCTGGAAGACCGTGCCGATCCGGATCGGCCTCACGGTGCTGGCCGTGGTCGTCATCGTCATCAGCGTGGTCATCGTCGTCGTCAGTGGGCCGGTGGCCCAGCAGGTCGGCGACCTCATCGGCGCCGGCGACACCGCCGTGCTCGTGTGGAACATCGTCAAGTGGCCGGTGCTCCTGGTCCTCGTCTCCGTCCTGCTGGCCGTCCTGTTCTGGGCCAGCCCTAACGCGAAGCTGGCAGGCATCAAGTGGGTGAGCCCGGGCGGTGTCATCGCGGTGGTGATCTGGGTCGGCGCGTCCGCGCTGTTCGCGCTCTACGTCTCGCACTTCGCGTCCTACGACAAGACCTACGGTTCGATGGCCGGCGTCGTCATCTTCCTCGTCTGGCTGTGGCTGACCAACATCGCGCTGCTGCTCGGCGCTGAGATCAATGCGGAGCTGGACCACAGCAAGGCGATCGCCGAGGGGTTGCCGCCCGATACCCAGCCGTTCGCTGAGGCTCGCGACACCCGCAAGCTCGACGAGGACGAGAAGCGGGCGGTCGAGGCGACCGCCCGGCAGCGGGCCGACGACTGATCCGCGGCAAAGGGTTTTGTCCCGAGCCCGACCGGGTACTCATGCCGAACGCCGGGAAGGGCGTCGAGCAGACGGCGTACGTCGACACCGGCGCGCACACACCCCCGAAACGGAGTGCATCATGACGGATCCCTATGTCCCTCAACACAGCTCGTCTTCGCCGACGACGACCGAGTCCGGCTCGACCACTGACACCATGAAGAGCGAGGGTCGCCGGGTGGCTGACGACGCCGCCCGCGGGACCAAGCAGGTCGCCGGCGTTGCGGTCGACGAGGCCGCTTCCGTCGCTCAGGAGGCCAAGCACCAGGCAAGGTCGCTGTGGGACCAGACGTCGTCCCAGCTGTCATCCCAGGCCGCCGACCAGAAGGACACCCTGGTGTCCTGGCTGCGCAACCTGGCGGACGAGCTCTCGTCCATGGCCGACTCAGCTCCCCGCGGCTCCAATGGCTCGGAGGCGACTTCCACCGGCCAGGCCGGTGTCGCCACCGCGCTCGCCCAGCGAGGCGCCGACTACGCCCAGCGCACTGCGTCGTGGTTGGGCGACCGCGAGCCATCGGCTGTTCTCGACGAGGTGGGCTCGTTCGCCCGGCGCCGCCCGGGGGCCTTCCTCGCCCTCGCTGCGGCGGCGGGAATCGTGGTCGGCCGGCTGACGCGCGGCCTGACGAGCAGTCAGGACGACGGCGACCGCCCGCAGCAGCGTCGCATGGTCACGCCCGACGTCCCCGTACGGTCAGCCGGCTACGGCGCCGACGTCACCGCCGCATCGTCCTGGGCGGCGCCGACCGCGCAGGACCAGGACCTGACGGGCGCCGACACGGGCGTGCCCGTCTCACGGGAGCCCGGGTCATCGAGCGCGATTCCCACCGCCGGCGGGGCGACCCCCGAGTTCCGGTCCGACGCCGGCCAGCAGGGTGCCTACCCCGAGGATGGGCGGTGAGCCAGGAGCCGGCGGTTCGCTCGGCGTCGAGCCGCGTCGAAGACGACCGGTCGGTCGGCGAGCTGATCGCGGCGGTGAGCCAGGACTTCTCCACGCTGATGCGCCAGGAGGTCGAACTGGCCAAGGCGGAGGTTCGTGAGTCAGCCGCCCGGGCCGGCGCGGGGGCTGGACTCCTGACCGGTGCCGGTGTGGCCGGCCACATGGTCCTGCTGTTCCTCTCGATCGCCGCGTGGTGGGGCATCGCCCAGTGGATCGGGCAGGCCTGGTCCGGCGTCGTCCTCGCCGTCATCTGGGCGATCGTGGGGCTGGTCCTGTACTCGTCCGGCCGCTCGAGGCTGAAGCAGGTCCAAGGCGTTCCCCGCACCGTCGAAACCACGAAGCAGATTCCCGATGCCCTTGCTGGAAAAGAGGATTCACGATGAGTACCAACCCCGACCAGATTCGTCAAGAGATCGAGTCCACCCGCGCCGAGCTCAGCGGCGACGTCAACGCCCTGGCCGACAGCGTCAAGCCCGGCAACGTCGCCCGTCGCCAGGTCGACAAGGTCCGTGACGGCGTCATGGGCGTCAAGGACAGCGTCATGGGAACCGCTGACGACGCCACCCAGTCCGTCTCCGGTGCGGCCGGTGACGCGAAGTCGGCGGTCCGGAGCAAGACCCGAGGAAACCCGCTGGCCGCGGGTCTCGTGGCCTTCGCCGCCGGGTGGCTGGTCTCCTCCCTTCTGCCCGCGAGCGAAGCGGAGCGTCAGGGCGCGACCGCGCTCAAGCAGAAGGCCCAGCCGCTGACCGAGGAGCTCGGGTCCGCCGCCAAGCAGGTCGCCGAGAACCTCAAGGAGCCGGCCCGCGAGGCCGTCGACCAGGTCAAGGCCAGCGCAGCCGACTCGGCGGCGACGGTCAAGCACGAGGCTGCCTCCACGGCCGGCGACGTCAAGGACAGCTCACAGCAGGCGGCCCAGGAGGTTCGCCAGCAGTCGTGACGGCGTCCTGAGCGGAACGACCCGGCGGCCCCTCACGGGCTGCCGGGTCGTTCGTTCACCACAACGCTCTACGACACGAGCGCGTCGATCGCCTTCTTCAGCGCGCTCGGTGCCTGCGGTGAGTGCGGCGCCTTCTTCTTCGCGGCGAGGAGCTGCTCGCCGAGGTCCTGCAGCTGCTTGCGGCCGAGCCCGTCGCGGACCTTGGGGAACCAGTCCTGCTCCTCCTCGTCCATGTGGTGGGTCACATTCTCGATGAGGACCGTGGTCTTCGCCTCGAACCGCTCGTCCTCCGGCGACATCTGGGACAGCTCGATGACGAGGACGTCGGCGACGTGGTGCTCCTCGTACGACTCGAGGATGTCGTCCTCCAGGTCGGGCAGTAGCCGGCGCACCTCCGGATACATGACCTCGTTCTCGATGTAGGTGTGGACGGTGAGCAGCTCGATGACCTTCTCGACGATCGTGCCCTTGCGGGCGTCGGTGGTCGACGGCTTCTGGAACTCCTTGAACAGGCGACGCACCTCGGCGTGGTCGTTGCGCAGGAGCACGATGGCATCGGTGGACAAGGGGGACCTCCAAGCTCGGCGGACGGGACGGCAGGGCGGTAGTACCCCGGCGACCCCCTCCCGAATCAGGGCTGGCCGACGCTTCGGGCAGGACCACCCCTGCTCGTCGGCCACGGGGGCAGGACGGGAGTTGCCCCGCGCCACCGCGACGGTCAGGGTAGGTGCCATGGAAACCCGCAGGCTCGGACGGCTCGACCACAACAGCTCAGTCCTCATCTACGGCGCGGCCGCGCTCAGTGACGTGACCCAGGACGTCGCCGACCGGTCGATCCAGGAGGCCCTCGACGGCGGCATCAACCACGTGGACGTGGCGGCGAGCTACGGCGACGCCGAGCTGCGACTCGGTCCGTGGATGTCGCAGATCCGGGACCGGATCTTCCTGGCCACCAAGACCGGACAGCGTGACCGCGAGTCCGCCTGGCGCGAGATCAACGCGTCCCTCGAGCGGCTCCAGACCGACCGCGTCGACCTCATCCAGCTGCACTCGGTCGGCGACCTCGGCGAGCTGGACCTGGCCACCGGAGCCGACGGCGCGTTGGAGGCGGCGACCCAGGCCCTCGACGAGGGCCTCGTGGGCGCGGTCGGCATCACCGGCCACGGCTGGACGGCGCCCGCCACGCATCTCGAGGCGCTGGGTCGGTACCCGTTCGCCACCGTGCTCACGCCCCTCAACCCGGTGCTCTGGCGCGACGACGCCTATCGGGCCGACTACCTCGCGTTGGTCGACGAGGTCCGCCGCCAGGACGCCGGGCTGATGACGATCAAGACCGGCTCGCGTCGCAACTGGCCCGAGGGAGCCGAGCACACGCATACGACGTGGTACGAGCCGTTCGACGAGCAGGCGCGCATCACGGCCGCGGTGTCCTGGGTGCTGTCGCACGACGAGGTGACCGGCATCCCGACGGCCGGTGACGTCTCGCTGCTGCGGCTGTTCCTCGAGGCCGAGCGGCACCGCGTCGCGCCCGCCGACAGTGAGGCGTCACTGTCGACGGACCCCGACTACGCGTCGCCCTTCGTCGCGATGCCGTTCTAGTCGGGTCCCCGCGAGGTATCGGAGCGAAGCGGAGAACCTCGTGGGGTGGCTAGGCGGGCGTCGGCCAGCCCCGCGTGCTGAGGTACCAACCCGCCGACGTCAGCACGGCGGCGATGAGAAGGGCAAACAGGAGACCGCCGGCGAGCGGCAGGAACCAGCCCGGTGCCCGCCGGGCCCGGACCGCTGCCGCCTTGACGACGAAGGCGCCCATGACAGCGCAGCCGAGCACCCCGTGGACGACGGTCCGGGTTCCCACCGGCTCGCCGCTCTTCAGTGTGCCGCTCTCGAGACCGAGGGCCCACAGGCAGCTGTACGCGACGAACACGGCGAGGACGACGGCGACCGCGCCGGAGATGCGGTGAGCCGTCCCGACCCACGACGGCGCCGGACGCCCGAGCCGCCCGTAGATCCAGAGCCCGCCGAGGATCTGGAGGACAGCGAGCACGCCGACGACGGTCCCGAGGACCACCTTCATGTCGATGACGGTGCGGAACCCCAGGGTCGTCGTCCCCTGGAGGGTCGGGTCGTGGACCTTCCCGAACACGCCGACCAGGACGGCGACGACGGCGCCGACGGCGAACGCGGTGAGCGGGACGGCGAGGCTCCTCGGCGGAGCGGCGGTGTCGGCCACGGGTCCAGAATCCTCCGAGCAACGCCCGATGGGAATGACCGACGCGGTATGCCTGGGTACCGCCGTCAGGCCGGAGCGCTCACCAGCTCGCCGAACACGTCCTCACTATCGGGTGGTGTCAGCGAGCGACGGCCACCGGCGCCTCGTCGTCGACCTCGAGTCGAGAGACCACCGGCGCGTCGAGCCTCGGCGTCACCTCGAGCGGGCTGGCGCGGATCGTCCTCGCGACGACGACGTCGCCCTCGTGGAGCGAGAGTGCGTCGACGTCGCCGCGGGTCAGCTGGGCCGTGAACTCGGCGCCGCTGTCGTCCCTCAGCTCCACCCGGACCTCGAAGCCCAACCGCACGATCCGAAGGACATGGGCCCGGACCCCGTCCCGGTCCGCTCCCGTCGACCGCTCCAGGACGATGTCGTGCGGCCGGACCAGCCGACCGTCCAGCCGTGACACCGACCCCAGGAACGACATGACGAACTCGTTCGCGGGCCGGTCGTAGAGGTCGTCCGGGGAGCCGACCTGCTCGATGCGGCCCTGGTGCAGCACCGCGATCCGGTCGGCGACGTCGAGCGCCTCCTCCTGGTCGTGGGTGACCAGGACGGTGGTGACGTGGACCTCGTCGTGGAGGCGGCGCAGCCACGCCCGCAGGTCGGCCCGGACCTTGGCGTCGAGGGCGCCGAACGGCTCGTCGAGCAGCAGCACCTTCGGGTCGACGGCGAGGGCCCGGGCCAGGGCCATCCGCTGGCGCTGGCCGCCGGAGAGCTGGGCGGGGTACCGGCTCTGGAAGACCTCCAGCCCGACCACCTGGAGCAGCTCGTCGACGCGTCGCTGGATCTCGGCCTTGGGCCGGTGCCGGATCGACAGGCCGAACGCGATGTTGTCGCGCACAGTCATGTGCTTGAACGCCGCGTAGTGCTGGAACACGAAGCCGATCCCGCGTTTCTGCGGGACGACGCGCGTGACGTCGGCGCCGCCGATCGTCACCACACCGCTGTCCAGGTCGTCCAGACCCGCGATGGCCCGCAGCAGGGTGGACTTGCCCGAGCCGCTCGGCCCGAGCAGTGCGGTCAGCGACCCGGTGGGGATGTCCAGGGAGACGTCGTCGAGCGCGACGAAGTCGCCGAACGCCTTGCGCGCGTGAGAAACCGTGATCATCGGGTGGACCTCTTCCGGTCGAGCAGGGTCATCAGCACCAGCGCGACGACGGCCATTCCCATGAGCAGGGTGGCCGCGCAGTACGCGCCGAACGTGTTGTGGTCGTCCAGGTAGCGCCCGTGGACGAGCAGGGTGAGGGTCTGGGAGACGCCGGGGAAGCCGGAGGACACCATGATCACCGCGCCGAACTCGCCGAGGGACCGCGCGACCGTGAGGACGATGCCGTAGGTGAGCCCCCAGCGGATGGCCGGCAGGGTCACCCGCCAGAAGGTCTGCCACCCGGAGGCTCCCAACGTGGCGGCGGCCTGCTCCTGCTCCTGGCCGATCTCGTGGAGCACCGGCTCCACCTCCCGGACCACGAACGGCATGGTCACGAAGATCGTGGCCAGCACCATCCCGGGCAGCCCGAAGATGACCTTGAACCCGAGCGACTCCACGCCACCGAACCAGCCGCCGACGCCCCAGAGCAGGATCAGGGCGACGCCCACGACGATGGGTGAGACGGCGAAGGGCAGGTCGACCACGGCCTGCAGGGCGTTCCGGCCCGGGAAGCGTCCGCGGACGAGCGCCAGCGCGACCGTGACTCCGAAGACCACGTTGACCGGTACGACGATGGCGACGATCAGCACGGACAGGTTGAAGGCGGAGATGGCCGCTGGGGTCGTGACCGACGCGACGAACGCACCGACGCCCTCGCCGAAGGCCCGCCAGAGGATCACCCCGACGGGCAGGACGATGAGCACACCCAGATATGCCAGGGCGATGGTCCGCGCGGTCAGCCGGGCGCCGGTGCCGAGCCTCACGGCGCCTTCTCCTCTCGTCGACGCTGCGCTCCAGCGAAGAGGCGCAGCAGGAGCAGAACGACGAAGGCGACGATCAGCAGCGCCACCGACACAGCGGCGGCGTTGAGCGGCCGGTCGATCTCGATCTGCTGCTGGATGTACTGCGACGACACCTGGGTCACGCCCGGGATGTTCCCCCCGATGAGGACCACCGACCCGTACTCGCCGATCGCGCGCGCGAACGCCAGCCCACCGCCGCTGAGGATCGCGGGGGCCAACGTCGGCAGCAGGACCCGGCGGAAGACCGTCCAGTTGTTCGCTCCGAGCGAGGCCGCCGCCTCCTCGACCTCACGGTCCGCCTCGATGAGGACCGGTTGCACCGCGCGGACCACGAAGGGCAGCGTCACGAACGCGAGGGCGACGGCCAGGCCGGCCGTCGTCGCGTTGAGGTGCACCCCGACCGGGCTGTTGGGCCCGTACAGCGACAGCAGCACGATGCTCGCCACGATGGTCGGCAGGGCGAAGGGCAGGTCGATGAGGGCGTTGACCAGGCTCTTGCCCCGGAAGTCGTCGCGGACCAGGACCCAGGCGACCAGGGTGCCCATGACCACGTTGAAGAGGGCGACGACCGCCGACGTGCCGAGCGTGACGCGCAGGGCGGCCAGCGCCGCGGGAGCCGTCACGGCATCCCAGAACTCCCCCAGGCCCCCCGACAGGGCGGTGAACGTCAGGGCCGCCAGCGGCAGCAGCACGATGACGCTGAGCCACAGCACCGACACCCCGATCGCGAGGGGGCCGACCGTGCCCGTGACCCGGCGCATCCGCGCGGGTCGGTCAGGCCCGACGGGAGCCGGGAGCCCCGGGCCGGGTTCGCCGGCCCGGGGGCTCGTCGTGACGACGGTCATGACGTCACTTCGTCGAGGCGTCGTAGATCACCGCGATAGTGCCGGTGTCCTTGGCGAAGAGCGCCTTGTCGACGGTCTTCCAGCCCCCGAGGTCGTCGATGGTCCAGAGCTTGGCCGGGGCCGGGAAGCTGGACGCATACTCCTTCGCCACGCCCTCGTCGACGGGACGGAACCCGGCCTGCGCCAGCAGGGTCTGGGCCGCCGCCGTGTAGATGAAGTCGTTGAACGCCGTGGCCGTCGCGAGGTTGGCGCTGGTCTTGACCACCGCCGCCGGGTTCTCGATCTTGAACGTCGTCGGCGGGGTCACGTGCTCGACGGGGTCGCCGCCGCGCTCGAGGAAGATCGCCTCGTTCTCGTAGCTGATCAGCGCGTCGCCGGTCCCCTGGAGGAAGGTGTCGCTGGCTTCGCGGCCGGACTTCGGCTGCGTCGTGACGTGGTCCTTGACCAGCGCGGAGACGTAGTCCAGACCGGCCTGCGCGTTCTTCCCGCCGTCGCTCTTGGCCGAGTACGGCGCCAGCAGGTTCCACTTCGCCGAGCCGGAGCTGAACGGGTTCGGCGTGACGACGTTGACGCCCGGCTTGAGGAGGTCGTCCCAGTCCTTGATGCCCTTCGGGTTGCCCTTGCGGACCACGATGGTCACGACCGAGCCGAACGGGATTCCCTTGTGGGCGCCCGAGTTCCAGCCCTTGTCGACGAGCCCGGCGTCGACCAGCCGGGTCACGTCGGGCTCGACCGAGAAGTTCACGAAGTCGGCAGCCGCGCCGGCCGCGACCTTGCGGGACTGGTCGCCCGAGGCGCCGTAGGACTGCTGGAAGGTGACCCCCTTCCCGGCCGCCGTCGCGGTGAAGGCGGGGATCAGCTTGTCGAAGCCGGGCTTGGGGACGGCGTACGCGTACAGGTTGATGGTGCCGCCCGATCCGTCGGCCGCTGGGGCCTCGGTGGAGCCGGCCGGCGCGCCGACCACGTCACTGGACCCGCCGCTGCAGGCGGCGGTCGTCACCAGGACGAGAGCCGCACCGACGGCGGCGACGAGGGAGGGACGACGGCGAAGGAGGGACATGGTGCTCCAAGGTGGCCGCGGGAGCCGAGTCACATAACTCGGTATTTCCCGTCTGATAAGTAGGACTTATCAATCGTGGACCACGACCGCCGCTGACGATCACCGGCGTCCAGATGGTGGAACCGGATGGGTCCTCCGCGGCTCCCCCGGGCTCAGCGCGCTGCTGAGGCCTTCGCGATCTTGAACAGACCGCCTGGCGCGACCGCTCCAGCGCTCGGCCCGCTAACACAGCCGCCACCCGCCCCGGCGTCGCCGACGCCCCGCTCCCGGAGGGCGGCGCGGCTCGCGGCCGACAGGGCGGCCTCGAGCGAGCTGCCGCGGCAGCGGCTGGGCTGGACGCCGACGCATCCCGGCCTCCTTCAGGACCTCGAGGCGGGCTACTACTCCCACGACTGAGGCCGCCCCTTCTTGATGCGTTCCAGAAGTGGGGAGGATAGTGAGCGGCGTGCCGACGACCGCGGACTACGAGCGGATGCTTCGTGATGCTCCGCTCCGGGTCACCGGCCCCCGGCTCGCGGTCCTGGCCGCCGTGCATACCCACCCGCACTCCGACACCGACTCCTTGATCGGGGTGGTCCGGGCGGCGCTGCCCGCGGTCTCCCACCAGGCGGTCTACGACGTGCTGCGCGCCCTGACGACCGCCGGGCTGGTCCGCCGGATCCAGCCGTCCGGCTCGGTCGCCCGGTACGAGGCCCGGGTCGGGGACAACCACCACCACGTCGTATGCCGGTCGTGCGGGACGATCGCCGACGTCGACTGCTCGGTCGGCCCGGCTCCGTGCCTGACCGCGTCCGACGACCGGGGCTTCGTCATCGACGAGGCCGAGGTCACCTACTGGGGTCTGTGCCGGGACTGCGCCGCGGTCCCGGCCACTACCTGACCCACACCGACAGCACCCACCGACCACCGCACCACGACAGGAGAGGCAGCGACGTGTCCGAGCACGGCAGCGAGAGCGAGAACCCGGTCATCCCCTCCCCCGAGCCGGCCCCGAGCCGACCGCATACGAACCAGGACTGGTGGCCGAACCAGCTGAACCTCCAGGTGCTCAGCCAGCACTCACCGAAGTCGAACCCGCTGGGCGAGTCGTTCGACTACGCCGCCGAGTTCGCCGGGCTCGACGTGGAGGCCCTGAAGCGCGACGTGCTCGAGGTGATGACGTCGTCGAAGGACTGGTGGCCGGCCGACTACGGCCACTACGGGCCGCTGTTCATCCGGATGAGCTGGCACTCGGCGGGGACGTACCGCATCCACGACGGACGGGGTGGCGCCGGCGACGGCGCGCAGCGGTTCGCCCCGCTCAACAGCTGGCCCGACAACGTGAGCCTCGACAAGGCGCGGCGGCTGCTCTGGCCGGTCAAGCAGAAGTACGGGCAGAAGATCTCGTGGGCCGACCTGCTGGTCTTCACCGGGAACGTCGCGCTGGAGTCGATGGGGTTCGAGACGTTCGGGTTCGGGTTCGGCCGCGAGGACACGTGGGAGCCCGAGGAGATCTTCTGGGGACCCGAGGACACCTGGCTCGGCGACGAGCGCTACAGCGGGGAGCGGGAGCTGTCGGGTCCGCTCGGCGCCGTGCAGATGGGCCTCATCTACGTGAACCCGGAAGGCCCCAACGGCAACGCCGACCCGCTGGCGTCGGCCCGCGACATCCGCGAGACGTTCCGGCGGATGGCGATGAACGACGAGGAGACGGTGGCCCTCATCGCGGGCGGACACACCTTCGGCAAGTGCCACGGCAACGGCGACCCCAGCCTGGTCGGCCCGGAGCCGGAGGGCTGTCCGGTCGAGCACCAGGGCTTCGGCTGGCTGAACAGCAACGGCACCGGCGTAGGCAAGGACGCCATCACCAGCGGGCTCGAGGGCGCCTGGACCCCGACGCCGACCACGTGGGACAACAGCTACTTCGAGACCCTCTTCGGGTACGAGTGGGAGCTGGGCGAGAGCCCGGCCGGCGCCAAGCAGTGGCACCCCAAGGACGGCGCCGGCTCCGACGCGGTGCCCGATGCCCACGACGCGTCGCTGCGGCACGCGCCGATGATGCTGACCAGCGACCTGGCGCTGCGGATGGACCCGGTCTACGAGCCGATCTCGCGGCGCTTCCTCGAGCACCCGGACGAGCTCGCGCTGGCCTTCGCGAAGGCCTGGTACAAGCTCCTGCACCGCGACATGGGACCGGTGCGCCGGTACCTCGGACCGTGGGTTCCGGAGGCGCAGCTGTGGCAGGACCCGGTTCCCGACCTCGACCACGAGCTGGTCGACGATGCGGACGTCGCGGCGCTCAAGGCCACGATCCTCGACTCGGGGCTGACCGTCTCCCAGCTCGTGGCGACCGCGTGGGCCTCGGCGGCCAGCTTCCGCGGCACCGACAACCGGGGCGGAGCCAACGGCGCGCGGATCCGGCTGGACCCGCAGCGCGGCTGGGAGGCGAACGACCCGGCAGCGCTGGCCTCGGTGCTGGAGACCCTCGAACGGATCCAGGCCGAGTTCAACGACGGGGCGTCCGGCGGGAAGCGGATCTCGCTGGCCGACCTGATCGTCCTCGCCGGCGGTGCGGCCATCGAGCAGGCGGCGGCAGCGGGCGGTCACGACGTCACCGTGCCGTTCGCGCCGGGTCGCACCGACGCGTCCCAGGAGCAGACCGACGTCGAGGCGTTCGCTGTGCTCGAACCCCAGGCTGACGGGTTCCGCAACTACCTGCGGGCCGGCGAGAAGCAGCAACCCGAGACGCTGCTGCTCGACCGCGCGAACCTGCTGACCCTGACCGCGCCGGAGATGACCGTCCTCGTCGGCGGGCTGCGGGCCCTCGGCGCCAACACCGGGGGCAGCGCACTCGGCGTCCTCACCGACCGGCCCGGAACCCTCACCAACGACGTGTTCGTGAACCTGCTCGACATGGGCACCGAGTGGAGGCCGTCCGCCTCGGCCGAGAACGTCTACGACGGCCGCGACCGGAAGAGCGGTGAGACGCGGTGGACCGCCACCGCGGTCGACCTGGTCTTCGGGTCGCACTCCCAGCTGCGCGCCCTCGCCGAGGTCTACGCCAGCGGCGACGCCCAGGAGAAGTTCGTCCAGGACTTCGTCGCGGCGTGGGTCAAGGTGATGAACCTGGACCGCTTCGACCTGACCTGATCGGCGGCTCCCCACCGGCCGCTGCGCGGGCCGGCGCAAGGGGTGACGTCTGTCGGGCCGCTCGGGCGTGATCGTGGGCGCCTCTTGACCCTCTGAGGTCCAAATCGTCCACGATCGCGCGGCGGCGGAGCGACCAGAGTCAGATGCCGCGACCCGGCGACAGGATGTGGTTCGGGTCGAAGGCGTCCTTGACCACCCGGTGCGCGGCCAGCGTGGCCGGGTCGAGCTGCCGGGGCAGCGCGTGGTGCTTGAGCGACCCGATGCCGTGCTCCCCCGACAGGGTGCCGCCCAGCGCCAGCGCCGCGTCGCTGACGCGGTCGAGGACCCGTTCCCCGTGCTCGCGCGCCTCGGGGTCGGCCGGGTCGACGATGACCGACGGGTGCAGGTTGCCGTCGCCGGCGTGGGCGAAGGTCGGGATGCCGACCCCCTCCTCATGGCTGATCCGCTCGATCGCCGTGAACATGTCGGCCAGCCGGGCGATCGGCACGGCCACGTCGGACGACACCCGAAGGCCCTCGGCCGACAGCGCGCGCCCCGTGACGCGTCGGGCCTCGAGCAGGATGTCGCCGTCGGCCTCGTCGACGCCGAGGGCGCCGGCCTCACGGCACAGCCGCGACACCTCGCTGGACTGCGCCCGCGCGGACGGTCCGATGAACTGCCCCACGAGGACCGCCGCGGCGCCGTCGGTGCTGAGCCCGGTCGGGTGGTGCTTCTCGACCGCGTCCACGCTGGGCCGGTCCATCAGCTCCATGACCTCCGGCACCGCGGACGTGCGCATGACCGCGGTCACCGCCTCCCCCGCGCTGGCCAGGCTCGGGAACACCGCCCGGAAGGTCACGGTGTCGCCGGTCGGCCGCGGCACCAGCCGCACCGTCGCCGCGGTCACGACACCGAGAGTGCCCTCCGAGCCGACGAACAGCCGGGTCAGGTCGTAGCCGACGACGTCCTTCCGCGTTCGGCCGCCGGTCCGGATGACGTCGCCGGAGGCGAGAACCACCTCCAGCCCGGCCACGCTGTCCGCCGTCACGCCGTACTTCACGCAGCGCAGTCCGCCGGCGTTCGTCGCGATGTTGCCGCCGATCGTCGACTCCCGGTAGCTGGCGGGGTCCGGCGCATACATGAGCCCGTATGCGGCGGCAGCCCCGTCGATGTCGGCGGTGACGACGCCGGCCTCCACATCGGCCAGCCGGTTCGCGGGATCGATGGCGACGATCCGGTCCATGGCGGCCAGCGAGACGACCAGCCCGTCCGGGTAGGCGACGGCGCCCCCGGTCAGCCCGGTGCCGCTCCCGCGGACGGAGACCTTGACGCGGTGCCGGTTCGCCCAGCGCAGTGCCGCGGCGACGTCCTCGGTGCTCTGGGCGGTGACCACGGCCCAGGGCAACCCGTCGAGGGTCGCCCGGGAGGAGTCGGTGCAGTACGCGACGATGTCCTTGGGCGCGGTGAGGACCCGCCCCGGGAGAGCGACGAGCAGCTCCTCCAGCAGCGGGGTATGCGTCGACAACAGTGATGCTCCCGGCTCACGCCGGCCAGGTGCGCAGCCAGATCGCCTCGGGCGACTGGCGCAGGGCGGCCAGGGTGGTTTCGGGCAGGGCGACGTTGGTGTCGGTGACGACGTACCCGTGCTCGCCGCGGGTGGACAGGGACTGGCCGACGATGTTGGCGCCGGCGTCGGCCAGCGTCCGGTTGATCGAGGCCAGGACACCGGGCACGTTCTGGTGCAGGTATCCCATCCGGAACGCGCCCTGCGGCGGCGGGGGCACCACCTCGGGCAGGTTGACCGCGAGCGATGTCCCACCGGCGGCCATGAACACCAGCAGCTTGGTCGACACGAACGACCCGATCTCCTCCTGGGCCTCCTGGGTCGACCCGCCGACGTGGGGGGTGAGGATCACGTTGTCCAAGCCGCGCAGCGGCGACTCGAACGGGTCTCCTTGCGCCTTGGGCTCGGTAGGGAAGACGTCGATGGCCGCTCCGGACAGGTGCCCGGACAGGATGTGGTCGCGCAGCGCCTCGTCGTCGACCACCATGCCCCGGGACGCGTTGATGAAGACCGCGCCGGCCTTCATCAGGGCGAACTGGTCGGCCCCGAACAGCCCCGCGTTCCCCGGCCGGCCGTCGACGTGGATGCTGACGACGTCGGCCTGCGAGAGCAGCTCGTCGAGCGAGCCGACAGGCCGGGCGTTGCCGTGCGCGAGCCGGTCGGCGGTGTCGAAGAACACCACCCGCATACCGATCGCCTCGGCGACGTTGGACAGCTGGGTCCCGATGTTGCCGTAGCCGACGATGCCGAGGGTGCGTCCGCGGACCTCGTGGCTGCCCTTCGCCGACTTGTCCCAGATCCCGTCGTGCATGCGCTGGGTCTTCTCGGGGAGGCGGCGAGCCAGGGAGAGCAGCTCACCGAGGACCAGCTCAACGACGCTGCGGGTGTTGGAGAACGGAGCGTTGAAGACGGCCACGCCACGGGCGGCGGCCTCGGTAAGGTCGACCTGGTTCGTCCCGATGCAGAAGCACCCCACGGCGAGCAGGTCCTTGCCCGCGTCGAGGGCGCGCGGGGTGACCTTGGTGTTGGACCGGATCCCCAGCAGGGAGACTCCGGGCAGCGCGTCGACCAGCTCGCCCTCGCTGAGCGACCCCGAACGCACCTCGACGTCGAACCCGTCACGCCGGAACGCCTCAGCGGCGACGGGATGGACGTTCTCCAGCAACAGCACCTTCATGCGGTCAACCTAGGTCAACCCCGGTCAGCGTCGGCTGGATCGACGGGTCGTGGACGACGGTGAGGGCCAGGTCGGTCAGCTTGAGGTGGTTCTGGCGGGCGTGCGTCCGCATCAGGGTGAACGCCTCGTCCACGGACACCCCGCGCATTCGCGCGAGCGCACCCTTGGCCTGCTCGATGGTGACGCGCGAGCGCAGCGCCACCTGCAGCTGCTCGGTGAGGATCTCGCCGTGCGCGATGGCCCGCTGCTGCAGCAACCCGATGGTCGCGACGTCGGCAAGGGCCTGGATGACCTTCCCGTCGTTGGCGTCGATCCGCCCTTCGCTGGTGCTGAACAGGTTCAGGGCGCCGATGACCTTGTTCCGGTGCCGCAAGGGGAAGGCGTGCACAGCGCGGTACCCGGCGCGGACGGCCTCCGGCGCGAACCGTGGCCAGCGTTCGGCCGCTCGGGCCAGGTCGGCGTTGGCCACCGGAGCGCCGTAGCGGAAGCAGTCGAGGCAGGGACCCTCCTCCGCCTGCAGCTGGAACAGCTCCAGCAGTTTGACCGACTCCTGCGACGCCGCCATGAACTGCAGCTGGTTGCGCTCGTTCGCGAGCACCAGTCCGGCCGCCTCGGCTCGCGTCATGTCGGCGCTGCGCGTGGTGACCATCTGGAGGAAGTCGACGATGTCGAAGTCGACGACGAGCGTGTCGGCCACCTCGACGAACACGGCGGCAAGCTTTTCTACGGCGATCATTCGGGACTCCCTTCCGGTTCTCCGAGTCTGTCCCGGGACGGCCGGGCTCGACAACTAGGGATCCAACCGCACGCGGCCGGCCACGACGTCGCGGGCCACCTCGGCCACGGGTCGTCCGTCGACGAAGGCGTACGCCCGGAGCCTCACCAGAGCCTCGGCGAGGCTCACGCCCAGGTCGACCATCACCATGCCCTGCGCCTGGTAGACCTCCATCGCGGGCGTGAGCAGGTCGTCCAGCGACGCGACGCCGACGCCGGGGGCCGACAGCGGGTAATCGCCCACCAGCATGGTCAGGGCGATGTCGGCGAAGATCTGCCCGTCGTCGATGGTGTCCGGCGACACGGCTTCGACCCGGTCGCGGTAGACGTCGAGCGCGCCGAGGCAGGCCACCCCGACCTGCAGCGGGAACGCATACACGCCACGGATCCCCCGCTGGTGAGCGGCCGGGGCGTACGCCGGCCAGCGCCGGAAGCCCGACGAAGCGAGGTCCGGCTCCATCACCGGACGCCGGGTCCGCAGGGAGTCGACACAAGGCCCCTCCCCCAGACTGAACTGAAGGCCTTCGAGCTCCCGCGCGTGCGCGTCCGACCCGGTGAGGGCCCCGCTGACCTTCCCGTCCTCGGCCAGGCTGAGTCCGGCCCACCTCGCCGGGAGGACCTGGGTCACCGTCGCGCACAGCCGTCGAAGGCGGCCCGACGTGCCCGGCTGGTCGTCGTCGGCGACCGGCTGGCCGTCGACGAGCGCCGTCAGCTGGCCGACGCGGTCGGGATACTCCACCACCGGGCCTCCTCGCCGACCCAGGAATCATCGCTCGCCGGGTCCGAGGCGAACGACCTCACCCTACGCGGGTCGCCTGCGACGACCTGTCAACGGAAGTCGGCCACGAAGGGGCAGGAGAAGGGGTCGCGCTCACCCAGCCCCACGACGTTGAGGTAGCGGATGACGATCGCGTAGGAGCCCACCAGCGACGCCTCGGTGTAGGGGATGTCCCTCTCGAGGCAGTACGCGCGCACGACCGGCCGCGCGAGACGCAGGTTGTCGCGGGGCATGCTCGGGAAGAGGTGATGCTCGATCTGGTAGTTCAGGCCACCCATGGCGAGGTCCACGAATCGCCCGCCGCGAACGTTGCGGGACATGAGGACCTGGCGACGGAGGAAGTCGAGCTTGGCGTCGCGCGGGACGACCGGCATGCCCTTGTGGTTGGGCGCGAACGCGGCACCGAGCAGGAGGCCGAACGTGGCCATCTGGACGCCGAGGAACGCGACCGCCAGTCCCGGAGGCAGGACGAGGAACAGGAGGGCCAGGTAGGCCACGAAGCGCACCGCGATGAGACCGCCCTCGAGGGCGCGGTGACGGAGGTCGGGCCGCTGTAGCAACGTCCGAACGCCGGCGGCGTGGAGGTTGAGGCCCTCCAACAGCAACATCGGGAAGAACAGGTAGCCCTGGTGCCGCCTCACCCACCGTACCCACGGCGAACCCGACTGGGCGTCCTCCGCGGTGAAGACGAGCCCACCGGGTGCGATGTCGGGGTCCCGACCGATCTGGTTCGGGCTGCGGTGGTGAGCGTTGTGCTTCTTGACCCACCACCCGTAGCTCAACCCGATGACCAGGGTCGACATCAGCCTGGCGTTCCACTCGTTGGCCCGGTTGCTCGCGAAGATCTGCCGGTGCGCCGCGTCGTGGGCCAGGAACCCGTACTGGCTCAGCACCACACCGAGGGCGGCGGCGACGACGAGCTGGTACCACGAGTCACCGACCCACACGACCGCCGCCACGGTCACCAGGAGCGCGGCCGCCAGTCCGGCCGAACGGACGGCGTAGGCGCCGCGCCGACGGCGCAGCAGCCCGAGCCCACGCACGTGCGCCATCAGCTCGGTGTAGTCGCTGGTCATCTCGGTGCGTGTCGCGCGCTGCGGAGGGGAGGGAGCGACGGCCGGGACCGCGGGTAGAGACATGTCACCTCGATGCATCCGGACGAGCGCCGTGCCGGGTCCGGGGCAGCGAGCTGGCCTCATGAGATCACGGGAGGTGCGGTCGGGCAACCTCAGGCCCGCGCGCCGGTCGGTCCAGCCCACCGCTCTCGACACGGCGGTGCCGACCGAGGAGCCTCAGGGGATGGTGTCGCCACGCGCTGCGGGGTTCGTCGGGCTCGGTGCGGCGGCCCTGGGGGTGGTCGGCCTGGGGGCGTTGGTCCAGGTCTGGTCGGCGCGACGGGACGAGCAGCGCTACCCGCCACCGGGGGTCCTCGTCGACGTCGGGGGTCACCACCTCCACCTGGATGTCCGCGGCGACGGTCCCGGTCCGACGGTGGTGCTGGAGGCCGGGATGGGCTCGTTCTCGCCGAACTGGTACTGGGTGCAGAGCGAGCTCGCACCGGAGATGAGGGTCGTGGCGTACGACCGGTCCGGGCTCGGCTGGAGTGAGCGAGGCACGGCCCCCCGCGACGCCGAGACGCTGGCCGCCGAGCTGCATACGGCGTTGCTGGCGGCCGGGGTCGCCGGCCCCTACGTGCTGGCCGGTCACTCCTTCGGCGGGCTGCCGGTCCGGGCCTTCGCCCAGCTGTACCCCGGCGAGACGGCGGGCCTGGTCCTGGTGGATGCCTCGAACCCGGACCAGTGGGTGCGCTGGCCGGTGCGGAAGGCAGACCGGATGATCGTCACCTCCCAGCGCGTGACGGCGGTGCTGGCCATGGTCGGGCTCCTCCGGGTCGTCGACCTGTCCCGGGCCATCTCGGCCGGGCTGCCCGACCGGGCCGTGGCCGAGCTTCGGGCTCGGAGCGCGCTCCCCGGAACCTCGGCCGTGGAGGCGGAGCAGATGGCGGCCTGGCCGACCAGCCGCGCCCAGCTGGTCTCGGACCTCGGCGCGCTCCCCCTCGTCGTGTTGGGCGTGACCGAGCAGCCGCGCGGCGCCGAGACGCTGACGGCCCTGCAGGCCGAGCTGCCGGGGCTGTCCACGCGCAGCGTCCGGCGGGTGGTCGAGGGCGCGACCCACGAGTCGCTGGTCGCCCGTCGCGAGCACGCCCTCGCCGTGGTCGCGGCCATCCGGGCGGTGGCCAGCGACGACCTGGAGTCGCTGCCGGACCCGATCCTGCTCGGTCGGTAGAGCCCCGTCGGGAGAGCCGTATCAGTAGAGCTAGGCCAGGTGGTCCAGCCGCCGCAGGATGATGCCCTCGCGCAGCGCCCATGGACAGATGGTCAGCTCATGGACGTCCAGGAGGTCGAGCGCCGCCTCGGCGACCAGCGCGCCCCCGAGCAGCTGGCCGGCGCGGTCAGGCGACACGCCCGGCAGATCGGCGCGGGCGACGCGGTCCATCCCGGCGAGCTGCGGTACCCAGGCGGTGACGTCGGCGTGTGACAGCGAGCGCGGGACGTACGGCCCGTCGTCGCGCGGCGCGGCCCCGGCCACGCGAGCCAGCGAGCGGAAGGTCTTCGACGTGCCGACGACCCGGTCCGGGGCCGCGGTGACCAGCAGCGGCCGCAGCTCCCGGGCCAGCACGGTGCGCACGTGGCGTCGGGCGTCGGCCACCGACCGGGCCGAGGGCGGGTCGCCGTCAAGGTGGTCGCGCGTCACGCGGCCGGCGCCGAGCGGCAGGCTGATGGCCACGTCGGGCTCCTCGTCGAGGCCGGAAGCCATCTCCAGGGAACCACCGCCGATGTCGAGCACGAGGAGCCGGCCGCTGGACCAGCCGAACCACCGGCGTACCGCGAGGAAGGTCAGCCGGGCCTCGTCGCGCCCGGAGAGCACCTCGAGCTCCACGCCGGTCTCCTGCGCGACCCGGTCAAGCACCGACTGCCCGTTGGGTGCCTCGCGGACCGCGGACGTCGCGAAGGACACGAGGTCCTCCACGCCCTGGTCGTCGGAGAGCTTCACGCACTCGCGGACGAAGTCGACCAGCCGGTCGGCCTGCGCGCCACTGACCGACCCGTCCGCCGTCATCCCCTCGGACAGTCGGAGCGCGATCTTGTGCGACGACGACGGCAAGGGGTGCGCGCCCGGGTAGGCGTCCACGACGAGCAGGTGCACCGTGTTCGACCCGATGTCGATGACGCCGAGCCGCATGCGCTCACCGTAGCGACCGTGCGGTCACGACGGACGAAGTGCGTCCCGCACCGAAGACCAGGCTGCGAGCCGGTCGCGGACGTCGGACCGCTGCTCATCGCGCAGGGCGGTCTCGTACGCGGCCTCGAGGACGTCGGCCAGGAGGGTGCGCCGGCCGGTGTGGGAGGACTCCACGGCGGCCTCGACCATGGCCAGGCTCATAACGTTCTCGTGCACCTCCCCGGACGGAGCTCGTCCGGTCCGGAGGGCCGACACGAACTCCTGGAGCGCTCCGTCGATCTCCAGACCCACGTCGGGCACGTCGAGGTCCCCGGCGGCCACGCCGACGAGGGTCGGGTCGTCGTCGCCGTTCCACAACGCGGTCCCGTGCTCGCCGTTGACCCGCCAGGCGGCGTTCCACGAGGTCTCGGCGCCCGGACTGCACCACGTCCCGTCGTAGACGAACCGCACACCACCGTCCATCTCGAAGACCGCGGCGGCGTTGGCGTTTCCCGCGTACCAGCTCCACGCGGGGTTGGAGCCTTCGCAGTAGACGGCCACGGGATCACGGTCGAGGAGGTACCGCACGGCGTCGAAGTGGTGGATGGCCATGTCGACGAGCAGCGGGTCGGCCATCACCTCCCGGAAGCCCGGAAAGTGCGCGGCTTTGGCGAAGACCGCCCCCACCGAGCCGACCGGGCCGAGCCGGCCCACCATGGCCTTGAGCGTGGCGACCTGGGGGTTCCACCGCCGGGACTGGCTCACCATGAACAGCTCCCCAGTGACCTCGGACGCGGCGGCGAGCGAGAGAGCCTCGGCGACGGTCGGTGTCACGGGCTTCTCGCCGAGGACCGGGAGGCCGGCGAAGAGAGCCGCCGTGGTCACGGCGTGATGCGCCTCGGGAACGGTCACGTCGACGACGGCGTGTGCGGCGGTACGCCCGGCCACCTCCACGGCGCTGGTCCCCGCCAGGACCGACGGCCCGTACGCGTCGGCCGCCGCCTCCGCGGCGGAGGGGTCGAGGTCGACGACGCCGGTGAGGACGACGTCGTTCGACCGCGAGACGGTCTCCAGCCAGGCGCGGCCCATGCCGCCGGCCCCGACCACGACGAGTCGCAACGGTCCCTCGGGAGCAACCGTGCGGAACTCGCGGCTCATCCGTCGGATCCCGGCTCGGCCGCGAGCAGCTCGCCGGTCTCGTGACGCCGCAGGGCGGGGAGGCCCCGCTCCGACCGGTCGGTGACGGCCCACTCGACGGCGTTCGCGATGACCCGTCGCACGTCCGGGTGGTGGTAGGTCGGGTACTCCTGGTCGCCCGGCCGGAAGTAGAAGACCTTGCCGTGGCCGCGGCGGAACGTGCAGCCGGATCGGAACACCTCGCCGCCGCTGAAGGTGCTGAGGAAGACCAGCTCGTCCGGCGCGGGGATGTCGAAGAACTCGCCGTACATCTCCTCCTCGTCGATGACGATGGGGTGCGGGACGCCGCGGGCGATCGGATGGGTGGGGTCGACGGTCCAGACCAGCTCGCGGTCATGGGCGGCCCGCCACCGCAGCGTGCACGTGGTCCCCATGAGGGTCGTGAACACCCTGGACCAGTGTCCGGAGTGGAGGACGACCAGGCCCATCCCGGACAGGACGTGCCGGCGTACCCGTTCGACGACCTCGTCCCGGACCTCGTCGTGCGCCGCGTGTCCCCACCAGGTGAGGACGTCGGTCTGCTCGAGCACGTCTTCGGTCAGGCCGTGGTCGGGGTCGTCGAGGGTCACGGTGCGCACGACGCACCCGTCGCCGAGGTTCTCGACGATGCCCTGAGCGATCGTCGTATGCATCCCGTCGGGGTAGATCCGCGCCACCGACTCGTCGACCTGCTCGTGCCGGTTCTCGCCCCAGACGGTGACCCGGATCGGGGCGGTGCGCTGCGCGGCCACGGCAGAGCCTTTCTGGTCAGAGGGCGACGGTTCGGCTCGTTGCCGCGGATCGGCTGACAGCGTCGAGGACGTGTTGGAGGCGGACCCCGTGGTGGACGTCGAGCGAGTGCGGCTCACCGCTCTCGATCGTGGTGGCGAGCTCGTCGGTGATCGCCCGCCACACCGAGGCCTCGTCGGCCGGTCCGTTGGGCATGGTCACGAAGCCGGTGTCGGTCACGACGTCGAGGTCCACCCCGCCCGGCCCCTCCGGCGTCGTGATGGACAGCGCGACCTGCCCGACCGCACCGTACCGGTGGACGGTCGAGGCCGTCGTGACCCCACCGCGCACCGCCGCGCGGACCTCGGTGACGGGCCCCGCCACCGCCTCGAGCAGGTCGAAAGTATGCGGTCCGACGTCCAGCAGGCCGGCCTCGGAGGACTGTCGCCAGGGTGTGGAGAACGGCGAGCCGGCGAGGGCGCCGTTGCCGACGAAGGAGCCGCGGACGTACGTCACGGTCTCGGGCACGACCGTCCGCAGAAAGGCGCGAACCTCCGGCCGGTATCGGATCGTCAGCACCACCTGTGAGCGCACCCCCGCCCGATCCACCGCCGCCGCAACGCGTTCGGCGTCTGCGAGGGTGGTCGCCACCGGCTTCTCGAGGAGCAGGTGCCTCCGGGCTTCTGCGGCCCGGACGGCCAGCGCCGCCTGCACGCCGGGCGGGACGGCGAAGGCCACAGCGTCGCAGCGCGTGAGCAGCTGGTCGAACGAGTCGACCGCCTGGACACCGAAGCGGTCTGCGAGGGCGGCCGCCGCCTCGGGCCGTCGCGCCCACACCACCGTCAGCTCGAGGCGGGACGCACCGGCCAGCATCGGAGCGTGGAACATCGTCGCCCACGGTCCCGCGCCGACGAGTCCGACTCTGGTCATCGCTCGGTCACGCTAGTCGACCGCCGGAGGTGGTGCGAGAGGGTCGACCTGCTGCACCTCGTCCGCGGCGACGTGTCGTCGACGTGGTCCCGACCTACCGCGGCGAGGGGCAGGCCTTCCGCTGAGCGAGGTCGGCCGGGCTCAGACGCGTCCGAGGAACTCCATGACACGGGTGGTCAGCAGGCTTGCCGCGCCCGAGTCGTACTGCGGCAGCGACGAGTCCGCGAACAGGTGCACGTCGCCCGGGTAGACGAACAGCTCCGCGTCCGGCACGAGCGAGACCAGCTCTCGGGCCGCGTCGATGTCGCCCTCGCCGGCGAAGAACGGGTCGGCGTCCATGCCGTGGATCTGCACCGGTACGCCCTCCGGCCACGGCCCGAACGCCCACTCCCCCGTCACGGGAACGCAGGACTCGCAGAGCACCGCCCCGGCCGCTCCCGGACGCGTCTGCGCGAGCCGCTGCGCCTGCATGACGCCGAAGGACAAGCCGAGGTAGACGAGGTCCGTGGGCAGCGATGCCGCCGTCGCGTCGGCCAGTGCGTCGAGGTCGGGAGCGTCTCCCGACCGGGTGAACGCCGCGCCCTCCTCGATGCTGGCGAAGGTCCGCCCGCCGAAGAGGTCTGGGACATGCACCGTGTGACCGGCCCCACGGAGCGTGTCGGCAAAGGCGACGACTCCGGGTGTAAGGCCCTGGATGTGGTGGAAGAGCAGGACGGTGGCCATCAGACGGACTCCTTGGGCGTGGGGTTCGGGCTCGGATAGACGGTATGAGGTGGGCGCGGCCTCACGGGCGCCAGTTCCGCGGCGGGTTCTCTCCGACCAGACCGTCGATCGACTCGCGGATGAGGTCGGCGTGGCCGGCGTGGCGGCCGTACTCCTCGACCAGGTCGAAGAGGATCCGACGCAGGCTGGCCCGTGAGCCGTTCGGCCACGGCTGGCCGACCAGCTGCTCGAGACCGTCGTCCTCGAGGGCGGTGGCCAGCCGCGTTTGAGAGCGCTCGACGGCGCCGTCCCACAACGCGTACAGCTGGTCCGGCGAGTCGCCGGCCGCGCTGGCGAACGGCCAGTCCGGATGCGCGTCCCAGTCGACGGTCTCCCAGGGCGGCCCGGGCGACTCCCCGCGCAGCACGGTGCTGAAGTAGTAGTCCTCGACGAAGGCCAGGTGCTTCAGCAGCGCGCCCAGGGTCAGCTCGGAGGCGCCCACCCGCACCTGGAGGCCGTTTGCGTCGAGGCCACCGGCCTTCCAGCGGAACGTCGTGCGGAGGCGATCGAGGGAGCCGGTCAGGTGGTCGATCTCGGCGCCTGCGAGCGGTGGCTCCCAGGGCGGGTCGGCGAGCAGTTCGATCGCGCTGGTCTCGGTCATGGCGCCCACCGTAGAGAAGGTTCCGGACGGATCGTTGCCGCAATGCGTGGGACCCTTCAGAGGTGGACGAGTCCAACCCCACGGCCCGCGCGCTGCTGTGCCTCCAGCTGCTCCAGGACCAGCCCGGGATCACCGCCGACCGCCTGGCTCGCGGACTCGGGTGCTCGTCGCGCGCCGCGCGTCGTTACGTCGCGATCCTGCGCGAGGCGGGCGTGCCGGTCCACTCGGTGCGCGGCCCCTATGGCGGCTACCGGTTGGGCAGCGGCGTTCGCCCGCCGCCGGTGATGTTCAGCGCCACCGAGGCGCTCGGCCTGGTCATGGCGGTCCTCGACGGCCACCACGACGCCGGCGACGAGACCGAACCGGTCGGCGCGGCCCTCGGCAAGGTGGTCCGCGCCCTACCGGCGTCGGTGGCCGACCAGGTCCAGGCCATCCGCCGCACGACGGCCCCGGCCCCGGACCGCGGCGCGGCCCGGCCCGACCCCGCGACGACGATCGCCCTGGTCCAGGCCAGCTCGCAGGACCGCCGGGTCCGGCTGCGGTACCGGTCGGAGGCGGGCAAGGAGTGGGTGACCGAGGCGGACCCGTGGGCGGTCGTCGTGCGCCACGGGCGGTGGTACCTGCTGTGCCGGGCCGGGTCCGAGCGGGCCGTCCGCGCATACCGGCTCGATCGGATGCGCGACGTCGAGCCGCTGGACGAGCCGTTCGAGCGGCCCGCCGATCTGGACCCGGTGGCGATGCTCGAACGGCACCTGGCGGTGGGGTGGGAGTTCGCCGTCGACGTCGTCGTCGAGTCGTCCCTCGACAAGGTCGAGCGCTACCTCTCCCCCGCCCTCGGCCGGCTCGAGGCGGTCGACGCCGCGCGCACGAGGCTGATCGGCTCGACCGGCAACCCGTACTGGTACGCCGAGCAGCTCGCGGTCATCCCGGCCCCCTTCCGCGTCGTCGGTGGCGTGGAGCTCCAGCACACCGTCGCGGCGCTGGGCCGGCGCCTCCTCGACGCCAGCCCGGCCTCGGGCTAGCGTGGCCGACCGTGTTCCTGGTCCGGGGGGTCGATGGCGAGGACTTCGTCTACGGCCGCAGTGACCTCCACGAGGCGCACCAGGCGTACATGGACCGGTGGGCGGACAAGCTGGTGGCCCGCGGTCCGACGTTGTCGGACGACGGCGAGCATCACACCGGGAGCATCCACGTCCTGCGAGTCGACGAGGGGTCGACGGCAGAACGGTTCGCCTTCGAGGAGCCGTATGCGCGTGCCGGCTGGTATGCGACGGTCTCGGTCTCGTCGATGACGCCTCTCGTGAGCGGGACGATGTGGGACCGGCCGAGACCTGATCCAGAAGTTCCCGCGGCGTACGTCGCCGTCAAATGGTCGCCGAGACCCGTTGAGCAGCAATGGGTTACGCGGGTCCGTGAGATGTTCGTGCGCTCCGCCGACCCACCCTGGCTCTTCGGCGGCCTCCTCACGATGGATGACGGCCGGCACACCGTGGGCCTCGCCGGTGCGGCCGATCTCGCGCCGGCGGACGCAGCTCGCTGCCTCGAAGCGGTCCTCGACCGCGGTGATGCGGTGCGGGTCGAGGTGCGCCGCTGGAGTCGCGGCGGTCGTCAGGCCGGGACGACCTGACGACGCAGGAGGTCGGCTCCCGCTCCGGTGAGCTCCCCCAGCCGAGCGCGACGACCGGTAAGCAGCAGCAGCAGCGCGGCAATCGGACCGCGGATCTCCGGGCCGTCGCCGGTCGCCCACGCCGTGTCGGTCGCCTCGAGCCGGTACGCCCGCAGCGGGATGTCTTTGAAGACCCGGTTCATCCGCTGTCCGTCCTGGGACCGAACTCGAGTGGCCGCCTCGACAACGGCCTCGGGCTGGAGCTCGAGCTCGAGGCCCAGCGGGACGGCGATGTCGAGACCGTGGACCAGGATGTCGATGAGTGGGGAGTACACCGTCAAGCCGACGTTGTGCCGCCGCTGTCCCACCGTGCCGCGGATCCTCACGACGATCTCCTCGGTCGTCAAGGCCGCGGCCTGGAGCTTGGCGGACTCGTGGATGACCTTGTTGACGTCCCGGACCAGGGTCGGGTGCCGGACCGCGAACCGGAGAGCGTCCCCGATGGTGACCTGCTGGAGCGTCAGGTGCGCGCTGACGTCGCGGACGGTCCACCCGTCACAGAGGGACGGCTGCCCCCACTGCTCGTCGGTGAGCCCCTCGAGCAGGTCGGCTACCCGGATCCGCTGGCGGTCGATCGCGCCCCACAGCTCGTCGTCGTCCATCATCATCGTCATTCTCCCTCTCCCATGTCACGTATAGACCGGCTCGGCCATCCGGGTGCGCTTGATCTCGAAGAAGTCGTGGAAGCTCGCGAGGAGGACCGCACCGTCCAACACCCGCACGGCGTCCTCGCCCCGCGGGATGGAGTTGAGGATGGGTCCGAAGAAGGCGACGCCGTCGACGCGCGTCACCGGGGTGCCGGCCTCGTCCCCCACGAGGGCGATGCCCTCGGCGTGGCTTTGCCGGAGCGCGGCGTCCTGGTCAGGAAGATCGAAGGCCAGGATCAGCTCAGCGGGAAGGCCGGCCAGCACGAGCGCGGACTCCATCGCCTCGCGGCACTCCGTCGGTCCGGGATACCGCCACCGGTCGAAGATCTGCGTCCCGAAGGCGGTGTAGAGGTCGCGCAGCGCGTCACCGCCGAGCCGCATGGCCGCCGTGGCCACCCGGGTGACCCCGGTGACGTGTCGCAGGTACTCGAGATAGGACGGGTCGTCGGTCCCTCGCTCGTTGAGCAGGTAGAGACTCATCGTGTGCCAGCGGATGTCCAGCGGACGACGCCGCTCGACCTCGACCAGCCACCGGGAGCCGATCCACGAGTACGGGCAGATCGGGTCGAACCAGAAGTCCACCACAGTGGGGCCGGCCATCGTACACACCTCCTGCTACGCTCATCTAGTACTATTGACTGACTAATATAGTTCGACTATAGGACGATTTCAAGGGGTTTTATGTCCGAAGAGCTGCCGACCAGCCTGCTGATGTTCATCGCCCAGCGGTACGCGGAGGGCCGCATCTACGACGGCATCCGGGCGGCGGGGTTCGACGACTTCACCATCGCCCAGGGTCGGTTGGCGATGGGGATCGACCCGGAGGGCACACGGTTGACGGTGCTGGCCGACCGGGCGCACGTCGCGAAGCAGACCGCGACGGCGCTCGTCGACAACCTCGAGCGGTCGGGCTACGTCGAGCGCGTCCCCGACCCGCTGGACGGGCGGGCTCGTCTGGTCCGGATCACCGCTCGCGGGCGGGAGGTCATCCCGGTGGCCCGCGCCAACGAGCAGGCCATCGAGCAGGAGTGGACGGCATACCTCGGACCGCGGCGGATGCGCCAGCTGCGCGAGGCCCTGGAGCTGCTCCGCGCCGTCACCGACCCCTACGCGGACGACGAGGTCCGAACCCCGAGCGCGCGCAACGGCGACCGGGGAGCGCGCGGCTGGCAGGCTGGGTACGAGACCTGACCTTCTGGTCCGGTCCGCGCCGAAGGGAGCCCGATGCCCGTTGAACACGTCCCCGCGGGATCAAGCGACGGCGAGCTCATCCGGACGCCGAGCGGGGTGCTCGTGCCCGCCGTGATCGACGCGTTCCACCGTGCGCTGCACCATGTGGCTCCCGCCGGGCTGGTGGACCAGACCACCCAGACGTCCGGGATGCGGCGCCTGGAGGCGATCAGCGGGAAGACCGTCGGCGCCCGCAGTCTCTGGATGGGCGAGACCCACGTCCCGGCGTCCACCGCGTCGGCCAACCATCACCACGGAGCCTCCGAGACGGCGATCTACGTCGTGGCGGGACATCCGGTGTTCGTCTTCCTCGACGTGGACGGGGACGCGCCGGTGGAGACCAGGATCGAGACCGGGCCGGGCGACTACGTCTTCGTCCCGCCGTTCGTCCCCCACCGCGAGGAGAACCCGGAACCGGAGTCCGAGGCGGTCGTGGTCATCGCCCGGACCACCCAGGAAGCCATCGTCGTGAACCTCGACGGGCTCGACTGGTCACAGGTCGACCCGTCCGTCCCCGGCCAGGCCGGGCCCTCGGACCGCTGAGTCCCCCTCCCGCTCAGCGCATCCGAGTGGACCGGCCGCGCTACCGCTCGCGCGGGGTGAGGACCCCGCGCGACGCGAGCCGCGGTCAGCTGGTGGCCGCTGCGGCGTCGACCAGGCCGGCGCCGAAGAAGGACGTGCGTCCTCCGCTACCGGTGCAGCGGAACCGCTCGTCACCGGCGCCCAACGGCTCCCAGTCCGGCGGGCACGACATCATCGTGGCCGTGCGGGTCAGCGTGGCCGCCACTGCTGCCGCCGGCCAGTCCGGGTGCAGCTGCATCACGAGGGCAGCCACGCCGGTGACATGCGGGGCGGCCATCGAGGTGCCCTGGATCCACGCGTACGTCGCCGGTCCCGCCGCAGCGGTGATTCCGGGGAAGGCCGGGTTCAACGGGTCCAGCCCGCTGTAGATCGACGAGTTCGCCGGCATGGCGGCGAGGATGGCGTCCTGCACCGTGTCGGTCGCTGAGAAGTAGTCGCCACCGGGTGCCGCCAGGTCGCCACCGATCGACGAGTAGTCGGCGATGTTCATCGGGTAGCCGGGGTAGCCGACCGGTCCGGTCGCCATGACCGTCAGCGCACCCGGCAGCTCAGCCGGAAGGACGCGGCAGTTGTTGCCGACGGACCGGGTGATCGGGGTGTCCTGCGGGCCGTCGGGGCTGAGGGGTGGACGCGCGGAAACCGCGGCATCACGACCCGGACGTCCAACGTTGGCGTAGGGCGAACGCGGCGCCCTTCGGCTTGCGGTCGCGGGTGAACACGCCCTTCTTGTTGCCGTCGACCCGCATGATCCCGGGCGTGGTGGCGAAGTCGGCGAAGTTCCAGACCTGCTCGCCCACCACGGCGTCGATCGAGTCGAACACGCGGTGGTTCATGTCGAGGTACTCGACCTGGTACTCCTCGCTCCACGGCTGCGGCGTGACCGAGTGCAGTCCCGGCATCGTGTCGGCGCCGTACTCGGTGATGATGATCGGCTTCCCCTCACTGGCCCAGCCCTCGAGCTCCTCGCGCCACGCCACCTCGGCGCCGGCGAGGTCTCCGGTGTTGACGTACCAGCCGTAGTACCGGTTCAGCATGAGCACGTCGCCGAACTGAGAGACGCGACACCGGCCGTGCGGCGCGAGCATGACGTTGACGAAGCCGACCGGCCGGGTCGGGTCCGCGTCCCGTGCCACCTGGAACAACGGCTCGAAGTACGCCTCGGCCCCCTCGGTGTCGGACTCCGGCTCGTTGGCGATCGACCACAGGACGACGCTGGGGTGGTTCTTGTCCCGGGCGATGAGCTCGCGGATCGCCTGGGCGTGAACCGCACGGGTGGTGTCGTTGATCGTCTCCGGCGAGAACGTCGTGTACCCCTGCCCGCCGAAGATGCCGCCGCCCAGGCCCATGTTCAGACCCACCGCCGCCACTTCGTCGATCAGGAGGAACCCCTGCTGGTCCGCATAGTCGAGGACCTCCTCGGAGTACGGGTAGTGCGACGTCCGGAACGAGTTCGCCCCCATCCATCTCATCAGCTCGAAGTCGTGGACCAGGTAGGCGTCGTTGTGGCCCTTGCCGATGACGCCGATGTCCTCGTGCTTGCCGAAACCCTTGAAGTACACCGGTTCCCCGTTGACGAGGAACTCGGCCCCCCGCACCTCGACGGTGCGGACGCCGACCGGCTGGTGGTAGGAGTCGACCACCGTGTCCCCGTCGACGAGCTGGACCTCGAGGTCGTACAGGTACCCGTCGCCAGGAGCCCACCGGTGCACGGCGGGCACGCTCAGCACCCCGGATGCGCCGTCACCGGACGTCACCGTCGACCCGTCGGCATCGCGCAGGACGACCCGAACCTCGGGCAGCGTCAGCACCCTCAGCCCCGACGGTGACGACCTCGTATGCGACGGTGCCGGTCGCGTTGTCCAGCCCGGTGACGACCGTGACGTCGTCCACGTACGTCGTGGGCGTGGCCAGCAGCCAGATCGACCGGTGCAGGCCGGCATAGTTGAAGAAGTCGTGCCAGTAGAGCTGCTTCTTCCCGGTGGGCGAGTCCTCGATGACGCCGGGCGGGATGCTGTGGAACGACAGCGTGTTGTTCACGCATACCGTCACCCGCACCTCATCCCCGGCGACGACAGCAGCCGAGACGTCAGCGGCGAACGGCGTGTAGCCACCCTCGTGCGACACGACCTCGGTCGACCCGACCCAGACCGTCGCGCGATGGGTGGCGGACTCGAGGTGCAGCACGACGCGCTGTCCGTCCCACCCCCGCGGAACGCGGACGACCCGCTGGTACCAGACGTCACCGAAGTAGTCCCGAACCGAGGCGTCGGCGGCGATGTCGTTGAAGCTGGCCGGCACCGGCATCACGCGGGCATCCCGCAGAGGTGCAGAGAACCACTCCTCGGTACGCCCGACACCGTCCGGGTCGAGCGCGAACGCCCAGCGCCCGTCCAGACGTTTGGTCTCGCGAGTGGCGGTGTCCTGTGGTCGCAACATGGCTGGTCCTTCGCCTGAGAGGTCGTGGTCAGGCCGACAAGAAGACCCGACGCGGTTCGGGCCTCGACCGGACTAGTCGGGTCCCCGCGAAGGATCGGAGCGAAGCGGAGAACTTCGTGGGGTGACTATTCGGGTGGCCCGCTCAGCCCATTGAGCCAGCCAGGGCGCGCGATCTTCAAACGATTGCCATGAGTTGCCACCAGACCTAGCGTGGCGGGAATGGAGTCGAAGCCGACCATCTACGACGTCGCCAAGGCGGCGGGGGTGGCGGCATCGACGGTGTCTCGAGCCTTCGCGCGCCCGGGCCGGGTGAGCGCCGACACGGCACAGCGCGTTTTCGCAGCGGCCGCCGAGATGGGCTATCGATCGGATGCCTTGCCCGGCCTTACCACCACTCGAACCAGAAGCCTGGCCCTCGTCGTCACCGACATCACGAACCCGTTCTATTCCGAGCTGATCCGCGGCGCGCACGAGGCGGCCGGTGCCGCGGGCTACACGATCCTGCTGTCTCACACGCAGGAGGACGCCCAGCTCGAACGGGCCTGGACCCAACGCGAGATGACCGCCGTCGACGGCGTCCTCCTCGCGAGCTCGCGCATGTCGGACAATGCGATACGGATGCTGGCCAAGCAGAAGCCGATGATCGTCCTCAACCGACGGATTCCCGAGGTGCCCTGCATCGTCACCGACAACCCGCGTGGCGCCAGGCGGGCGGTCGAGCACCTTGCTGAGCTCGGCCATGACGCCATCACCTACGTCGCCGGCCCGGAGTCCAGCTGGGCGGACGGGGTGCGCTGGCGCGCGGTGCGGGAGGCCGCATACGAGCTCGACCTGCGCGTGCGCCGGGTCGGCCCCTGCAACACCCCCACCGTGCACGCCGGTTTCGACATCACGCCCGAGATCCTCCGTCACTCGCCCACAGCGATCATCGCGTACAACGACGTCCTCGCGATCGGCGTCATCAAGGGGCTTCGGCGGGCGCGCGTGCACGTACCCGATCGGGTCAGCGTCATCGGGTTCGACAATGTCGTCCTCAGCGAGATCGTCGACCCGGAACTGACGACGGTCGCCGCGCCGCTGCGAGCCATGGGCGTCACCGGCGCCACGAACCTCGTCGCGGTCATCGGCGGTGCGAAACCCAGTCGGGAGCCGATCACCATGCCGGTCACGCTCATCGTTCGCGGGTCGACGGCTCAGCGTCGACGGGCGCGCCCCTCCCGGGCCGAGGGCGCCACCCAGCGGATCGGTTGAGCGGGCGTCGATCCCGTTGGCATCCGGGGCCGCTCGGCGCAGCGGGATTCCCGCCGGGACCCTGTCGTGGTCGGAGCGGCCGACGGTCCGCTCGGCAACCTCGGAACCAGAGCGACCGCACCGGGGGTGGCCGGGCTCTCCATCGGCACCAGCGGCGCGATCCGGATGATGACCGACCGTCCCTACGCGGACCCCGACCGGCGGCTGTTCTGCTGTGCCCTGACCGACGACCAGTGGGCCGTGGGCAGCGCGGTCAGCAACGGTGGCTCAGTGGTGCGGTGGGCTGGGTCGGCCGTCGGAGCCGCCGAACGTCCTTCCGACGCGGCCCTGCTGTCCCTCTCGGACGCCGTGCCGGCCGGTAGCGAGGGCCTGGTCATGCTGCCCTTCCTCCTCGCGGAGCGCGGGCCGCTGTGGAACGGCGACCTCACCGGCGCATACCTCGGGTTGCGGGCCCACCACGCCCGAGGTCATCTCGTCCGCGCCGCCGCTGAGGGTGTAGCCCTCCAGCTGGGTACCGTCCTCGACGCACTGGAGCCGCTCGGCCCCGTGTCGTCGATCCGCGCGACCGGTGGCGTCTTCCGCTCGCGCCTCTGGCGCGAGGTCGTGGCGGCCGCTTTGGACGGCCCACTCGTCGTCACCGGTGCCGCCGAGGGCACCGCCCTCGGCGCAGCCGGGCTCGGGCTGCATGCCCTCGGTGCGGCCGCCTCGCCGGTTGCCGGCGTCCAGCGACTTGCGGCGCCGGAGCCGACGGACGGACCCGATGTCGTCGTGGCCGACCCCCGGCGACGTCGCCACGCACCGCGCCGTCCGCGCCGGGTGGGCACCCTGCTCGACCAGCTTCGGGAGTCGGCGCACCTGCTGTCGCGCACGGGGAGCAGCACCCCGTAGCACAACCTCTCGGCAACTCATGGCAACTCGTTGTCGCCGTCGTCGGCTGGGCCCTTCACTGGGGCTCACCACATAGTTGAAACTTCAACTCGACCAGGAAGTCCGAGGCCATGACCACCATCCAGCACAGTGCCCCCGCGGCGCCGAGGATCGCGGGTGAGAACCTGCGCACCACCGCCGTCCTCGGCTACGGGCTCGGCGACTTCGCCAACAACCTCGCCTTCAGCCTCAGCACCGCGTTCCTTCTCTACTACTACACCGATGTCGCCGGCCTCTCGGCCGCGGCGGTGGCCACGATGTTCTTCGTCGTCCGGCTCTGGGACGCGGTGACCGACATCTTCGCCGGTCGCCTCGTCGACCGCACGATGACGCGGATGGGCAAGTTCCGGCCCTACATCCTCTTCGGCGGTGTGCCGCTGCTGTTCCTCAGCGCACTGACGTTCCACGTCCCCAGCGAGTTCGACACCGGCACCAAGCTGCTGTACGCGTACCTCACCTACGCCGTCCTGGGCCTCGCCTACTCCCTGGTCAACATCCCCTACGGCTCGCTGGCGTCGGCGATGACGCAGTCCGTCCACCAGCGGGCCAAGCTCGTCTCCTCGCGGTTCTTCGGAAGCGCGATCGGCGGCATCGTCCTCACCTACATCATCGCGCCCAAGATCTCGGATCTCCGCTCGGCACGGACGACCCTCAGCGCCGAGGCATACCGCGCGGAGGTGCAGTCGATCTTCACGCAGACCACGCTGCTCTTCGTCGTCGTCGGCTCCATCGCCTACGCCCTCACCGTCTACTGGTGTCGCGAGCAGGTCGTCCGGACCCAGCCGAAGGTCTCGCTCCGCGAGACCTGGGACACCGTCCGGCACAACACGCCCCTGGGCTACCTGTGCGCGGCGAGCTTCTTCTACCTCATCGGCCTCTTCGCGGTCGGGGGCGCGTCGGCGTTCTACGCCCAGTACGTCATGGGCGACATCAAGTGGCTCGGCCCTATCACGCTGGTCAACGCCGGGATCTCGATCGTCTTCGCGCCCTTCATCCCCAAGCTGGTCGACACGTTCGGCAAGAAGGCGCTCTTCCAGTACTGCGGGGTCTTCACGATCGTCGGCGGCCTGGCCCTGTTCTTCCTGCCGACCGGCGTCATCGCTCCGGCGCTGATCTTCCTCGGCATCAAGGGCATCGGCGCTGCGCTGATCAACACGGTGATGTTCGGCCTCGAGGCCGACACGGTCGAGTACGGCGAGTGGAAGTCCGGGCAGCGCTCGGAGGGCGCCACCTACGCCGTCTTCTCCTTCACCAGGAAGATCACCCAGTCCATCGGCGGTTCCCTCGGCGCCGCCGCCCTGGCGGTCGGTGGGTACCTGTCGGCCACCCAGGCGGTCCCCAACCCGGTGCAGCCCGAGTCCGCGATCTTCGCCATCAAGGCCACGATGGGCCTTATCCCGGCCATCGCGGCTGCACTGGCAATGCTGATCTTCTGGAAGTACCCGCTGTCTGACGAGCGGTTCCGCCAGATCCGCAACGAGACCGAGGCCCGCAAGGCCGCGCAAGGACACCTCATCGCCCCCGACGGCCACGTGCTCGACTAGCCGCCCCCGTCGTTCATGGCGCGGCAGCCGGCCATCCGGTGTAGGCCTCGGCAAGGTAGCGGGACCCGGCCTCCGACCCGACCACCATCGACAGCTCCCCGAGCTGGCGGCGACGGTCGAAGTCGGTGGCGCCGGGAACCGTGTGGAGCATCGTGGTCATCCAGTAGGAGAAGTGCTGCGCCTTCCACACCCGCGCCTGGGCCCTCGGGCTGTACTCGTCGAGCGCGCCGGCGTCCCCGCGGGCGATGGCGCGCTCGAGCACCTCGGCGAGGACCCGGACGTCGGCGAGGGCGAGGTTGAGCCCCTTGGCTCCCGTCGGCGGCACGGTATGCGCGGCGTCTCCGGCGAGCAGCATGTTCCCGTAGCGCATCGGCTCGCAGACGAAGCTGCGGAAGCGCAGCACGGTCCGGTCAGTGATCGGGCCCTCGTGGAGGGTGAAGCCGTCAGCTCCGCCCACTCGCGACTGCAGCTCGTCCCAGATGCGGTCCTCACTCCAGGTGCCCGGGTCCTCCTCGGGCGAGCACTGGAAGTACAGGCGCTGGAGCGTCTCGGTCCGCTGGCTGACGAGGGCGAACCCGCGTTCGGAGTGGGTGTAGACGAGCTCGGGCGCGCTCGGTGGGCTCTCGCAGAGGATCCCGAACCAGGCGAACGGGTACTCGCGGGAGAACTGCCGGCGCTGGGCCTCCGGGATCTCCTGCCGGCAGGTGCTCCGAGAGCCGTCCGCTCCGACGAGGTAGTCGCACTCCACGACCTGCCCGCCGCCATCGGCATCGGTGAACCGGATCCGCGGACGCGGTCCCGTGACGTCCTCCACCCGAGTGTCGCTGACGCCGAAGCGGACGTCCGCCGCATCGCGCTCGCGTGCGGTGGCGAGGTCGATGAAGACGTCGGTTTGGGGGTACAGCCAGGCGGACTCCCCGACCAGGCCACGGAAGTCGATCCGGTGGTCGAGGCCGTCGAACCGCAGCACGATGCCGTCGTGGGCGTGGCCGTCGCGCAGCACCCGGTCGGACACGCCGGTGTCGACGAGCAGCCGGACGCTGTCCGCCTCGAGGATGCCGGCGCGCACGGTCTGCTCGATCTCCAGTCGTGAGCGGTTGTCCACCACCACCGAGTCCACGCCGGCCCTCGAGAGCAGGTGCGAGAGCATCAGCCCCGCCGGTCCGCCGCCCACGATGCCGACCGCCGTCCGAGTGGGCCTGGCCGCGGTCATGCCGACTCGTCGCGCGCGTACATCACGACCGCAGTCTGCCCGCCGAGGCGCCTAACCGGGATCCGAAGGAACGGGCTCGTAGAGCTCCGTCAGCTGCCGGTCGGGGTCGAGCCGGGTCAGCAGTGCCCCGGTGATCTCCCGCAGCTGGTCGACCTGCTCCGGTGTGAGCGGGTCCAGGACATGACGGCGCACGGTGTCGACGTGCCCAGGAGCGGCGGCCACCACGACCCCCCAGCCCTGGTCCGTGAGCCGAGCGTTGGTGGCACGGCCGTCGTCGGGGCAGGGGAACCGCTCGACGAGGCCGCGGTCCTCCAACCGGCGCACCACGTGCGAGAGACGCGGCAGCGTGGCATTGGTCCGCTGGGCCAGCGAGCTCATCCGCAGGGTCCGCTCAGGGGCCTCGGACAGCATCGCCACGACGAAGTACTCGAAGTGCGTGAGTCCCGCATCGGCCCGTAGCTGCGAGTCCAGCACGCCGGGCAGCAGCTCCACGACCGCCATGAGCCGCAGCCACGCGCCGCGCTCGTCCTGGTTCAGCCAGTGCGTCTCCATCCGGTCAGGATAACCGTTAGTTGACGCAACAACTAAACTCCGCTAGATTGATTGAAGCATCAACCAACAGCGTTGACACATCCTCGATGACAGGAGCCATCTCATGGCACACATTTCCATCCTCGGCACCGGCAACATGGGCCAGGCCATCGCCGCCGTCGCCGGCAAGGGCGGCCACACCGTCCAGCTGCTCGGCTCGAGCGAGACTGACACCCCCGTGACCGGCGACGTCGTCGTACTCGCGGTGCCGTACCCGGCGCTGCGCGAGGTCGTCGCCCAGCGCGCTGACGAGCTCGCCGGCAAGGTCGTCGTGGACATCACGAACCCGCTGAACTTCGAGACCTTCGACTCGCTCGTGGTCGCCGCCGACGGCTCCGCGGCCGCCGAGCTCGCCGACGCGCTCCCCCAGTCGCACGTGCTCAAGGCGTTCAACACCACCTTCGCCGGCACCCTCGTGGCCGGGACCGTCGGTTCCCTGCCCACCACCGTGCTCATCGCCGGCGAGGACGCCGAGGCCAAGTCCACCCTGGCCGGCATCGTGACCTCCGGTGGCCTCAAGGCCGTCGACGCCGGGTCGCTCGACCGGGCCCGCGAGCTCGAGGCCCTCGGCTTCCTGCAGCTGTCCCTGGCGATCAACGAGAAGGTCTCCTGGACCGGTGGGTTCGGCGTCATCGCCTGATCCGCTCGCGGTGGTGGCACGATCGTCGGATGCGGCTCGGACTGCACGCTCTCGGCATCGGCGCCGGGGCTCAACGCCCGGTCATCGACGCCGTCGCCACCGCCGCTGAAGCCGCGGGCTTCGCCACGCTGTGGGCCGGCGAGCACGTGGTGATGGTCGACCAGTCGTCGTCGCGGTATCCGTACGCCGCGGACGGGCAGATCGCCGTACCGTCGACCGCCGACTGGCTCGACCCGATGGTGTGCCTCAGCTTCGCCGCGGCCGCCACCTCGACCATCGGCGTCGCGACCGGGGTTCTCCTGCTCCCGGAACACAACCCGGTGATGGTGGCGAAGCAGGCCGCGAGCCTGGACCGGCTGTCCCACGGTCGGCTGACCCTGGGTGTCGGCATCGGATGGTCGCGCGAGGAGTTCGAGGCGCTTGGGGTGCCCTTCGCCCGGCGCGGTGCGCGGACCAAGGAGTACGTCGCGGCCATGCGCGTCATCTGGCGTCACGACGTCGCCTCCTTCGACGGGGAGTACGCGCGGTTCGACCGCATCCGGGTATACCCGAAGCCGTTCCGGGACACCGGCATCCCCGTCATCCTCGGCGGCAACAGCGACGCGGCGCTCCGTCGGGTCGCGGTCTGGGGTGACGGCTGGTACGGGTTCTACCTCCCGGACGTCGACACGCTGACCGAGCGCGTTGCGTTCCTGCGCGAACGGTGCCGACAGGTCGGACGCGACCCGGCCGAGCTGTCTCTCGCGGTGGCCATGCAGAGTCTGCGGCCCGACGACGTGGGGGCGCTCGGCGACCTCGGCATCGACGAGCTGGTGCTCGTCGAAGCTCCGCCGGCCGACCCTCGGCACGTCGCCGGCTGGGTCACGTCACTGGCCGAACGCTGGCAGCCGCTGGCCCGTCGGGGGTGACCCCTCAGGGCACCGCGATCGCGGCGTTGACCGCTGCGCGAACGACCTCACCGAGTACGACTTCGTGCTCCGGAACGCCGTCACACCGAAGGTTCGTTGACGCGTTGACCGAACGGGGCGACGCCCTCGTTCCGGACGCGTTTGCGGCAGCTCTTCACCCCGACGTTCGTTCGGCGCAGGAACTCTTGGTTTGATGACACTGGCCGGTCGTCGAATGCGAGGAGGAGGACGTGCTCGTCTCCGTCGGGCTGATCGTCGTGGGAACCGCCTTGAGCGTTGCCGCGGTCGTGCTGACGCGTCGGGCGCGGGCCAGCCGCCAGACCAGCTACCACAAGGCCCCGATGGCCGGCGACATCTTCGGCGTCATCGGCACCGGCTTCACCGTGCTCCTGGCCTTCGTGATCTTCACGTCCTTCGAGAGCTACCAGCGAGCGCGCGACGAGGCCGGCGTGGAGTCCGTGGCGACGCGGCAGATGGACTCCCTGACGACCTACTTCCCCCAGCAGAGCCGGATCCTGCTGCAGGGCGACCTGGTGTGCTACGGCCGCGCCGTCGTGTACGACGAATGGCCCCTCATGGCCTCGGGCCGGTCGAGCGCGGTTGTCGACGACTGGGTAGTCCAGATCGACACGGCCATGGTCGATGTCCCGATCCAGACCGCCAAGGAGACGGAGGTCTTCAACATGTGGCTCGAGCGATCTGACGAGCGACAGGAAGGGCGCCGTGGGCGGCTGGCCGAGGCGGCCCCCCTGATCCCGCCCTTCGTCTGGGGAATGCTCGTGATGCTCCTCGCCCTCGTCATCAGCTACCAGGTCATCTTCGCGCGGTCCAGCCAGCCGTTGGTGCCTCAGGCCGTCGGCGTCGCTGCGACCGCCGCCACGCTGATCGCCGGCATGGTCATCGTCTATGCGCTCGACATGCCGTTCGCCGACCGAGGCGTCGCCATCGCGCCGAACCGCATGCTGGCCACCCTCAGCGTGCTGGAGAGCCAGTACCAGGGCTCGCCAGGGAGTCTCCCCTGCGACGCCACCGGCCACCCTCGGTCCTGAGCATCCCGTCGACCCGGTCGTTGGTTCGTTGGCGTCAACAGATGTCGGGCTTGGGTACGCAGATGGCTCACACCGAAGGGACGTGCGAGGCGCGCGGCGCCTTCAAGGCACGTCGAGTGAGCCTCGGTCGCGGTCAGGCCTTCGGTCGAACGGCTCCCATCGGGGCGTCGGTGTCGAGGGGCACGTCACTTCCGCGCACCAGTCCGAGCTGGACCCCTTCGCGCCCGAAGGCCGCCTCGGTGAGCCAGCTGGCCGCCGTGCGGCCGCGGTTGCCGGGCAGCGAGTACAGGTGGTAGCCCCGAGCGACGACCTTGGCCGGCAGGCCGGACAGCGGGACGTGTAGCGGGTCCGCCGCTCCGGTCCAGCCGCCGAGGTCGACGACGAAGCCGAGGTCGTGGTGCTCGTAGGGACGACGCTCGCCGATCCCGAAGGACGCCGCGATGTTGCCGGCGGCGCGAACTCCCTGGCGTTGTGCGTGTTGGGCCGTCATGGGCGTGATCTCACCGGGTCGGGTGAGATCCGGGGTTGCGGCGACGTCGCCACACGCGAACACGTTGTCGTGCCCGGGCACCTGGAGGTACTGGTCGACGTTGATCCGACCCTTGGTCGTGGCGTAGCCCAAGCCCGCGATGAGCGGCTCGGGCCGCACGCCGACGCACCAGATCAGCGACCGGGCGGGAAGCACGGTGCCGTCGCTGAACCGGACGCGGTCGTCCATGGCCTCGGCGACCGACGTTGCCGTCCGGATCTCCACACCTCGCTGGCGGAGCACGCGGTCGGCGGTCCTGCCGAGGTTCTCGCCGAGCCCCGGAAGCACGCGGGGCGCAGTGTCGACCAGAACCCAGCGGACCCGTTGTCCGGCGAGCCGTGGGTGCTGCTTGCACAGCGCTCGGGTCATGAGGGCACCCTGCGCGGTGACCTCGGTGCCCGTGTAGCCGGCCCCGACGACAACGAAGGTCAGCCGCGCCGCCCGCTCGTCGGGATCGTCCGTGTTGTCGGCCAGCTCGATCTGACGGGTGATGTGGTCACGCAGGTAGAGCGCTTCGGCGATGTTGCGGAATCCGTGGGCGTACTTGGCGACACCCGGGATGGGCAGCAGCTTGTTGACGCTTCCGGTCGTCAGGAGGACGCAGTCGAAGGCGAGCTCGCCGCGGTCGCCCTCCGGGTCGACATACGTGAGCCGGTTCTCCTCGAGGTGGACCGACTCCACCGACCCGAGCACCAGTCGTACTTTTCGGAGCGTCCCGGGGATGGAGACGGTCACCCGGCGCGGGTCGAGGATGCCGGCGGCCACCTCGGGCAAGAGGGGAAGGTAGAGGAAGTAGTCGGTGGGGTTGACCAGGACGACGTCGCTGTCCGGCATCCGGCGGATGAGCGCGCGAGCGGCCTGGTATCCGGCGAATCCCGCTCCGATGATCGCGATCGTGGGTCCGCTCATGGGCCCAAGCCTGGCAAAGATGCCCGGACATCGCGAACGTCGGATCGAGCCGACTGCTCTCTACTGCCTGCCGTTGAGGGGGTCTACCCGGGGGGCGCGTAGGCCCAGCTCCACCAGTTTCAGCAGGCGAAGCTGGGCCTTGGCCGAGGACCTCACGACCTGCGCCACGCTCGCGGCATCTCCCGAGGGATCCGGGCTGGCTGCCTGTGCGGCAGGGCTCACACGCGCGAGACCAAGGGCGGAGCGAGTGGCCAGCACACTCGCGAGCCGACAGGCCGAGCGAGTCCGCACCGAGGGGTTTGCGGTGGTCGCGAACAGGACGAGCGTCGGGAGGAACAGCAGCGCGGAGATGATGCCGGCTCCGGCGACGATCAATCGGAGAGTGTGCATGACCAGCCCTTGTGGTACCTCGGTGCGGCTACGCAGCGGCGGTCGCGGCGAACGAGAAGTGGATTCCTCCTACTTTGCCCGATCTCGAAACCGTTTCAGATCCGTCGATGGGCTGATCAGATGGAGGACACGGCCACCCCCGATTGGGGGACTCCGGGGTCACGGCTACCGGTCCTGACCACAGCCGGGACTGCTTCGGGCATCCTGAGCGGGAGGGGTGTCAGCGCCGGTGACGGGATGCGTGGCCGTGGCCCGCTGCTCCCGCCATGCTTCACGCGACGGCGTCACGGCGGACTCCGAACGGCCGCCGGGCCTCCAGGGGTTCCTGCCCCTCGCCGAAGTCGGTCAGCCATATTCGGGAGAAGTCTCGATGCGCTTCGACGCCGGCCGGATCGTCTCCGTGACCATTGACAACGCGAAGCTCGCGCCGGGATCACCGCCGTCGTCAACCGCGACAACACGATTCGAGTGTCGGGCACGCCAACGCAGGGCAAACACTTCGAGCTCGGTGTGTCCATGACTGGCTCAACCACCAGTGGCCAGATCCTCACCGGCTCCTCATCGCGCGAGCTGATCGTCTCTACCGCGGTTCGCATCGACAGCCCCGGCCCGGTCCACCAGGGTCTCCCGGTCTCCAAGCAGCTGCCCGTGACCTACTCGTCCGGAAACGTCATCGAGGTCAGCGCGACGGGCCTGCCTGACGGGCTGTCGATCTCTCCGTCCGGCCTGATCACCGGCACCACCTACGAGGCAGGCACGTTCCGCGTCGCTTACACCGCCAAGGGTTTCCCCCACAGCACCCCGCCGTACCACTCCCCCATCTCGACGACGGCCACCATCGACATGGCGGTCGCGCCGTGGGGCGTCGAGATCCTGGCGTCCGCCATGACGTACGGCTTCTTCTTCCAGTACTACTGCTGGCAGCTGCCAGCCTGCCGCTGACCATCTGGTACCACTCCTGGCTCTCGGCCGGCCAAGGCCGCCGCCAGCACTCAGTCGGTGAGCTCCTTGATCACGGCCTTCGCACCAGTCATCGGGTTGCGGTTTCCCTCCAGGCGGATCGCTTCGGCGTCGCCGGGAGCCTGAAGCTCCAGAACCCGAACCGAAACCCGGTCCTTCTTCGTCGCCGTGAGACCGTCTCGGGCCACCCGGAAGAGCAGGGTCGAAGGCGCCGACCGGAAGCCCGGCAGCGTCGCACCGTAGACCCATCATCGGGAGACCCCCACGATGAGGTCGCTCGGCAGGTTGTGCAGGTCGCCGGCCACCTTCCGGCCGGCGCCGATGCCGGCAAGGTCACCCAGGGCAGATCCCACCGCCCCACCGAGCCCGCCACCGACGACGTCGCCGACCAGCCCCCCGGCGAGCATCCCGACCCCGGAACCCTTGGGTGCGAACAGACCGACCGCCAGCATCTCGTCATCGACGTGGCTCGAGGCGAGGGCCTCGTCGAGGGCCTTCCTCGCGTACTTGGGGGCCATGGTCGTCCTCCCTCGTCGGAATCCCGAGGCATCGGAGCGTACCGACAAACCTCTCCGATGCGACAGGTGAACGTCGACGCCGCGGAATGACGGAATACGGCTGCTGCCGAAGCGCGCTGTGGTGGGTACGCATTGGAGGATCCTGGCGTGTTCGCCGGGATCCGCAGCTGAACGAAGGGGCGCACTGTGCTCGGTCTGGAGCTGGTCGTCATCGTGGGCGTCGCGCTAGTGCTGTGCGGCGCCCTAGCCCAGAAGCTGCCCATCGCTCCGGCGATCTCTCTGCTGGCGGTGGGGGTGCTGATCGGGTTCGTGCCCGGGTTGCGAGAGATGCAGTTGCCCCCCGAGGTGGTCCTGCTGGTGTTCCTCCCGGCTCTCCTCTACTGGGAGAGCCTGACCACGTCGCTGCGCGAGATTCGCAGCAACCTCCGCGTCGTGGTCCTGGTCAGCACGGTGCTGGTCGCGGCGACCGCCGGAGTGGTGGCGGCGATAGCGCACCACCTGCTGGGAATGGACTGGGGGCCGGCGTGGGTGCTCGGCGCAGCAGTGGCGCCAACGGACGCCACGGCCGTCGGTGTTCTCGCTCGCGCCTTGCCCCGGCGCACGGTCACTGTGCTGCGGGCAGAGAGCCTCGTCAACGATGGCACCGCCCTGGTGATCTACGGCATCGCGGTCGCCGTGACGGTCGGCGAGCAACAGCTCGGGATCGGATCGGTCAGCTGGCTTCTGCTTCTCTCGTACGGTGGCGGAGTCCTGGCTGGGGTTCTCGTCGGACACCTGAGCACACGGGTCCGCCGCAGGATCGATGACCCCACGCTGGAGAACATGGCGGTGCTGGTCACCCCCTTCGCCGCGTTCCTGCTGGCTGACCTGGTGCACGCCTCGGGAGTGCTGGCCGTGGTGGTGTGTGGCCTGCTGATGAGCCAGACGGCACCTCGCATCACCAGTGCCGCTGCGCGCCAACAGATGGTGGGCTTCTGGACACTGGCCACGACCGTGTTGAGCAGCGCACTGTTCCTCCTGGTCGGCCTGCAGGCGCAGTCCGCCGTTCGCAACCTGACCAGCACCTCGTTCAGTCACGCACTCGTCGACATTGTCGTGGTCACCGCCGCGGTGATCGGGACTCGCTGGGCCTGGCTGTACACGACGCCCTACCTGATCAGGCTTGTCGACCGCCGCGAGTCCCAGCGGGCCCGGAGGATCGGCGCGCGCCAGCGGGTCGTCACCGCGACCGCAGGTTTCAGAGGCGCGGTGTCGTTGGCCGTCGCGTTGGCGGTGCCGACCCAGCTGGCGTCCGGAGCCCCGTTCCCGGACCGCGACCTCATCGTGGTGGTCACCTGCGGCGTCATCGTGCTCACGCTGCTTCAGGCGCTGTTCCTGCCATCCGTCGTGCGGTGGGCGCGGCTGCCGGCCGACTCGTCCGTCGACGAGGAGCGACATCTGGCCGACGTTGCCACGGCGGACTCGGCCTACGATGCGATCGACGACATTGCCCGTCAGCTCGGCACCGGCGTTTCGGTGGTCGACCGGGTTCGCCACGAGTTCGACAAGCGGCGCAGGCTGCTCGCGGCCGACGGGTCCAACGACGACCCGGTCGTCCTGCACGACGACCAGTACACCGCTCTGCGGCTGGCCCTACTGGCACAGGAACGCACCACTCTCGTGCAGCTGCGTGACGAACAGCGGATCGACGACATCGTCCTGCGGCAGGTTCAGGCCCGTCTCGACCTGGAAGAGGTGCGACTGTCCAGGGACTCACCGGTCGAGTAGTTTGCGCGACGACCCACACCCCTTATCAGGCTCACGGGCCTACGACTGCTGAGCTTTGCCCTGGGCTCCATTGGCGTTCAGAGAGACGCCCTCCGGGTGCGCCACCTGCCCCGCTCCTCGCGTTCTTGACCAGCGGCGTGCGTCCGCCGTTCACCACATTCGCGTTAACGTCGCCCTCCATGGACCAGCTCAACCTGAGCTCGGAACCAGGACGCCAGCTCGACGCGATCGCGAGCCTCGCGCACCTGTTCCATGAGCGCCGAATCGACAGCTGGCTCTTCGGGGGTTGGGCGGTCGACTTCTGGGTCGGACGCGTTTCTCGCAAGCATGACGACGTGGATCTGGCGGTGCGGCTGAGCGACCGTGCCGCCATACAGGACCTCGTCCTCGGGGACGGCTGGCATCCGGCGCCGGTCGACGACGGGGCCATCGGAGCCGGCTACCGCCGGCACGACGTGTTACTCGAGCTGACCTTCGTCGAGATCGACGACGATGGCCGAGTGCTCATTCCCTTCGTCACCGGCCCGGCGGTCTGGTCGACGATCCCGTTCGGCGAGGTCACTCGTGAGCTGCACGGAGTGCGGTGCCGAACCGTCCCTCTAGAGGTGCTTCGACGGGACAAGTCCACGGCACGCGAGGACGCCGACGACGCGGCCAAGGACATCACGGACCACACGGCGCTGTCTCGAGTTGAACCCGTCGGCGAATGAGACAGGCGCGGTCGACGGCCATCGGCGCATCGTGGCAGCCGTCGGTAGGCTCGGGCGGCTGAGGTCCCGACTCTGGGCGGTCGGGTCTGGGCACCGTACGGAACGGGATGCCGGCCACCGCGTCAACCGTCGTTGGTGAGCCGAGTGCCCTCGCCTCACGGCATCTCCGCCAGCACGGACCGGCTTCGCGATGGCGGCTATAACATCCACGCATGGCCCAGGCCGTCGGGGGGTTGCCGGACGTCGACCGGAGCGCCGAGCGAGCGAGGGTCGGCGAAAGGGGTGGCGTGGTGGCGGTATCTGTCGATACCGGTCTGAGCGAGCTGGTGGACGTCGCACCTGGGAACCTTCGCCATGGGATCGGTGGACTTCTACCCCGACGAGGAGCCCGTGGCCGACGTCTCGGTGGAGGCGTTCCAGATCGAGCGACACCCGGTCACCAACCAGCAGTTCCGGCGATTCGTCCAGGACACCGGTTACGTGACGGTCGCCGAGCGGCCGCTCGACCCGGCCGACTTCCCTGGCGCGGACCCCGAGTCGCTGCTCCCCGGTGGGCTCGTGTTCGCCCGCACTCAGGGGCCGGTGCCCTTGAACGACTGGACGGCCTGGTGGCACTGGCGACCGGGCGCACGATGGAGCGAACCGGGCGGTCCGGGCACCGGGCTCGACGGACGCGCGCACCACCCGGTCGTGCTCGTTGCGTACGAGGACGCCCTCACGTATGCGCGCTGGGCCGGCCGCGACCTGCCCACCGAAGCGGAGTTCGAGTTCGCCGCTCGCGGCGGCAGTGAGGGCACCGTGTATGCCTGGGGCGACGAGCCCCGCCCGGGTGGCCGCTTGATGGCCAACACCTGGCAGGGCCGGTTTCCCTATCTCAATGCCGGCGCGAACGGGTGGGTCGGCACCTCGCCAGTGGGGTCGTTTCCCGAGAACGGGTACGGCCTGGTCGACATGATCGGCAACGTCTGGGAGTGGACATCCACGTACTACGTCGCCGGCCCCGACCGGATGCTGGGGACCCGCGGTGACTCGCAACCCTACGACGCGCATACGACTCATGCCTGCTGTGCTCCCTCGGCCGCCGCGACGCGGCCCGGGTTCACCCAGGACGAGCTCGCCGAACGCTCGATCGCGCCAGGCGAGACCCAACCACGTCGGGCCCTCAAGGGCGGCTCGCATCTGTGCGCTCCCGAGTACTGCCTGCGCTACCGCCCGGCCGCACGGTCCCCCCAGTCGGTCGACTCGGCCACGACGCATATCGGGTTCCGCTGCGTCGTCCGTTGACCGGGGCGGGCAACCACTGGTCCCGATTCGTGCGGTCGGCTTCGACCCCCGGCTGTCACCAGGGTCCGCTTGGACGTTGACCGTGCTCTCGGCGCAGGTGCGCTCAGGACTCGAGCCGGATCCCGCCCACGGCAGGGAGAAGGCCCCGACCTGGTGGTCGGGGCCTTCCGGTTCGGTCCGGGTGGTCAGCCCAGAGCAGGGGCGGGCTGGCGCGCACCCAGGCGAACCTGCTCCTCGGCGGGAGTACGACGCAGGTGGGCCCAGCCGAGGAGGGAGAGGCCCAGCATCGCGGCGGCGCCGATGGCGGAGGCGATGGCGGCGTAGATGGCGATGGTGCCGAGGGTGCCGAAGGCGTACGCGTTCAGGAGCATGCCCCGCAGCGTGTCACCCATGAACATCGTCTGGCGCAGCTCGGCGGCGGCCTTGACTGCGGCCGGGTCGGCGGTGGCGTCCTTGCTCAGCGCGGTGTATGCGGCGGAGACCTCGCCGTAGGTCTTGCCCTTCGAGGCGGTGTTCATGTGGACCAGGATGTAGTGGTCCGCGTAGGCCTGAGCCTGGGCGCCGGTGGTCATCGGCTGGCCGGCGTACTGCTCGAGGTACGGCTTGATCTGTGGGTCGGCGATGGCCTGACCCGATGGCATCGTGATCCGCTGGTCGGCCAGTTGCTGGGCGACGGTGTTGTTGGCGAAGTTGCCCGCCCACATCAGTAGCCCGGCGGCGACCAGAAGGACGGCGGCGACGATCGCGCCACCGATGGATAGGAGGGCGTCGAGAGTCCTGCGTCGCATTGTTCCTGCTCCTGCTCTGTTTCCGGTACTCCGGGGCCTGTCCCCGGATCTGCTTGTCTCCGTTGACATTTCAAGGATCGTGCCGATCGACCGCGCGGGGCAGGGACGAAGGTCCCCTCGTCCGAGTGACCTGGAACACGCCACCTCCTCCACTCCACACGCGTCGCCCAGCCCAACCGGGTTGTCTTGGTCGTTTCCGACCTGCGACCATGCGAGTGTCGGCTCGGCGGGATCGAGACATGGACGAAGACGAACCAGCAGCGGTGCCCGGCCAGGATCATCAGGCGGATGAGTCGCCATTCCGGTCGCCTCCCCGTCGCCCGTGGTTGCAACGGATCGTGCCGGTCGCCGAGGATCTCCCCGGTTACCGTGGGCGGACCCTGAGCCGGGACGCGCTGGCCGGGGCCACGGTTGCGGCGCTGGCGTTGCCGGCCGGGATGGCGTACGCCGAGCTCGCCGGACTGTCACCAGTCACCGGGTTGTACGCACTACTCCTGCCGGCCGTCGCCTACGCGATCTTCGGCTCCGCACGCACGCTGATCGTCGGACCCGAAGGTGCGATCGCGACCATGGTTGGCGCTGCTCTCATCCCCCTGGCGTCTGATCCCGCCGAACGCGCCGCCCTGGCTGTGCTCCTGGCCATGCTGGTCGGGGTTGCCTACCTTGCCGCGCTGCTTGCTCGGCTGGGGTGGATCGCCGACTACCTGTCCCTGCCCGTGCTGATCGGCTACATCCACGGCGTGGCCATCGTCATGATCGTCAGCCAGCTGGCCAAACTGCTGGGTCTGGACATCAGCGCGGAAAGCCCCCAGGGCCAGGTCCTCGAGGTCATCCAGGAGATCGGCGAGCTGAACCCCGCCACCGCGGCTGTGGGCGGGATCTGTCTGGTCCTCCTGCTGTTGTCCCGTTGGCTTGTTCCCAAGCTCCCAGCCGCACTTATCGTCGTGGTCGTCGCGATCGCGGTGTCGGGCGCCCTCGGCCTGGCCCAGTACGGCGTCGCGGTCGTGGGCGACATCCCCGCCGGCCTGCCGAGCATTCGGCTGCCCGACCTCAACCTGCGAACGATGCTCGAGATCCTGCCCGCCGCCTTGGGCATCTTCGTCGTCGGCTTCTCCGACGAGATCCTTACCGCACGATCCTTCGCGGGGCGTCGCGGCCAACACGTTCGCGCCGACGCTGAGCTGGCCGGCATGGGTGCCGCCAATCTCGGCGCCAGCATCAGCCAAGGATTCCCGGTCGGGGCCAGCGGGTCCCGTACGGCGGTCAACGACCAGATCGGCGGACGCACTCAGATCTCCGGGCTGATCGCCGCCGGGATCGTCGCGCTGGTGCTGTTACTGCTCACCGCCCCCGTGCAGTATCTGCCCAAAGCGGTACTCGGCGCGGTGATCGTGTCCGCCTCCGTCGGGCTGCTCGACCCGGTTGCCTGGCGAGGACTCGCCAAGATCAGCAAGGTCGAGGTGGGCATAGCCCTCACAACCATGGTCGGAGTCATCGTCTTCGGTGTGCTGCAGGCGCTGCTCCTGGCGGTCGCGCTGTCGGTCACCGACGCCATCCGACGCAGCGCCAAGCCCCACGACGCGGTGCTCGGCTGGGTAGAGCGCCTCGACCGCTACGCCGACGTCCGGTTGCATCCGTCGGCAAAGCAGCAGCCCGGGGTGCTGGTCTACCGCCTGGACGACCGGCTGTTCTTCGCCAACGCCAACTACGTGCAGTCCCGCATCCGGGAAGCGATCGCCGGCTCTCCCACGACCGTTCACTGGCTGGTGTTCGATGCGGAGGGGCTGAACCATGTCGACGCCACCGGCATCGACGTGCTCACCAACCTCATCGAGGCGCTGAGTAAGGAGTCGATCACCTTTGTCTTCGCAAGACTCAAAGGCCCGATGAGCGACTACCTCGACGACGCCGGCGTCATCCGGCTCGTTGGGGAGGATCACCTCTACCCGACCGTCCATGCGGCGGTCGGCGACGCACCCGCGCCGGCCTGAGCACCCCCACGCGCACTTGAAGGGGTCGCGCCGAGACACTCGATCCGCCAGCGGGTGGCGCGCGGTGCACGGATGAGCGACCCGGGTCAGTGGACCGGCCGGCCCGCCTGGACGATCTCCCGGCCGGACACCGAGTCGGGGCGGAGATGCACCCAGAACGGCTGGGTGTCTGCGGGAACCCATGACCCGTGCAGCCGCGCGTCGAGCTCGCTCACTCGGGTCGACTGGTCGACGATCGTCGCGGTCCCTTGGAACAGGACACTCCACCCCGTTCTCGTCGTGGGGTTCGTCTCGTCGACCTCGAAGGCCATCCGACCTCCGTCCGCGGCGACCTGCAGCTTCGAGCCCCACGTCGTGCGGAACGAGACGCCGGTGCCGTCGATCAGGTAGGTCACCGGCAGGATCGTCAGGTCGCCGTCCGAGGCGAATGCCACGCGTCCGACCTCATGGCGTGCCGCTCTTGCGAGGCATTCCTCGAGGTCCAGGACGCGCAGGCCCCGGCGGTCGGTAGGGCGGTCGTCCGCGCGGGACGAGGCGAAACTGGTCATGATGGCTCCTCGTTAGGGCGGTCGCATGGTCAGACGAACAGCAGGGAGGCGCCGTCGGCGCCCATCGCGTCTCCTGGTTGGCTGGGGCGCTCAGTTGCTCGGCCGGCTGCCGTGAGGCCGGTTGTCGTCGTTGTCGTGGTCGTGGCGAGGAGAGCTGAACCCGCCCTCGACGACGAAGCGGCGGCCGGTGACACTCAGCGGCTCGATCCGCACGAACCGCGGCTTGCGGCCCGGCTGCCAGGGGAACAGGGGTAGGCGCAGTGCCCGGAGCGTCTCCTCGGCCTCCCAGATCTCCTGAGCCCGGCCCTTGACCACGACGCTCCACGCCTGCGCCGTCTCGGTGTCATACCCGTCCACCTCGAAGGCGACGTTCCGGCCCTTGGTGGCGGCAAGCTTGGCGCCCGCAGCAGTACGGAACACGATGGTCCCGTGGTCCACGACAGGATTGACGGGGAAGATGTCCGGTTCACCGTCCACGGTGACGGCCAAGCGGCCCACGACGCTGACGCGCAGCAGCTCCCAGCACTGGTTGTGGACAGTACTTCCGTCTCGGTGGGTCTCGTGGGTGGTCATGCCATCGAGGCTCGCGACCCGCAGCCCGCATCGGACAGGGTCAAAGGTCCCGTCAGGTTCGACGGCCTCGCTCCACGCCGCCTTCGTGGGTGGCCGCGAAGACGGCCGCCTGCGTCCGGCGCTCCATGCCCAGCTTCGCCAGCACCGACGTGACGTAGTTCTTCACGGTCTTCTCGGCGAGGTCCATCTCATCGCCGATCTGACGGTTCGTCAGGCCGGCGGCGATGTGCTCCAGGATGCGTCGCTCCTGCGGCGTCAGCACCCTCAGCCGCGGGTCCGCGTCCCCGTGCACCCGCCAGGTCTCGATCGAGCTCATGGGCCTTAGCGGTGTCGAGGAGGTTCTCACCCGCGGCAACCCGCCGAATCGTGTCGACCAACCCATTGCCGCGAACGTCCTTGAGCACGAACGCCGACGCCCCCGCGAGAACCGCCGTCGTCAGCGCCTGCTCGTCGTCGTACGACGTCAGGACGAGACCCTTGATGGTGGGGTCCACCGACCGCACCTCACGGCACGCGTCGATGCCCGAACCGTCGGGTAGCCGAGCGTCGAAGATGGCGACGTCGGGTCGCAGCGAGGGTATCCGCCGTGCCGCCTCCTGCGCGGAGGCGGACTCGCCGATGACCTCGATGTCGTCGGTCGCCTCAAGCAGCTCGCGAAGCCCGCGACGCACGATCTCGTGGTCGTCCAGGAGGAACACCCGGATGGTCACAGCTGGTCCACCGCCGTCGGGCTCGACGGCAGAAACCGCCAGGCGAGAAGGCGCATCGCCGCTTGCGGCGTGGCGTCGTTGCGCAGCGTGACTGCCGGGCTCGTCATCATCTCGTCAACCAACATATGTGCTCCCTCTCGCATTGTCGTCCTAGGACCAAACCCAGCGTCGACCCGCACCATCGGTTTGGTTAGGACCAAAGTCCCTGTTCTCAGCGCCGTCACCTCGGCACGCACCACCGCAGGAGAGTCCCGTGCGGCGTGCCGGGGAAGATCTCGAAGGTCCCGTCGCGCGCGGCTGCCCGTTCCGCCAGGTTCACCAGTCCCCCACGAGCGAGGGCAGGGTCGACACCCAGCCCGTCGTCGAGGACGACGACGCATACGGACTCCTCGTCGGCAGTGACGCTCACGTCAACCGCCGCGGCGCGGGAGTGCTTGGCCGCGTTGGCCAGCCCCTCCCGCACGACAGCCAGCACATCGGACGCGAGTGCCACCCCCAAGGCGTCCACGGGACCCTCGATCTTGGCCCGCGGAGGGAAGCCCAAAGGCTCGGTGAAGGAGCTGATCAGCGCGTTGAGTCGCTCCGACGTCTCGTCCGGGAGCACGGGACGATGGAGCTGGTAGATCGCCTGACGGATCTCTTTGATGGCCATGTCGATGTCGTCGACGGCGTCGTCGATCCGCGGCTGGACCATAGGGTGCGTCGCCAGGCGGGCGGCGGACTGCAGAGACAGGCCGGTCGCGAACAGACGCTGGATGACGTGGTCGTGCATGTCGCGAGCGATCCGGTCCCGGTCGTCCAGCAGCGCCATCATGGCCCGGTCACGTTGGGCGCGGCCGGCCAGCAATGCGAGACCAGCCTGCTGCGCGAAGTCGGTGAGCCCCGGCATCGACTCCCGCGGGACGTTCTCCGCTTCCGCGTCCCACGAGACGACGAGAACCCCGATGTCATCGTGCCCAGTCGGGAGAGGGAGGACGGCGGTCGCTCCTTCGCCCGCCGGCCCGAGGACCGCGACGACCTCCTGACGCCACGGGATGGTGCCGGTCCCGTCCATGGGGGCAAAGAGGATCGGCTGCTTCGTGGCGAGCACTTCCATCCATGTCGGCGACCCGAGCACGGCCGCCGCGTCACGGGGCTCGGGCCGACCGTCCGTGCGGGTGTCGGCTCGCACGCGGAGCTCTCCCGTCTCGTCGATGATCGCCACCAGGGCCGCGGACGCCCGGCTCAGAGCCACGACACGACGGGCCACCAGACCGAGGGCGGCCTCCTCGTCCTCGCGTTCCAGGAGGACCTGCGTGATCTCGGCGACCGCGTCCGACCAGTCTCGCTGGTGTCGGCTGGCGTCGAAGAGCCGGGCGTTCTCGATAGCGACGCCGGCCGCGGCGGCGAGCGCAACGAGAATGGCCTCGTCCTCGTCGCTGAACGCGTCTGCGCCCTGCTTCTCGGCCATGTAGAGGTTGCCGAAGACCTCGTCGCGGATGCGCACTGGCGTACCAAGGAAGGTATGCATCGGGGGGTGGTTCGGCGGGAAGCCGTATGAGTCGGGGTGGCTGGCGATCTCGGTGAGGCGACGCGGCTGGGGGTCACGGATCAGCAACCCCAGCACGCCGTGACCTCGTGGCGGGTGGCCGATCCTCGCCCGCTCCTCCTCGGACACCCCGCGTGTCACGAACTCCACCAGGCGTTCGCCGTCAGCGCTGACGACACCCAAAGCGCCGTAGCGCGCGTCGACCAACGCGACCGCCGAGTCGACGATCCGCCCTAGAACCTCCGCCAGGTCGAGGTCGGCGCTGACGGCAACGACCGCATCGAGAAGCTGGCTCATCCGCTCTTGCGACCGTCGAGCCATCGAGGCGCGCGTCCGCAGCTCGTCGAGGAGGTCCTCGAGCTCCAGCGACCGTGCACCCGGCCAGGACGACGAGATCGACCGCGCCTCGTCCGAAGCTCCCACACGCATGATCGTACGGACCCGGCTTACGCGTCGGGTCCTCGCCGGCAACGAGCGGCGGCAGCGGAGACCGCGCTGTACCCAACCGGAGCAGGACCTAATGCCCTGCCGCGGGCTCTACCGACCACCGACGGTGATCTCGTGACGACGTCAACGCGTGACATCCATCGCTTCGGCTACCCGTCGCGGCAGCCGCCCGAGGTTCTCGCCGTGCTGGTCGACGCCGGCTCGGCCGGGACCGTCGCTTCCATCGCCGTCAAGGAGGCCGTCGCACGCCAGGCACCGGTTCGGTTCCTGCAGATCGTGCCCGCTTACCTCGATGACGAGGGGCGATCGCTCACCGAGGAGTCGATGTTCCGCGCGGGCCTTCACGCCCTGAGAGGGCACCCCCGTACGCACAGCGTGTTCGAGGTGGTGCGGAGCCACCTGTCGACGGTCGTCCGCTCTCGGTCACGGGATGCGGTCCTCGTCGTTGTCGGGTTCGACGAGCAGCGGTTGGACAGTCGCTCACTGGCAGACCAGTGCCTCAAGGCCGCCCGATGTCCAGTACGAATCGTGCTCGCGCCCAGCGATGCGAGGAGCTAGCCAGCGGGTGATTCGGCTTGGTCGAAAGCCCACGCCGGTACCGGCCCGTCTCCCCCAACCGGCCGCAGGTACCGGACTCGCGGACAACGGTGTAAGCCTGGATTGGCGTGACAACGATGAGGAGGACCCATGACCAGTCCACGACAGAAGCGCCCGCTCCGCCGACTCGTCCAGCTCATCACTCTGGCCATCACCGCCGCCGCACTGTGGCAGCAGCTCTCCCGGCCGCGTGAGGCACGCACCTGGGAGGGGCGGGTCGCTGGTGTGCCGTACGACTTCAGGCCGCCGACCATCGACCGGTTCCAGAAGCGGCTGTGGGCCCCGGACAATGCGCAGGTGGTCGTGCCCCAGGTATTCGGGGTCGGATGGACGGTGAATCTCGGTCGCCTGGTTCGGATGCTGAGGACCTCGGGATCGTCCCGCTCGTCGTGACGGCGACGTGCTTCGCGCCGACCGTCGAGTCGCCCCGGTAGGGGAACGTCCGAGGATCGGTCTGTGCTGCGGACCAATCTCATTCTCGCAGCTAGCAATCGACCTCTTTGCTCGAGTCCGAGGTCACGTCGCGAACCGGCTTCAGCAGGCCTTGACCGCCCGGAGCGCCCGTCGCGACAAGGGGGCCGAAGGTCCCTGCCCCAATGACCTGGAACCGGGACAGATTGACAAGGGGCCACCGCATCAGCGCGTCCCCCCGAGAAGGAGATTGCCATGTCCGAATCCACTGCGCCGTCAGTTGTCGTGGGTGTCGACGGCTCCGAAAGCAGCCGCCTAGCCCTGGCCTGGGCCGTCGAGGACGCGACGCGCAGGAAGCTGCCGCTGCATCTGCTCTGCGCATGGCACTCCGACTATGCCGCGGAGACGGTCGCACCGATCGTGCCGAGCATCGAGGAAGACTGCCAGTCGATCCTCGAGGCCGCGGCGGCGCAAGCGAGGACGCTGTCACCCGGCATCGAGGTCCGGAGCAACACCGTGCACGCCCAAGCGGCCTCAGCTCTCATCGCCGCATCCCGGCACGCGGACACGGTCGTCGTCGGCTCACGTGGCTTGGGAGCGGTGAAGGAGGCGCTCGCCGGGTCCACATCCATGCAGGTCGCGGCCTACGCGTCCTGCCCCGTTGTCGTCGTGAGAGAGGTCGCCGCCGGTCACGGTGCGACTGGTCGTGTCGTCGTCGGCGTCGACGGCTCGGACCTGTCGACCGCGGCCACCGGGTATGCGTTCGAGCAGGCGTCCCAGCGTGGACTCGGCCTGACCGTGCTGCACGCGTGGAACGCCAACGTCTACACCAGCAGCGTCGCCATGAGCGCCCTCGCCGAAACCTGGAACGACCTCGAGGTCGAGCAGGAGGGCATCACGTCTGCGGCCATCGCTGGCTGGACAGAGAAGTACCCGGACGTCGACGTGCGGACCCATGTTCTCCAGGGCCGCCCCGCCGACATCCTCGTCGACGCCTCGGAGGGGGCCGAGCTGGTCGTCGTCGGCAGTCGCGGACGCGGCGGCTTCCGCGGCCTCCTGCTCGGTTCGGTCAGCCGCAGCGTCCTGCACCGTGCACACTGCCCGGTCGCCGTCATTCGACCGTTCCAGCAGCACGATTCCGACGCGCAGGCCTAGGTGGTCGCTACACACGAACCCGTCCGTCAGGACGGACCGACCCAGGAACCCAGAATGACGTCCGTACTTCGACGCCCACCCATCGTCGTCATCGGTGTCGACGAGTTTCGGACGAGCGATGCGGGACTGCGCTGGGCCACCCGCGAGGCCGCGACCCCGTCGCGTACCCATCCGTCTCGTCGGCGCCTGAACCCAGGGCCCTTCGTGGCCAGCGGGTTCTCGTGTCATCCCGAACATTCGGTCGGTCTCATTTGCCATGCCGAACCACCAAGGCGACCATGGGTGATGAGGCCGAATCGCAAGAACCTCAAGCGTGGCCTCCTCGTGGTGCTGCTGCTGCTGGGGACGATGGTTGCGATGCTTTTGGCCCTGCAGCGTCAGCTGATCTACTTCCCGGACCCCACGCCGGTGTCCCCCGCCGGGGACGTCATCGCCGGTGCGCGCGACGTCACGCTCCACACGGCCGACGGTCTCGAGCTCGGCGCCTGGTTCGTCCCGGCAACCGGCCCCGTGGACACCCGGCTCGCGGTCCTGGTCGCGCCGGGCAACGGCGGCAACCGGGCAGCGAGGGCCGATTTCGCCGAAGCGCTGAGCCGCCGCGGACTCGCCGTGCTGCTCATGGACTACCGCGGCTACGGCGGTAACCCGGGCAGCCCCAGCGAGGACGGCCTCGGCTTCGACGCGGACGCCGCCGCCGGGGCTTTGACGGAGCTCGGGTACCCACCGCAACGGACCGTCTACTTCGGCGAGTCCTTGGGCTCAGCCGTGGTGGCGGCACTCCAGGTCCGGCATACGCCGGCGGGGATCGTCCTGCGCTCGCCCTTCACCGAGCTTGCCGACGTTGGTGCGCACCACTACCCCTGGCTGCCGGTGCGTGCGCTGCTGCGCGACCGGTTCCCTGTGGTGGAGCACCTCGCCACCAGCGATGTGCCGGTCACCGTCATCTACGGCGACCGCGACTCCGTGGTCCCACCAGTGCTCAGCGCCCGCGTCGCGGACCAGGCCCCATCCTTGGCCGAGCGGGTAGTGATCGAGGGTGCCGACCACAACGACCCCGTCATGTTCGGCCCCCGAGTGGCCGACGCGGTCGCGCGCTTGGCGCACGGCGTGGGCTGACGAGCCGCACGATGCCCGCACGCGCATCGTGATGCGTGAGAGGCGTCACCGCCGTCGCACATGACAGTGCGGGCCAGCATCGGTGACGACCGGATCTACCGCCGGCGGCGCCAGGGAGTCGGTCGGGTCGTGGCGGCCCTCATGACAAAACGAAGTCGGTTACGGGACGCCCGGCAGCTCAAGCGCGGGCTTGGCGCGATGCCCGGGCATGGTTGCGAGCCAACGCGGTCATGTCCGCGCTTCCTTTCGTCTGCCTGGGATCCAGCCTCGCCGACCCTGCGGCTTTCCGCGGCCAGGAACCGCCTCGGGTCCAGCCACCAGCGAGGTGGTGGGACGGTCCGCGAAGCTGAGCGCGCCTCGCCAGCTCCGTGTCCTCGTCCGACCCCTCCATTTCGCTGAGCAGCGTCTCCAGCGCCTCGATGCGCGCTACGGCGGCTTCCAGCAAGTGGATGAGGTGGCCGGTCCGGACCCGCCAGACAAGGTTCGGCTCCTCGTTCCACGCCTCGAGGAACTCGACAAGGGAACAGGTCGGGGCTTGATCGTCGGTGAGCATGGCCCGTACTGCAGGGTGGCCCATGTGCGCCACGGTACCCGCGGCGGCAGCCGCCTGCCCGACGAGGAACGCTGGCCACGACCAAGGTCAGCTGACCAGGCGCTGCCGTTCATTGCCTTCTGCTCCAGCCAGGGCTGCCGGTCGCCGAGCTCGCAGGGCCGACGCGTGAGGTCCACCTTCCGCTTAAGGCCCGCTCGCGGCACCGCTGACTGACACCAAACCGGGACACCCGACCGCCGGCTCGGGCATCCGGCCCACGTTCGAGCTCGATGGCCTCAGCGACACCAGCCCGCCCGAAGCGTTCCCGTTCAGCACGACATCGTCGATCTGGAGGTCGTCGAGCGCAACCGACTGCCAGGCCCTGCCCACGCCGGAGTCGACGACCGATCCCACGTCCTCGCCCATTACGAGGAAGCCTTGGGCGGCCGGCGCAAACGACGCCACAGGAGGCCGCCGGCGAGCAGGGCGCCGACGAGGGCCAGCACCGGGCTGAGCAGTGCCGCCACCATGACGCGCACGGTGAACCCGCTCATGACGACGACCCGGAGTCCTGGCTCACATCGGAGCGCCGCTGCGCCGACCACGAGTAGCCGGGCGAGCCGGCGTGGGCTGCGAGGGGCACGCCGAGGGTGCGCCACAGCAGGCCGGGCCTCATGAGCGCGCCGGGCGGGTCGACCAGGCCGGTGACTCGGAGGAACGCTCGGCCGACCGCGGCATCATGCTCGGCGGCCGCCTGGACGCGGTCGACGTAGGCGGCCATGAACCGATCACGAAGAGCTTGGCGTTTGTCGGACGGGAGGAACGCACGGTCGACTGCGCCTGCCATCTGCCAGGGAACGTCGACGATTCGGGCCAGCTCTCGCATCATGACGTGGCCCGTCGGCATCCGCTCGGTGGAGAGCAGCCGGGCCAGTGTCAAGGCCTCGAGCGCTGCCACGCTCATGCCTTGGCCGTAGACGGGGTTGAAGCTGCACAGGCTGTCGCCCAGCACGACAAGATTGTCTGGCAGCCGTATCCGTTCGTAGTGGCGCCGGGTGCTGGCCGGGAAGCGGAGGCCGACGGGGGCATCGATGGGCTGGGCTGCCCGGATCAGCCGATGGATGTCCTCCGATCCGACCGATTCGGCGAACCGGTCGAAGTCCTCGACGACGGTCGGCGGATGGTCTCCGCCCAGACCGATCAACGTCAGCATCCACACGTCGTCCTCCAGCCGGGCCAGAGCCGCTCCGCGAGGATGGCTAGGGATCGGGGCCCGAAGCACGCCCAAGCCCAGTCCGCCATCGAGCGCGCCAGGCGGCAGGTGGTAGCGCCGCGTGGTGTAGCCCAGGTCGACACGCCTCCGCTCCTCCTCCGGCCGGGGGTATCCGATGTCCGACAACCAGACCGGCGCCCTCGACCCCCGCCCGGTTGCGTCGACGACCAGGTCGACGTCGAGGACCTCTTCGACGCTGTCATCGATCCGGCGGAGCATCCGTACGCCCGTGGTCCGCCCGCCGCCCTCCACGAGGCCCACGACGTCGCACCGATCGATGAAGCTGACGGCCGGCAACGACCGGATCCGGCGTCGCAGATGATGTTCGAGGACGTTGCGACTCGCGCTCACCAGGGTCAACCCACTGGGTCCCCGCCGGAAGGGATGTCCGTTCAGGCAGACCCGCAGGTCGGCGAGCGGGTCGCCAACCGGGACCCCGTCCGCCGCCAGCCCTGTGGTCAGGCCGGGCAGCAGCTGCTCGATGGCCTGTTGCCCGCCGGCCAGCAGCCCGTGGATGTGCTTGCCCTGGGGGACGCCGCGACGCGGCTCGGCACCATGGGGCAGTCTGTCGCGTTCGACCACGACGACGGTGGCGAACCGTTCCGTCAGCACGCGGGCCGCGAGCAGCCCAGCCACACTCCCGCCGAGTACGACAGCGCAGTCTCCGAGGGTTCGTCGCATGGCAGGTACCTCCTGCCATGAGGCTGCTTCAGGACGGTGATCGGTCACCAGTCCGATCGATGCTCACCCCTACTCAGTCCTCGTCATTCTCACGCGCCGTCGGTCTCAGCCCTCGTCAGTCAGGCTCGAATCCGGTATGGGGGCTCCGTCAGGACCGTAGACATCGCGTTCCCAGCACCAGGCCACAACCCGGCCGACCCCCTGGGTCAGGTGCCTTCGGTACGTGCTGAACGGCAGCCCCAGCTGCGCTGCGGCTCCCTCCTGGGTAGCGGTCCGGCGAAGAAAGGTCTGCTGGACCGCTCGGTACTGCTTGTCGTCGCGCGGGTCCTGCGCCAACGTCGCTATGGCCGCGCGGAGCACCTCGTCGAGCACGCCGGCATCCGGGTTTGCGCCGGCTGCGGCATCGGCGAGAAGCCGGGTCCGCAGGAGTGGGTTGCGGGCCAGAAGGTCGGGCCGCGCCAAATCCTTGAGGCCCTGCCGTACGGCGTCGGCGAAGTCGGGTTGGGACAGCATCAGCCGGGTGGGCGACCGCCTAGGGGGCACGCTGGGGTTCTGCGCCAGGGCCCGCTCACTCCACAGATCCATCCACGGACCCAGCGGCAACGCCCGGAAGTCGTGCCCGAACAGCCCGAAGCGCCGACCGCCGACGGTGAAGTCGGCACCGTCGATCCGGCCCATGTCACCCATCGCGAAGTAGTCGTTCCAGCGGTCCGGCTCAGTGAGGGCGAGAAAGTCCCACGCCAGGGTGGGTGCGGACAGGTACATCTGCAGGGTGACGACCGGCGCCGCGTTCATGGTGGGCGACGGCCCCTGATAGGCCTCGGCGTCGATCAGGAAGCGGGTCAGCGTCACCCGCTGCCCGGTCCGGAGCCCGCCCTCGCGTCGGACGTGGTCCCACACGGCCCGCGCGCCCGGGTCGGCCATCCGTTCCTGGTCGGAGGCCGACGTCAGATCGAGCAGGGCCAGGAACCCCCGCACCGCGCCGCCCGTATGCCTCAGCACCACGAAACCGCCCGGTTGCCTCGCAAGCCAGCGTTCGGCGATGGCCGCCGACTCCGCGCCCTCGTGCCGCCACACGAGATCGAGGATCGTGGCGTGATCCTCTGGTCGGGCGCGGACCGGGACATGGCTTCCCCAGGCCTGCCAGTCGACCGGCGACAGGACACTCGGAAGGTTGCGGAAGACGTACTTCACGTCGAAGATTCCCTGCAACCGCTCATCGCCATCCGCGGTGAGCAGGTGACCCTGGAGGTGGGCCTGGACCCGCCGGAAGACGATCTGGTAGCTGTCGGGGTCGCGCCAGCGCAGATCGCGATCGATCACGTCGCGGGCGAGATCGTGCGGGAACAGCCCGTCCGGAGCGGCCTCGACGAAGGAGAGGTCGCGGAGCCAGTCGAACAGCTCGCGGACATCGGCAACGCCGAGCGCCGCCCGCAGCAGGGGCTCGGTGGTGACCCTGGCCAGGGCGCAGGCCTCCAGCGCCTGCCGCTGTTCGAGGGTAGGGACGCTGCCGAGAAACCGTTGAACGAGCGCGGCCACCAGGTCGGGAGAGTCGGCGGCCAGATCCGTGCCGCCCTGCCGGACGGCCTGGTCCGCCAGCAGCGACAGGCCGAGCGGATGGCCGTAGCTGACCTCCAGCAGTCGCCCGTGCACGGCCTCGTCCACACCGCAGCGGCGAAGGTACTCGCGACCTTCCTCCGGCGTCAGGTTGCGCAGCCCGATGACCCGGAGCAGTTCCCGCCACGCCGGATCGGCTCGCCAGCCGGGAGCGGGCGGCTGCCGGCCGGCGAGCACCGTCACCATGTTGGCGGGCAGATCCGGCAACAGCTGCTCCCGGACCCAGTCGTCCAGAGCCGCGAGCCGTTCGTAGGAGTCCAGCAGAACGACCGTCCGTCCCGACCCGTCACGACGGTCGCCGAGGGCCTCGCGCAGGGCGGTTTCGATGGCCCGACGCACCCCTTCGGGCGAGGGCAAGAGATCGCGCGCATCGACCCGGACCAGCCGCCGCTGCTCCCGGCGGGCGGCCACAGCGAAGGCGTCGAGGAGCGTTGACTTTCCGATTCCCCCCGGACCGTGCACGAACAGCACCGCGAACGCGGGTGACTCCGCGTCCAAACAGGCTCGGAAGAGCTCGATCTCCGCCGCTCGGCCGACGAAGCGCTGCCGCCGGCGCGACACCAACACCGTGCCCAGGCTCTTCGACCGCCGCGTGTCGGGCGTCACCACCCCACGCTACGTTCCCGGGTGATCGGCCGAAAGCCGCCTGAGTCGCCGAGCCCAGGCGTTGGCGGTCATCGCCCCAGCCACGGCCGTGGCGGGCACGGCGTACCACCGCGACCGAGGGAGCTGCCCCAGGTAGGCGCCGACGAACATCGAGGCCATGACCCACAAGGCGGCTTGCCCGATGACGCCATGCGAGGGCTGGCTGGGCGCCCGCCGCGTCCCCGCGGCCCACCCGGTGACGGCAAGGGCCGAGAAGACGGTGTAGATGGCGGCCACCGTGGGCCAGCCGCCGACATCGTTCATGCTCCGCCCGCCCGGAAACAGGTCGCGTCCGCCATTGACCTCGGCGTAGGTCGCGACAGCGGTGAGGTGCCCGGCGTGCGCCGCCATGAAGGCTACGTAGAGAAACGTCGGCGCCCGCCCGGCGCGCGGTCCGAGCGCCGAGGCCGCCTGCGCCGCTGCGAACAGCAGCGCCGAACACCTGGCGGTCAGCTGAACGGTCCGATAGACGTGGGCGGCGTTCAGCCGCGCCGGTTGCGGCTGCACGAAGGTGCGCGCCGGGTCACTGAGGCGGACTTCATAGACGTGCATCCGATGACCACGGATCCGGTAGAGCGCGTAGCTCCAGAACAGAGGGCCACCCGGCTGCCACAGCCGGTGGGCGCGCCGCCGCCCATCCGCGCCCAGGAGATGCGCTCGGCCCTGGATCGCCGGCCCCGTCACTCTGCCCCTCACCGTGGACGGAGCCAGGCTCACGCCTGCACCCACCCTCAGTCGGCGCGCCTTACCACTTGCCGCCGGCGTCACGAAGTAGACGCCACCGGCCCACACGGCGATGCTCACTGGCGTGGTCACCGCCTGCCCGTTGCGCCGGTACGTCGTCAGCAGACCCACGCGGGACCCTCGGAAGACAGTGATCGGCCCGACGGTGGGAGTCATGTCAGTTAGGTTCTGCCAATAGTTTAGTTTTGTCAATTACCTAGAGAGCTCAAGTTTTAGTTTAGGATTCGTCCGTGGGATCCGACGAGCCAGAGCCTCCCGCCCACGACGAGCTTCGGCTGGCGTGGCGGCTGCTGATGGAGCTGGTCCTGGACCAGCGGTGGCGCTGGCCCGAGGTCGCAGCACAGCTCGGCATCTCGCAGGCCGGCCTTCGCGCCCTCCTCGCGATTGACCCCGACGAGCCCCGGCCGATGCGTCAGCTGGCACTGGCCATGAACTGCGATGCCTCTTACGTCACCGCCATGGTCGACGACCTGGAACGAGCCGGCTACGCCGAACGACGGCCGGCGCCTGCCGATCGCCGGGTCAAGACCGTTGCACTCACGCCTAAAGGCCGAATCGCCCTTCAGACGGTTCGACACGAGCTCCTTGCCCCACCTGATCAGCTCGCTCGGCTCCCCGCGCCCGAACGTGACTCACTGGCACGCCTCCTGCGGCGAGCACTAGAGAGTGGGGACCACTGACGATGTGCGACCAGGATCGCGGACCCGCGTACTGAGAACCGCCATAGAGCCCGCCGAAGTAGCGCCGACCCTCCCCCAGCCGCACAGCGAGCCAGCAGCAGTTTGCGCGGCGCTGCATGAGACCACCACATCACCCGGGACCGCGACCCCACATATCGCCGGGGTCCTCGGCCGACTCACAACCCAACAGCTCGACCGCGCTGGCGGACCGAGTGACGAGCACTCTGCCCTGCCTTGCGCGGAACCGGTAGTCGCGCCGCCTCAACGCGACCTCAACGGCCTCGTCGCACGCTGGCTACCGACCGAACCACACACCACCCCTCTTGGAGGGAACCAGCATGAGCATCCAGACCGCCGACACCCAGGTCCTCACCGAGCTGCGCACCAAGCAGCAGAAGATGTGGAGCTCCGGCGACTACAACAAGATCGCCGCGGTGACCGTCGCGGTGAACGAGACACTGGTGACGCAGGCCGCCATCGCCCCGCGCGAGCGCGTCCTCGACGTCGCCACCGGCACCGGCCATGCCGCTCTTGCGGCGGCTCGCATCGGCGCCAGTGTTACCGGGATCGACTATGTGCCAACGCTCCTCGACATCGCTCGGCGCCGCGCCGCCGCGGAGCAGCTCGACGTCGAATTCGTCGAGGCCTCGGCCGAGGACCTGCCCTTCCCCGACGAGAGCTTCGACGTGGCGATCTCCGCGATCGGCGTGATGTTCGCGGCGGACCATGACCGGGCGGCGTCCGAGCTGGTACGCGTGGTGCGGCCCGGCGGCCGGATCGCGCTGGCCTCTTGGACCCGCACCGGCTTCGTGGGCGGGATCCTCGGCATCGTGGGTCGCTACGTGTCGCCGCCGCCCGGCGCACAGTCCCCCGTCCGGTGGGGTGAGGAGGACGTGGTCGCCGGCCTCCTCGGCGACGGGGTCGAGGGACTCGGCTCCTCGGTCCACACCGTCACCCAGCGGTTCAGCGACGCCGAGGCGTTCGCGGACCTCTTCATCACCTACTACGGTCCGACCCACACCGCGGCCGCGAAGCTCGACGACGCGGGTCGCGCCGCGTTCCGCGCCGACCTGGTCGCCCATGCCAACTCGTTCGCCCGACCCAGCGTCATCGGGCTGGAGTGCGACTGGGAGTACCGGATCGTCCAGGCCACGCGCCGCTGACCGTCGACGACGACCCTCGCCGCTGGCGACCCAGGGGCGAGGGCGTCCGCAGAAGGGAACTGTCATGACCATCACGCTCTCCGTTCTCGACGAGCCCAGATCAGACGTCCAGGCTCTGTCCTTCCGCAGCCAGCCGAGGCCGTCCGACGGCGCGATGTCGGTTGTCGACGACCACGCGGCCGTCGGACGGGACCTTCTCGCGCCGCTCGGCCGCATCCTCGTGCACGCTGCCCGGATCCACGCGGGACAACGCGTCCTCGATGTCGCCGGCGGGACGGGTCTCGCCGCGATCCCCGCGGCGCTGCGGGGCGCGGAGGTGGTCGCCAGCGACATCACCCGCGAGCGGCTGGAGGTCGGCCGCATCGAGGCCGCCCGGCGGGGCGCCGTGATCGACTGGGCGGTCGGTAACCCCGAGGCCCTCCCGTATGCGTCGCAGTCGTTCGACTCCGTGGTGTCCTGCCTCGGTGTGATGTTCGCGCGGCACCACCAGACCGCCGCGAACGAGCTGCTCCGAGTGACGACGCTGGGTGGCCGGATCGGACTGCTGAGCTGGACGCCCGAGGGACCTCTGGGCCGGCTGGCGGACCTCGTCAACCGCATCCTCCCGACTCCGCAGACGCCAGCGCTGGCGCCGACCCTCTGGGGCGACGAGGCATACGTCATCGGCCTCCTCGGCGACCGCGTCACGAGCGTCGGGGCCAGCCGCCAGCGGCACGAGGTCGACCGGTTCGCGAACCCGCGAGAGTTCCGCGACTTCGCCAGGCACGACTACGGTCCGACCAGCGCGGCGTACCGGAAGCTCGCGGGACGCCCCGACGGCGTCGCCGAGCTGGACCACGCGGTCGTCGACCTCGCCCGCGACCACATGACCCGCCGGGGCCTCATGCAGTGGGAGTACCTCCTCCTGACCGCCCACCGGGCCGGGTGATCGCAACGCCGGGGCGACCGGCGCATACCCGTCAATTGCCTGTCGTCTGAGGTGAGGACCCGTTAGGTTGCGAGGGCATGGGCGCCGAGCGGGTCCTCACCGGCCAGCTCACCACGCCTCCTCGCTTCGGCATCCTGGGTCCGCTGCAGGTGATCGACCCCGCGAACCGGCCGGTGCCCCTGGGCGGCCCACGGGCTCGGGAGCTGCTGGCTCTGCTGCTCCTCAGCCGCAACCGACCATGCAGTAGCGACCGGCTGGTCACGGCGCTGTGGGGCGAGTCCGCATCCGAGGGTGCCGCGACGACGCTGCGTACCCACGTCGCCACGGTGCGCCGGGTGCTGGCGGCCGCGGGCGCCAACGACGCTCTCGAGACGACAGCGGCCGGGTACCGCCTCGTCCTCGAGTCCGACGACCTCGACGCGGACGTCTTCGAGGGTTTCGTCCATCGGGGTCAAGAGGCGCTCGGAATCGGTGAACCCGATCGGGCGGCCGCGTTGCTGAGCGACGCCCTGGCCCTCTGGCGTGGGGACGTTCTCGACGACTTGGGCTCCCCGGACTTCGCCGCGACCGCGCTCGCCAGGCTCACCGAGCTTCGGGTGGCGGCCGAGGAGGCCGCGACGTCGGCGGCGCTGGCGCTGGGACAGCACCGTGACGTCGTGGCGCGGCTGCGGCAGCTGGTGACCGCACACCCCTTCCACGAGCAGTTCACCAGCCAGCTCATGGTGGCGCTGTACCGATCCGGCCGCCAGGCGGACGCGCTCGCGACCTACAACGAGACCAAGCAGCGGCTCGCCGAGGAGCTCGGTCTCGACCCGGGCCCGGACCTGCAGGCGCTGCATACGGCGGTGCTGCGCCAAGACTCGGCGCTCCTGCTGACGGTCGAGGACCTCCCTCCTCAGGCGGAGATCAATCCCGCGGCCCCGACCACCCGACCGGCCACCCGGCAGCCGCCGGATGCGGTGTTCGCCGCACTGCGGCGCGGCGCGATGGTGGGACGAGACGTCGCGTTCTCGACGCTGACCGACACGTGGCGGGACGTCGTCGGCGGCGACCGCGGCGTCCTGGCGCTGAGCGGTGCTGCCGGGGTGGGCAAGTCGAGGCTTGCGGCCGAGCTCGCTCACCTCGCGAGCGGCGACGGCGCGAGCGTCCTGATCGGCCGTTGTGACGCGGCCGTGCCGTTCGCGGCCACGGCCTCGGCGCTGGGCGGCAGCGCGTCCGTGCAGCGGGTCGCGGCAGGCGCACCGGCGGGCGTCCGCGCCAGGCTGCACCCACTGCTGCCGCTCGATCCCGACGCGGCCATCGAGGCTCTCGGCGCCGGCGGATCAGGAGGGCCTGAGCAGCGCCAGGCCCTCGCCCGCGTCGTGGAGTGGGTGCTTGCCGCTCTGGCCGCCGACGCACCGGTTCTCCTCGTCATCGAGGACGCGGAACGGCTCGAGGAAGACGAGTCCAACCTGCTCGGCTCGATCGCGACGCGGCTGCCGGAGCGAACCCTGCTCGCAATCTGCTTCCGCGACCCGCCTGGTACCCGGCATCCTCCGCTGGCCAACCTGTTGGGACGCCGAGGGGTCCACGAGCTCACGCGACACGTGGCCTTGGACGCGCTCAGCCGTGAGGACCTCGGCCAGCTGGTGGCCACAGTCCACCCCGGCGAGGCGGCGACCCCCGCGGCGTTCGTCGAGGCGCTCTGGCGGCAGACCGCGGGCAATCCGTTCTTCGCCCGGGAGCTGCTCCGCGACCTCGATCCGGAGGACCTCCGTGAGGGCCGAGTCCGTCATGGTCTGCCCGTCGGCGTCCGCGACGTGCTGCGGCACCGACTCGGGCTGCTGCCCAGTGATACCCGCGAGGCGGTCGCGGCGGCGGCAGTCCTGGGACGCGACGTCGAGCTGACCCGGCTGAGCCGGCTCCTGGAGATCCCCGAGGAGCGGGTGGTCCCCACGCTGGATCCGGCCCTGACCAGCGGGTTCCTCGTCGAGGCCGGTCAGTCGTGGTCGGCCAGCTACGCCTTTCCGCACGAGCTGATGAGGGAGGCGGTCTACGCCGAGATCCCGTCACCTCGGCGGCAGCGGCTGCACCACGGCGCCATCGACGCGATTCTCGGCGGGGAGCATGCCCCTGACGCCGACGTGATCGCCGCCGCCGGCCACGCTCTGGAAGCCGGACCCGCCACCGATGCGGCGGCCGCCGCCGACCTGGTGGAGCGGGCCGCCCACCTCGCCGCGGACAGCTTCGGCTACGACGTCGCGATCCGCCTGGCCGAGGCGCGTCTATCGTTGCTTCGCCGATTTGCGGAGCCCGATGAACAGGCCAGGGCCGACGTGCAGGTCGCTCGTCTCCGGCTGCGGTCGGGGCGCGGGTACGACCGCGTCGTCGAGCTGCTGGAGCGAGCGCTGGCCACGTACCTGTCGCTCGGGGACACCGAGTCAGCGGGAGCCGTGCACAGCCGACTCGGCGGCACGTTGGTCGTGCCCCGCCCCGGCATGGACGTCGTCCGGTCGCTAGAGCACTTCGCCGCAGCGGAGCGGCTGCTGCCCGATGCCTCGGACCTGTTCAGCCTCCACCGGGGTCGGCTGTCCGCGGCCATGCATGCGCTCGACACCGAGACGATGGCCGCGGCCGTGGACCGGTGCGCCGCCATCGCCCTCTCCTCGAACCGACCCCAGCTCGATGTCGCCGCGGGCTGGGGTCGCGGCTGGCTCTCGCTGGACCGCGGCCAGCCCACGGCGGCCCTGGCGTACCTGGAGGACGCGTGGTCGTCGGCCAACGACCTGGCAGACCCCTTGCTCGGCTGGGCCCCCGCCAACGCCGGTGCGTTGATCTGCACCGTCTACCTGCTCGACCCCACGATGGGGCGGTCATGGTGCCGTCGTGGGCTCGGCCAACGCCGGTTCGACACGCTGACCCACCCGAACGACACCCTCGCCGATCAGCTGGCACTGGCTCTTGCCACCACCGGCGAGCTGGACGCCGCCGAGCGGGCCGTGGCGCGGCTGCCGGCCGAGGCCGTCGCGCGCCGGCTGGTGCGGTTCCTGCTCGGGGACTGGGAGGAGGCAGCCGCCCAGTGGCGGTCGGCGCTGCTGCATGACCTCGCGGCCGGAGACCGGCACGATGCGGTGGCCAATGCTCGCTGGCTGGCTGATGCGCTCCTGGCCCTCGGCGACGAGCCCGGCGCGGTGGAGACGCTCGACCTCGCCCTGGAGATCACCGTGTCTGCCCCCCAGGTGCCGAGTGAGGTGGCCATCCGAGCACGGCTCGCCGGACTCCCGGGAACCCCGCCGGAGCAGGCCGTCGTTCATCTGTCGCGGTGCGAGGAGGTGGCGGTCGCGGGCGAGGACTGGCGGGGGCTCTCCGGGGAGGTGGCGATGGCTCGGGCGGCCGTCGCCCTGAAGCAGCACGATTGGGCGGCGGCCGCCGCTGCCGCAACCGAGGGTGCCACCGTGTTCCAGACCTACCGCCTGCCGTGGCGGCGGGCAGCCGCGCTTCAGTCGTTGTCCCGCGCGCTCGCCGGAGCCGGCAGGGTTCGGGAGGCCCGGGCCGGTCGCGAGGCGGCCGACGCGGTTCTGGCCGGAATCGGTGCATCGCAGCGCTGGCGAAGCGGGGTGCTTCCGGCGTGACGACCGTCCGGCTCAACGCGACCTCAACACCGTGATCCCACACTCGAACCATGACGTTTGCTGACTTCGAGAGCCCCGGGCCCACTGAGGGCGACGCCGCCGACACGACGTTCGACGCGGTGGTCGTCGGTGCCCGCTGCGCCGGCGCTCCCGTGGCGATCCAGCTGGCCAGGGGGGGATGGAAGGTCGCGGTGGTTGACAAGGCGCGCTTCCCGAGCGACACCCTCTCGACCCACGTGATCTTCCCCGACGGACTGGCACGACTGGACGACCTGGGCGCTCTGAAAGAGCTCGCCGTTCGGCACGACCTCGCCCCGGCGCGCTACTCGTGGCGGGTGCTCGGACAGGAAGTGGCCGGTTCGTTCACGCCGATCGGGGGCCACAGCAGAGCCCTCTCCGTGCGCCGGGTCAGCCTCGACGCCGTCCTCGTCGACCTGGCTGAGGAGGCCGGCGCCACGATGTTCTTGGGCCGCAAGGTCACCGGGCTCGTGGGATCGGCCACCGACGAAGACCCGGTGCGCGGAGTCGTCCTCGACGACGGTCGTCGGCTGCTGGCGCGCTGGGTCGTGGGTGCCGACGGTCAGCATTCGAGCGTCGCCCACCACCTGGGCCTGGAGAAAGTCGACGAACGTCGCGGCGAGCTGGCCCTGCTGCTCGGCTACTGGCGCGGGCTGCCGGCGTCGGACTGGATCCGTCTCGACATGCACGAGCGGTCCGCGCTCATGGCGGCTCCTTGCGAGGACGGCCTGCATCTGCTCACCGTCGCCGGCCCCCCGGAGCTGACGCGCGGCACCCCCGCGGCGATCGAGGCGCGCTACCGCGAGGCGCTCACCGAGTTTCCCGCGGCGCTGAACCCGCGCCTCCTCGAGTCGGCCGAGCTCATCTCACCCGTCCAGGGTGCCCCGGAGATCATGATGCGCGGCTACTACCGCTCTGCCGCCGGTCCGGGCTGGGCGCTCGTCGGCGACGCGGGGCATTTCAAACACCCCACCACTGGCCAGGGCATCGGTGACGCGCTGGCGCAGGCCGAGTACGTCGCAACAGACCTGCTCGGCGGCGGCCTTCTCGAGGGGTACGAGCGCTGGCGCGCAGAACGCTCTGAGGAGGCGTACGAGTTCTCGTTCCGGGCTGCGCGACCGCCCCAGCCGCAGAGCGCCGGCCGGTATGCGGGTCTGGCCGCGGATCCCGTCGCCAGCCAGGAGTTCCTCGACACGTTCACCCGCATGACTCGGCTGGCCGACGTGTTCACCCGCGATCGCTCCCGGCGCTGGCGGGCCGCGTCGGCCTACGAGGACGGCCTGCACCGGCTGATGGCCATCGTGGAGGGCCTGTCGACCGAGCACTTCCAGCGACGCGTCCCCGCCTGCCCGTTGTGGTCGGTGCGTGATCTCGTCGCCCACCTGGTCGGCGTCGCCGAGGACTCGACCCGCGGCCAGTTCTTCGGCGGAGCGGTCTCGGCATGGGCCGACGCGGAGCTGGCCGCCCGGCGGGAGATCTGGACCGCCGGGCAGGTCGAGGCCCGTCGCGGGCACGACCAGGACGAGCTCGTCGCCGACCTCCAGCGTCACGGCACCTCGCTGGTCCGTGCCCTACGGCGCGGTGACCCCTCCGCCACCGACGTGCCTGCCTGGATGATCGGGGCGCCGGTCGACGACCTCGCGGTCCACCTCGACGACCTACGCGAGGCCCTCGGGCTACCTCCGGCGCCGGAGGCCGTTGTCGCCGAGTACGGGTTCCGGGCATCCGAGCCTGGCCTGGCGACCGCATCGTCGCCAGAGGCCTCGCGCCGCTGCGACTCACCGACGGCGACTCCGAGTGGCTGCTGGGCGGCGATGGTGAGCCGGCGGCGACGCTCCGGGCCGATTCGTACGAGCTCTTCCGCGCGATCTGTGGGCGGCGGCCGCTGAGATGGTTCGCTCGTGGAGCTGGAAGGGCGACCCGTCCCCCTACCTCTCGATCCTCTCGCCGTACTCGTCGTCATGACCGAGCGCACTCTTCGTCCCGGCGCCGAGCGCGAAGGGACGAGGTCCCGACCTCGACTCCTCACCCTCCTCGTCGTCGGCAACGCGGTCTCGCTGAGCGGGAACGTCATCATGACGGTCGCGATCCCCTGGCTCGTCCTCACCACGACGGGGAGCGCCGCTGTTGCGGGCGGCGTGGTCTTTGCCGGCGTCGCCAGCGCCGCCATCGGGGGTCTTGCCGCCGGCCGCGTCGTAGATGCGATCGGCCCCGTCCGGGCAAGCTGGCTGGATCTCGTCAGCGGCCTCGCGGTCGCCCCGCTCCCGTTCCTCATCGGACTCGACGTGCTGCACATCTGGCAAGTCGTGCTTCTGACGGTGATCGGGACCCTGGCGGACTCCTCGGGGTCGGCGGCTCGGCAGAGCCTGGTGCCGGCGGCGGCGGACGCCGGAGGCCACCGCCGGGAGCGCGCGAACGCACTGTTCACCTTCGCCGAGCACGTCGGCTACCTGCTCGGGGCTCCGGTGGCCGGCATCCTCATCGCGGCCTTCGGCGTAGGTCCGACGCTGTGGGTGACGGTGGCCGCGTTCGCCCTCTCCGCGATCGCTGTTCTGGGCTGGGCCGCTCTCCGCTCCCGCGCCCCGTCCAGGCGGGTCGCCGGCGCCGGGTTGCGTGAGGCGGTCGCGTTCATCTGGGCCGACCCCGTCCTCCGCGCCCTGGTCGTCTTCCCGACAACGGCCGTACTGCTGGTCGGTCCGCTGGCTCCACTCGTCCTGCCGGTCCTGGCTCGCGACGTCTTCGGCGACCCGGTGGTGCTCGGCCTCATGGTCGCGAGCTACGGCGCCGGCGGGCTCGTCGGCGCGGCGGGCTACGGGCTGCTGGGCGCCCGCGTGCCACGACGCCGGCTGTACGTCGGGATCTTCGTCGTGTGGCCGTGCGCGTATGCCGC
>CAWBEH010000011.1:0-85563 GCA_963787725.1 uncultured Actinomycetota bacterium | reverse complement strand
TCGTCGAGGAGGAGGCACGCATACCCCTGGAACCGGCGCACGAAGACCTGCGTGCGCACCCGGTCCTCGAGCAGGAGGCGTCGCCGAGCGTGCGGCAGCGCGATCACCCGGTCCACGCGACCCACGCCGCGGTCCCAGACCTCGGCGGCGGGGTGGGACTGCGCGAAATCGTTGAAGAGCACCACCATTCGCGTCATGGCCATGGCGCCGGCCGACCAGGCGACGACCGGCAGCTCGGCCGACGGGCGAACCGAGAAGAACTGCATCGTGCGCAGCAGCATGCCGACGTGTCCCCCGGCCACGGCGAGGACCGAGGATTCGGCCAGCACCTCGGCGACCTCGGCCCGGTGCTGGGCCCAGAGCTCGCTGCGGTCGACGGCGCCGGTGGCGTACGCCTCGCTGTAGAGGTTCCGAACCTCGTCGAGGTACCACCCGTCCAGCCGGCGCACGGCCTCCACGCCGTCCTCGTAGGCCGCGCTGAGCACGTCGTCACGACCCTTGCGGCGCCGAACGGCGTACACCGAGTCGAGGGCGTGGTGCAGTCGGACGGAGTAGGCCCCGGAGAGGTCGCCGACCGCGTCCCGCAGCGCGAGCGCGGCCGCGGCGACCTCCGGGTCGCGCTCGAGGACGTCCATCATCCGGCCGAAGAGGCGCAGGTTGCGCGAACGGCCCTCGAGCACCGAGTCGAGCTCGCCGTCGTCGGACTCGCGTTCCTCCCACCCGGCGGTGACGGTCGCCACGGGACCCTCGACGCTCAGCGAGCGCACGACGGCTCCCGCGGTGGTGAGGAACCGTTGCGGGCCGAGCAGATGGGTCGATGACATTCGCGGCAGGATCAGCCCGCGTGGACGTGGACGGTGCGGCCGACGTCGTCGAGCATCCCGCGCAACGCGTCGTAGTCGGGGTGCTTCATGCGGACGTACGCGTTGGCCATGTACCCCGCCTCCACCGGCTGCGTCGGCGTACCGGGGTTGGGCAGGTGGGCGTCGATGACCCACTCGTTGTACCGGTCCCGGATCTCGTCGAGGCCGCTGTACCCGTGGATCGACCCGTCGCTCGAGGGTCGCAGTGCGACGATCCCCGCGGAGTACTGGCGTGACAGGGCGCGGTCCGGGCCACCGTGGACGATGCCGTTGGCCCACTCGCGGTAGACGTCCACGTCGTTGGCGGCGGAGTAGAGGTCCCAGGCGCCGACGCCGGGCGGCCGGCACCCGATCTCCGAGAAGCGCAGCCCCTTCGGCCCGTAGAACCATTCCATGTGGGTGGCCGAGGTCTCGATGCCGAGCGCGTGGATGACCCGGGCGCCCATCTCGCGGACCTCGCCGTAGAAGGCGGACTGGTCGATCCGGTTCGTCGTGACGAACTGCGGCGAGATCCAGCGGTGCCGCATCGCCTCGAGGACGTTCGGGTAGTAGTGCGTCGCCCAGTCGTGCACGACGTGGCCGCCGACGGAGATGGTGTCGTAGAAGCCCTCGTGACCCTCGACGAACTCCTCGATCGCGATGGAGTCGGCGTCACCGAAGGAGACGAGCGCGGCGTCGAGCTCCGCGTCGTTGTCGACGCGGGTCGTGCCCAGCGCGCCGGCCCCGGCCCGCGGCTTGAGGATCAGCGGGTAGCCGACGTGGTGGGCGAACTCCCTGGCCTGGTCGGTGGTGTCGACGGCGGCGGACGCGGCCGTGGGGACCCCCGCTTGGCGCAGTGCCTCCTTCATCGACGGCTTGTCCCGGCACAGCCAGGTCGTGCGGACGGACGTGCCCGGTATGCCGCGCCACTCGCGGACCCGGGCGGCGGTCATCTGGTGCGACTCGATCGTCGACTCGAGCCGGTCCACCCACACCTGGCCCTGGGCCCACTGGACCGCGGCGTCCAGCTGGTGCTCGTCGGTGACGTTGGAGACCTGGTAGTACGCCCGCATCTGGCCGCGCAGCTCGTCGCCCAGGGCTCCCTCGGGGGACTCGCCCACCCCGATCACGCCGGCTCCCACACCCGCCAGCGCGGCGACGAACCGGCGCTGGTTGTTCGGGAAGGCCGGTTCGACAAAGACGATGTTCACGGTCCGGAGCCTAGTGGTGGCGCTGGGTCCGGGTGCGGGACACCGAGGTCTTACGCCGGCGGGGACGAGGAGACCTCGTCGAGGCGCGGCTCGGGCGGTGGAGGCTCCCAGGGTGCGACCGGACGCCAGACCTGACGGCCCAGTGCGACGAGCAGGTATGCGGCGGCCGCGGCCGTCACGGCGGCCATGATCCCGTAGATCAGGTGGTAGTCCAGAATCGTCACGAGCAGGGCGCCCCCGGCCAGGCTCACGGCCTGTGGCGTTCCGAGGACGACCTCGGTGGCCGCCGAGACCCGGCCCATGATCGCGAGTGGGGTCCGGCGCTGGACCATCGTGGTGAAGGCGACCAGGAGCAGGGGGATCGAGTACCCGAAGAGGGCCACGTCGACCAGCAGCACGGTCAGGTTGTGGGTCGCGGCGATGACGGCCAGCGACACAGCCATGAGAACCGTCCCGATGGCAATGGTGCCGATCTCCCCCACCCACCGGACCCACCGCGTCGCCGTCATACCGCCGGCGACGGCGCCGACTCCCTGGACGGCGACGATGACGCTGACGAACTCGACCGGCTTCTCGAACACGTCGACGATGGCGTAGATCGACGCCTCGGTGAACCCCAGCACCAGGAGCATGAAGCCGAAGGCCACCAGCGTGTGCCGGAGCAGCCGGTCGGTGACGAGATGGCGGATCCCGGCCGTCATCTCGTGCCACCAGTGGTGCTCCTCGCGGACGGGTTGGTCCTCGTGGACGGGAATGGTCGCGACGACGACCGCCGCCACGACGAACGAGGCGCTGTCGAGAAGGGCGACGGCGCCGCCGCCGACCCCGGCGAACAGGGCCGCACCGAGCAGCGGCCCGACAAGCCGGAACCCCTCCTTCAGCGTCTGGAGGGTGGAGTTGGCCTCGACGAGCTGCTCGTCGGGGACGAGCTCCTTGAGCAGGCCGTTGAGCGCCGCCGGCAGGACGACGAAGGACACGCCGTAGAGGAACGCGACCGCATACACGATCCACACGTCGCCGACGTCGTGGACCAGGGTGAGCGGTAGCACGGCCGCAGCCGAGGCCGCACTCCCCCAGACCAGCACCGGCTTCGGCCGCAGCCGGTCCACCAGCATGCCGAGCGGCGGAGCGACGAGGCTGGGCAGCAGCATCCAGAAGAAGGTGAGGCCGGCGGCGGCGTTGGAACCGGTGATGCTCTTCACCCACATGCTCAGGACCAGCAGCATGACCGAGTCGCCGAACATCGAGGCCGTGACGCCGACGAAGAGCCGACGGAAGCGCTTCTCCGAGAATGCCGCTCGCATGTCAACCCTCCTGCGCCGGCGGGCCGGCCGGAACCTCGTCGGCCAGCCCGTAGGTGGGCACGCCCCACGCGACCAGGCCACAGAGCCGCGCCCCGGGTGGCCGGAGCGCAGGGTCCTCGTGCCGGTCGATGTGACGCAGGAACAGGTCGCGGACGGCCAGGTTGATCTCCTCCAGCTCGTCGGCGGTGAGCCACAACATGGACTGGGCCGAGGCCGCGGCGACCCGCCACCGAACATCGTCCTCGCGGATCCGCGTCTGGCTGTCGTGGAGGCGGTCGACCTCTCGGCTGATCAGGACGTCGGACAGCGCCTGCCCGGCCATCGCCTCGTCGGCGCCGATCGTGCGGCCCTCACCCTCCTCGCCCCAGACCATCCCCAGGTGGGTCACCTGCCACGGCCGCTGCCGACCGGTCCCGCCCGCCGCCTCCTCGACGAACCCGTGCTCGGCCAGCTTGCGAAGGTGCCAGGAGCAGTTGGCCGGCGTCTCGGCCAGGCGGTCGCCCAGCTCGCTGGCGGTGAGCGGTCCGTGGATCGTCAGCTGCTCCATGATCGACAGCCGGAGCGGGTGCGCCATGGCCCGCAGGGTCCGGGCGTCGGTGACGGTGCGGCGGAGACCGGGCATGGGTTGAAAGTACTCTTTCGAAAGAGTCCTTTCAACCCTGGTTCGAAGAACTCACCGACATCAATCCACGTGATCGGTATGCACCATGAGCCATCCAGGGGCATCGTTGTCCCTGGGGAGCTTTCTCCCCGGTCGTCCCGCTCCGGGGGCCTTGCGGGACACCTCACGTCATTTCACCAAGGGGCGGGAAATGCACACGCGGCCCCATGACCTCGGGAACCATGGGGCGGTCCGCGCGACCCGGGCCAGCGCGTGCTTGGTCGCTCCGACTTGCAGAGGAAGGCGTTGAGTTCATGAGAATTACGACGGTTAGCAGGGCAGGGATGGCCGTGCTCCTCGGATGCGTCGTGCTGATGCTTGCGCTGGTGCTGCCCGCGCTGCGCGCGAACGCGGCCGACGGCGACGTCTGCCCGCCTGGCGACTCGGGCAAGATCGACGTCCCCGGGGACCAGACCTCGGTCACCGTCACCGCGCCGGCCGGGTTCCTGATCAGTGGGTATTGCGTGAAGGCCGGCTCGGTCCAGGGCGGGACGGGTGGACCGGTGTTCGTGGTGGTGGATCCCCCCACCAAGTCCGTGACGATCACGTACCCCGGCGGTAAGGCGGTCAGCCACTACTCGGTGACCTACGTGCCCGTCACCCCGCCGACGACTCCGCCGCCGTCGACGACGACGAAGCCGCCGACCTCGACGACGACGACCAAGACGACCACGACGACCACTCACACCACCGGCACTCACACGAGCCCGTCCAGCAGCACGACGAGCTCCAGCGGAGCGGTGTCGACGGTCACGACCTACCCGTTGCAGCCGGTGGCCGCCGGCGCGACGTCCGACCCGGTCGCTCCCAGGGGTGTGACGCCCCTGCAAGGGCTGCTGCTGCTGATCGGCCTTCTGGGGATGTCCGCGCTGCTCGTCTCGGCACGGTCCCCGCGGCGGCTGCGGTTCCGGCGGATCGGTTCGCCGAGAGAGTGATCGGAGAAGCACCGTCGCCGGCGAGGCCCACCTCGCCGGCGACGCTCGGGGAGTACGGAACGGCATGAGCCGGTTCGCGACTGCGGCCTGTGCCGGCGGCGCGGCGCTCGTCCTGGCGCTCGCTGCCGGATGTGCCGGGACGCCGGACCCCGCCGCGGTGGTGGCGGTAACGGACACCGTTGCCCCCACCACCGCGGCCTCGTCCGCCCCGTCGTCCTCCCCTCCCGAGACCTCGACCACGTCCTCCCCGATCCGGCCCGTACCGGTCGGCGAGCTCACCGGGTTCCGGGTCGAGCGGGCCGGCGTGACGCTGATCGACGCCGGTTCGTCCGGGCTGGCGCGGTACAACACGTCCGACCGGTGCGAGGTGCCCGGACAGCCCTGCTACGACGCGCCGACGTTCGACAAGGTCGCCCGCATCGACCTCGGGGCGCCGCCGACCGTGCCCGGCCGGGAGACCACGTTCATCACCGGACACTCGAACCGGTACCACCCAGACGACCCCCAGCGCGGCGTCTTCACCCGGTTACAGAACGTCCGGACGGGCGACACCCTGGTCCTCACGACGACCAAGGGAGTCTTCGTCTACGCGGTGACCACCGTCCTGACCGTGCCGTTCGACCGGCTCACCTCCACCGACGAGGTGGTCCGCGTGCGCGCCGACACCGTCGTCGCGATCAGCTGCGTCGTGGCCCCGAACCGCGCCGAGTACCTCGGCAACTACGTGGTGGTCGGCACCCTGCGGGAGTCCACTCCCACCTGACCCGCCAAAGCCGTTGTTCCGACACGGTGAAGACGGGACACTCCGGTCGTGGCGTGGGCGACCCTGGTGAACCGGCTGCGGATGGACGTGACGCCCTACCGCCAGTCGCGCGACTTCCGGCTGTTGTTCCTCGCCGGCACCGTCTTCTACCTCGGCGGGATGGTCACCTATGTCGCCATCCCCTACCAGCTCTACGACATCACCGGGTCGAACTTCGTCGTCGGCGCGGTCGGCCTGGTCGAGCTGGTCCCTCTCATCGTCTTCGGGCTCTACGGAGGTGCCCTGGCCGACCACATGGACCGGCGGACCCTCCTGGTGTGGACGGGGATCGCGCAGGTGGTGTTCACCGGCGTCCTCGTCGTCAACGCGTTCCTGGCCGAACCGCAGGTCTGGCTCATCTTCGTCGTCGCGGGCTTCCTCTCCGCCGCGCAGTCGCTGCAGCGCCCGTCGCGCGAGGCGTTGATCCCCCGCACCGTCGCCCACGACCAGCTCCCGGCGGCGGTCGCGCTGTCGACGGCCGGAGTCCAGGTGGGCATGCTGGCCGGCCCCGCGGTCGGCGGCGTGCTGCTGCACGCGGTCGGCACCGGCTGGTGCTTCCTCGTCGACGTCGTCGGCATCGCGATCGCCACGGCGCTGTTCTTCCGGATGCGCCCGTACCCACCGGTGGAGGACGCCGCCCCGCCAAGCCTGCGCGGGATCGGCGAAGGGCTCCGGTATGCGGTCGGTCGCCGGGATCTGCTCGGCACCTACGTCATCGACATCGTCGCGATGTTCATGGCGATGCCCACCGTGCTCTTCCCCGCGTTCGCGCAGGACGTGCTGCAGCAGCCGGAGATGCTCGGACTGCTCTACTCCGCAGGGACCGTCGGTGCGCTCATCGCATCGCTCACCTCCGGATGGACCGGACGCATGCACCATCACGGCCGCGCGGTGGTCCTCGCCGCAATGGCCTGGGGCGCGTCGGTTGCCGTCGCCGGCCTGCTCTACAACCCCTGGCTGGTCCTGTTGTGCTTCGCCGTCGCCGGTGCCATGGACAACATCAGTGGCATCTTCCGCAGCATCATCTGGCACCAGACCATCCCGGACTCGATGCGTGGCCGGCTGGCCGGAATCGAGATGCTGTCGTACTCGATCGGCCCTATCGGTGGGGAGATCCGGTCAGGGCTGGTCGCCGACAAGTTCGGCGTCCGGCAGGCCATCACCAGCGGCGGGATCCTCTGTGTACTCGGGGTCGCCGCCACCTCGTTGTGGCTACGGGGCTTCTGGACCTACGACGACCGCACCGACCCATATGCGGTGCACGAACGGAAGGTCAGAGCCGAACGGGCGGAGCATCAGGGCTGATCGGCATACGCCTCAGTCCTCCCCGTCGTCCGACGCCGCGCCGCCGGAGTTCCACCGGCGGTCCTCCTCGTCCCACTTCTCGGTGCGCTCGTGGGCGCTCTGCAGCGCTCGGGCGGCCTCCGCCTCGGTCTCGTACGGACCCATGACGTCCTGGGCCTGGCCCCGGGTGTCGTCGGTCTCGACCTGACCGGTCGCCGTGTTGTACCAGTAGCTCACGGGTGCTCACCTGCTCTCGCTCGGCTGGAACGCGGCCTCTCGGACGCCGTGCCTAGACTCCAGCGTATGCCGGTTACCTTCGCAACCGTCGCGCCGCACGACGTCTCGCCGCGCCGGCCCGTACCCGCCCGTATCGCCCGGCCCGAGTACGTCGACCGGCCCCGCCCGCAGCCCTTCACAGGGTCGGAGGTCAAGGACGCCGAGACCGTCGAGCGGATGCGGGTCGCGGGCCGGATCGCGGCCCAGGCCATGGTGGCGGCCGCCGCCGTCATCGCCCCGGGCGTCTCCACCGACGAGATCGACGCGGTAGGCCACGAGTTCCTCCTCGACCACGGGGCCTATCCGTCGACGCTCGGCTACAAGGCCTTCCCCAAGTCGCTGTGCACCTCGGTCAACGAGGTGATCTGCCACGGCATCCCCGACTCGCGGCGTCTCGACGACGGCGACATCGTCAACATCGACATCACCGCCTTCATCGGCGGCGTCCACGGCGACACGGACGCGACCTACCTTGTCGGTGACGTCGACGAGGAGTCACGGGTCCTCGTCGAGCGCACCCGCGAGGCGATGATGCGCGGCATCCGCGCGGCACTGCCCGGCCGGCCGATCAACGTCATCGGCCGGGTGATCGAGTCGTACGCGCGACGGTTCGGCTACGGGGTGGTTCGCGACTTCACCGGGCACGGGATCGGGACGAGCTTCCACAGCGGCCTGGTGATTCCCCACTACGACGCCGCACCCGCATACGGGAACCTCATCGAACCCGGCATGACCTTCACCATCGAGCCGATGCTCAACCTCGGCACCGCTGACTGGCAGATGTGGGACGACGGCTGGACCGTCGTCACCGCCGACCGGAAGCGGTCGGCCCAGTTCGAGCACACCATCCACATCACCGAGGACGGCAACGAGATCCTCACGCTGCCGTGACGGCGGGGTGACCTGCCAGACTGCTCCGCAGCAGCACGCACGCGCACCGACCAACTCACCGACGAGCAGGCGAAGGCAGGCGGACGACCATGGCCAAGCACCACGTGGCCCTCGGGATCGACATCGGGGGCAGCGGAATCAAGGGCGCCGTCGTGAATCTCGAGAAGGGCGAGTTCACGACGAAGCGGAAGAAGATCCTCACCCCGAAGCCGGCCACGCCCGAGGCGGTCATCGAGGTCGTCGCCCAGCTCGTCGACCACTTCCTTGACGACATCGAAAACAACACCGCCGTCGGTGTCACCGTGCCCGCGGTGGTCCAGCACGGTGTCGTCCTGTCGGCCGCCAACATCGACCCGACGTGGATCGAGTTCGAGGGCGAGAAGGCCCTGGAGAAGCGGCTCGGTCGCGACGTCTACCTCGTCAACGACGCCGACGCGGCCGGCTATGCCGAGCTGCACTACGGCGCGGGTATGGACGAGAACGGTCTGGTCATCCTCACCACGCTCGGCACCGGGATCGGCAGCGCGATCCTCTACCGCAACGTCCTGGTGCCCAACAGCGAGCTCGGCCACCTGGAGATCGACGGCAAGGACGCGGAGGACGAGGCCGCGTCGTCGGTGAAGGACACCCTCGGGCTGACGTACGACGAGTACGTCCCCCGCCTCCAGCGCTACTACTCCGTCGTCGAGGCGCTGTTCTCGCCCGACCTGTTCGTCGTGGGCGGTGGGATCTCCAAGGAGTCGGAGCTGTTCCTGCCCAAGCTGAAGCTCCGCACCCCCATCATCCCCGCCACCCTGCAGAACAAGGCGGGAATCATCGGCGCCGCCCGGCTGGCGCACGAGGAACGCGGCCGCCACAAGGACTGACCGGAGACGTCGAAAACTCGTCGATGGTTCAACGACCAGGTCTCGACATTGGGCGAAAGGTCTGCCCAGAATGACGGGATGACCCCGATTCAGGAAACTCCCAGGAAGCAGTCGCACCACCTCTCCCGCCGCAGGCTTCTCGGCGCGGCCGCCGGCGTCGCCCTCCTGCCCGTCGCGGTGTCCGGCGGCGCGGCGCAGGCCCGCCGCATCGTCCCCGCCCCCGAGACCGTCGATCTGCCGGTCGGGTTCCGCCCCGAGGGAATCGCCTCGGGTCCCGGCACGAGGTACTACGCCGGGTCGATGGCCAATGGCCGTATCGTCACCGGAGATCTCCTCGGCGGTCCGCAGTCGGTGCTCCTCCCCCCGGCCGACGGTCGGGCGATCCGCGGCCTCTACTACGACGACCGTAGCAACCTGCTCTGGTTCGTCGGCAACGTGTCGACCGTGCAGTGGGTCTGGGCGATCAACGCCAGTACCGGTGCTCTCGTCTTCGACGAGTTCGCCGCGGGCGGCGGTTTCCACAACGACCTCGTCGTCACGGACTCCTACGTCTACGTGACCGACTCGCGTGTCGACCGGCTGGTCCGGGTACCGCTCAACCCGACCACGGGACAGCCCAGCGGCACTATCAGCTTCCTCGCACTCGGCGGCGCATGGCCGGTGGGCCCGGCGGGAGCCATCAACGCCAACGGTATTCGCGAGCTGCCGGACGGTTCGCTCGTCCTCAACAACAGCCGCGTCGGTGGGCTGTGGCAGGTCAATGCGACGACCGGAGTGGCGACGACCGTCCCCGTCCAGGGCGGCCCGGGCATTATCGGCGGCGACGGGCTCGAGATCGACGGGACGACCCTCTACAACGTCCGCGGTAGCGGCCCGAACCAGGTGTCCGTCCTGCTGCTCCGCCAGTCCGGAACGGGCTGGACGGCGAAGTGGGCCGGCGCCCGCACCGACGAGACCCTCGACGTGCCGACGACCGCCACGGTCGCGGGCGGCTGGCTGTGGGTCATCAACGCCCGGTTCGGGACCGTGCCCGATCCGCTGACGGCTTCCTACTGGATCTCGCGGCTGCCGGCGAAGTAGCCGGCAGCGACCCCTCGGCTCAGTCGAGGGTGATGTCGGCGGCGCGGCCTCCCGCAAGATCGTGGACCGTGAGGCCGTCGCCGCCGTATCCCTCGACGTGCCCGAGGTACAGCCGGCGCCCAACCTCGGACAGCAGGGCGTCGTGGATGGGGATGATCTGTCGGGGCGTCACCCGTCTCACGAACCCGATCGTCTCGGCGACCTTGCTCCACGGCGCGTTGAGGGGGACCGCCAGCACGTCCACCTCGCCCGGCTCGCCGTCGTAGGCGTCGCCGGGGTGGTAGAGCGACGGTTCGCCGTCCGCCTGTAGCACCACGCCGACGTTGGTACACCGCGGCACTCGGTCGTGGTTGACGGCGTGCAGCCGCCCGACCGGGCGGAGTGTCGTCGTCCCGACGCGGTGTTCCTCGCCCTCGGCGAGGACGACGATGTCGCTGCTGTTTCCGTCGAGCAGCTCGGCCGATTCGGGGTCGGCGTAGACCGGCGCCTGTCGGTTGAACGCCAGCAGTGCCGGCAGGCGGTCCTCGTCGAGGTGGTCGGCGTGCTGATGGGTGACGACGACCGCGTCGAGGTCGCGGAGCGTGTCGAAGCCGGTCGAGAAGGACCCCGGGTCGATGAGAATCCGAGAGTCGGCGATCTCGACGAGGAGGCAGGCGTGGCCGAGGTGGGTGACGCGCATGGCCACAACGTACCGAGCATCGAGGAGTCGGTCATGTGGGTGCGCGGGCGCCGGACCACGGGCATACGCTCGGAGGCCCCGGCGCGGTGGCCGGCGGTCCGGTCGCCGACCGGCAGCGTGTGGCCATCGACCCTTCGGGGTATGCCGAACATCGACGCTCACAACGGCGTGGCGTCCTGACGAGGGAGGAGTCCCATGAGCGACAACCCACTGGACCCGAGCACCGAAGGCCCCGCGGACGGCGGCGCCAACGTGGGCGGACATGACGGCGGAGCCGACGGCGGCGCGGACAGCGGTGCCGAGGGCACGGCCGACGGCGGCGCGAACCCCGCGGGCCACGACGGCGGAGCCGACGGCTCGGCCGACGGTGGCGCCGACGGTGGCGCGGACGGCGGTGCCGACGGCGGCGCCGACAGCGGGGCCGGTACCGGGATCTAGGTGACGGTTCCCACGCGGACGCGGGTGCCCGCCCCCACGGGCGGGCACTCCGCACTCGCGCGCCTCGTGAGCACCCCGGTCGACGAGTTCGCCCGGGACTACTGGGGATCGCGACCGTTGTTGAGCCGGGCCGCCGACCTGCCGAGCGGGTTCGGCGACCTGTTCTCGAACGACGCGGTCGACGAGCTCGTGTCGCGACGCGGCCTCCGCGCCCCGTTCCTGCGGGTCGCGAAGAACGGGACGACGTTGCCCGACAGCGCGTTCACGGCCGGCGGCGGCACCGGCGCGGGCATCGCCGACCAGGCCAGCGACGACAAGCTGCTGCGCCTCTTCGCCGACGGCTCCACGATCGTGCTGCAGGGTCTTCACCGAACCTGGGAGCCGGTGCTGACCTTCACCCAGTACCTCGCGGCCGACCTGGGACACCCCGTCCAGGTGAACGCCTACGTCACGCCGGCGCAGAACACCGGCTTCAGCGACCACTACGACGTGCACGACGTCTTCGTCCTCCAGGTCGCCGGCGAGAAGCGCTGGCGGATCCGCGAGCCGGTCCACCCCAGTCCCTTGCGCGACCAGCCCTGGACCGACCGGCGCAGTGCCGTGGAGGAGGCCGCTGCGCGACCGCCGCTGCTCGAGGAGACGCTGCGACCGGGCGACTGCCTCTACCTGCCCCGCGGGTACCTCCACGCGGCCAGCGCCCTCGGCGACGTGAGCACCCACCTGACCATCGGCGTCCACCCGTGGACGCGGCGTCACCTCGCCGACGAGCTCGTCGCGCGCGCCGTCGCCGCGGCGAGTGACGACGAGCGGGTACGCGCGTCGCTCGCTCTCGGCGTCGACGTCACCGATCCGCAGGGCTGGGAGGGCGACGTCGACGTCGTCCGGGAGGCACTGGTCCGGGCTCTCCGTGAGGTGCCCGCCGTCTCACTGGCCGACGCGCTGGCGCTGCAGAGCCGCCGCACCCAACGGGCCGCACCGGTCGCCCCGGTCGCCACCGTCCGTGCCGCGGCGGGACTCGACGGACACGAGGAGGTCGTCGTGCGACCCCACCTCGAGCCGCAGATGGACGGCGACACGCTCCGCAGTCGAGCCGGAGAGGTGTCTCTCGGAGCGGCTGAGACCGAGCTGGTGTCCAGCCTGCTCTCCGCGGGGACCGCTCCGGTGAGGGACCTCGGGCTCGACCTCGCCCGGCGCCTGCTGCTCGGAGGCATCGTCACCCTCGACGACGCGGCCGGTGACGACCGCCCCGACGACGAGCTGTCGCACCCGTGACCATCGGTCGCCCTCCGCACGGCGGGCGACGGCCCGCATACATCGTGCTGTTCCTTGCCGCGTCAGGGGCTCTCGCACTGTCGGCCTGCACCGGACCGGGCACCGACCAGGCCGCCCAGGTGGCCGATGCCTTCGAGCGCGCCGCGGTCAGCGACGCGGGGAAGGCCTGCGACCTGCTCGCCTCGCGGACCCGCGACGAGGTCGAGAAGTCGGCGCAGCAACCCTGCGCCGACGCGCTCGGCCAGGACGACCTGCCGGACCCCTCCCCGCTGCTCTCGGTGGAGGTCTACGGGCACGATGCGATGGTTCGCTTCGACAACGACACGGTCTTCCTGGCGCGCTTCCCCGACGGGTGGAGGGTCACCGCTGCCGGCTGCCGGCCAGGACCGTCCGACGAGAAGCCCTACGACTGCGACGTGTCAGGAGGTTGACGTGAGAGCGATGTTCGTGGCGTACCTGGTCTTCATCGTCGGAGGCCTGGCGTACCTCTTCACGATCGGGTTCCTTCAGCGATGAGGGTCCGAAAGGCGTTGCGAGAGAACAGTCTCAGCGCGTTCTTCGGGCTGATCCTGCTGTTGACGATCGTCGGCCAGGCGTTCACCGGGCTGGCTGAGTACAACTCGACGGTCGCCGTCGACGACCTCCCGCGGATGACCATCGGCGAGTACGTCACGTCCTCCCAGTTCGCCGTCGACGTCGCGGAGAACTGGCAGTCCGAGTACCTCCAGTTCCTCCTGTACATCGTGCTCACCGTCTGGCTGGTTCAGCGCGGCTCCCCCGAGTCCAAGCCCGTCGGCGAGGAGGGCGGGGAGGACGACCGCAAGCAGAAGCTCGGCCCGCACACGAGCCGACAGTCTCCGCGCTGGGCACGCGCCGGCGGCTGGCGGACGGCGCTCTACTCCAACTCGCTCGGCATCGTCATGGGGCTGTTCTTCCTCGGCTCGTGGGGCGCCCAGCTCGTGGCCGGTACGAGCGCCTACAACAGTGACCGTCTGCAGAACCTCCTCGCGCCGGTCTCGATCCCCCAGTACGCGATCTCCGCTAACTTCTGGAACCGAACCCTCCAGAACTGGCAGTCGGAGTTCCTCGCGGTGGGCAGCATGGTCGTCCTCAGCATCTACCTGCGCCAGCGTGGGTCGCCGGAGTCGAAGCCGGTGGGGTCGCCGCACACCGCGACCGGCGTGGAGGGCTGAGTCGCTTGCCCTCCGGTCAGATCCGCGTGGGCATCTCCGGTTGGACATATCCGCGCTGGCGCGGCGACTTCTACCCGACCGGTCTGCCGCACACCAGGGAGCTGGCGTACGCGGCCGAGCGGATGACGTCGGTCGAGGTCAACGGCTCCTTCTACTCGCTGCAACGACCCACGTCCTATGCGCGGTGGCGGGACGCGACGCCCGACGGTTTCGTCTTCGCGGTCAAGGGCAGCCGGTTCATCACCCACATGAAGCAGCTCGTCGACATCGATGTGGCTTTGGCCAACTTCTGGGCCTCCGGCGTTCTGGCGCTCGGACCCAAGCTCGGTCCCGTCCTCTGGCAGCTGCCGGCCCGGACCCGGTTCGACGCCGCCCGGCTCGCGGACTTCTTCGACCGGCTCCCCCGCTGGACGTCCGAGGCAGCTGGTCTGGCTCGAGGGCACGACGAGAAGGTCCCGGAGTCCCGCGCCCTGGTCGAAGCCGTGGACGAGCGGCCGGTCCGTCACGTTCTCGAGGCGAGGCACGCCAGCTTCGCCACGCCGGAAGCCGCGGACCTCCTGCGAGCCCACGACATCGGCACAGTCTGGGCCGACGCGGCCGGCAAGTTCCCGGTGATCGACGCCGACACCAGCGGGGTGCGGTACGTGCGGCTGCATGGGCATACCGAGCTGTATGCGAGCGGCTACAGCTCGCGGTCACTGGACCAGTGGGCGCGTCGGTGCGGCGAGTGGGCGGCGGCCGGACGAGACGTTTACGTCTACTTCGACAACGACGCGCGCGGACGCGCGCCGTGGGACGCCCTCGGACTGCTCGAGCGCCTCGACCGCTAGATGCGAGCAAGCGTTGCCGGGTCCTCCTCGCCGCCGTAGTAGCGGTCGAGTACGGCGCTGAACTGACGACCCGTCCCCTGGTCGTCGGCCGCGCGCGAGAACAGGGTCATCGAGGAGCGCAGCTTGACGGCGTCGATGCCACCGAGGACCTCGACGGGGTCGGTGGAGTCGAGGCCGGTGAGCGCGTCGGCGCACTCGACGAGACGTGGTCCGAGCACCGGATGGGCGAGGTACGCGCGCGCCTCGTCCAGTCCACGGATGCCGTAGTGGACCGCGGTCGGACTCTGGCCCAGACCGGCGATCTGAGGGAACACGAACCACATCCAGTGGGACCGCTTGTGCCCGCGCCGCAGCTCGGCGAGCGCCGTCGCATACGTGTCGCCGGAGTCCTGCGCGTCGACGAACCGCTGGAGGTCGGGGAACTTGCTGTTGCTCACCCGACCATGGTGCCGCTGACCGGCGCGTTCCGCCGGTCCGCGGGATGGGAGGCTGATCCGCATGTGGATCGGGTGGCTCGAGCTGGACCTGCTGCTGGGCGACGTCCACTCCCTCAAGGAGAAGCGCGCGGTCGTCCGTCCGATCGTCGCCGAGCTCCAGCGGCGGTTCGCGGTGTCGGCGGGCGAGGTGGACACCCAGGACCTGCACCGGCGCGCGACCGTCGGCGCGGCCGTGGTGGCCGCCGACCGCAATCACGCCGTCGAGGTCCTGGACGCGGTCGAGCGACTCGTTGCCGGGCGACCGGAGGCCGACCTGCTCAGCGCGCGTCGCGGGCTCCGGACCAGTGACGACTGACCCTTCTGTCGACGGGCGGCGAGTCGGGTACCCAGTCGGGTAACCCGTTCGGTCGTGGTCACGACCCGCTCGGGTATCCGACCGGGTACCCGACCCCACGTTGAACGAGGCTCACACCCCGCAGGAGGCCGCCGCAGGGGTCAGCGGGCCCGGGCGGCCTTGAGCACCTTCTTCGGGACCTTCTTGTCGACCTGGTACTTCCGCTTGGTCTCCCGTTCGGCGTAGCCCTCGCGCTCCAGGCGCATGCACGTGACCGGACACTTGGTGCAGCGAGGCTTGTCCTTGCAGCACGTCTTCTTGACGGTCACCGTGGGCACGCGCCGAGTGTAGGTAAGGCTTACCTATCCTCCAAACCCGGCCCACCGTGTGGACGCTCCACGTCAGGTGCTTGCCGCCTCCTCGCCCAGCCGGAAGACTCCGCGCCATGAGTTCCGAAGGCGAGCCGGCCGAGCGGATGCGGCAACGTCTCGCCATTCTGTCCACCCGGGAGCGTCGTCAGGCGCTGATCACGACGGCGTTCCGCTCGGTCCTGGCGTTCGCCGTGATCCTCGGGATCTACTTCCTGCTGCCGGTCGGCGACTGGGGCGGTGACGGGTGGAGCGCCTTCCGGCTGGTGCTCGGCGTGCTGTTCTTCGCGGCGATCCTCGCGTGGCAGGTCCGACGGATCCTGCGGTCCCCCGTGCCCGCGTTGCAGGCCGTCGAGGCGCTGATCGTGGCGATCCCGACCTTCATCGTCGTGTACGCGAGTACCTACGTCGGCATCTCGGCCGCCTCCCCCGGCAGCTTCAGCCAGACCCTGGACAAGCCCGCTTCGCTGTACTTCACGGTGGTCACGCTGGGGACCGTCGGGTACGGCGACATCGCGCCGGTGAGCGTCGGCGCCCGGATGGCGGTGAGCTCGCAGGTGTTGCTCGGCCTCGTGCTCATCTCCGTCATCGTCCGGCTGCTGGCGGGAGCGGCGCGCCGGTCGCTGGACCGGAAGGCCGACCCCCCGGCGGTGGGCTGAGCGCCAGCGGGCTCACAGGCATACCTCCTCCGTTGTCGCTGCTCGGACGCACATCCCACCGGACCGAGCCGACGCCACCCGGTCGGAGCGCGCTGCCGGGCGTGAACCGGGCCAATCGCACCGTCGCACCTGGCCTCAGAAGTGGCGCCGTCCCTACGCCGGTTTTCCACGACTACCCCGCGATAGCGACCGGTCGCCGAGCCAGGCCCTGTCACCGACGACGCGGCAGACGTCGACCTGCGTGGCCCGGAACGACGCCGCGAAAGCAGGGTCGACCGCACCCCTCCCCTGGGAGCATGACGGCATGCAGCACGCGGGGCCGAGCCGATTGTGGCGCTCCCTGTGGTCTCGGTGACGCTGGCAACGCCACGACTGTGGCTCCGGGTGAACCGAGCCGGGCTCGTCTGCAGTGCGGTGTTCGCCATGTTGTACAGCGCGATAGCGCTCTATCGGTACAGCCATTTCGTCTGGAGCTCGTGGGATCTGGGGATCTTCACTCAGGTCGTGTCGAGCTACGCCCTTCTCGAAGCGCCGACGGTCCCGATCCGGGGAGTCGGCTTCAACGCCCTGGGCGACCACTTCAGCCCCGCTCTTGCGGTTCTTGCCGTTCCATATTCCCTCGTTCCTGATCCGGCCACCCTTCTGGTTGCGCAGGCCCTGTTGCTCGCGTGGTCGATCTTTCCGATCCATCGGCTGGCGACGCGCCGCCTCGGGTTTGGGCCTGGTCTCGCGGTCACCATCGCCTACGCCGTCTCCTTCGGCGTCGTGCAAGCGGTGCTCGTCGACTTCCACGAGGTTGCCCTCGCCGCACCTCTGATGGCCTACGCCGCCGAAGGACTCGCGGAGCGGCGATGGCGCCAGGTGGTCCTCGCTTCGCTGCCCCTTGTCCTGGTGAAGGAGGACCTGGGCCTGACGGTGGCCGCGATCGGCCTTGTGTGCGCCATTCGAGGCCGCCGCCGGCTCGGCGCGCTGCTGGCGGCATTCGGCCTGACCGCGAGCGCGGTCGAGATCTTCTATCTCATTCCTGCACTGTCCAGCACGGCCAACTACGCCTACTTCGCCCAGCTCGGCGCTTCAGGAGGCGGCACTCGCTCCCTGTCCGCTGCGCTGAGCCCAGACGCTCTGTGGCGTGGCGGCGGCGAGAAGGTCGGGACCCTGCTGAAGTACACGTGGGCGACAGCCGGGCTCTGCTGGTTCTCGACTCTGTCTCTCGTGGCCCTTCCGACCGTCGCCTGGCGACTCGTGGGAGCGAACCCGTCGTACTGGGGCACCGACTGGCACTACGACCTCATCCTGATGCCAGTGGTCTTCGCGGCCGCGATCGACGTGTTGTCCAGACTCTCCACCTCCGGTAATCGCGCGGCGCGCTGGTACGCACAGGTGGCGCCTCTGACGCTCGCCGGATTCGCGGTCATCCTCCTCGCCACGTCGCCGGCCGCGGACATCGCGAACCCGGCCGCCTGGGCGGCGACGCCGAGGGAACGAGCGCTCGATGCCGCCCTGCGGGAGATACCGCACGGCGCGGTGGTGCAGTCAGACCTCGGGCTGCTCTCGCATCTTGCCGGACGCAACACGGCCTACTGGATGGGCAACACCAGCGGACCGCCGCCTACCTACATCGTCACCGACGAGACCGCGGGCTGGGCCCCACCGACGCCGGACCAGGCGCCGGACTACTTCGCGGAGATCTACCCGGGCCACACCTGGCAGGTGATCTTTGCCGCGGATGGTGTCGTCGTGCTCCGGTTGGTCCACTGACGAGGCGCGCGCGAACGCGGCGTCGCAGCGGGGTGATCGGGCGGCGGCTCAGGGCCCCAGCGTGCCGATGGGGAGCACCGCGACACCGTCGGGTCGGCGGTAGGCGAACCCGGTAGGGGTGATGACTCCCAACGCCGCCGGAGGTCCGGCCTTACCCTGGTCGACCTTTGTCGCGAACGACAACAGGGAAGCCGCGGCCCGGTGCGTGTCCGCGGCGTTCAGCTTCACCTCGAACGCTCCCCATCGACCGTCGGGCAAGGTGACGACGACGTCGACTTCGTGCTGGTTCTGGTCTCGCCAGTGGTGGACCTGTCCCCCCAGCTTCTGCGCGTAGATCCGGAGATCGCGCACGACGAGGTTCTCGAAGAGGAAGCCGGTGGCGTTCAGGTCTCGCAGAAGCTGAGGGGGTCCCTGGCCGAGCGCTGCGACGGCAAGTGAGGGGTCGACGAAGTAGCGGGTGGACGACGACTGCAGTGGGGTGGCCGACCGCATGTGTGGCGCCCACGCGGGCGAGTTCTCGGTCAGCCGCAGGCGGTGCAGCGAACCGAGGTACCCGTCAACGGTGGCCCGCGCGACCGGGCCCTCTGCCCCACCGACGTCTTTGGCCAGCGCGGTGACCTTCGCGGAGGTACCGACATTGCGGGCCAGTGAGCTCAGGAGACGTCGGATGTTCTCGGGGTCGCGTCGTCGGACGCCGAGCGCCTGAATGTCGACCAGGACGATCTGGTTGAGGTAGTCGCGCAGCCACCTCCCCGCGTCCTGAGGAGTGGCGTCGAGCAACGCCGGCCAGCCGCCAACGCAGATCCGGTCGACGATGTCCGGGATGCTCAGACCAGCGTCCCGCGCGGTCACGTCGTCCCCGGCCATGACCGCGTCGACGGACGCGTCCCCGGAGGCGTGACCCGACTCCATCAACGACATGGGGCGCATCTGGATGACCGCGATACGACCAGCGCCGGAATGCCGGTTCACGTCCTCATGGGGAGTGGCCGATCCGGTGAGGATGTACAGCCCCTTCGACGGAGCGCGGTCGTCGACGGCCCGGCGGACGTTGTCCCACAAGCTGGGAACAACCTGCCATTCGTCGAGCAGCACCGGATCGGGACTGTCGAGCAGCAGGTCGGGAGCGACGCTCGCCGTCGTGCGGGCGGCCTGGTCGACGTCGAGCCGGTAGGTCGTCGCCGCCTTCTGGGTTGCCGACTCCGTCTTGCCACAGGCCTTCGGACCTTCAATGAGAACCGCGCCGATCGCGCTCAGCCGTTCGTCGAGCTCGCCGTCGACGACACGTTTCCGGTAGCCCCCACCTGCCGCCATGACCCTCGCTTCTGTTCTCGAGGTGCGGATGCCTCATCTAATCTTACAGAAACCATATCACTAACTTGATGTTTTCCATAGTCTAGATGTGGCTAAACCCATGCGGAGGAATACTGCTCACTCGCTCCATGCTGTCGTCGTCTCCGTCGTCGGCCCGTACTGCGGGCGAGCGTTCGGGCGGTAGGACTGAACCGTCACCCCGTTGGACATGACTTTCGACTCCGCCAGCTCGAGTGCCCTGTCCGGGCCCGTCTCGGGGAAGAGCCGCGCGCCCTGGCCGATGATCACCGGGGCGAGGAACAGGTTGATCTCGTCGACCAGGTCATTGGCGATCAGCCACCGGATCATGGTGCGGCCACCTGGCACCAGCAACCCACCTCCCCGCTTCTCCTTCAGTACGCCGACGGCCGCCGAAAGATCACCGGCGATAACCGTGGTATCCGCCCATTGAGGGTCGGTGAGGGTGCTCGAAGCGACGTACTTGGGCTTCGAGTTCAACGCCAGCCCGATCTCCGAACTCTGCATCTCGGGGACCGTCCCCCACGACCCGGCGAAGACCTCAAAGGTCCAGCGGCCGAACAGAAATGCGTCCGCGCGAGCGTAGACCTCGTTCAGGGCCGCTTCGACCTCTGGATCGGCAAGGGGCATCGCCCACCCTCCGCGCTCGAAACCGCCTCTGCGGTCCTCGTCAGCCGCACCGAGCCCCTGCATGACTCCGTCGACAGAGACCCATGTGGTGGTCGTCAGTTTCATGTCTTGTGTCTCCTCGGTCGGTCCAGCAGATCCGGTCAGCCGTTGTCAGATAACATACAACCTTATGGTTGTAGCTGGGCCGACGGAGGAGCAAGTCGACAGGCTGTTCCACGCCCTCGCCGACCCGACCCGTCGCGACATCCTGCGCCGCTGTACGACCGACGAGTCATCGGTCACGCGCCTCGCGAGCACCTACCCGATGAGCTTCGCCGCGGTGCAGAAGCACGTCAGCGTCCTGGAACGCGCCGGCCTGGTCACCAAGGAACGCCGCGGACGCGAGCAGCTGGTGCGCACTGACGGAGGGGCGGTTGGCCGCGCACGGCACGTCCTGGACCAGCTCGAAGCGACCTGGCGAGGACGGATCGAGCGCATGGCGGACGTCCTGGAAGAGGAGAGTCAGCCCGGATGACCGTCATCAGCGTTGACACAGACCACGAACACCTCGCCGTGACCGTGATCTCCGAGTTCGACGCCCCCGTCGAGCGGGTGTGGGAGCTTTGGACAGATCCGCGCAAGCTCGAACGTTGGTGGGGTCCGCCCTCCTACCCGGCATCGTTCATTGCCCACGACCTGGTCCCGGGCGGCCAGGCCAGGTACCTCATGACCAGCTCAGACGGCGAACAGCACGCCGGCCTCTGGCGGGTCACCGCCGTCGATCCGCCGGTTCGGCTCCAGTTCGACGACGTCCTCGCCAGCGCCGACTGGGAGCCGATCGCCGACCTACCGGTCACGCACGTCAGCATCCGGCTCATCGAGGGCGACGGCGTCACGCGAATGGTGATGCGCTCGACGTTCGAGTCCCGCAACGACCTGGAGAGGTGGCTGAGCACGGGCACACGCGAGGGTCAACAACAGGCCATCGCCCAGATGGACGAGCTCCTTCATTCCTGACGACAACGACTGACAGCCATTACCCGCCCCAACCCACGTGATCAGGCGCATTCTCACCGTCCACGGTTGGAGCCGAACCCGCAGCAAGACCCAGGGCCAGTCCGCGAAACCCCTCCGCTCAAGGCTCTTCAGGCATGTGACCGAAGAGGGCAACGGGGTACCGTCGAGAGTTCCACTGCGTTCGCCCCGGTCGCACGGCGAACGACTCTCAGCCGGCAGGAATCACAAATCCTTTGACGAAGGGAGGGGTCACGATGTCTGTGCGCATCGTTGGCTTCGTCGCGTGGGGAGCCGCATTGAGTTGTGCTGTCGCGTGCTCCTCGCCTTCTGGGTCGGGCTCGGGCAACCCGGCCGCTCCCGCGAGCGGAAACTCCACGGCCGCCACCAGCCAGGGCGGCGGCACCTACCAGCTGGATCCATCCGTGACGACCTTGCGCTTCAACGCCGACGCGGCCAGCATCGATCTCACGGCTCAGGACAGCGCGCAGGCCATCAGCGTCACCGAGCAGACCCGTGGTGCGACGACCACGAAAGAAGTCACTGGAGCGAACGCCGTGCTGACGTCGCGATGCCCGGACGGGATCAACTTCGGGGATTCGTGCCGAGTCGACTACACGGTGACGATCCCGGCGAGCGTCGCGGTCGATATCGAAGGTGCGGCCGGGGACATCGTGCTGACTGGCCCGATCGTCAAGGCCACGGTGAAAACGACGGCCGCGCGCATCACCGGTACGGGTCTCGGCGCCGGAACGTTCCAGGCGACGACCACAGCGGGTGAGGTCGGGCTGACCTTTGTCGCGGCGCCGACGTCGGTAGAGGTCAAGAGCACGGCCGGATCGATCACGCTGACCGTTCCCGGCGGTGAGAAGTACAACGTCTCCGTCGACACCACCATCGGGTCCCAGGACGTCACCGTCGACAAGGACTCAGCTTCGTCGCACCGAATCGACGTTGAGACCACCGTTGGTGCCGTCACCGTGAAGAAGGGGTGACTCCGGCAGCCGGGCGATGGCCTGATGCGCGGGCCACCGCCATGGAGCAACCGCTCCTAAGGTTTGCGACGTGAGTTTGCACGAGACCATGGAACGCGTCGTCGACGGCTTCGAGATCGCCGGGGTCGCGATACTGGTCATCGGTTCGGTTCTTGCCTTCGCCAGGGCGGCAGTCATCCTCCGCCGAAGCCCGTCGGCGGCGTACCAGCGCCTCCGACAGGATGTTGGCCGGGCGATTCTCCTGGGCCTGGAGATACTGATCATCGCGGACATCGTGCGGACGGTCACGGTGGAGCAGACCATTGAGAGCGCCGTTACCCTCGGGCTGATCGTCCTGGTCCGCATGTTCCTCAGTTTCGGGCTGGCGATCGAGCTCGACGGAACGCTTCCGTGGCGCCGCGTCGCAACCGCGCGCACGTTTGCTACCGGGTCAGCCGAGCCGCTGGAGCCGGGACGGGAACAGCAAGGCGGCTCCTCGAGATGAGGGCAAACCACCACGGATGACCGGCGAGGCCGTCCTGAGCGCACGATCGGACTCGGCATTCTCGCTCGCCGGGGACGGGCGGAGCTGCGGATCTCGCGGCTTCACGACGCGCGTGGCACATCGACCCGTCCTACGTCACTCCCCCGCCGACGGGCGTATTCGAACCTAGCCCGGTGCCCCCGGCCGGGCGTGTTTGACCCCTGCGCCCTCCCCGCAGAGCCGATGAGTTCTCCGCAGAGGCCGGGTCGGTAGTCCCATGACTGCGACCTACACCTTTGACGTCTTCACCAGCCTCGATGGCAACGCTTCCTACGCACCGCCCGGCGACTGGGGCGGCTACTGGGGCAAGCAGGGTCCCGAGTTCCTCGACCACCGGCTCGCGGCGTACGACGGTGAACAGCGGATGCTTTTCGGCGCCACCACGTTCGGAATGTTCCTGCAGATGCTGCCTCAGATGGACGTGCCCGACCCATGGATCGACCGGATGCGAAGCTGCCCCACCACCGTCGTCTCATCGACGCTGCAAGGCCCCTTCGACTGGCCCGACGCGACCGTCGCCAGCGGTGACGCCGTGGAGACGGTGCGCCGCATGAAGGAGGAGTCCGACGTCCCCATCCGCTCACACGGAAGCCTCTCCGTGAACCGGGCGCTGATGGCCGCCGGCCTCGTCGATCGGATCCAGATCACCGTCTTCCCGGTGGTCTCGGCCCAGACCGGCGACGAGCCGATCTTCGCGGGCGCGGGCGACTTCGACCTCGACCTGCTGGAGACGCGTACCCTCGACGGCCGCACGCAGGAACTGGTCTACCGGCCGACCCTCCGCACTTGGCCGGCCGGCTGACCAAACCGCCTGCTGACGATGCCGCTTGGTGCGTGACTCCGCCGCGTGGAGGGCGACACGAATGAAGGGGCGTCTCGGGTGGGTTCATTCGACAGGGCGCTGCTGGCGGGGGTCGTGTTGTGTTCCTAGCTTCTCGACCATGATGGCCAGTCCCTCGCGGGCAGCGTGCTCCGCGGCCTTGACGCGCCCATGCATGGCACGGGCCGCTTCCAGCCGTTCGCCGGCCTCACGCTCGGCCTGGATGCACGCTTCGACGCTGTGCTCCCGAGCATGCTGCGCCGAATCCTGGTCTGACGTGTACTCCTGGACCTCTCCCGCGGCGAGTTCCACCGCCCGGTCGAGCAGGTAGCGGTAGCCGACTCGGACCTTCTTCGGAGTTGTCTTGCGGGCCAGTGCCTCTACCTCGTCGTTGACGGCTGCCCGCATGAACACCAGCCGGTCTGACCGGTACCCCTGGCCCGCCTCCGCCTCACGCGCGCGGGACAGCTGTTCGCGCGCCTGCGCGAGGCTCTGCTCCGCGTCACGGACAGCCGTCGCGGCCGCTTCCACCTGCGGTGCGAACCGCTGGCTCAAGGCAAAGGCGAGCCGCTCCCGCTCGGTCAGGTCGAGGGGAGTCGAGGATTGAGCAGATCGGCTGCCAAGAGCCTCTGTGGCTTGGGGATCCGGTGTTGTCATGACGCCCTCACCGCGCGACGTTGGGTCAGTCCGATGGTGTCACGCGCGGCGTGACCCGGTGTCGTCGTGGTGGACCCCGTGCTGGTTTGCCGGATCTGGTTCTCAGTCCCTCTGCCACCGTTGGGCTGCGGCAGCGGACTGCCTCGGTCTTTCGGTTCTCAGGTGGCGATGCGTCGGCCCTGCGGGTCCGGGGAGCTGGTTGGTCCGAAGTGTGACGGGCGTGCGTGAGTCGGCGGCGCTGGATTGACGCCCCCCGCAGTGCCTCTTCCGGCCTGACTGAAGCCTCTGGTCGAGGGTGTCTCCCGCCGGCGGCCGGTGCGCCTCAGCGCACCCATCCCCTTGCCTCGATCCTGAGGGTCGGCCTACCGTCGGGAAGACCAGGCGTACCTGCCAACAGAGGAGGCCGGGGATGGCTTCATTGACGATTCCGGACGAGTTGGCGGCTGGCTTCAACGGGCGACTTGTCGGGCCTGATGATGCGGCGTACGACGAGGTGCGGGCGGTCCACAACGGTCTCGTCGACCGGCATCCGGGTCTGATCGCCCGCTGCCACAACGTCGCCGACGTCCGCGACGCGGTGGTGTTCGGCCGCAGCGCGGGCTTGGAGATCTCGGTCCGCGGCGGCGGCCACAACGTGGCGGGCCGGGCCGTCACGGAAGGCGGGCTGATGATCGACCTGTCGCTGATGCGCGCCGTCGACGTCGACCCCGCTCGCCGTCGGGCGAGGGCGCAGGGCGGGACCACCTGGAACGAGTACAACCGGGTCACCAACGCCTACGGGCAGGCGACAACCGGCGGCGTGGTCTCGACCACCGGGGTAGCAGGCTTGACGTTGGGCGGCGGCCTGGGCTGGCTGATGGGCAAGTACGGCATGTCCATCGACAACCTCAGGGCCGTCGAGATGGTCACCGCGGACGGTGCCGTGCGCATCGTCGACGACGAGCACGAGCCGGACCTGTTCTGGGCGCTGCGCGGAGGCGGCGGCAACTTCGGCGTCGCCGCGTCCCTGGAGTTCGACACCCACCCGCTGGACACCGTCCTCGGCGGACTTCTCGCGCACCCGTTGCCAGCGGCCGGTGAGGTGGTCAGCAGGTACCGAGAGTTCGCCACGCAGATGTCCGACGACGCGTCGGTGTTCTGCGCGCTCGTCCACGCGCCGGACGGCAGCGGCGTGAAGCTGTGCGCGATTCCGCTCTGCCATGCCGGCGCCATCGACGAGGCCGAGGCCGAGTTGCGGCCGCTGCGGGAGTTCGGTCCTCCGGTCATGGACCTGGTAGCTCCGATGCCGTACCCCGCGGTCAACACCATGCTGGACGCCGGCTTCCCCCGGGGCGCGCTGAACTACTGGCGATCGGCTTTCTTCACCGAGCTGAGCGATGCCGCCGTCTCCGCCCTCGTCGAGGCCTACGAGGCTGTGCCGTCGCCGATGTCGGCCATCGTCCTCGAGCACTTCCACGGGGCCGCCTGCCGCGTCGCGCCCACGGCCACCGCCTTCCCCCACCGTGCCCCGGGGTTCAACCTGGTCGTCGCCGGTCAGTGGCAAGATCCGGCCGACACCCCGGCCAACGTGCAGTGGGTGCGGGACACCTTCGCCGCCCTCGCGCCCTACACGGCGCCCCGAACGTACATGAACTACGCCGCCGACGACGAGGCCGATCGGGTCGATGCCGCCTACGGCCCCAACATCGATCGGCTGCGTGATGTCAAGCACCGCTACGACCCGGACAACCTGTTCCGGCTCAACCTGAACATCCCCCCGCCATAAGCATCAGGCGCGACTGAACGACGAGAGCGGGAGCGAGTCAACCGCGGCGACCGCCGGTGACAGAGCCAGGCATCGGTGTGCTCCGGACTTGCGTCTTACCCCTGACCTCCATGGGGGTCGGTGAAAGGTCCTTCCAGGCTCGTCTCGGGCATGCCGGCGCCGCCGAGACGCTGGACACCTACGCGCACCTGTGGCCGGACTCCGACGACCTCACGCGTTCCGCTGGGCCCCGTCCTGACGTTTCCGCAGGTCAGAGGCCCTTTGTGGGATGAGTCGGTCGATACGCCGGGTTCTGTTCCGTGCCGCCGTTACCAGCGCCGCGGTGACGGTCATCCATCTCGACCGGCCATTGCTGACCGGTTCCAGCGCCCTACCCGCAGGCTCGGACGGGCCGTCCTCGAACGCCTGCTGTCTGGGCTTGCTCCAGGTGGGGTTTGCCGAGCCGCCCCAGTCACCTGGGGCGCTGGTGGTCTCTTACACCACCGTTTCACCCTTACCGCCCCGCCCACCGAGGTGGGTGTGACGGCGGTCTGTTCTCTGTGGCACTGTCCCGCGGATCACTCCGGGTGGCTGTTGGCCACCACCTTGCCCTGTGGAGCCCGGACGTTCCTCGGCAGAACTCCCGAAGGAGCCTGACGCGACCGCCTGACCGACTCATCCACGCAGGAGAGTCTATCGACGTCACCCACAGGTACGCGTCGCCGGACGGACGGTGTCGGGGCGCCTTGACCCCCAGCGTGCGCCCAGGGTGTATGAAGGCTCCTGTGAGACGGCTCGGCGCTGCAGCAGCGGGAGTGGGACTCGTGCTGGCGCTCGGAGCGTGCTCTGGCTCGGGCGGGATCACCCTGCCGACGAACCTGCCCACGACCATCTCGACGTCGATCACGCTGCCCACGCTGCCGACCCAGACCCAGACCCAGACGCAAACCCAGACGCAGACCCAGACGCAAACCCAGACCGAGACGCGTACGGAGACGCGTACCGAGACCCGCACCGAGACACAGACGGTGACGGCGACGGGGACTGCGACGACGGTGACGCTCACGACGACCGCCACGGCGACGGCGGCCCCGCAGCCCCAGCCCACGAGCAGCGGGCTGCCGGCGTGGGCCTGGGTCGTCCTCGCAATCCTGCTGCTCGCCCTTATCGGCCTCATCGCCTGGCTCATCCAGCGGACCCGGGTGCGGGCGGCGTGGGACGCGCGGCTCGCCGCGGCCCGTCAGACGGCCGCATGGGTCGAGGACTCCCTCGTCCCCCAGACCATGGCGAAGGCGACTGCCGACGAGGCCGCGGCGACCTGGCGGAGCGCCGGACCGCGCCTCCTCGCCGTCGACCAGGAGCTTCACAATCTGACCACGGAGGCCCCGGACGTCGAGCGGGGCGACGCGGCGCAGCAGCTGCGGGGGCGCCTGGGTGCCGTCGTCGACGCTGTAGGTGCCGACACGTCCCCCACCGCCGAGGCCGGCGACACCGCGATGCGAGCCCGCCGAGCGACGATCCAGAGCGCGCGGACCGAGCTGCGGAACTACCTGAGCGCGACCAGCACCCATCGTTGAGGCGGCGAGCCGAGCACTCCGACCCGCTGATGTCCTCGCTACGGCGCGGGCGACGGCGGGATCGGGGTCGCACCCTCCAGCTCGGCCTCGACCCAGGCATCGACCTCACCCCAGATGTCGTCGACCCAGGTGAGGATCCCCTCGCGGTCGGACGGGATCGTGCCGGCCTCGGCGACCCACCAATGGATGGACATCGGCTGGTGCTCGACCGGGATCGCCTCCCAGATGTCGAGTGGGGACACGAGTAGGTCGAGACCGGCGTGGGCGAGGACCACGACGTCGAGGTCGGGGCGGGCCGACAGCGCGGCCACGACCCCACCCGGCCGCGGCGGGAGCACGTGCTCCTCGTCCTCCGCCTCCTTCGCCCGCTCGTACTGGCCGGTCCGCAGCAGGTACCGCACCGCCCGCTCGTGCCGTTTCGGCGTCCAGTTGCCACCCTCCGGGAAGATCAGCAGCGCCTCGTCGGCCTCCAGCGACGCCGCGAGCCGCGCCACGTGGGCGACGCGGTCGTCGCCGGCGCCGGTCGTCGACGGCAGGAAGTAGCAGTCCAGGCGGTTGAGCAGCAGGTCGATCCCCGGGTCCCACTGCATCGCGGCCTTGAGCACGACCTTGGGCCGTCGGCGAAAGGTCGTGAGGATGAGGTTGACCAGCGTGAACGAGTCGCCTGGACCCGCATGCCGGCCCAGGATCATCAGCGGCCGGTGCGGCACGGGCAGCGGGCCGGCGTCGATGACCACGCGGAACCCCACCATCGACCGCGACGCCTTGGCCAGCACCCGGAGGGCCTGCCGCAGCAGCGCGGTGTGCCGCTCGCGCCACACCGTCTCGTCCCGGCTGGGCAGGGGCTGCCGGAACCACAGCCACCAGCAACCGAACAGCATCCCGACGTCGGTCCAGAGGTAGGCCATGGCGAACGACACGACCCGCAGCAGCCGGCGTCGCCCCGGGAGGATCGCCACCACGGCACCGACGATGTAGAACGGCAGCAGGATGGCCGTCAGCACCACGACCGTGGGCAGCCACAGCAGGTGGAAGACCCGACGGATCCAGTACGGCGGGACCCAGAACCTCACCGCGTCGCCGCGCTTCCGAGACCGGCCAGATAACTCCGGGTGGCGACGCTGGCCGCCTCGATCCGGGCCGCCACCTGCCGCGCGCCGCGGTAGCTCATGGTCATCGACGGCGACCGCTCCGAACCGGACGGCAGCACGTGCACCGCCACCCCCTCGGGAACGCGTTCGAGGTCCTCGTTGAACCGGTACCGCCGCGCGATCTCGAACGCCACCAGCCCCACCTCCCACGGCCATCGCGGCTCCCTGAGGGCGTGCTCGATCCGGCCGACCTGCAGCACGTAGACCGTCCGCGCACCGAGGTCGATGGCCCGCGACACCGGGATGGAGTGCACGAGGCCGCCGTCGAGATAGTGCATCCCGTCGATCTCCCGCGCCGGCAGCAGACCCGGCACTGCGCACGACGCGAGCACGGCATCCACCACGCTGCCCTGCGAGAACCACCGGGCCGATGCCGTCTCGATCTGCGCCGCCACGCACTGGAACCGCACCGCCAGGTCCTCGATCTGCACCCCGTCGAGCTCCTCGGTGAGCAGGCTCTCCAACGCGTCGCTCGAGTGCAGGTGACTGGCCAGCCGGACGACGCGCTGGGCTCGAGCGAGCAGCGAGTCGGCGAACACCCCGGACTCCGACGCCCGGACCCAGACCTCGGCAAGCCGGCCCACGGCCGCCGGGGTGGGGTCGGCCGCGAGGAACGCCCCGTTCACGGCACCGACGCTGGTCCCCACGACGAGGTCGGGACGGATGCCGTCGCCCAGGAGCGCCGCCAGCATGCCGACCTCGCTGGCGCCGAGGATCCCGCCGCCCCCGAGCACGAAGGCCACCGGCCCGGACTGCGCTGCCACGACCCGAGACTAGTTGTCGCCGGGACCCGTCGGCCCGCCGAACCTCCGGGCCCCGCCAGCGCGCCGAACGCTGGCGAACTACGCTCGCTGGTATGCCGGGACATCCCTTCCGGAAGGCCGGATCCAACGTGCCACTCGGCTACTACGCCTGGGAGGCGGCCGGGCTCTGCTGGCTCGCGGCGGTTCCCGGCGGCGCCGCGGTGGTCTCCGTCCTCGAGGTCGGTGAGGACGAGATGGTCCTGGAACGGCTGGAGCCGACCAGTCCGACGCGAGGGCAGGCGGAGGCCTTCGGTCGGGCGCTGGCGGCGACCCACGCGGCCGGCGCACCCGCATACGGGAGCCCGCCTGACGGCTGGCGTGGGGACGGCTGGCTGGGACCCCTCAGCGAGCTGCTCCCTCTGTCGCTGAACCCGGTCCCGACCTGGAGCGAGTTCTACGCGCACCAGCGGCTCGAGGCGGTGCTCGCGCAGGGTCGGCGGCTCGGCATCTACGACGACCAGGCGGTCGCGCTCTTCGAGAAGGTCGTTGCGCGGGTCGCGTCCGGCGAGCTGGACACCGGAGAGCCCCCGTCACGGCTGCACGGCGACCTCTGGGCCGGCAACGTCGTGTGGACGGCTCGCGGCGGGGTGCTCATCGACGCGGCCGCGCACGGCGGGCACCGCGAGGCGGACCTCGCGTTCCTCGTCCTGTTCGGCGCACCGCACCTCGACGCGATCCTCGGCGGCTATCTCGACGTGGCGCCGCTGGCCCCCGGCTGGCGGGAGCGTGTGTCCCTGCACCAGCTGCACCCGCTGATGCTCCACGCCGTGCTGTTCCGCGGCGGGTACGTCGGGCAGAGCCTCGCGACCGCGCGCCGCTGGGCCTAGCCCGGCCTCCTACACGACGACGAGGACGATCCTTCCGGTCGCGATGTCGGCACTCTCGAGGCGCACCTGGATCTGGCGACCGAGCTTCACGTCGCCCTTGGCCGACGCGACGATCGCCGGATCGGTGAGCTGGACCGTGAGGACGCCACGCTTGGCGTCGACGTCGACCACGTCGGCCGTGAACACGTCCCCGACCCGCGACACCATGACGGCGGCTTCCACGGCATCGGTGCAGGCCCGCTCGACGGCCTTGGCCCGACGGTCGCCCTCCTGCATCGTCTCCGGGAGCGCGGCCAGCGCATCCCGCGCCCAGCGCGGGACCTCTTCGCCGGCACAGATCGCGGCGCAGACGACCAGCCCGTACCGGTCGACGAGACGCCGGAGCGGCGCCGTCACGTGCGCGTACGGCGCGGCGACCGCGGCGTGCACGGGTTGGGCCGGAGCCTCACCGTCGAAGGCGGTGTAGGACGCGCCACGGAACAGGCTGGCCGCCTCGTGCACCAGCGCCAGCTGCCGCGGGTCGGAGAGGTCGAGGCCGCGGATGAAGTCGCCGTACCGCCGCGACCTCGGCCAGTCCACGCCCAGCGACTTCGCCTGTCGACGGAACCGGGCGACGCTCCCCTCGTCCGGAGGCGGCATGGTGCGCAGGATCCCGACCCTTGCGTCCAGCATCATCCGCGCCGCGACCATCCCCGTGAGCAGCGAGAGCTGGGCGTTCCAGTCCTCGGCCCGGACCGGTGGGCGGAACCCGAGCTCGAAGCAGCCGTCCTGGTTCAGGGTCACCTCCTGCTCGGGCAGCGGCAGACTGGCACCACCGCGCGCGGACTCGAGGCCGATGCGCTTCTCGCCGATCTCCTTGAGCAGCAACAGGTTCTCATCGGCCGTCCCGTTGTCGACGGACTGCTGGACGCCCACATAGTCGAGCCGTGCCCGGCTGCGGACCTGGGCGCGGTAGACCGAGGCGTCGGTCACCTCCCCGTCGGCGTCGAGCGCGACGTCCCACACGAACGCCGACCGCAGCTGGTCCGGCAGCAGGCTCCCGGCGTCCTCGGCGAGCACGGGCGGGTGCAACGGCGTGCGCTCGTCCGGCGCGTACACCGTCTCGACCCGATGATGGGTCTCGGTGTCGAGAACGCCGCCTGCGGCGACGAATGCGGGCACGTCCGCGATCGCGTACCGCACCCGATACCCCTCCCCCGACCGCTGGAGGAACAGCGCCTGGTCCAGGTCCATCGACCCCACCGGGTCGACGGTCACCAACGGCACGTCGGTCTCGTCACGGTTCGGCATGACCACGGCTTGCGCGGCCCGCTCCGCCTCCGCGAGGACTCCGGGCGGAAAGTCTTCCCGCACCTTCAGCTCCGTGCGGATCCCCTCGAACCGGGCCAGCAGCGCCTTCTTGTCGACCTCGGTGTGCGTCGGGACCGGGGTCGTCGTGCGGAAGCGGATCTCACGCTGCGGCATGGGCGCCACCATAGGACGCGCGCCCGGAATACCCTCGCACCACGAGGTGCTACCGAGCCGCACGGGAGGAGCGATGGCCTTACTGCCCGACCGGGCCACTGTTCGCAAGCGGTTCTTCGCGGAGTGGCCACAGATCGTCCGCATCGTCATCGCCGCAGTGGTCAGCTGGGCGGTCTGCAAGCTGATCGACACGAGCGCCGTCCCGATCTTCGCCGTGGTGGCCCCGTTGGTGGCGATGCGCGACCAGCCGTTCTCGGCCCTCAACGTCTCCTTCGACCGAATCATCGGCGTCGTCGTGGGCGTCGCGCTCGGGGTCGTGGTCGTCCACGTGTTCGGGATGAACCTGCTGTCAGTGGTGATCGTCCTCGGGGCCGGGCTCCTCGGTGGGGTGGTTCTCCGAGTCGGGCCTGTGCTCAACATCCAGGTCGCCCTCACGGGACTGCTCGTCTTCACCAACACCGACCCTGACGTCTACGGGGTCACCCGACTCTGGGAGACCCTCATCGGAGCGGGGGTCACGGTCGCGCTCTCGCCGTTCCTCCTCCCGCCGGACGCGGGGAAGCAGTACCGCGCCGAGTTCCGCCGTGTGTCGCGTCTCCTCGGGGAGCACACCGCGCAGGCCGCGGTCCTCGTGGAGGACGGAGCGCGCAACCACGAGGTCCTCGTGACCCTGCTGCGTGATGCGCGCAAGACGGACGACAGCGCCAACGCACTGCCCGCCACCCTCGAAGCAGCCCGCCGGGCGGTGCGCAACAACCCCTTGCGGCGGCACCGGATCGGCGAGCTCGACGAGCTCGTCGACGTGACCGCGACGGTCGTCGAGACCGGCCGCTGGGTCCGGCTCCTGGCCGAGGAGATCGTCGACCTGTCGGGCCGTCGCGACATCGACCCCCTCTGGCCCATCACGGGCCGATGGCTCTCGCGAGTGCTGCGGCCGGTCTCCGCCGTCATCGACGCGGCTCTCGTCCGCGACACGACCGCCAGCGGCGAGAAGGCGACGATGACCGAGGCGCTGGAGGCGCTGCGGCAGTGGCGCCAAGCCGACAAGCACCCGGTCGCCGTGATCCTCCGTCGCTCATCGTTCCGGCTCGTGCGGTCCGTCGGAAAGCTGGTCGGCGAGGAGATCCTCGTGCTTCCGGGTGGGCCGACCCACATCGAGGACGTCGTCGACGAGGGGGCCCACCGGGGCACGTCCAGCCCGCCACCATAGGGTCACCGGTCGTGGCGGGACCCGAGATCGCCGATCTCTCGTCCCGTGTCCTGCCGGTCCTCGCGTTCCTCGTGGCCATCACCGTCGTGGCCGAGATCGCCGACCTGGCGGGGGTGTTCGATGTCGCGGCCCATTGGGCCGCCCGCGCCGGGCGGCACCGGGTGTGGGCACTCTGGCTGCTCATCGTGGCCATCGCGTGCGCCAGCACGATCGTCCTGAGCCTCGACACCACCGCCGTCCTCCTGACCCCCGTGGCGATCACCGTCGCGCGTCAGGTCGGGGTCCCGCCGCTGCCGTTCGCGATGACCACGCTCTGGCTGGCCAACACCGCCTCCTTGCTGTTGCCGGTCTCGAACCTGACGAACCTGCTGGCGCTGCACCACATGAACCTGCTCGGCGTCGGTCAACGCGGCTACCTGCGGCTGGCCTCGGCGCCGGCCCTGGCCGCGATCCTCGCGACGGTCGTCGTCCTCGCGATCCGGCATCGGCGATCCCTCGCCGGCCGGTACGTGCCAGAGGCCCCGCCCGATCCGCACGACAAGGTCCTGCTCTGGGTCGCCGCCGGGTGCTGCGTTCTCCTCGGACCGGCCTTCGTCACTGGGGTCGTGCCGGCGATTCCGTCCACGGTTGCGGCGGGCGTCCTCCTGGTCACGGTCGCCGTTCGCGACCGGTCGCTGCTGCGCCGGATCTCGGTGCCGTGGCTCATGGTGCTCGGGGTGAGCGGCCTGTTCGTCGTCGTCGACATCGCGCTCACCCACGGTCTGCGCGAGGTGCTCGCGTCGATCGTCGGGTCGGGGACGGACGCGAGCGCGCTCTTCCGGCTCGGCGCGGTTGGAGCCGTCTCGGCCAACGTCGTCAACAACCTGCCCGCCTACCTCGCCCTGGAGGCGGTCTCGTCGGATGCTCCGGTCCGCCTCATGGCCCTGCTCGTCGGCGTGAACGCCGGCCCGCTGGTCACCGTGTGGGCTTCGCTGGCGACGCTGCTGTGGCGGCAACGCTGCCGGACGCAGGACCTCGAGGTCGGCGCGGGGTACCTCGCTCGCGAGGGCCTGCTCTGCGCCGTGGTCAGCGTGACGGCGGGCCTCGGCGCCCTGGCCGTCTTCGGCTGACCCGCCAACCGTAGGGTTCCGGCGTGCTCGTCCTGCTGCCGCCGTCGGAGGGCAAGACCGTCCCTCGCCGCGGACGGGCTCTCGACCTGGGCACGCTGTCCCTCCCGGCTCTCACCCCGACGCGCGAGACCGTCCTGCGGTCGCTGATGTCGGCCAGTGCCGGCCCCGACGCGCTCGCGGTGCTCGGCGTGCCCCCGACACTGGGTGACGAGGTCGCGCGCAACCGCGGACTGATCACCGCCCCGACGGCGCCCGCCGCGAACGTCTACTCCGGGGTGCTCTTCGCGGCCCTCGGACTGGCTTCCCTCGACTCCGGGGCCCGCCGGCGCGCGAACCGCTGGCTCGTCGTCACCTCCGCCCTGTTCGGCGCCGTCCGACCGACCGACCGCATCCCCGCATACCGGCTTTCGATGAAGGTCAACCTGCCGCCGCTCGGCCCGCTCGCCGGGCTGTGGCGCGGTCCGCTCGGCGCCGAGCTCGACGCGCTCTCGCAACGCGCGCTGGTCGTCGACTGCCGCAGCAGCACGTATGCGGCGGCGTGGGTTCCGGCTCCGCCCTCGACGTCACGGTGGGTCACGATCCAGGTGCCGGGAGCCACGCACATGGCGAAGCACACCCGAGGACTGGTGGCCCGGCACCTCTGCGAGGCGGGGGTCGACGTCCGGACCCCGGTGCGGCTCGCCGACGTGCTCGCTGAGCGGTTCGCGGTCGACCTGGCCCCGCCCGCCCGTCCGGGACGACCCTGGGTGCTGTCGGTCAGCTGAGCTGCGCGAGCGCGGTCACGACGTCCTCGACGAGGTCGAGCGGGTCCTCGAGCCCGACGGAGATCCGGATCGTCCCGTCGGTGATCCCGACCGCGGCGCGGGCTTCCGGCGTGAGCCGTCGGTGCGTCGTCGTGGCCGGGTGGGTGACGAGGGACTTCGCATCGCCGAGGTTGTTCGAGATGTCGACGACCTCGAGCGCGTTCATGACGCGGAACGCCTCGTCCTTGCCACCGTCGATGACGAACGTCACGACGCTGCCACCGCCGGACATCTGGCTCCGGGCGAGGTCGTGCTGCGGATGGCTGGGCAGCCACGGGTGCAGGACCTTCGTGACGCGAGGGTGGGTCTCCAGGGCAGCGGCCAGCGCGAGGGCGTTCTCGTGCTGCCGGTGCACGCGCAGCGACAAGGTCTCCAGTCCCTTCACCAGGACCCAGGCGTTGAACGGCGACATCGCCGGGCCGGTGTGGCGCATGAGGTTCTTGACCGGTCCGTCGACGAACTCGTTCGTCCCGAGGACCGCCCCGCCGAGCACGCGACCCTGACCGTCGATGTGCTTGGTGGCCGAGTACACGACGACGTCGGCGCCCAGCTCGAGCGGCCGGCTGAACACCGGGGTGCCGAAGACGTTGTCGACGACGACCTTCGCCCCCGCCCCGTGGGCGAGGTCGGCCACCGCGCGGACGTCGACGAGCTCCTGCATCGGGTTGCTCGGGGTCTCGAAGAAGACGGCGGTCGTCGGCACGCTGAGCGCCTCCCGCCACTGGTCGAGGTCCGGTCCGTCGACGAGGACGGTCTCCACCCCGAACCGCGGCAGGATCTCGTCCACGATCACGAAGCAGGAGCCGAAGAGCGCTCGCGAGCTGACCAGCCGGTCGCCCTGACCGCACAGGGCCGCGAGCGCCACCCAGACGGCGGCCATCCCGCTGGCGGTCGCGAAGCAGGCCTCGGCGCCCTCGACGAGGCGCATCCGCTCCTCGAACATCCGGACCGTGGGGTTGCCGTACCGGGAGTAGATGAACTTGTCGATCTCGTCCTTGAACGCCGCCTCGGCCTGCTCGGCCGAGTCGTAGACGAACCCGCTGGTGAGGAACAGCGCCTCGGCGGTCTCGTCGAAGTCGCTGCGCGCCAACCCACCCCGGACGGCGAGAGTGTCGGGCCGCAGTTCACGCATACCGGGGAGGATAGAGCCGCGCCAGTCAAGTCACCCCACGGGGTTCTCCGCTCCGCTCCGAAACCCCGCGGGGACCCCGACTAACCGAGATGCGCCGTCCGGTTGACGAACGGCACCGAGGCGCGACCGTCGGGCCAGAGCTCGACGGCAGTCAGTGACGCGGGGTCGGTCGACAGGGCCCAGAACCGCTGCTCGTCGATGCCCAGCACCCGAGCGAGGACGACGAGGATCGGCTTGCGGCTGGTCACCACGATGGTCGTACCGCCGGCCTCGAGGGCCTTCTCGTATGCCCGCAGCACCCGGGTCTCGAGCTCGGCCAGCGACTCTCCGCCGGGGCGGCGGTAGTCACGGTCCTGCCAGAGCCGCATGAGGTCGTCGGCCTGGTGCTTCGCCAGCTCGACGAAGACCTCACCGTCCCAGTCGCCGAACGACTGCTCGTCCCAGTCGTCGTCGAGGACCGGGTCGACGTCGAGCGCCGCGGCGACCGCCGCGCCGGTCTGGACCGTCCGGGCCAACGACGACGTGACGAGGTGGATGTCGCCGGCGTCGTCCGTGGACTCGACGAGGGTCCGAACCGCCTCGGCTGCCAGCCGCGCCTGGGCCCGGCCGGTCTCGCTGAGGTCCGGGTCGGCGCCGCCCCGGCCGTCCACGCGTCCGGCTTCGGTGAACGGCGTGACCGCGTGCCGGACGAAGAACACCCGGGTGGCCCCGTCGAGGGCGGGAGGCGGTGGCTCCGGGTTCTCGCCGACGGCGGACGCCTCGGCCGGGTCGACCTGCGCCGACATGCTCAGGCGGGCAGGCCGGACTCGGCGGTGCGCACCAGGATCCGTCCGCACTCCTCGCAGCGCAGCACCTCGTCGGCGGGCGCCTGCGTGATGCGGTTCATGTCGACCTGGTTGAGCTCGATGTGGCACCCGCCGCAGCGCCGCTGACGCAGCTCGGCCGCACCGATGCCGGCATGACCGGAACGGATCCGCTCATAGAGCGCCACGAGGTCCTCGCCGACGGCGGTCACCGTGGCCGCGCGACGACCGGCGACGGCGTCGCGCTCCGTCGCATACTCGCCCATCGCCGCGTCCCGGGCGGCGACCGCCGCAGCCAGCCGCGCGGTGAGGTCGTCCCGGTCCCGCTCGAGGACCGTGACGTGCTCACCGAGGGCCTCGGCCCGCTCCATGATCTCCAGCTCGATGTCCTCCAGCTCGGCCTGTCGGCGGGACAGCGAGGTCAGCTCGTGCTGGAGAGCCTGGAGGTCCTTGGCCGTGCCGGTGCCCGACTCGAGGCGGGTGCGGTCGCGGGCGGCGCGGTCGCGGACCAGCTGGACGTCGGCCTCGGACTTCTCGACCTCGCGCTGGACGTCGGACAGGGCCGTGCGCGAGTTGACCAGCTGCGTGTCGAGCGTCCGCGCCTCGTCCTCCAGCGCCGCGACCTCACGATGCTGGGGCAGGTTCGAGGTCGCGTGGGTGATCTGGTCGAGCCGCATGTCGATGGCCTGGAGATCGAGCAGCGCGAGCTGACGGGTCGGGTCGGCGTTCAGCACAGCTCCTTCACTCCTGGTCGTTGGCGGCGTTGGCGCCCACGACGAAGGTCCAGGGCTCAGTGCGCAGGGTCGAGATGACGGTGTCCAACCTAGACGACCCACCGCGCACGACCTCGAGAAGTCGTCGTTCCGCCGAGGCCAGCCAGACGTACTCGCTGGCCCAGTGCCCGGCGTCGACGAGGTACGGCCGCCCGCCCCGCGTGGTCTCGCGCTCCTCCAACGCGGGGTGGTGGCGCAGGTCGGCGGTGACGTAGACGTCGACGTCGGCCGCGCGGACCAGCTCGAAGCGGTCGTCACCGGACCCACCGAGGACGGCCACTCGTTCGACCAGAGCCTCCGGGTCGCCGCTCACCCGGATGCCGCCGACGGTCGACGGCAGTCCGGCTGCCACCCGGTCCGCGAAGGCGCGCAGGGTCATCGGCGCCGTGAGGTACCCCACCCGGCCCAGCGCGTACGGGACGTCCTCGAGGGGGACGACGTCGGTGAGCCCGACCGCCGCCGCGAGCGCGTCGCATACCCCGGGCGAAGCCACGTCGGCGTTCGTGTGGGCGCAGTAGATGGCGAGGTCGCCGAGGATCGCCCGGGTGAGCGTCTCGCCCTTGGCGCCGGAGGTGGCGACGCTGTGGATGCCGCGCAGCAGCAGCGGGTGGTGCGTGACGAGGAGGTCGGCGCCGGCGTCCACCGCCTCCCTCACGACGGCGAGCGTCGGGTCGACCGCGAAGTGCACGAGGCGGACCGCCTGGTCGAGGTCACCCGCGACGAGTCCCACCTGGTCCCAGTCCATCGCCGTGTCCGGCGGGTACACCGACTCGAGCGCGGCGACCACCTCACGCAGGGTGAGCGGTTCGTCGATGGACACGAGGGCGACAATGCCACACGCCCGTCGGCTGGCCCCCTTACGGTGGCCGGATGGAGACCCCAGCACCCGAGCACCGACGTCCAGAAGGCGTGTCCGACGAGACCGTGGAGGCACTCGGCAAGCTGTCCGAGGCACTCGAGGTGGTCGAGAACGCCCGCGGATATCTGTATGCGTTCCACCGGCTCACCGGGATGGGTGACCTCACGCTGGGCGACGCCGTCGACCAGCTGCGCAAGGCCGGACATCACGAGATCGCCGACCAGATCGACCGCGAGCTGGTCGGGCGCAACGTCATCGAGGGACGGTGGACCTTCCAGATCGTCGAGGACTTCGACGACGGCTACTACGCGCTCTTCAAGGAGCTCGACGCCAAAGCCCGTGAGGAGCTGGTCGGCGGGCGGCGGCACCTCTACGAGGCCGAGATGAAGGAGGACCGGCGTACGCACGGAGCTCGCCACCACGAGGCGGCGCCGGAGCCGAGGGGCTGACGGGGCGTCGTCAGGCGTACGCGTCGTCAGACGCGCGCGGCCGGGGGCAGCAGGCGGTCGTCGGCGACCGGCCAGCGCCGCGGGTCCGCGCCGAGCGCGACCAGCTGAGGTACCTGCTCTCGGCACCACGTCGACACATCGCGCGAGCCCGAGAGGACGTCGGCGCTGAAGTCGGCCCAGCCGACCCATTGGGCGTCCTCGACCTCGTCCGCGGCGGGATCCGGCCGGGCGCCCGGGGCGAGCCACCCCGCATACACCGGGCACTGCTCGAGCTCGACGACGCCGTCCATCTCGGCCCGGTAGGAGAACCGCGGCAGCACCAGCCGCAGCGACGTCACGTCGACGGCGAGCTCGCGCGCGGCGCGGCGGCGGACCGCTTCCGGAAGCGGCTCACCGGGCGCCGGGTGGCCGCAGACCGAGTTCGTCCAGACGCCGGGGAAGGTCCGCTTGCCGAGCGCGCGGCGGGTCACCAGCAGGCGACCCCCTTCGTCGAAGAGGTAGGCGGAGAAGGCCAGGTGCAGCGGCGTGTCCGGGCCGTGGACGTTGGCCTTGTCGGCGGTGCCCGCCGCCTGGCCGTCGTCGTCGAGGAGCACGACGAGCTCGGTGGTGGGCACGCCTCACCCTAAGCAGCCGTCGATCCGCCGGACGAACTGGTCCGACCGGCGGGCAGAGACGGTCCGGCGGTGCCACCATTGGCGCCGTGAGCGAGGGGGCACGGGACGAGGCGGACGCCGTCGTCGTCGGCAGCGGCCCCAACGGTCTGGTCGCGGCCATCACCCTGGCCGACGCGGGGTGGGACGTCGTGGTGCTCGAGGCCCGCGACAAGGTCGGCGGCGCCGTCTCCTCGGTCGAGCGGGACGGGTGGGTGATGGACGAGTTCAGCGCCTGCTACCCGTTGGCCGTCGCGTCACCGGTGATGTCGCGGCTCGGCTTGGAGGACCACGGCCTGGAGTGGTGCCTGTCGGACGTCGTGGTGAGCCACGCCGGCCGGCCCGACGACGCCACCGGTGCGACGATCCACGCCGACGTCCACGAGACGGCGGCCGCCCTCGGAGACGACCGTCGCGAGGACGGCGCCGCGTGGCTGGAGCTGGTCGAGCAGTGGCACCACGTCAAGGAGCCTTTCCTCGACGCCCTGCTCACGCGGTGGCCGCCGGTCGAGGCCGGGTCGCGGCTCGCGCGAGCGGTCGGGGCGGCCGACATGCCGGGGCTGGCGCGGTTCTTCCTCCTGCCGGCGACCCGGATGGCCGAGGAGTGCTTCGCCGGCCAGCGTGGGCGAATGGTGTTGCTGGGTAACGCGATGCACGCTGACATCCCGCCGGATGCCCCGGGCAGCGGGCTGTTCGGCTGGCTGATGAGCATGCTGGCGCAGGACGTCGGGTTTCCCTCGCCGCGCGGTGGCGCGGGGATGTTGGCCACGGCGCTGGCGTCGCGAGCCCGGGCCGCCGGGGTCGAGATCCGCACGGGCGAACGCGTCGAGCACATCGACCTGGTGAACGGGCGAGCGGGGATCGTTCGGACCGCCGGTGGTGCGACGGTCCGCGCTGGGCGCGCCGTCGTCGCGGACACCAGCGCCCCGATGCTCTACGAAGAGCTGCTGAGCGAGCACGAGGTCTCCCCAAGGCTGCGACAGGCGCTGGGCGACTTCGCGTGGGACCTGCCGACGGTGAAGATCAACTACCGGATGAGCGAGACGCCGCCGTGGACCGCGAAGGACGCCCGCCGGGCCGCGGTCGTGCACGTCGGCGGTGACGTCGACGACATCGTGCGCTGGGCGGCCGACCTGGCCACGCACACCGTGCCGGCGAACCCGTTCGCGCTGGTCGGACAGATGACGACGGCCGACCCGACGCGGTCCCCCGCGGGCACCGAGGCGCTGTGGCTCTACACGCACCTGCCGCGCGGCATGACCGACGACGCGTCCGCGGACGTTCTCGTGGACCGGTCCGAGGACATGCTCGACCGGTATGCGCCGGGCTGGCGCGACCTCGTCGTCGACCGGTGGGTGCAACGGCCGTCGGACCTGTACGCAGCCGACGCCAACCTCGTGAACGGAGCGGTGAACGGCGGGACGGCGCAGCTGTTCCAGCAGCTGTTCTTCCGGCCGGTCACCGGGCTCGGCGGCCCGCGGACACCGGTCGACGGGCTCTACCTCGGCAGCGCGGCGAGCCACCCGGGCGGCGGAGTACACGGGGCCTGCGGGTACCTCGCGGCCCGGCAGGCCCTGCTCGACCACGCCTGGTGGCGTCGGCCCGGCACCGCCGCCGCGAAGCGACTGCTCCGCCGCCTCGAGCTCTGACCGGCCGGTGGCCTAGGTGTCGACATGTCCGGCGCTGAGCCGGACCGCCTCCGCCACCACGTCGACGAGCTGGCCCGTGCGCGCATACGTGCGGCGTTGCCGGGTCGCGCCGGAACCGTCGGCCAGCAGCCGCCCGATCCCGGTCTCGACCCGCTCGAGGTCGCCGGACGACGAGAGCGCCGGCCGGATGTGGTGCAGCAGCCGCCCGACGACCAGGGCGGCCGCCTCGGGCCGCTGCGTGACGGGGTCGACGAGCACGCCGTCGACCCCGTCGTGGCCGGCCCGCCAGGCCGCGAGTCGCAGCAACGCCGTGGGCACGGGCAGGGGCGGTTCCCCCTGCGCTGCCGACCGTGCGGCCGTCTCCACCAGCGCCCGGCACACGCCGGCCACGACCATCGTGTCGTCGAGGTCAGCGCAGACGTCGGCCACGCGGATCTCCACTGTGGGGTACCGCGAGGAGATCCGGGCGTCGAAGTAGATCATCCCGTCGTCGAGGAGGACGCCGGAGTCGACCATCGACCGCACCAGCGCCTCGTATGCCTGGGGCGTCCCGAAGAGGTCGGTGGGCCCCGCCGACGGCCAGCGCACCCAGAGCTGCGAGCGGTACGACGCGTACCCGGTGTCGCGCCCTTCCGAGAACGGCGAGTTGGCCGACAGCGCCAGCACGACCGGGAGCCAGCCGCGGATCCGGTCGATGACCGCCACGCCCTCCTCCGGCGAGGCGACGCCTACGTGGACGTGGCTAGCGCAGGTCAGCACGTCCTCGGCCGTAGGCCCGAACCGCTCGGCCATCCGCAGGTACCGCGGCTTGGGAGTGATGAGGCCGCCCCCGGCCAGCGGCGCAGTCCCGAGGGCCGCCGACCCCGCTCCGGCCTCGCGCGCCGCGATCGAGACCGTGTGCCGCCAGTCACGAAGCTCGCGCTCGACGTCGGCGAGGTCGGTGCACACGGAGGACTGGGTCTCGACCATGTAGCGCTGCAGCTCGCCCTCGATCCCGCCCTCGGGGCCGACGTCGTCCGGCTGTTGCGCGGCCACGGCGTCGATGACCCGTCCAGCCACGGACCTCGGTCGCCCGGTCGTGACGTCGACCAGCAGCAGCTCCTCCTCGACGCCGACCGTCCGCGCCCCCGCCGTCCCCATTCGCGCAGTCTTGCCGACGCGACCGACGCACGCCCGCCAGGTTCCTCGGGAGCCGCGGTCAGGCCTTGCGGGTCGTCGACGCCCCGGCAGTCTCCGTCGGCGCTGCCGCCGAGGACGTCGGCGGACGGATCGCCATCCCGATGATCACCAGCAGGACTCCCAGGACAGCTGCCATGGCGGCGACCCCGAAGGCCACGACCGACGTGAACAGCGAGGCCTGGAGGAAGGACGCGTTCATCACGGTGGCCCGGTTGGGATCGGTCCTGGGTAGCTCGGCGTAGCTCTTACCCCCCGAGATCTCGTCCGCGTGCTTGTCGATGACGTTGGCCTCCGCGAACGCCTCCCACGGTTGGTCGACGTGCTGACCGGCGAACATCGCCGCGTCTTCGGAGACCGTGATGTTCTCCGAGGAAAGCGTCGTGCTGACCATCACGTAGGTGGCGACCCCGGCAACGAAGAAGACGATTCCGGAGATGATGACGATCCACGCTGGTACGCGCGAGTTCATGAGGTGCTCCTGGGTTGGACGGATCGGGAAGGGACGCAGGTGCGGCCGCGGCTTCTCGTCCTGGAGGGCGTTGACGCTGGCGAAGACGTCCGGCTCGTGAGGTCGCGAATCTGCGGACGGCACCGAACTCGGCGGTGAAGAACGTCCCTTCGCTGTTCAAGAGGTTGACCGCTGACCCAGCCGTTCTCGGTGGAGCGGGTCACGGTGGTGCCGCGTCTCCGACTGGTCGTCGAGCGGCAGCCAGGACGCGGTTCTGGGTTTCAGTTGGTGACGCCGCCGGTATCACCGGCGATGCGAGGGTCCCTGGGCCCGTGATCACCATCTTTCGACCACGTGTGCAGATCGGGCTCACCCATCCGAGATGAGCGTTGACGCGACGAGGCGCCACCACCAGTGACCATCCTGCGTGACAGCCACGTTGATCGCCATGCCGTGGTCAGTTGTCGCTGCCGCGATCATGGCCGCCATCATTGGGGCCTACTTCGCGGCTTTTCGCCTTTGATGGGCTTGCTCCAGTGGCGACGAAGACGCCGGCCGGCTCCCAACTCATCCGGGCACTTGGGTGACGCACTTCAACGGCGTCTCGCTGCTCGATGCCGAAGGAGACTGCGGTCGACGCGTGTGGGTCTCCGCATTGCTGACGCTCGGCGTGCTGGATGTCCGCGCCCTGGTCCACCTACTGGTCTGGTGCGCCGTGGGGGGCTGGTGATCGCGTGGTTGGTTCACAGACGTGCGACGCAAGACTCGGACGCCCTCCTCTTCGTCGTCCGAGCGGTGATTGTTGGCCACGGTGCGCCCTCGGCGGCCGAAGGCGCCGAAGTGGTCGCAGGCGCCGTGCTGGGTCGCGTGGAATTGGAGGTCATTTCGGCGCAAGAGTTACGACCAGGTGGCCTGAACGGTCGTGCTGGTGAAGCAGAGCCAACACCACCATGCTCAGGCTTCTACACCTGCCGATTCGCCGACTGGGTGACACTCAAGCTCGGGGAGATCGTGACGCTGGTATCTGACGGATCGGGGCATGTCGTTGGACGGTTGGTGGATCTCATCCCCCCGGCCGCCATCGTGCAGAGCCACCTCGACGGCCGGGGATCTCGGCGCGGCACCCACGATGGAGATGGGCGGGATCAAAGCCTCGAGGCCCAGGCCTGGGGGCTGGTCGAGACGACCAGATCCCTTGCCCACGGCTGTACCTTGCTGCGGTACACCCAAGTTCTGGCCCCACTGCGTGGTGGGGCGCAGGCCGAGCCGGGCGGCGAGGTGACGGACCCTCGCAGCGCCCAGAAGCTCCGGGGAACCGTTCATCCCCGGAGCTTCTCGACGTGCTGCAGGCGCTCGGTCAGGGCTTGCAGCCCCAGGGTTGGAGGCCGGACTTGGCGTAGAGCCGGTTGGCGACGGTGATCTGCTGCTCCCGGGAGGCCAGGTCGGCGCGCGCGGCGAAGTCGGCACCGCCGTTCGCGAGCCACGTGCTCTGCGCGAACTGCAGCCCGCCGTAGTAGCCGTTGCCGGTGTTGATGTGCCAGTTGCCGCCGGACTCGCACTGGGCGATCTTGTCCCACATCGCGGCGTTCGCGAGGTTGAGGCCGGCGCCGGAGGTGTTGCCGGCCGACGGCGCAGGCGTCGTGGTCGCCGGAGCGGGAGCGGGCGCGGTGGCCTTGGTGCCGACGGCGACGATCTGGTCGACGGGGGTCTTGGTCACCTGGGCGCCGGTCTGGGTGCGGGCCTCGAGCTTGCCGTCGACCCAGACCTCGTCGAACGTGACGCTCTGCTCACCGGCCACGCCCTTGGTGACGGTCTTCTTGGTGCCCTTGGCGAGGTTCGCGTCGTCCTGGTTGGTCACCTTGAAGGCGACCGCCTGGGTCTCGTTGACCGTCTTGGTCTCGACCCGGTTGACGGTGACGGCCAGGCCCTCGGTCAGCGCGGTGTCCGGGGCGGGGCTGACGCGGTCCTGGGCGCCGAGGGTGACCTCGAGCTGCTGCAGCGCGTCGGCGACGGTCGGGCCGGTGCTCGCGACGGTCTTGGTGGCACCGTCGACGTTGACGGTGACGTTCTTGGGGGTGGTGATGGTCAGCGCCAGGCCGGAACGGCCGAGCGGCTCGGACCGGGACACCGACAGCTTCGCCGCGTCGGCGCGGATGCCGAGCTCGGCGAGCGCCGCGTCGACCGAGGTGGCGGTCGTCCAGTAGTCGGTGGTCCTGCCGTCCATCGTGACGGTCAGCTTGCGGCCGTAGCGGACGACGACGGTGTCGCCGTCGTGGAGGGCGGCGTCGGCGGACGGCTGCACCAGGTCGTGCTCGCCGATGGCGAGGTCCTGCTTCGCGAGCAGGTCGCCGACGGTGCTGCCGAAGACGTGCACCGACGAGGTGTCACCGTCCAGGGACAGGGCAACGGCCTTGTCGTACTGGGCCATCGAGAGGGCGCCGACGGCCACGACGGCCACCGCCGCACCCTGGGCGGCCCACCGGAGTGGACGAGAGATCAAGAGGGCTCCAAGAGTGGTACTTCCCGGGTGGGAGCCCGGCCGGCCGCCTTCGCGCTTACCACGCGAAAGGGGGCCGTGACGGCCCCCGCTGGACGCCGGCCGTGGGTCTCGTCCCCGGCCAACGCCGTCCACTGTCCCCGAACCGTCACCCAAAGGTCAAATTTTGGTAACGGTGGCGGGGTGGATGTGACAGACGCGACATCTGAGGTGCGGGTCCGGCGCCCCGCCCTCACCCCGCGCCCGCCGAGAGGCCAACTTCGGTCGCTATCCGCGTCGAACAAGCGCCGAAGTTGGCCTCTCGGCGGCAGGAAAAGGGACCGCGGCCCGCGCCATCCCCACGTCACCGGAGAAGCAGTGCAGGACGGTATGCGGCGGGGCACCTTCCTCGTCGAGGATCCGCAGGACGTCGGCGTGAGCGTCACGATCGTGGATCTGCAGGGCTCGGCCGGTGCGCTTGGCAAGGTCGATATGCCACCGAAAGGCGTCCTGCTGCAACGGGATCCCGTCCGGCCCGGTGCGGTAGTAGTCGAGACCAGTCTCCCCCACCACCTTCGCGCCGGCCGCGGTCCGCATCGGTGAGCCGCAACTCACGCCGCACGGTCTGCGACACACGGCACCCTCGCTGGCGATCGCCGCGGGAGCCAACGTGAAGGTCGTCCAACGGATGCTCGGGCACAAGACCGCGAGCATGACGCTGGACCTCTATGGGCACCTGTTCCCCGACCAGCTCGACGACGTTGCCGACCGTCTCGACGTCATCGGCCGGGCAGCCGCTGAGAATCTTGCGGACTTTGCGGACTAACGGCGATGTGAGGGTCCTCCCCGGAGTGGCTGCAAGCCTCTGACCTGCGGTTTTGTCGGTGGGCCCGGCCGGGATCGAACCGACGACACCCGCGGTGTAAACGCGGTGCTCTGCCAACTGAGCTACAGGCCCCCGCCCCGCCGCCGGACGACGGTCGAGGCGGGCAAAGTCTCTCAGACGGAGGCGGTGGTGCCGCGCAGCTCGGCGAGCGCGGTGCGGTAGCCCGAGAAGTCTCGCTGCTCGCCAGGCCCGTTGACCAGTGCCCACCGGATCACGCCGCCCTTGTCGACGAGGAACGTCCCGCGGATTGCGAACCCGGTCTTCTCCCAGAACACGCCATACGCCCGGGACGCCGCCCCGTGCGGCCAGAAGTCGCTGAGCAACGGGAAGAAGTAGCCCTCGGCGTCGGCCCACGCGCGCAGCGACTCCATCGCGTCGCAGGAGATACCGAGAACCTGGACGTCGTCGGCCTCGAAGTCCTCGAGGTGCTCACGGATCTCCCGGAACTCCCCCGTGCAGATGCCCGAGAACGCGAACGGGAAGAAGACCAGCACGACGTGCTTCTCGCCCCGGAAGTCCGCGAGGGACACGGTCTCGCCGTACTGGTTGCGCAGGGCGAAGCCCGGCGCGACGTCGCCAAGGCCGAGCGGCCCGGCGGGCGAGGGCGTCGTCTCGGTCATGCGGGCATCCTGCCAGCCGCTCCCGACACGGCGCGAAACGACGGGTCACAGCCCACGCGAGCACGCACGTCTCGGGGACTGGACGCTGTCGGAGATATATCTCGGGCGGTCAGCGTCGCTGGCCGCGCGGCGCGACCAACCGGACCGCGCTCCACTCGGTGCTGACGTTGGCGCCGCCGGCGGTGTGGAGGCCCGCTGTGACCGCCGCCTCCTCGATCTCGCTGGCGTCCACGTGGTCAGGATGCCCCGCCTTGGGGGTCAGGAGCACGACGAACCCGGCGTCGGCGAGGTTCGTCAACACGTCGACCAGGGTGTCGACGAGGTCGTCGTCGCCGGCCCGGAACCAGACCAGGACGGCGTCGGAGACGTCGCCATAGTCCTCGTCCTCCAGCTCGGCGCCGGTGAGGTCCTCGATCGCGAACCGCAGCCCGTCGTCGACGTCGCTGTCCCAGCCGATCTCCTGCACGACCTGTCGCTCTTCGAACCCCAGCTTGGCCAGTGCCCCACCGGCCGATCCGGGCGACGCCGCGTGCGCGGTCGAACCCACGGTGCTGTCCCCTTCGTGAATCGTCTGTTGCCGCCTGCGCTCTGCACGTCACCAGGCGAGATCCACGGTAGTGGGTGACCGCCGGACCTGGCATCCGATGCCTAAACCGTGGACCGGTGCGCCCGCATACAGTGATGTCGTGGGACGGGTGACGAGGCGCTCTCCGGCGGTGCGGTACGAGGTCACCGCGGGCGACCAGTCGCGCGTCGTGCGGCGTCCCGACACCCTCGCTGTCGAGGAGCCGATGGAGATCCGGGTCGACGGCGAACCGCTCACCGTGACTATGCGTACGCCCGGTGACGACTTCGACCTCACCCTGGGCTTCCTCTACGGCGAGGGTCTCATCGCGGCCGCCGACGACGTGGCCCGGCTCATGCACTGCGTCGACACCGACGACGAGGGCTCTCCCACCTACAACGTCGTCGACGTCACGCTGCGTGCGGGAGTCTCGTTGCGCGACAACGCGAAACGCGCGTTCGCCACCACCAGCGCGTGTGGCGTCTGCGGCACCGCCAGCATCGACGCCCTCCAGACGACGAGCCGGTATGCGGTCGCGCAGGACCACGTCACGGTCGACCCGGCGGTGCTGTGCAGCCTTCCGGGCCGCCTGCGTGGGGCGCAGAAGGCGTTCGACCGGACCGGCGGCCTGCACGCGGCCGGCCTGTTCACGGCGGAGGGCGAGCTGCTGGTCGCCCGCGAGGACGTCGGGCGGCACAACGCCGTCGACAAGGTCGTCGGATGGGCCTTGCGCGAGGGCCGCCTCCCGCTCACCGGGCACGTACTCGTCGTCACGAGCCGCGCGAGCTTCGAGCTGACCCAGAAGGCCCACGCGGCAGGCATACCCGTGCTCGCGGCCGTGTCCGCCGCCTCGTCGCTGGCCGTGGAGCTCGCCGACCGCGTCGGGCTCACCCTGGTCGCCTTCGTCCGGCCACCGCACTTCACCGTGTATGCGGGCGAGCAGCGCCTGGCGGTGTCCGCCGTCGCTGGACAGGCGTCGAACTGACCTCCGCGACGGTGGGAAGATGAACGAGACCTCCCTGCACACCCCGGCAGACGAAGACGGCTACAACGACGTGGCTGTGTGAAAGGACGATGCACTGTGGCACGACAGGAAGCCGGACCCATCCTCAACGGCATCCCGAGCCAGCTCCCCGACACCGACCCGGAGGAGACGCTGGAGTGGCTCGAGTCCCTCGATGGGGTCATCGAGTCCTCCGGACGCACCCGCGCGCGCTACGTGATGCTCAAGCTGCTCGAGCGGGCTCGTGAGATGCAGGTCGGGGTCCCGTCGCTGACGGCCACCGACTACATCAACACGATCAGCCCCGAGCAGGAGCCGTGGTTCCCCGGCGACGAGGACGTCGAGCGGGAGTACCGCCGGTGGCTGCGCTGGAACGCCGCGATCATGGTCCACCGCGCCCAGCGACCCGGTGTCGGCGTCGGTGGCCACATCTCGACGTACGCGTCGGCCGCGACGCTCTACGAGGTGGGGATGAACCACTTCTTCCGCGGCCCGGACCACCCGGGCGGGGGTGACCAGGTCTTCTTCCAGGGCCACGCCTCCCCCGGCATGTATGCGCGCGCGTTCCTCGAGGGTCGCCTCACCGAGGACCAGATGGACGGCTTCCGCCAGGAGAAGAGCCACATCGTCGACGGCGAGATCCGCGCGCTGCCGTCATACCCGCACCCGCGGCTGAAGCCGGACTTCTGGCAGTTCCCGACGGTGTCGATGGGCCTCGGCCCGATGAACGCGATCTACCAGGCCCAGTTCAACAAGTACCTGCACCACCGCGGCATCAAGGACACCTCGCAGCAGCACGTCTGGGCGTTCCTCGGCGACGGCGAGATGGACGAGCCGGAGTCGCGCGGCTTGCTGCAGGTGGCCGCCAACGACGAGCTCGACAACCTCACCTTCGTCATCAACTGCAACCTGCAGCGGCTCGACGGCCCGGTCCGCGGCAACGGCAAGATCGTCCAGGAGCTCGAGGCGTTCTTCCGCGGCGCGGGCTGGAACGTCATCAAGGTCATCTGGGGCCGCGGCTGGGACCCCCTCCTCGCGGCCGACCGCGACGGCGCCCTCGTGCACGTCATGAACTCGACGAGCGACGGCGACTACCAGACCTTCCGGGCCAACGACGGCGCCTACGTGCGCGAGCACTTCTTCGGCCGCGACCCGCGCACCCGCGCGATGGTGGAGAACTGGTCCGACGACGACGTGTGGTGGAAGCTCAAGCGTGGTGGCCACGACTACCGCAAGGTCTACGCCGCATACCTCGCGGCCATGAACCACACCGGGCAGCCGACGGTCATCCTCGCGAAGACGATCAAGGGCTACAGCCTCGGGTCGCACTTCGCCGGTCGCAACGCGACCCACCAGATGAAGAAGATGACCCTGGACGACCTCAAGGCGTTCCGCGACGACATGCGGATCCCGATCTCCGACGAGCAGCTCGAGGCCGATCCCTACCGTCCGCCGTACTACCACCCCGGCAAGGACGACAAGGCGATCCAGTACATGCTCGAGCGCCGCGCGGCCCTCGGCGGCGACGTCCCGTCGCGCCGCGTGCAGCACGACTCGATCAAGCTGCCGGGCGACGAGGCCTACAAGCAGCTGAAGAAGGGCTCCGGCAAGCAGGAGATCGCCACGACCATGGCGTTCGTCCGGCTGCTCAAGGACCTCATGCGCGACAAGGAGTTCGGCTCACGCGTCGTGCCGATCATCCCCGACGAGGCGCGCACGTTCGGGATGGACTCGTTCTTCCCGACCATCAAGATCTACAACCCGCACGGGCAGAACTACACGCCCGTCGACGCCGAGCTGATGCTGGCGTACCGCGAGTCCGAGAAGGGGCAGATCCTCCATCTCGGCATCGACGAGGCCGGGTCGATGAGCGCGTTCACCGCGGTCGGCACGTCCTATGCGACGCACGGCGAGCCGATGGTCCCGATCTACGTCTTCTACTCGATGTTCGGGTTCCAGCGGACCGCCGACTCGATCTGGGCGGCGACCGACCAGATGACGCGCGGGTTCCTCATCGGGGCCACGGCCGGCCGGACCACCCTGACCGGCGAGGGTCTGCAGCACGCGGACGGGCACTCCCCGCTGCTGGCCGCGACGAACCCGGCGGTGGTGTCGTACGACCCGGCGTACGGGTACGAGATCGCCCACATCGTCCAGGACGGGCTGCGCCGGATGTACGGCGACAACCCCGAGAACGTCATCTACTACCTCACCGTCTACAACGAGCCGCTGGTCCAGCCCAAGGAGCCGGAGAACGTCGACGCGGAGGGCATCCTGCGCGGGATGTACCTCCTGGCGCCGGCCAACACCGACGGCTGGGAGCACCAGCCGGCGCGGGCGCAGCTGCTCGCGTCCGGGGTCGGCGTCCCGTGGGCGCTGGAGGCGCAGCAGCTGCTGGCCGAGGACTTCGGCGTGGCGGCGGACGTGTGGTCGGTGACGTCGTGGAGCGAGCTGCGCCGCGACGGGATGGACTGCGAGGAGCAGGAGTTCCTGCGGCCGGAGGCCGAGCAGCGGGTGCCGTGGGTGACCCAGAAGCTGCAGGACGCCCCGGGCCCGGTGCTGGCCGTGTCGGACTACATGCGCGGGGTCCAGGACCAGATCGCGCAGTACGTGCCGGGCGACTTCATGTCGCTGGGTGCCGACGGGTTCGGTTTCTCCGACACCCGCGCGGCGGCGCGCCGGTTCTTCCACATCGACGGGCCGTCGCTCGCGGTGCGGACGCTCCAGCAGCTGGCCAAGCGCGGCGACGTCCCCGCCGACTACGCCGCCAAGGCGGCCGAGAAGTACCGCCTCCACGACGTGACCGCCGGCACCAGCGGCAACGCCGGCGGCGAGTCCTAGAGCCTCCCGCCGAGAGGCCAGCTTCGGCCGCTCTGGGTGGACCCAGAGCGGCCGAAGTTGGCCTCTCGCGCGCCGGATCGGGGCCGGCGCCGTCAGCCGGCGGCGGCCTGCTTCTCGCGCACCAGCTCGGCGACGGCGCTCGGGATCCGGGTCTCGAAGTCGTGGATCTTCAGCCAGTTGGGCGTGATCCGGATCTCCACCATCGAGTCGTAGAGGCCGCGTACGCCCTGCTCCCACTCGTCGTAGTGCTCGTCGTCGACCATCTTGTGACCGGCGTCGAGGTACCCCTGAGGCACGCCCTCGATCTCCTCCGCCGTCGCCGTTCCTCGGACCAGCAGCACCTTCGGCGGGAAGTCGTTGGTGTCGATCGTCACGGCCACCCGGGCGTCGTGCCGCAGGGCGCGCACCTTCGCCGACCTGGGAACGGTCCACATGAGCAGCGCGGACCCGTCCCACGCCCAGCCGATCGGGATCACCCGCGGGGCGCCGTCAAGACCGGTGTACGCCAGCCGTGCCGGGATCGCGGCATGCAGCAGCTTCTGCGCCACCGGGTCGGCCACGATCGCGCCGATCTCTTCGGTCGTCATGGTGGTCATGCCGTCACCTCCGTGGTGTCGAGGGCCGGCGCCAGCCGGTCCAGGGTGTCGTTCCAGCCGGCCTCGACGTGCCCGGCGATCTGTGGCATCGCGGCGGCCAGCTCGTCGAGCTGCTCGTGAACGACGGTCAGCTCGGTCTCGCCCGGCCGCGGCTCGGCGAACGTCACCGTGATCCGGGTCTCGGGCGAGAGGTCCTCGTCCCGGTCCGGGCCGGCGAACCGCCACGAGAGGACGATCCGCTCGTTCGGGACGAGCTCGAGGATCCGGTTCTCGCTGCCTCCGGTCATCGCGCCCTCCGGGTCGACCTGGAAGATCCGGTAATGGCCGCCGACCCGTTCGTCGACCTCGGCGCGACCGTCGGTGAACTTCGGGTCCACGAACCACCGGACCATGGTCTTCGGGTCCAGCCAGGCGCGGTAGACGCGCTCTCGGGGGAAGGGCAGGGTGCGCTGGACGCGGGCGGCGGGGTATGCCATGGGTTCAGTCCTCCTGGGTGTGGCGGTCATCGGTCTGGGGAGCGTCCGGATCGTCGGAAGCCTCGAGCAGCGCCTGCTCGAGAGCGTCGAGCCGCTCGTTCCAGTACGTCTCGTAGGTGTCGAGCCAGGCGGCCGCCGACGCGAGCGGACCCGGCGTGAGGCGGCATACGTGCGTCCGCCCCTGGACGGTCCGCTGGACCAGCCCCGCCCGCTCGAGGACCGCGACGTGCTTGGACGCCGCGGCCAGCGACACGGGGAGCGGCTCGGCGAGCTGCCCGACGGTGAGGTCCGACTGGCGCAGGCGGGCGAGCATGTCGCGCCGAGTGGGGTGCGACAGGGCGTGGAACACCTCGTCCACCGCGACCAGACTCTCAACCATGTGGTTGAACGTACGCCGGATCGGCAACGACTGTCAACCATATGGTTGAGGATTCTGCGAGGGCCCGTCCCCCTAGGCTGACGACCGTGCCCAAGGTCCTCACCTCCCTTCCCGTCGGCGAGCGCGTCGGCATCGCGTTCTCCGGCGGTCTCGACACCTCGTGCGCCGTCGCCTGGATGCGTGACAAGGGCGCGGTGCCCTGCACCTACACCGCCAACCTCGGCCAGTACGACGAGCCCGACATCGACTCGGTCCCCGGTCGGGCGGTCGAGTACGGCGCCGAGATCTCCCGGCTCGTGGACTGCACCGAGGCGCTGGCCGAGGAGGGCCTGGCGGCGATCATGTGCGGCGCGTTCCACGTCCGCAGCGCCGGCAAGGTCTACTTCAACACGACGCCGCTCGGCCGGGTGGTGACCGGGACCCTGCTGGTCCGCGCCATGCGCGAGGACGACGTGTCGATCTGGGGCGACGGCTCGACCTACAAGGGCAACGACATCGAGCGGTTCTACCGCTACGGTCTGCTCGCGAACCCGGCTCTGCGGATCTACAAGCCCTGGCTGGACGCGGACTTCGTCGGTGAGCTCGGCGGCCGGCACGAGATGTCGGAGTGGCTTCTCGCGCACGGCCTTCCGTACCGCGACTCGACCGAGAAGGCGTACAGCACCGACGCCAACATGCTCGGCGCCACCCACGAGGCCAAGAGCCTCGAGCGCCTCGACGTCGCGCTCGAGATCGTCGAGCCGATCATGGGTGTCAAGCACTGGGACCGGTCGGTCGAGATCGCGCCCGAGGACGTCACCGTCGAGTTCCGCCAGGGCCGGCCGGTGGCCATCAACGGGACGCGTCTGGACACCGCGGCCGACGTGATCCGGGAGGCGAACGCCGTCGGCGGGCGGCACGGCCTCGGCATGTCCGACCAGATCGAGAACCGCATCATCGAGGCCAAGAGCCGTGGCATCTACGAGGCGCCCGGCATGGCGCTGTTGTTCGCCGTCTACGAGCGCCTCATCAACGCCATCCACAACGAGGACACCGTCGCGGCCTACCACCAGGAGGGGCGCCGCCTCGGCCGGCTGCTCTACGAGGGCCGCTGGCTCGACCCGCAGTCGCTGATGCTGCGCGAGTCGCTGCAGCGCTGGGTCGCGAGCGCCGTGACCGGAGAGGTCACGCTGCGGCTGCGGCGCGGCGACGACTACACGATCCTCGACACCCGCGGACCCAACCTCTCGTACCACCCGGAGAAGCTGTCCATGGAGCGCACCGAGGACGCGGCGTTCGGCCCGGTCGACCGGATCGGGCAGCTCACCGATGCGCAACCTCGACATCGCCGACACCCGCGCCAAGCTCGAGCTGTATGCGGCGCAGGGCCAGCTCGCGGGCGGCCACACCGCCGCCCTGATCGGAGAGCTCGAGGCCGGCGGCGCCTCGGCGATCGCCGCCGGGTACGACGAGACCGACGTGGTCGGGGTCGACGAGGCCCAGGGGCGCTCGATGTTCGACGCCGGCACCGACTGAGCGATCCGCATACCCAGGCGGTTGCGGTGGGGCACCCGGGTCCGTAAGTTATTGCCTTCTGATTGTCTCAGCGTGGAGGAATCATGCAGCCGACCCGTCGTACCGTCCTCGGCGGAGCCGCCGCCGCTGTCGCCCTCGCCTGGGCCGCTCCTCGAGCCGACGCCACCGGGCTCGCTCCGACCGCGGGGTCGTCCTGTCCGCTCGACCCGCGCGCCGACAAGACCGACCTGCGCGGGATCTGGATCGCGTCCGTCACCAACATCGACTGGCCGAGCCGGCCCGGCCTGACGCCGGCGCAGCAGCAGGCCGAACTGGTCGCCTACTACGACCTGGCGGTCGCCCAGAACTACAACACCGTCGTGGTCCAGGTCCGGCCGACCGCCGACGCCTTCTGGCCGTCCCCGCTGGAGCCGTGGTCGAAGTACCTCACGGGGACCCAGGGCGGCGACCCCGGGTACGACCCGCTGGCCTTCGCCGTCGCCGAGGCCCATCGGCGGAACCTCGAGTTCCACGCTTGGTTCAACCCGTACCGGATCACCATGAACCTCACGACCGATGTTGCCGGCCTGGCGGCGACGCATCCGGCCAAGGTCCACCCCGAGTGGACGATCCCCTACGGCGGCAAGCTCTACTACAACCCCGGCATCCCCGAGGCTCGCGAGTTCTGCCAGGCCGCGATCATGGACGCGGTCACGAAGTACGACATCGACGCCGTCCACTTCGACGACTACTTCTACCCGTACCCCGTCGCCGGCGAGGTGTTCGACGACGAGGCGCAGTATGCGCAGTACGGCGCGGGACGGTCGCTCGCGGACTGGCGGCGGGACAACATCAACGCCCTGATCACCGGCCTGGGCTCCGCGATCAAGGCGGCCAAGCCGTGGGTCAAGTTCGGCGTCTCACCGTTCGGTGTGTGGATGAACAAGGTCAACGACGCCCGCGGGTCAGCCACCCAAGCCGGCGTCCAGACGTACACCGACCTGTATGCGGACACGCGCCGATGGGTCCAGGAGGAGTGGATCGACTACATCTGCCCGCAGGTCTACTGGGCGGAGAGCCTGGCGGTCGCGGACTACAACGTCATCGTCGACTGGTGGTCGGGCGTGGTCGACGGGCACGACGTGCACCTCTACATCGGGCAGGCGACCTACAAGATCGGCGCGTCGACGCAGTCGCCCGAGTGGAACACGCTGCCCACCGAGATGAGCAACCACCTCCTCTACAACACGTCCCGGCCCCAGGTCGACGGCAACATCTACTTCAGCGCCAAGGACGTGCGCGCCAACCGGCTGGACGGCATGGGCATCGTCCAGCGCGAGTGGTACAGCCACCCTGCGCTCGTTCCGCCGATGCCGTGGCTCGACGCGACGCCGCCCAGCAAGGCCCCGAAGGACCTGTCCGCGGCGCGCAGTGCGTCGGGCACGAGCCTGCGCTGGAGGGCCGGCGAGGCGACGACCGTCTCCTTCGCGATCTACCGGATCCCGGTGACCGCCGACCGGGTCAAGGACGGGGACTGCCGACTGGCCGACGCCACCAACCTGGTGGCGACCGTGCGGGGCGCGGCCGGGTACACGATGTGGACCGACACCACGGCAGGCGGGCAGCGGTACACCTACGTCATCACCGGGGTCGACCGGCTGTGGAACGAGTCGATCCCGCAGCAGGTCACGCCCGCCTGACCCGCTCGCAATCTCCCGCCTGGAGCCGCCGCTCTCCCGCCGAGAGGCCAACTTCGGTCCTTATGAGCGCGTCTTAACGACCGAAGTTGGCCTCTCGGCGGGCTGGGGGCTGGGTCGCGGCTCCAAAGCGGGGCCGTATGCGGTCACGCCGGGCGACGGGCCCACACCGACGTCATGATGAACGGGACGTACTGCGCGTCGGGGTCCAGCGTCATCCGCAGGAATGCGTCCACCTCGTCGTGCGTGAGCAGGCCGGAGGCCACCGCGGGCTGCCGCAGCACCATCATGGTCAGCCGGCCGAAGTCCTGGGCCGCTCCCCCACGGACGATCGGCGAGTGAGCCTCGCCGCCGACGAACTCGAGCCCCGCCCGCCGCACCGCGTCGGGCAGGCCCGACGCGTACCCCATGTCCGCGCCGACCGCGGCGAGCAGTCCGGCGATGGCCCGCATCCCCTTGTCGCCGAGCTCGCGGCCGGCGAGCTGCTGGAAGCGGACGATGAGGTCGAGCGCCTGCGGTGACATCTCGGCCTCCTCGACCACGAGGTACCCGCCGGGGCGGACCGCCGTGGCCATCCGCTCCAGCGCGATCTCCCGACCGCTGAGGTGCTCGAGGAGCAGCCGGGTGTGGACGAGGTCGAAGGCGCCGTCAGGCAGGGAGTCGGTGACGATGTCGTGCTCGGCGTAGGCGACGTTCGGCGGCAGCTGGCCGAGGTGGCTGAGGTCGACATCAGTGGCGAAGACCTCGCCCTCGGGGCCGACCGCGCCGGCCAGCCACGCGGCGACGGAACCGGTACCGGCGGCCACCTCGAGGCAGCGCCAGCCGCGGTCCACTCCGACGTGGCGCAGGAACCGGCGCGTGGCCGGGTCGAACAGGTCGGCCAGGGCGTTCAGCCGGCGACTCTCGAGGTCCCCAGCGTCGGGGCGCTTCTCGAAGAGATAGGTCTCGGTCGGGATGGAGGTGGTGGTCATGAGGGTCCTTCCGGTGAGCCTGTCGGTGGGTGACGTCGGCGGCGTCGACGCCGACCGTAGGAACCCGACCGGTCCCCTCACATCGGACGCGCACCTCAGATCCGCTTCCGCCGCCCTTAGTGGCCGCCACCATTCGGCCTCGAGTGCTTTGTGGACCTGACACAAATAGGCTGGCCCCGTGACGGTCAGCCGCGAGACTCGCGACCGCGTGGTTCAGCAGGCGGGCGCCCTGTCGACCGCAGCCGTCCGCCGGCTGGAGGCGGACCTCGACTGGTACCGCGCCCTCTCCGCGGCCGACCGGTCCTGGATCGGGCTGGTCGCCCAGGCCGGCGTCGCGGCGTTCGTCGCGTGGCTGCGCGACACCGCTGGTTCCGGGCGCGGCCCCGACCAGCAGGTCACCGCCGACATCTTCGGGTCGGCGCCGCGGGAGCTCACCTGGTCGGTCAGCCTCGGGCAGACCCTCGACATCGTGCGGTCCGTCGTCGACGTGGTCGAGGAGGAGGTCCTGCGGCTGGCCTCCCCAGGGGACGAGGCCACGCTCCGGGAGGCGGTCCTGAGGTACTCCCGTGAGGTCGCCTTCTCGGCCGCCCAGGTGTATGCCGAGGCCGCCGAGGCCCGCGGAGCGTGGGACGCGCGGCTCGAGGCTCTCGTCGTCGACGCGGTCGTCCGCGCGGAGGCCGACGACTCCATGCAGTCGCGCGCGACCGCCCTGGGCTGGGGTTCGGTCGCCTCCGTGACCGTCGTCGCGGGCTCCACGCCGTCCGGATCCACTACCGCAGGGGTTGACGCCCTCCGCCGGTCGGTGGCGCGGCTCGGCGCCACCGCCCTGGCCGCCGTCCAGCGTCGACGGCTGGTCGTCGTGCTCGGCGGCACGACCGAGGCGCTCAAGGTGGTGACCGCGATCGCCGACCACTTCGGGGAAGGGCCGGTCGTCGTCGGTCCGACCGTCCCGCACCTGTTCGCCGCGGGCCGGTCCGCCCGTGCCGCGCTCAGCGGCCTCGCCGCGGCCCCCGCATGGCCCGCCGCCCCCCGCCCGGTGCTGTCCGACGAGCTGCTCCCCGAACGGGTCCTGAGCGGTGACCCCTCCGCGTCGCGGGTGCTCGTCGACCGCGTCTACCACCCGCTCGAGGCCCATCCGGTGCTGCTCGCGACGGCGTCGACCTACCTCGAGACCGGCGCCTCCCTCGAGGCGACGGCCCGCGCGCTGTTCGTCCACCCCAACACCGTCCGGTACCGCCTGGGCCGGATCGCCGAGACCATCGGCTACGACCTGGCGCACCCGCGCGAGGCTCAGACGGTCGCCATCGCCCTGGCCGTGGGTCGGCTGGCCGACACTCCGCCGGTCGAGTGGCGGGCGGGCGCACCCACCCGGACCCGTCGCATACCATCCGAGGCCGGCTAGCCGTCTTTGGAGGTTTCCTCTAAAACGACCTGGAATTGTTCGTCGGGTTCGCCGACGCCATCGCCGCGACGCACGCGCAAGGCTGAACTCCGTGATCGCCCTCGTCTGCCCTGGTCAGGGCTCCCAGACCCCGGGATTCCTGGCTCCCTGGTTCGACCTCCCGGGTCTGCGTGAGCGCGCCGAGGCCCTCTCCGACGCGGCCGGCGTCGACCTCGTCGCGCACGGCACGACCTCCGACGCCGACACGATCCGGGACACCGCGGTCGCTCAGCCGCTGATCGTCGGTGCCGGGCTGCTCGCCCTCGAGGCCCTGTACGCGGACCGTCCCGACGCGCTCGTGTCCTCGGTCGGTGTGGTGGCCGGGCACTCCGTCGGAGAGATCACGGCCGCCGCCGCCACCGGTGTCCTCACCGCGCAAGACGCGATGAGCCTGGTCAGCCTCCGTGGCCGCGCCATGGCCGAGGCGAGCGCCATCACCCCGACCGGCATGTCGGCGGTCCTCGGCGGCGACCCCGCCGAGGTGGCCGCCGCCCTCGATCGTCACGGCCTCACCCCGGCCAACATGAACGGCGCCGGCCAGGTCGTCGCCGCGGGCACTCTGGAGCAGCTCGCCGCCCTCGCCGCCGACCCGCCCGCCAAAACTCGGGTCATCCCGCTCCAGGTGGCCGGAGCGTTCCACACCGTCCACATGGCTCCCGCCGCCGACGTGCTCGACGCGGAGTGGACCGACCACGACGTCAGCGACCCCGGCGTCACGCTCCTGTCCAACGCCGACGGCACCGCCGTCGCGTCCGGTGAGGAGTTCCTTCGTCGCCTCATCAGCCAGGTGCGCAACCCCGTCCGCTGGGACCTCTGCATGGAGACGATGACCGACCTCGGCGTCACCGGACTCGTCGAGCTCGCCCCGGCGGGCACGCTCGTCGGCCTGGCGAAGCGCGCCATGAAGGGCGTCGCCACCGTCGCCCTGAAGACCCCTGACGACCTCGACGCGGCCCGCGAGCTCCTCGCCGTGGCCGCCGGCTCCCCCACTTCCTCGGAGGCCTGACATGACCACCACGACCCTTGCCCCCAAGGGCACCGGCACCCTCGTCGGCGGCGACGGCGCCCCGCACGCCCGCATCTGGGGTGTCGGCGGATACCGCCCCGAGCGCGTCGTGCCCAACTCCGAGCTCGTCGCCCGGATCGACTCGTCCGACGAGTGGATCCGCGAGCGGTCCGGCATCATCAGCCGTCGCTACGCGGCGCCGGAGGAGACCGTCGTCGACATGTCGGAGGCGGCGGCCGAGCAGGCACTCGCCGCCGCCGGGATCAACGCCGCCCAGCTCGGCGCGATCATCATCTCCACGGTCACCCACCCGTACCAGACGCCCGCGGCCGCCCCCATCCTCGCGAACCGCATGGGCGTGACCTGCGCGGCGTTCGACATCTCCGCCGCCTGTGCCGGCTACTGCCACGGCATCTCGCTGGCGAACGACATGGTTCGCGGCGGCTCGGCCGAGTACGTCCTCGTCGTCGGGGTCGAGAAGCTCTCCGACTTCACCGACTGGGACGACCGCGGCACCGCGTTCATCTTCGGCGACGGCGCCGGCGCGGCGGTCGTCGGCCCGTCCGACACGCCCGGCATCGGCCCGACGATCTGGGGCTCTGACGGTGCCCAGTGGCAGGCCATCATGCAGCGCGAGCCCTGGACCGACTACCGCCGCCCGGAGCAGGGCGACGGACCAGTCGACAAGACGGTCCAGCCCCGCAACTGGCCGGCGATCGGGATGGCCGGGCAGTCGGTGTTCCGATGGGCCGTCTGGGGCATGGCTCCGGTGGCGCAGCAGGCGATCGACAAGGCCGGCATCACCATCGACGACCTGGACGCCTTCATCCCGCACCAGGCGAACATGCGGATCATCGACGCGATGATCAAGCAGCTCAAGCTGCCCGCCGATATCCCGGTCGCCCGTGACATCGCCGAGACCGCCAACACCTCCGCGGCGTCGATCCCGCTCGCCACGGAGCGGATGCTGCGGCAGAAGGAGATCCCGAGCGGCGGGCTCGCCCTCCAGATCGGCTTCGGCGCGGGGCTCGTCTATGCGGCGCAGGTCGTCGTCATCCCCTAGCGTCCTCACCCAGAACCACCACCACCGACCACCAGCACGACCTACGGAAGGAAGAACGCATGGCGCAGAGCGAGCAGGAGATCCTCGAGGGTCTGGCCGAGATCGTCAACGAGGAGACCGGCATCGAGACCGACCAGGTCGAGCCGGACAAGTCCTTCACCGACGACCTCGACATCGACTCGCTGTCGATGATGACCATCGTCGTCAACGCCGAGGAGAAGTTCGGCGTCAAGATTCCCGACGACGAGGTCAAGAACCTCACAACGGTCAACGACGCGGTCAGCTTCATCGCGAAGGCGCAGGGCTGACACGTCCCTGACGGGCCGCATACCCGCGGGTATGCCCGCCCTCCGGCGGGCGTGACTCGCCGGTAGCCCTCGGAGCGGGGTAGAACGGTGGTTCCAGCCGTTCGACCCCGCTCCGTCGCGTCTACGCGCGGCGCCCGGGATCGGCCTACGCTGGGACCTGCCCAATGCCCCAGGAGATCCCCGGGGCGACGACGCCCTAGGAGCATTCCATGACGTCAGCACGCGACCAGCGGATCGTCGTCACCGGACTCGGTGCCACCACCCCGCTCGGCGGGACCATCACGGAAACCTGGGAGGGCATCCTCGCCGGCCGCAGCGGCGCGCGGACGATCGACGCCGACTGGGTGACCAAGTACGAGCTCCCGGTGACCTTCGCCGCCCAGCTCGCGGTGCCGCCGTCGGAGGTGCTCGCGCGCCATCAGATCAAGCGGCTGGACCCGTCGGCTCAGTACGCGCTCATTGCGTCCCGGGACGCGTGGGAGGACGCCGGGACACCGGAGATCGACCCCGAGCGCCTCGGCGTCGTCATGGGGTCCGGCATCGGCGGGGTCTGGACGCTGCTCGACCAGTGGGACGTGCTCCGCGAGAAGGGCCCGCGCCGGGTCTACCCGCTCGCCGTGCCGATGCTCATGCCCAACGGTCCCTCGGCGGCGGTCTCGCTCGACCTCGGCGCCCGGGCGGGCGCGCATACTCCCGTCAGCGCCTGCGCCTCCGGCGCCGAGGGCATGGCGTATGCGGCCGAGATGATCCGCTCCGGCCGCGCCGACGTCGTGGTCGCCGGTGGCACCGAGGCGGCCATCCACGCCCTCCCCATCGCCGGATTTGCCGCAATGCAGGCGCTGTCGACGCGCAACGACGAGCCGACGAAGGCGTCGCGTCCCTACGACACGGGCCGCGACGGGTTCGTCCTCGGCGAGGGGGCCGCGGTGATCGTCCTCGAGAGCGAGGAGCACGCGAAGGCTCGAGGCGCGCAGATCTACGCCGTCCTCGCCGGGATCGGGATGTCCGCCGATGCGCACCACATCACCGCTCCCGAGCCGAACGGCGCCGGTGCGTCCCGGGCCATGAAGGAGGCCGTCGAGTCGGCCGGCCTCTCGCTGGGCGACATCTCCCACATCAACGCCCACGCGACGTCGACCCCGGTCGGCGACGTGGCGGAGGCCAACGCCATCGTCCGGGCGTTCGGTGAGGACCTGGCGGGCGGCATCCCCGTCTCGGGCACCAAGTCGATGACCGGCCACCTCCTGGGTGCGGCCGGCGCGCTGGAGGCGTTGTTCACGATCCTCGCGGTCCGCGACCGTGTGGCTCCCGCCACGATCAACATCGACGACCTCGACCCGGCCATCCCGCTCGACGTCGTCCGCGGCGAGCACCGCACCCTCCCCGACGGCGACGTCGCGGCGATGGACAACTCGTTCGGCTTCGGCGGTCACAACGTCGCGCTGGTGTTCACCAACGCGTGACGCGGGCGGGTCGTGACGGGATGCACCACCGGCGGCCCTCGGTCCGGGTGCTGTGCGTTCTGGTTGCCGGGGCGGTCCTCGTCGGTCTGGGCGGGTGCGGGGCAGCACCGGGGACGAGCGGTTCCACGCCGACGCCGACGGTCACGATCTCGCCGACGACATCTGACCCGACCGACCCGGCCCCGCTCCCCACAGCCACGACACGTACTCCGGTGACCGTCACCGGCATACCGGGGCGCGGCGTCGAGGCCGGCTGCCTGCTCCTCGACCGGTACCTGCTCATCGGCGGCGACCGGGCGCTGCTGGAGTCCGGGGTGAAGGTGACCGTGACCGGGCATACCGAACCGGACGGGATGTCCACCTGCCAGCAGGGCGTCTACCTCGTCGTCGAGACCGTGACCCCGACCGGCTGAGTCACCCCACCTTGTGGAGCCACCGCACGGGCGCGCCGTCGCCGGCGTAGCGGAACGGTTCGAGCTCCCGGTCCCAGTCACCGCCGAGGACGGTGTCGAGCTCGGCCTCGAGGGTGGCGAGGTCGCCGGCGGCCCGGGCCAGAGCGGCCCGTACCTGGTCCTCGTGGACGAGGGCGTCGCCCGACACCGAGACCCAGGTGTGGTGGATCCCGAGGGTCGGCGTGTACGACCAGCGGGAGCCGTCTGCCCCCGGCGACGCGTCCTCCGTCACCTCGTAGCGCAGGTGGTCCCAGCCGCGCATGGCGCTGGCCAGCCGGGCACCGGTGCCGGCGTCCGCGGACCACGACACCTCCGCGCGGACGAGGCGCGGACCGACCGGCTGCGGCGTCCAGTCGAGGGTGACCCGATGGCCCAGCACCGACTCGAGCGCCCAGCCGATGTGGGGGCACAGCGAGGTCGGGGCGGAGTGCACGAACACCACGCCCCTGGTGGTACGCGGCGTCGCGTCAGCGTGCGGAGACATCCGGTTCTCCTTCTCGTGCGAGGGACGTCTTCCCCACGAACCTCGCTGCGAGAACCGGCGGCATGCCGCATACCGGGTCCATTGTGCCCCATCGGGCACTCGAGCACCATCACTCCCAGCCCGGCCACGGCACGGCGCGCGCCCTGCGGGGAAGGAGGACGCGCGCCGGCCGACCGGGAACGGGGTGGGTCAGCTGGACGACGCCGACCCTGACGCCGACGGCGCCTCGCCGCCCGGAGCCCCGCCCGCCGGAGCCTTCTGGCCGCCCTTGCCGTGTCCGGCGCCGCCCTCGATGACGTTCGTCACCTGGAAGTCGGCGCCCACCTGGACGGTGATGCGGGTGCCGTCGGCCCGAACCATGTGCGCCTCGTAGACGCCGTCCGAGTCGGTCTCGACCCGTTCGATCGTGGCGTCTGGCTCTTTGGCCTTAGCGGCGGCGGTCACCTTGTCGGCGATCTCGCCGGTGAGCAGCTGCTCGTCGGCGCGCTGGGGCTTGCCCTGGTCGGCGGTGCCGTTGCCCGGCGCCCGCTCTCCGGGCCGGCCGCCCTCACGGTCGGGCACACCGCCTCGGCCGTACCCGTATGCGGGGGTCGTCGACGCCTGGTCGGCACCGGCGAACCGAGGCTCCGAGCAGGGCCAGTCCGGCGGCCGTCGCGATGCCGGCTCCGGCGATGACGATGGTCTTGGTACTCAGCACGAGAGGTGCTCCTTTGCGTGGGGGTTGTCAGGTCCCACGTTCCGGACCGGCACTGTCCGGACCATCTCGGGTCCCTCGGCACCGGCTGTGCCTGGCTGAGCCGCCGCTGCGTCCGCGCTGAGGCGTCGCTGTGAGGCGTGCGGCCGCGCCGGTAGGCTCCCGCCGCGGGGGCAGTAGCTCAGCCGGTCAGAGCAGCGGACTCATAATCCGTCGGTCGTGGGTTCAAGCCCCACCTGCCCCACCCCACCGGATGCGATGTAGGGGCGGAGCCTCCGCTCCTCGTGGGTTGCCTCCCGACGGATGCTGGGAGTGCTCACGACACTGCTGGTCGGTTCGGGCCGGCCGGGGTCCCCGCGAGGCTGTCCGGCGTTTCGAGCTCCATGTTCCGCTACTGCGGCGAGGTCGGCGAACTCCCGCCGGCCAGAACACGACCACAATCGCGGGCATGGCTCAGTACAGCGACAACCCGACGCGCTTTGACCCATACAAGAGCTTCAAGTTCCGGGTGAAGTGGGATGGCCGGTATGTCGCGGGCGTGAGCAAGGTCAGCGGGCTTAAGCGCTCCACGGAAACGGTCGAATACGGCACGGGCGACGCCTCGTCCACGTCGCCGAGTACGCCGGGCCGGACGAAGTCCGAGGCGATCACGCTCGAGCGCGGCATCACACATGACGTCGACTTCCACGGCTGGGCGAGCAAGGTTTGGGACCACCGCTCCAGCCTCGCCGCCGATTCCTCACTGAAGGACTCCCGCAGGGACGTCATCCTGGAGAGGTACAACGAGGCCGGCCAACTCGTCGTCACGCACACCATCTACCGGGCCTGGGTCTCGGAGTACGAGGCGCTGCCCGACCTTGATGCGAACGGGAACGCCGTGGTGATCGAGACGCTTAGGTTGGAGAACGAGGGCTCGCGGCGCAATGACAATGTCGCCGATCCGGATGAACCGAGAACGGGCAAACCGCGAACCCCGACATGAGCCCACCACCGGATGGGCACGCTTGGAACAAACTCCTGCCGGTCCGTATGCACCCTCGACGGCGCCCTCCGCGCTGGCTACCGCGTTGGGATTCCGCCGAGTTGGAGGATCATGCCCAACCGGTCGCGGACCGCCTCACACTCCACAACCAGCCCGTCCACCACCCGGAAGTAGTCGACAAAGGGCAGGTCAAGCGACTTGCCCGACGCGGGCAACGTGCCCACAGGGGTGACCAGGTCACCCTCGTGCGTGCCCTTGAACCGGCCCGTCACGTACACCTGATCCCCCATCTCGATCACGCGTTCCAGCTCCATCCACGAGTCAGGTAGCGCACGCTTCAGCGCCCGGGCCGCCGCATGGTGCTTCGCGTTGTCCAACGGCCCCGAGGGAGTAAGCGCCACACAGTCCGGTGAGAACAACGCAAACGCCCCATCGAGGTCGCCAACACCGAAACGATGAAAGAACTGCTCGGCCACCACGCGCGCACTCGCCATGCCGACCAGCCTGCTCCTACCGACGAGCGTGATGCGACGAACGCGCACAGACTCGGCCGACTATCTCAGCGGAGCTGATCCGCATCCCGACCAGAAACTGGCACGACATGGCCCGACGCTCTCACGGTCCACCATCACCGTGCGGACGCGTACCCCGGCCGCGGCCGGAAACGCCCTGATCTGCCGGCGTCGGTGGATCGCCTCGGCTGCGGCCGCCTTGCGAACGCACACTGTTGTCCGCGCTTGTGAAGCTGGCGTCCGACCGGTGGCCCTCGGAGCAACGCGTACGTTGACGACGACTCGCGCATCAGCAAGCGGTGCCGGTGTTCCGCCGAGCGCAGGCGGCGACAGCCGTCAGATCCAACCCGTACGCGGGACCCTCACCAGCGGCGTACGCGTCGATCCGGGCCGCTCCCCGCTCCAGCAGCCGGGCAGCACCGATGGAGTTGCCGCGGGCGGCGTGGGTCAGCCCGACACAGACTTGAGCCAGTCCCTGCCACAAGTCCCGCTCACTGTCGGGCCCAGCCTTCCAGCGGGCCTCGAGGACCTCGTGGGCGGCGAAGGGTCGGCCCTGTCGTACCAGCTTCCGGGCCAGGTCCAGGGCCTCCAACGGTGGCAGCGGGTCTTCGGATACCGGGTCGACACCGGTCGTCCCATACGGCAGGGGCCGACCCAGCGCGTCCCGGGGCCGCTGCTGACGTGCCCGCCCAGCAGTGTCGCGGTCCCGCCCGCCAGTCACGCCGGGTCCCAAGGCAACGCCGCCACAACCAGGACCACCGACACGACAACCAGAATAGGAGAGAAGCCGCGCCGCGATCCCTCTGCCACCCCACAGTCCACCCGGCCGCTCCGACGTCCTGTCATGCCGCGAGCAGTGCGATCGTGCCGATGAGCGGATGACCCAGCGTGCGCATGTTGGTGCCGCAGGGGGTCCTTGCAGCGTGCGCGCCACGCGTGCCATGGTTCCGGACCGGAGGTGACAGATGGCTGATGACACGCCCTCGATCAGACTTGTACGGCGCTACATCGAGGCGGTCCAGCGGGCACGGGCGTCCGGGGACGTCGACGACTTCGAGGCCCTCCGCGAGTTCCTGGCCGCCGACGTCGTCATGAAGGCCGCGAGCCCGTGGACTGACGAGCCGTGGCAGGTGATGCACCGGGGGGCTGACGCGTGGATCACGAGGTTGCAGGCGCCGATCAACAAGTCCACGTCGCTCACCACGGAGAACGTCACCCTGCAGCAGGCCGGCGACGACGTGTACGTCGAGCAACTGTCGACGATCGTCGACAGCGACGGCACCCACGTCAGCATGGTGTGCCACATCTTCTCGCTGGTCGACGGCGTCATCACCGGCGTGCGGGGCTACCGCAACGAGCGCGGGATCCCCGCTGGCTGAAAACCTGGCGATCCGCTCATGCCGCGTTGTGGGCGGCCACGCTCGTCCGACATACGTCTGCATCGTCGTCGGCGGGTTGTTGCTTCTGCGAGCGAGGGACTCGGTCGGGCATGCGTTCCACGCCCAGCTTTCGCCGTGCCTCCTGACCGCCGGTGTCGCGTGCCGACCCCGGGCCGTTTGACCGCGGCGGCATCGACCAACGCTGACCAGCGCCGAACTTCCCCCGGGCCACCATTTCGCGGACGACCAGCTCGCTGGCTAGCGCCTGGTCGACCGGTGCGGCCAGAACTTCATCCGGGTGTCCACCCGGTCTCCGGGGCGTGACCCCTGTCCGGTGCGCGCTGAGACATTCACCCGGGCGCCCAGGGCCTTCGCGGCGAGGTTGACGGATAAGCGTCCACTGCGCGGCGCTCAATGGCCGCCGGAGGTCCACAATTGGTGAAGTAACGTGGGCCTGTTCGTGAAGTGGGCGGTGAGCATGTCTGCAGACGTCAGCCCGGAAGCCGACGGTGATCTTCCGGACTGGGCTGTCGGGCAGGCGATGAGTCAGCTGGTCGACGGCGACGGCCCGGCCATCGAGGAGCGGGCCAGGCAGCTCATGCATGACTTCGACGACGAACGGCACCACGAGGATGACGACGCCGACCAAGGCGGCGAAGGCTAGCCGCGAACGCTAGGTCACGGCCGTCGTTGTCTCGGGCTCCGGCGGGCTGCGTCGCGCCACGCAGGTCCCGTATGCGTATGACCACGCCACGATCTTCCGTTGTCGCAGCGAGAAGCTTCGCCCACTTCGCGCTGTCCTGGCTGACGTTCCGGGTTTGGGCTTGTCGACTTCAACACTCGGTGCCCGGACTGACCGCTCATGCTCGCGGCCAAACCGACGCGGGATGCGCGGGTTCGACAACCACTCTCCACTTGACCCGGTCAGAGCAGCGATGCCGCGGTGCGGTTGCCTCTTTCCGGCTGCCTCGGTTGTCATGCGGGCGACCTCCGCTGCGGCTTGTGTACTAGTCGCGTATTCGATCGGATTCGCGGTCACCGACCCAGGTCCGCACCGCCATCACCAGGTCCCGGCGAGAGCGTGGACCCCGGCCGTGGACGCCGACGGAGACGTCCGGCAGGGCGGGGACGTCGCCGAGATCACCGACCTGCTCGACCTGACCCGCTGGCCGGCCGGGATGCGGGTCATCATCCGCCGGGAACGCCCCCACCCGGCGCCCCGCTGTCCCTGGCGTCGGCTTCGCCGACGGGGTGCCGTCACCACCGCGGTCAGTTCGGATACGGCTGTGGCTGCGCGGTTCTGGTACAAGTCCCGGCCGCTGTCGTCAGAGGAAGGCCACTCGGAGTGGCGGGACTTTCGCCTCTACGCGGCGCGACGCCGTGCTGGCACGGTGCAATAACAGAGCGTGGGGTGCGGCCGAAAACGCGGCCCCGCGACGAGACGTCGACCATCGAGGAGTGAAGGAACGATGACAAAGATCTACATTGCCTACACAACCAGTGAGGGACAGACCGCGAAAATTGCTGAGTACATCGCCGACGTCGCCCGAACCAGAGGCTGTGAAGCGGATACGGCAGATATCGGGACGTCCATGGGCCGAATCCCCAGTGGCTACAACGGCGTCATCGTCGGCTCCTCCATCCACGTGGGCAAGCACGACAAGCATGCAAGCGAGTACGTGCGGCAGAACCGCGATGATCTGAACCAGATCCCGTCCGCCTTCTTCTCGGTAAGTCTTTCCGCTCACGGTGACGAGGAGAATGCCGAAAGGTACGTGAAAGACTTCGAGGAAAACACGGGTTGGCATCCGGCAAAAGTCGGCATCTTCGGGGGCGCCCTGCCCTATACCAAGTACGGGTTCTTCAAGCGACACATGATGAAGAACATCGCTGGCCACATGCCCGGTCAGCTAGGTACCGATATCTCGCGCGACTATGTATACACCGAGTGGGATGGGGTCGAGCGGTTCACCGAGCACTTCCTCGAGGAGCTCACCGCGACAAGTGGAGAGATCCCAAGCAAAGACCGACGATGACCCCGAAGCGGGAATACATCGCTCACGCGGCTCCCTGGAGTTGCGCGTCCACATCCCTAGCGCCGCGCCGGACGCGGAACGGCCCACCCGTTTCCCTGGAATGGCTCCGACGCGGTGAAATGCGCTGCCTGATCGACCTGCCTCGAGTCGCAGCCGACAGGTGTCCCCCGGTTCCCTCGGAGAGGTTGGCGGCACATGCCGACTCCGTTGCGGCTGGCGCCACGCGACCTACACGGATCAAACATCGCCGCTCACCGCCGGACAGCCGCTTCGCCGAATTGTGCCCCGGCGGTGCTGCACTCCGCCCAGAAGGGGCTACTTCCAAGAGAGGGCAACCCCGTGCCCCAGCGCACGGCCGGCAGGCAGCCAGTTCATCGCCTCTGCACGGGTCTTGCCGGCGGCGAGCTTGCGCCGATACTGAGACGCGCCCGCGAATATCGAGGCGGATCTGGGTGCTGACGCATCCAGCCGCTCGACCGTGCACCTGGCCACTGGGATGCCTTCACGCCGCAGCTGCAGCCACACCTCCCGCGCCCCGTAGACCCCGAAGTTCTCAGCATGCACACGGCGGATCTCGTTGACCAGCAGCGCAACGCGCCGGTCTCTGCTGGTCGGCTGCTTCACTGACCCCGCTTTTCCGGGGGTCCTGTGGAATCGGCTCGCCGTGACTCAGCTCAATGGCTGGGCGGCCCTTCCCAACATCTTCCCTGGCGGCGGTCCAGGCGTGCGACGCCGCTGAAAGCGCGGAAGGCCGAAGGCAGGCGGTCCGTGGAACCTTCGCAGTAGCGCGCGAAGACCGCGCACGACGATCGACTCACGAGGAGCGACGAACAATGTTGACGAACTACGAGATCACCCGCGCGCTGGTCGCGGAACGCCAGCGCGACCTGCTCAACGAGGCGGAGCACACGCGGCGCGCCCGACTGAGGCATCGGCCGAGCCAGACCCGGCGATCCACGGCGAGGTGGGGGTCCGCCTCTTGGCTGGTCCGACCCTCAGCACGGCGTGGCGGGGCGACGAGAACCGCGGCCGCGGAGCCGAACCCCTGCCAGTGAACTGCGTTGGGCCGGGAGGGTCACGGTGCGGCGATGGCCATCGCGACGTCACCGGTCCGGCAGCGTTGGGCGTCCAGCGGCTGACCGAACACGTCGTAGAGGTTGGCGGCCGACGCGAGGAGTCGCTGGCCGCCCTCCCGGTCGCCGTCGGCTGCCTGGAGATGCGCCTTCGCTTCGAGGATCGCGGCCTGCCAGGCGGTTCCCTCCCACAGCTGGAGGGACTTCTCGGCATCTGCGAGATGTCTTCGGGCCTCGGCGAGGTCGCCGGCCCGGAGGCACGCGTGGATAGCAGGCACGGACAGCATGATGTTGCAGTAGCGGCATTGGTCGGTGACCCCGAGCGCGCTCTCTGCGTAGTCGACGAGACCGCGGGCCGTCTCGACGTCGTCACTCGCGGCGATCAAGGAGCCGTAGACGCGTTGCAGGAGATGGTGCGCGATGGTGGAGTAGCGGGCCAGCGGTAAGGCTTGTTGCAGGAGCCCAGTCGCCGCGAGCCGGTCGCCTTGGGCCATCTTGACCTCAGCCAGTCGTTGCAGGCTGTGCGCCTCGCCTGCCGTCGCGGCGACGTCACGATGCAGTGCTACTGCGTCGTTGAGCTCGGACTCGGCCAGCTCGAGGTTGCCCATGAGGAGGGCGGTCTCGCCGCGTAGCGCCGTGGCGAAGGCGACGGCCCGCAGCGCCCCCGAACGTTGGGCGGTGTCCCGTAGCTCCGCCGCGAGCCGCAAGACCTCGGGGTACGGGGTTGGGCCGTAGAGCAGGAACTCGGCGGCACACAGATGGGAGTCGAAGATCCGGGCAGCCACCGCGGGACGACCTGCCCCGGAGCGCAGCTCCTGGGCGAGCCGTTGGAAGTACTGCCCGCGGTTGTGTGCAACGAGGCCTTGCAGGGTGATGAGCTCGAAGGCCTGCCACTCGTCGGGTCGCCCGAGGGTGGACCGGCGTCGTGCCTCCGTGGCGGCGGTCTCCGCCGCGTCGTGGTCGTTGCGGAAGAACGCGATGACGCCTCGGGCGAAGAGGAGCTCCATGTCGGCTGGCGTGTCGTCCAGTTCGAGCCCGTCAAGGGCGATCTCCGCCGTTTCGAGGTCTCCCGCGTATGCGGCGGCCTTCGCGAGCTTCGCGCGCAGGGGGGACTGCAGAGTCGGGTCGCTCGTGGAGGCGAGGGCGGCTCGGTAGGCGTCCAGTGCGCGGCTGTCGGCGCTGGCCACCAGGACGTCCGCCCGCAGCGCGAGGGCCGCAGTCAGATCGACGCCGTGTGCATGGGGAACGACGTGCGCCAGGGCATCGAGGGCCTCCGCGTAGGCACCGAGCGCGGCCGAGGTCTGCGCCGCGCGGAGCAGCCAGGGGACGGCTTCGTTGCTCTTCCCGGCCTGCACGAGGTGGTGGCTGATCCGGCCCGGCGCGCTGCCGAGCGCCTCCAGCGTGACCGCTGCCCGCAGGTGTGCGTCCTTCAGCTCTGAAGGCCGCAGGGACTCGACAAGCGCATCGCGCAGCTGCCGATGCCGAAACTCGAACCCGGTTGCCAGCCGGATCAGTACGCGCTCGGTCATCGCCCGGTCGAGGACGGCATAGGCGTCGTCCTCGCTCAGACCGGCTACGCCGAGGAACTCCTCGGTGGAGAAGTGCGTGCCGAGCAAGGAGGTCGAGGCGAGGGCCAGACGATCCGCCCCCGTCGTCGCGGGGCCCAGCAGTTCCGTCCAGGCTTCGCCCTGGCCACCGCCGCGGGCCAGCCGCGCGATTGTTCCGGGGTTCCCCTCGGCCGCGTGGACCACGGACCTGACGAACGCCTCGTCGGGGTCGGCAGCGACCCGTCGGACCATCTCGGTGGCCCGGGCGTCGGTCATCGGCGTGACGTCCACGACTGCGGCGGTATGCCGGCTCGCCAGGCTCTGCCGCGTCTCGTCGAACTCGCGGCTCACCTCGGGCCGGTGGGCGAGCACCAGCAGCACGCGCTCCCCAACCGTCCCTCGCGCCAGGAAGTGCATGAGGCGCAGGCTCGCGCGGTCGATCTGGTGTGCGTCGTCGATGACAAGCACCGCTCCGGCGCCAGCGGCTGCGAGGCGCACCAGCTCTGTCACGGCGACGAAGAGTCGCTGGTGGCCGCTCTGTGCGGTCCAGTCAGCAGACCGACCCGAGAGCGCGTTGTCGATCTCGGCCCGCAGGGGGTCGGCGAGACCGTCGAGCAGCGTCGGGTGCCGTCGGCAGAGGTCAGCGATCGCCTCGAGGACCGGCGCGTACGGCCAGGCGCCTTCGATGCGCGCGGCGACCCCGGTGCCGACGCGGAGCCCGCGCGCGCCGGCCTCGTGTTCCAGCGTCCTGAGGAGCGTGGTTTTCCCGATCCCCGCCGGGCCGGCGATGAACAGGCAGCGACCCCGTCCTGCCGCGAGTGAGTCCAGCGCGGCCGCTACCCTAGCGCGGTCGACCTCGGCGATCACCGTCCCGCCGGGTTCGCCTACCGGCTGCCCCTCGGTCCGCGCCGTCGCCGGTCGCGGAATCTCCTCCAGGCGGGCGCGAAGCCGTAGCGCGGCTCGGCTCGGACTGACTCCCAGCTCCTGTGACAGCGCAGCCTCGAGTCGCTCGAACTGGCGGATCGCGGCCCGACGATCGCCGCTGCGGGCGAGCTCGGCCACCACCCGGAGGTGTGCGTCCTCGTCGGTCGGTTCGATGAGGGTCAGCTGGTGCCAGCGGCCGGCCAGCCGCAGCAGGTCGAGGTACAGGTCGTGCAACCGGATACGGTCGTCATCGGCCCAGGCCTCGTACAGGTCGTCGGGCAAGAGCTCACCGCCGTAGGCGTCGGCCGCGTGGGCGGCCTCCCGGGGATCCCCATGGGCGACGGCCGCTTCCGCCACGGCGCGGAACTCCTCCGCGTCGACGTGAACGGTCGTGGCGGGGAGCAACGCGACCAGGTCTCCGGTCAGGACGACGGAGTTTGGGAGGCCGATCGCCCGCCGGGCGAAGTGGGCGGCCTTGTGCAGCCGGGGAGCGGCCTCCTCGATCGTGAGCCCGGGCCACAGCGCGTCGATGACGCGTTCACGATGCAACCCGCGTCGGGGACCGAGGGCCAGCACCTTGACGAGGGAAGCCGCCTGCCGTCGTCGCCATTCGGCCGGGTCGACCACCGAGTCGCCGACTGTGACGGCGAAGCCGCCCATCAGCGTGACGGCGACCTCCATGTCAGGTGACCTCCAGACCCCGGCGGTGACGTGCGCTCCGCGGGCGGCGGTGGCTGCTTGGACGCCATTGTATGGGCTCGTCGACGCCAGGACCGGCGTTCTCCGCGGCGGCGACGAGCTCGACCTCGTCGGTCAGGGCGGAGGCCAGCTCCCGCAGTAGCGAGCGGACCCGCTGCTGGTCCCACGCGTACGACGCGAGCTGGTCGGTGATGTAGACCATCGGAACCGATACCTGGTCCCGGCGGCGTTGGTAGTCGGAGAGCGCCGTCGCCCGTGCGCCGCTCCGTGGGGTGGTCTGCGCCACCGCGCTGGCGAGGAAGCCGGCGTCGCGCAGCGCGCCCGTGATCCCATGGGTGCTGAGGGGGTCGAGCCAGTGCCCGGCGTCCCCGACAAGTGCCCAGCCCGGGCCGTATGCGGACCGGAGGTACGCCGGGGGCAGGTGGCGCGCATACCGGATCGTCGTCGCGGGACTCGCTTCGGCCAGCCGAGGCCCGAGGGGCGTGGGGGCGAGCAGCTCAGCGAATGCGGTGCGGGCCGAACCGCGCGCGACGCGTTCCGCGACCTGCCGGGCGTCGCCGCCGACGAAGACGCAGGTCTGCCCCGCGTTGGTGGGGATCGCGCCGGCGGCCAGTCCGTCGTGGTAGACCCATTCGTACCCGGCCACCGGAAGTCCATCCCAGTAGCCGTACAGGTAGGCCCCCGCGTGACGCCCGCGAGTCGTCGCCGACGCGCCGACCTCCCGAGCGATCACCGAGTCGCGGCCGTCGGCGCCCACGACGAGGTCGGCGTACTCGACACGCTCCATGCCGCCGCGCGTGGGGCGGAGCGTGACACCGGTGACACCTCCGCCGTCGCCGACGAGCTGCGTCACCTCGACACCGAAGTCGACTGTTGCTCCAGCCGCGCGGGCGGCGTCGACGAGCAGGGCGTCGATGACGGTGCGACGCGGTGCGTAGAGCGCGTCGACCCCGTCGGAGGGTTTGATTGACACGGTGACGGACTCGTCCGGGTAGTGGAAGACGGTGTGCCGGACCTGCGGGGTGCCGGCCTCTCGGAGCGCAGGCAGCGAGACCCCATCGGTCGAGCTGGAGGACCCCGGCTCGCATCAGCGCGTGAGTCGACAGGGTGTCGGCCCCGTACCGGGACCGGTCGACGCACAGGACCCGAAGACCGGCGCGGGCGAGCAGCATCGCGGTGGAGGCGCCGGCGACCCGCGCGCCGACCACGATGACGTCCCAGCGGCCGGTCATGCGGCTGCCCTGCCCTCGTGGGCCGTGGCGAGCACGGTTCCCGTCAGGTGCTCGACCACCATCGCGGCGTCGTGTCCGACGCCGTCGATGAACGCCGAGTTCCGCCGGGTCTGCCAGCCCATGCCGACGACGACCAGCCCGGGCAACGCGGTACGTTCCGCCTGGTGCACGATCTCGCCCGCCTCGTCGAGGACCGGGAGCTGAAGCCACGGGTACCTGCGTTGGTAGCCCGTTGCCCAGACCACGGTCCGGATTCCATTTCTGGCCAGGTTCACCGCCGCCGGCCTCAGCTGCTCAGGGTCGCTGGACGAGTCCGGCCTCCACCGCGGGTCTAGCTCGGCGTCCAGCCCAGCCCGGCTCGCGTACCGGTCGATGCGCGACAGCAGGCGGCCGAGTCGTTCGTCGGCCTCGCCGGTCGAGGTCACGAGGTCGTCCGCGAACGTGGCGACGCCTTGGTCGACGTCCAGCAGGTGCCCGGCCAGGTGGATGCCCCTGGTGACCAGACCCGGCAGGTCGGTCGGCGCCGCGGTCGGTGCCCCGGCGAGCTGCAGGGACGGTTCGAAGCGAACCGACGAGTCGGCGGACTCGACCGGGCGGTTGAGCGCACCGATGGCGTCGAGCCACCACATGATGTCCATGCCGCGGTAGCGCCGCGGGACCCGGACGTGGCGGCCGACGGCGAGCAGCACGGTTCGGCCGTCCACCGCCAGCTCACCGGCGATCTGCACGCCGCTGGCCGAGGCGCCGACGACGAGGACACCGCCGTCCGCAAGGTCCTTCGGAGAGCGGTAGGCGTCCGCGCTGATCTGACGGACCGACGGGTGGATCTTCGTCGCCATCCCCGGGATCCGGGGCTTGTCGTTGTACCCGCTGGCGACGACCACGGCGTCGGAGCGCCAGGTGCCGACCGAGGTGCGGACGACGAAGTGAGCGCCGTCGTGGCTCACCGACGTCACGTCCGCGTGCGGGACAACCGGAGCGCCGAACGACGCGGCATAGGCGGAGAGGAAGTCGGCGACCTCCGTCGCCGCCATGAATCCCTCCGGGTCGGCACCGCGGTATCGCCATCCGGGTAGCCGGGTCATCCAGTTCGGGGTCAGCAGCCGGAGCGAGTCCGGACGCCGTGAGCGCCAGCTCTCGGCGACCCGCCCGCGGTCGAGGACGACGTGGTCGACCGTCGCATCGTTGAGCAGCCGGCTCACTGCCAGGCCAGCCTGCCCAGCGCCGATCACCACGACTGCGGTGCGGTTCATCGCTTTCCCTCCTCGGGGTCGTTGCGAGGGGTCGGTCGGGCTGGTCACCGCTGCTGGCGGCCAGCCCGCCTCCTTCGGGTGGCCGCGGGGGTCAGGCCGTCGCGGGGGCGACGTCGACGACGACGTCGGTGCCGTTGGTGAGGACGTCGTAGACCGCGGAGCGCCGACGGGACTGCTCGACGATGGCCGCGACCGTCTCGGGTGTCGCGTCCGCGTCGATGTCGAAGTGGACCCGGATCTGCCGGTAGCCGTTTCGGACGTTTCCGTCGAGGCCCAGGATCCCGAGGACGTTGACGTCCCCTTCGACGGTCGAGGACACGCGGTGCAAGGTGACGCCGCGCGCCGCGGCGATGTTCGCGATCCCTGCCGTCAGACAGCCGGCGATCGCGTGCAGCAGGAACTCCACCGGCGTTGGGGCGTGACCGGTTCCGACCAGGACGGTCGGGTGGTCCGCGTCGTAGACGAACGGCTCCCCCCGGGTCTGGTCTTCCTGACCGGCGCCATAGAAGCCGCGGATCGTCGTGCGGTTGTGAGTGCCGCCGACCCACTCGTTGGTGGCGCGGAACTGGAACTCCGCGAGCTTCGGCTGCGCCTCGACCGCGTCGATGGTGGCGAACAGCGTCGGCACATCGACACCGTTCATCGCCGGGCGGACCGGGGTTGTGGTCATGTCGTCTCCTTCAGGACTTGACGGTCGGGGTGACCGTCGATGTCCAGGGACGCTAGAACCGCCGTCTTCCCAAGCCCTTCCCTGACATCGGACGGCACCCGCGGTGGCGGAAGGCTCGCGGAAGGAGCACGCAGCACCCTGCCGGGCATGACCATTCACCACACCCGACAGACCGACCACCCACCGACCAGAACAGAGCCGGTTACCGGGTCCGACATTGGGGTCCTGCTCGGGGTCTGGGCGCACCCCGACGACGAGGCCTACCTCAGCGCCGGCCTGATGGCGACGGTCCGGGCCGCCGGCGGCCGGGTCGTCGTCGTCACCGCGACCCGCGGCGAGCACGGCACGAGCGACCCGCAGGCCTGGCCGCCGCAGCGGCTCGCCCGCATCCGGGAACGCGAGCTCGCCGCCAGTCTCGCGGCCGTGGACGTGAACGAACACCACTGGTTGGGGTACCCGGACGGGGAACTCCATCGCGTCCCGGTTACCCGCGGAGCGGCGCGCCTCGCGGAGCTCATCGACGAGGTCCGCCCGGACACGATCGTCACCTTCGGGCCGGACGGCCTGACCGGTCACACCGACCATCAGGCGATCTCCGCGTGGGTCGACGCCGCCTCGACCGCGACCGGCGTGACAAGCCGGGTGTGGCACGCCACCCTCACCCCTGGCTTCCACGCCGAATGGGCCGACGTCATCGCCGCAGCCGGTTTGTGGATGCCTGGAGCACACCCTCCCTCGACACCGACCGACCGGCTCGCCTTCGCGGTCGACTGTGACGACGACCTGCTCGACCGCAAACTCGTGGCCCTTCGCGCCCACGCCTCGCAGACCGCGCCGCTCGTCGAGCAGCTGGGGATCGAGCGGTACAGCCGGTGGTGGGCCACCGAGTCCTTCGCGGCGGCCCATGAGGTGAGCACCGCGAAGCACATTGCCGCATGATCCGCCTCTGAGAGCGGCCACTCGTGTGCCATGAAAGCGCTGTCCCATCGACCGTCTTTGTCGATGTGCGCTCATTCGACGGTCCGCCTCGAGGAGACTCTGACATACCGATGAGCGGGAGGTCCTGCGCCCACCGTGTCCCCTTGCGGGCTGCGCCGCCGTCGACTGACCGTCGCCGGCCAATCCGATGGCAGGTACGCACGGCTGGCATTGCCTACCGGATGGAGCGGCCGCCGTGCGTGTCCTCATCGGACCGAGACCCCTTCGACGGCGTGTAGATTCACGGGCGAGGAGGGTCTCCGTGTCAGCAAGGATCCGTCTCTTGGGTGACTTCCGCATCGAGATCGACGGAAGGCAGATCCCCGCCGCCGCCTGGCCGCGACGCCATGCCGCCGCGCTGGTGAAGCTCCTCGCGCTCCGCCCCGGCCACCAGTTGCACCGAGAGCGGGTCATCGACACTCTGTGGCCGGATCTCCGCGTCGAGGACGCCGCGCCCAGGCTCTACAAGGCGGCGCACTACGCGCGAAGGGTGCTTGGGCGCGACGACGCTGTCGTGCTCCGTGGTGATGTCGTGACCTTGCTGCCCGGAGTCGACGTCGAGGTGGACGCACTGACGTTCGACACCGCCGCCGAGTCTGCCCTCAGCGACGGGTCGGTGGCCGCGGCGCGAGCCGCGTTGGACCTTTTCGCGGGGGATCTGCTTCCGCATGATCTCTATGAACCGTGGATTGACGACATGCATGAACGGCTGCGACTGCGGCACCAGCTGCTGCTTCGTCAAGCCGAGCGTTGGGAGGACCTGCTCGCGTTCGATCCGGCGGATGAGGAAGCCCACATCGCCCTCATGAGGGAACACGTGCAGGCGGGCCACCTGCGTGCGGCCCTTCAGCAGTTCGAGCGCATGGAGCGCCTCCTGGCCCGCGAGCTCGACACCGGGCCGGGGACCGAAGCGGTGCAGTTGCGCGACGAGATCGTGGCCGAGCTTCGCCAACGTGAGCCGCTCACGCCCGCGGAGGAGACACGCCTTGACCAGCAGATCAAGTTCTGCCGCACCCCGGACGGTGTCAACCTCGCCTACGCCATCACCGGCTCTGGTCCCCAGCTGGTCAAGGCAGCGAACTGGTTGACCCACATCGACTACGACTGGCACAGCCCGGTGTGGCGGCACTGGCTGGTGGAGCTGTCGGTTCGGCATCAACTGATCCGCTACGACGAACGCGGTTGCGGGCTCTCGGACCGGGACGTGCCCGAGCACACCTTCGAGGCGTGGATCAGTGACCTGGAGACGGTCGTAGATGCCGCTGGTATCGATCGTTTCCCACTCCTCGGCATCTCGCAGGGAGGGCCGGTCGCCATTGCGTACGCCGCCCGGCACCCGGAGCGGGTGAGCCATCTCGTGATCTACGGCTCCTACGCCCAAGGGCGGCGCGCCAGGGCGAGTTCCGAGAGCGAGATGCGGCTGCACCGACTTCAAGTCGATCTGGCGCGCAATGGCTGGGGAATCGATGACCCGTCGTTCCGGCAGGTCTTCACTGCCCAGTTCATGCCCAACGCCACCCGCGAGCTGTGGGATGCGTTCAACGAGCTGCAACGGCAAACCACCTCCGCTGAGAACGCCGCTCGGGTGCTCAGCGTCACCGGCGGCATCGACGTGGTCGGCGTGGCTCCCCTGGTGCAGGCTCCGACCCTGGTGCTCCACGCTCGCGACGACCACCGTCCGCCGTTCGAGCAGGGCAGGCTCCTTGCATCGTTGATCCCGGACAGCAGGTTCGTGGCGCTGGACAGCAGTAACCACATCCTTCTCGAGGACGAACCTGCCTGGCCGGTCTTCATGGCTGAGGTGGAGGCCTTCCTAGCAACGCCGGACCGCGCAGGTGCGGGTGCACGTGCTCCTGCCGCTTCCTCGGCGCCAGACCAGCGGAACGGCTCCGAGCTGAGCCGACGTTCCACCGTCCTTCCTCGACCGGACTCCTACATGCCAGGCCCGAGCTCCGGGGGGAAGGCTGCGGGAAGGGGGACCTAGCACCCTTCCTCACATGGAATCGAGAACTGCCACAACGCCACCGGGAACGGTCCCTGCACCTTACGGCGCCTCCGACTGCGACAGACACCGGACAGACGTTGCGCCGTGAGACCGTAAAGGGCGCTTCGACGATGCTGCCGCTGCTAGTCGGATATCTTCCCTTCGCGCTGACGATCGGCGTAGCGGCACGAGGCAGCGCCGACCCCCTTGCCGCATGGGCCGGCGCCCTGCTGATCTTCGGCGGGTCCGCCCACCTGTCGGTGATCGAGCTAGTCGGACACGGATCCGGCGTGGCAACCGCCGTCGCCAGTGGCCTTCTCATCAACTCCCGGGTGGCGGTGTACAGCGCATCACTGGCGTCCCTGTGGCGAGGGGCTCCGTTGCGCCACCGCCTTCTCGCCGCCGCCGTCGTGATCGACCCGATGTGGCTGATCGCCGAGCGACGCCAGGCCCAGCCCGGCACCACCGGAGAGCGGCGCGCCTTCTTCGGCGGCGCCGGTGCCACCCTCGCCGTCGGCTGGTCGGCGATGATCGGCGCCGGGATCATTCTCGCGACCCCGCAGGATGCGACGTCGTTCCTCGGCATCTTTACGCCCTTGTGCTTGACGGCCATCGTGGCGCCGCACCTGCGAACTGCCGCCGGCGTGCGTTGTGTCGGTGCTGCGGGAGTGGTCGCGGCGCTGACATCGTCATGGCCGTCGGGGACCGGGCTGCTCGCCGCGATGGCGGCAGGCGCAGCTGGCCGGCATTTCGTGGCCGTGGCAGGTGCGGCGATGAACATGTGGCTAGCAATCGTTCTCGTGGGCCTCGGCAGCTATGCGTTTCGCCTTCTCCCGTTGCTGCTCGGCGAGCGTCATGCGGCTCTCGGAGCGTGCGGACGCGACGCTGCGCCACACCGCTGTCGGAGCGATGACCGCGTTGATGGTGCTGGGCGTCAAGAGGATCACCTCCGACCCGTTCAGCCTCGACACGGTCCCTATCGCTCTGGCACTTGCGACCTCGGGAGCAGTCGCGCTCCTCGGGCGCTCCATGGCAATAGTGGTGCTCTGCGGAGGAGTGACTTACGCCCTGGCTCTCGGCGTGCTCCGGATCGTGATCGGCTGAGCGCTGCGATCAAGGCCACTGCGCGCTCTACGCCCGCTTCTCCAAGTTCGAGTATTCCCAACACCCCAGCTCAGAGGCCTGTCAGCGACGCCGTGAGGCCAAGGTTCAGGCCGACTTCTACCCAAACTTCTACCTTTACGACCTCCACACCTGTTCCTTGACGCGTCCGCGCGACCTGCCAGACGCGCCAGTAGCCCTTCGCGAAGAACCCCGACGCTGTGGTAGCTCGAGTGCCCGTCCGAAAAGAGGCGCGCCCAAAATCCGGCAGTCCGCAGCCCGCGGTGCCGCTCCGCACTGTTTGATGCTGATGAGTCCGGACGTGGGGGTAGCAACATCGCGACCACCAGCTGCTGGCCGACCTATGCCCACGCACTCCATCGGATCTTCGGGACGACGCGCGAGTGAGTCCTTCCGCCAGAAGGGCGTAGTCCCAACAGCCCTGCACTGAGCCGCAACGGCCGACGTCACCCAGGAAGCCGATATTGGGGCGGCCGCCCGCCAAACCGTCGCCGACGCCCGCCGCTGCAGCGAGCTGGGCATCAGGACCACCGGTGTGCACTACTTCGATGACGGCCGGAGCGCCGGCATGGACGTCCCCGACCCCGACGGGACCACGATCCGGTTCCACTTCGCGCCGGGCCGGCCCGCGTTCATGGGAGTCAGCAACACCAGCCACGGCCACGAGGCCTACAGACCGCCCCAGACTCGACGGCGTGACCGTCTCGAGGCCTAACCCCAGACCAGAGGACTATCCGGAGTGCCGCGTTCAGCCCTTGTTCTCCACGTGGCCCCACGTGTCGCTGCTGCCCGTCCTGAGCCGAACGTGGATGATGCGCTGGCGGTACCGCTGCGACACTCAGGCGAGCAAAGCGAGGGAAGCGGGGCTTGCTGGAACCGACAATCGCCACCTAGGACAGGCTTCCACGAGATGGGGCCCGGTCATGCGCTTGGTCGATGAGTCCTGGCGGCTGGGTGGGACCGTGGCAGGTCGGTGTCCCGGCCGGATGGTTCCGGCCGGGTCACCGCCTGTTGGTGCGGGGATGACGTCAGTTGGTGATGACCAGCTGGGTCTTCTCGCAGTGTGTGCTCCCGTCCACGAGCGGGTTGTCGCTCGTGAACACCGTCTTCCACGACACGGTCTTCGACGTGCTGACCAAGACGGTCGTGTTGGTCGTCGACCTCGTCACCGGTGACGCCTCGTCGATCGGGAACGTCTCCGCCGTCCGAAGGACAGTACCGGTGCAGTCGGCGCTGTCGTACAGCGTGAACGACACCGAACCCTTGAGCGCGGACCCGCCCGTCGAGGTGAACGTGGCCGAGTCGTTCGGCAGCCAGTTCTGTGCCGACGTACCCGACGTCGAATCCTTCACGGTGAAGCACTCGCCGGTGCTGGCGTCACTCGAGCCCGTGTAGTTGGCGGTGTTCGGGACGTAGACCGCCCGGAAGCACCAGGTGCCAACAACATTTGCCACGACCGCATCCGAGTCGGCGGTCGACGTGGGGCTCACGCCCGGCACCAGGGTCTTGCTGCCGGCGGCCGTTCCTCCGGTGCTGCAGGTGCCGCCATTGCTGGCGACCTCTGTCGGGTTGCACACGAAGAAGTTGACGGTCCCGGTCGGTGAGCCACCGGCCGCGGTACCGGTCACGACCGCGTGGTCGGTGACACGTGGTTCCGACTGGCACCGGGGCGGTGATCGGCGTGCTGCCGACTCGTGGGGTCGTCACCGTCGTGGTCGATGCCGGCCCGACCGTGACGTCCTCACCGATGTCGGTGCAGGTGGCGTTATGTGTCACTCCGTTCGTGTTCGGCGAGTTGCCGCTGTACACGGCGACCCAGTGGTAGTCACCGGCTGCCGTCGGGACGAACTGCGAGTCCGGGGTGTTGTAGGTCCCGTTCACCGCTGACCGTGACCGCCGCTGACGTGTAGGCCACGGTGCGTGCAGTCGTTCGGGCCGTACAGCGTGAAGGTGATCGTGCCTCCGGCCGCTGACCCTCCTGTGCCGGTCAGGTTGATGACCGGGTTGTCCGGCTGCGTCGCCGTGCCGCCCAGGGCGGCCGGGTCGGTCACCGCGTTCCCGAGGACGACGTCTGTCGCTGGCGTCCGTCGACAGCGTTGGGGTGACCGGGTTGACGGTGAAGCACTCGCCCGCAGTGGAGTCACTCGCCCGGCCGATCCCGTTAGCCGAGTCGCCAGGCCATGTCGCACGCCAGCAGTACCGGCCCGCGGAGGTGACAAAAGCCGTGGGCGAGACCACGGTGACAGGGTACGTCCCGGACAGGGCAGTCGAACCGACCGATCGTCCTCCGGTCGCGCACAGGCCGGGTGAGTCGACCTTGCAGAGGAAGAACGCGACCGAGCCCGTCGGAGTCGCGGTTGCCACCCGTGACATTGACCACGGCCGAGTCCTTGACCCCGACGACACCGGTTCCGATGGACAGGCCACCGCGCCGGGATGCTGTGTACCGGCCGCATCCTGCGGGTGTGGTCACCGACGGTCGAGACGCAGTTGGTGATCGGCGGCGGTTCTTGAGGATGGTGTCCTTGTAGTCCGCGGTGTCCGAGTTGCCGGTCACCGTGCTCGGGAATGGTGTTCGCGAACGACTTGCACGCCGTGGACCCCGCCGAAGATCGTCGCGGTCAGGTTGACCGCCGCCTCACCGCGGAAGCCGTCCGCGCTGTATGCCGCCTGCGACACGGCAGCGTTCAGCAGTGTCGGCGCGCTGAGGGTCAGGTTGGGCGCAGTGCCGGACCAGGTCCGCAGGAACAGGTCCTTGCTGCCACCCTGCTGGTCCCACAGGATCACGAAGTCGCCGGCCTTGCGGTTGGCCCACGGGTTGCAGTTCGCGATGAGCTGGGCTTCGGTGGCGGTGTCATACGCGCAGCCCGCCGGTGCCGGGTTCTGCATGAACTCGTAGGCGATGAACCCGCTGCCGGTGTTGTTGTCGCGCTCCCACGCGAAGTACAGCCAGTCGTCGTTGGGGGCGGCCGTGTCCCGCGCGGTGTCCAAGCCACGCCCGGCGCAAGTCGACCTGCCCGTTCGGGTTCGTCGTGTCTAACATCGGCACCGCCGCGCTGTGGATGACACCGATCTTCGTGCTGTTCGAGTTCTTCGGCCCGAGCTCCTTGACGTTCCCGAAAGCTCGGCGAGCTCGGTCGCCCCGGCGTCCGGGACGATGCCGTCGATGGTGAACGGGCCATCGGCCGCCCGCGCCATCGGTGCGACGAGGATCGCCAAGGGCAGAGCGAGTACGGCAATCAGGGCGAGCCACTTGGCGCGCCGGCGAGCGGTCTTGTTGCCAGGCCCGTTGTCGGGCCTGCCCCGGGGCATGAAGGAACTGTTCATGTGTGCTCCGTCGATTCAGTGGTCCCCGAGCGACTTTGTGGTGCGTGCCATGACGGCGGGTGCCACCGGCTCGGCTTTCTGGCGCACGGCGTCCAACGGGCGTCTCGTGTTGCGACACTGACCGATGTGAGAGTCCCTGGGAGTGGTGGGGTTTGGGTAGCGGTGTGGCTCCGGTGGTGAGGGAGCCATCGGCGTGATTCTCGGTGTGTACCGCCAAGTACTCACTGAAAGAGGTTCCCGCCGATGGCCCTGTCCCAGTCTGCCCTGTCCGAGTTGTTGGACGCTTTCCGTGCCGGTGACGGCGTGGACCTGATCCGCGAGTCAGTGCGTGTGGTGCTTCAGGAGTTGATCGAGGCCGAGGCGACCGAGGTGATTGGTGCCGCCAGGTACGAACGCACCGACGCTCGGGTCACCGACCGCAACGGCTCGCGGCCGCGGCTGTTGACCACCAAGGCCGGCGATGTCGCCCTGTCGATCCCGAAGCTGCGGGCTGGGTCGTTCTTCCCGACCGTGCTGCAGCCTCGACGTCGGATCGACCAGGCCCTGTACGCGGTCGTGATGGAGGCGTACGTGCATGGGGTGTCGACCCGGGCGGTCGACGACCTGGTGGTCGCGATGGGCGGGTCCGGGATCTCCAAGAGCGAGGTCTCCCGGATCTGCGCCGGACTCGACGAGGTGGTCGGCGCGTTCCGGACCCGACGGCTGGACCACGTCGAGTTTCCGTACGTGTTCCTCGACGCGACCTACCTGCACGTGCGGACCGAGTCCGCGCAGGTCACCTCCAAGGCGGTCGTGGTGGCCACCGGCGTCACCGCCGACGGCCGCCGCGAAATCCTGGGCTTGGACGTCGGTGACAGCGAGGACGAGGTGTTCTGGCGGGCGTTCCTGACCGGGCTGAAGAAGCGTGGCCTGGCCGGGGTGCGCTTGGTGATCAGCGACCAGCACGCGGGGCTCGTGGCCGCGCTGCGTCGCGGGTTCCAGGGTGTGGCGCACCAACGCTGCCGAGTGCACTTCATCCGGAACCTGCTCGCCCACGTACCGAAGGCGCAGGTCGACATGGTGGCGGCCGTCTTCCGCACCATCTTCGCCCAACCCGACCCCGACTCCATGGCGGTCACCTGGGACCAGGTCCGTGACCAGCTCGCAGCGCGGTTCGCCAAGATCGGTCCGTTGATGGACGACGCGAAGGCCGAGGTCCTCGCATTCAACGCGTTCCCCAGAGCGCACTGGCGCAAGGTCTGGTCGACCAACCCGCTCGAACGATTGAACAAGGAGATCAAGCGCCGCTCCCGGGTCGTGGGGATCTTCCCGAACGAGGCCGCCGTCATCCGCCTCGTCGGTGCGGTCCTAGCCGACACCCACGACGAATGGCAGACCGCCGAGCGCCTCTACCTTTCCGAGGCCTCGATGGCGCTGCTGTACCCCAACCGCGATACTGAACAAGTCGCCGCGATCAACGCCGGCGAATAGGCATCGAGGATCACCTCAAAGCCCACCACTCCCCGGGGCTCCGCCCTGACCGATTGGTGGATATCCGGGCCTTGACCCCTAACTGACGGTACTCAGCCCTGAGTACGTGCGTGCGACTTTGCCGAACGTCGAACGGAACCGATTGTCCGTGCAAACACGCGCCTACGATGCTGCCAGCGCTGGCAACTCGCGCACGCGGGCGGCGATCATCCACCAGCGCGCGACGGCCAAGCGTGGCCGGCGACCACTACGCGTGGATCGCCAGGTCCGGTGACCCCGGCGCTCGATGACTCTCCGCGTGACCGCGAAGCCGAAACCCGCCGTGCCTCCGAGGGGGCAAGATCTCAAGTGGTTCCGAACGACCCGGGGGGTGTCGTTCGGGGCGCGTTCTGGGCGTGGTGGTTGGTAACCGAGGGGGTATCAGCGGCCCGCACCAGAGCGCCGCCGCTCAGACTCGCTCTGAGCGGCGGCGCATCCCCGGTCCTAGCCGTGGCAGGGGCTAACAGGGGACGACCCAGGGTGAACCAACGCTACTGCCGTGTGCACGACCGCGGCCCCGCTGCTGCGTCAAGGGGCGCCCCAGCTCCTACTCGAGGGAGCCGAGGCTCGGGCCCGAGGTTGCACGAAAGCGTCATGATCGGCCGGCGCATTCACCGGTCCGAAGATGGATCAAACACCGGCGCGCACGTGGCACCCCCCGAGAGCCGGGGGGTGCCACGTGGTCGGCTTGTGGCCGTGAACACCGGCGCCACCTGGGTGT
>CAWBEH010000010.1:0-249872 GCA_963787725.1 uncultured Actinomycetota bacterium | reverse complement strand
ACCGCGCCAATCGTCAGAAGTTGGTCAGTTCCCTCCGGTATCCCCTGCACGCCGCCTCACGTCAGTCCCACCAGCCGAGCACCGTTCTCCCACAGCACCGCTCGCATCCAGTCGTCCCCGAGCCCCAGCCGGTCGAGGACCTGGAGCTGGTGCGCGTACGCATACGGGATGTTCGGGAAGTCACTGTCGAGCACGACCTTGGCCCGCAACGCGGCCAGCCGCGGCGGGTAGTCGGCGGGCAGCGGGGCGAATCGCTCGGTGAAGTCGGTGGCCGCCATCGTCGTGTCGAGATGGAACGCCGTCGTAGGTCTCGGCGAGGTCCGCGAACGCGTGGTACTCGCTCATCCCGAGGTGGGCGACGACGAGCACGAGGTCGGGGTGGCGGCGCAGCAGCTCGGCGACCGGCCGCGGCCCGGTGTGCTCGCCGGGCCTCGGCGCGGAGCCGACGTGGGCGACCACCGGGACCCGGGCATCCTCGAGGACTCCCCACGCCTCGTCGAGCAGGGGGTCGAGCGGGCTGAACACCCCGACCTGCACGTGGACTTTGAACAGCCGCGCGCCGGCGGCCAACGCGTGGCGGACGTCGACCGCCGCCGACGCCTCGGGAAAGAACGTGCCCGAGTGGACCGCGTCGGGGACGCGCGCGGCGAACTCGGTGCACCAGTCGTTGAGCCATCGGGCCATGCCCGGTCGGTGGGCGTAGGTCAGCGAGGGGATCGCGCGCAGCCCGAGCCGGCGCCCCGTGTCGAGGCGGTCCGCCTCGTCTCCGCGGTAGTGGACCGGCCACGCCAGGCCGTAGTTCTCCTCGGCGGCGTCGAAGTACGCCCAGACCTTGGCCAGGACCGAGGGCGGCAGGAAGTGGACGTGGATGTCGGCCAGGCCGGGCAAGCCCAGGCCGTGCCAGTACGCCGGGACGTCCTGGTCGGTGACAGGTCCGGGCACCGCCGCGGTCAGGCCCCGGCCGGCGTCGGCGCGGTGGGGTCGTCCGCGGTCTGGCGGGCGGCCGCATACCCCTCGATGTACTGGATGTCGTCCTTGGCGCGGGTCACGACCGTGAGCAGGTCGTTCATGGCCGCGACCTCCTCGACCTGCTCCTTGATGAACCACTGCATGAACTGCTCCGCCGCGAAGTCGTTCTCCTCCCGCGCGGTCCTCGTCAGCGCGTGGATCTGCGTGGTCACCCGCTTCTCCTGCTCGAGCGCGAGCGCGACCGGAGCGACGATGTCGCCGAACCGGCTCTGCGGCGCGTCGCTGCCGGGGATGGTCACCTCGCGGTCGGTGTCGACGAGGAACCGCACCATCATCATCGCGTGGTCGCGCTCCTCGACGGCCTGCTGGTAGAAGTAGGCGGCCATCGAGGGCATGGTCAGGGCGTCGTAGTGCACGGCGATGGCGACGTACTGCTGGTGGGCGGCGAACTCGTTGCCGATCTGGTCGTTGAGCTGCTCGGCGAACCGGGACGTCGACATGCGTGGATCCTAGCGATGGGGGATCGGCCGCTCCTTCCCCATTCGTCCATGCCCGAAAGGGGTCTCGCTAGATTGTCGACGACGGGACTGAGAGGAACATCGTGACGAGCCACCCACCCCAGCAGGACCTCTATCCCGACGTCGGCCGGGACGACGTCAAGCCCCTCATCCCGCCGACGGCTCGTTCTGTGTTGGATGTGGGCTGCAGCCGCGGTGGCTTCGGCCCGACATTGCGCTCGGTGATCGGAGACCAGGGCCGCATCGTCGGCGTAGAACCGGTTCCCTCACAGGCCGCTCAGGCGCGGGACGGCCATGGCTTCAACGAGGTGGTCGACGGGTACTTCCCCGATGCGCTTCAGGGGCGAGAGGAACAGTTCGACCTCATCTGCTTCAACGACGTTCTCGAGCACGTCATCGATCCGTGGACGATGCTTCGCGAGACGATCCCCTGGCTCGCGCCGGGTGGAAAGGTACTGGCGGCCATACCCAGCATCCAGTTCGCCCCGATCCTGTGGCGGCTGATCAGAGGACGTTGGGACTACCTGGATTACGGGACCCTCGACCGGACCCATCTCCGCTTCTTCACCCGAGCGACGATGGTGGAGATGTTCGAGCAGAACGGGTACCGCGTCCTCGAGTGCCGAGGAGCGAACGGGGTCGACGCGACCTGGCCCAACGAACCGCAGCTGGTCCGCCGACTGGCCAAGAAGGCGCTCCTCCCCTTCCTCGGGGACGCGCGATACATCCACTTCGTCGTGCTCGCGGAGCCCAGAGTCGATGGACTCAGCGACTGAGCTCGTCGACAAGTGGGACGACGTCGGCGATGGAGTCGAAGATCCGCGTGGGGCGATAGGGGAAGGTCTCGAGCATGTCCCGCTGGGTCGACCCGGTGAGGACGAGCACGGTTCGCAGTCCCGCCTCCAGCCCACTGATGATGTCGGTGTCCATCCGGTCCCCCACCATGACCGTCGTCTCGGAGTGCGCGTCGATCCGGTTCAGCGCACTGCGCATCATGATCGGGTTGGGCTTGCCGATGAAGTAGGGATGCCGACCCGTGGCCTTGGTGATGAGGGCGGCGACCGACCCGGTTCCCAGCATGAGTCCCTCGCGCGACGGTCCCGACGGGTCGGGGTTGGTCGCGATGAACCGGGCTCCCCCGGCCACGAACCGGATGGCCTTGGTGATCGACTCCAGGGAGAGGGTCCGGTTCTCACCCAGGACCACGTAGTCGGGGTCGATCTCGGTCAGGGTGTACCCGATGTCGTAGAGAGCCGTCGTCAGGCCGGCCTCGCCGAGCGCGTACGCCGACCCCCCGGGACCTTGGTCGGCGAGGAACGCCGCTGTCGCCAGCGCCGAGGTCCAGATGACCTCCTCGGGCACGTTGATCCCGCTGCGGGACAGTCGAGCTCGTAGGTCTCTGGGCGTATAGATGGAGTTGTTGGTGATGAGGAGGAAGCGCCGCTCCATGGCGACGAGGCGCTCGATGAAGTCCGCGGCACCCGGAATCGCCTGCTCCTCGTGGACGAGGACTCCGTCCATGTCGGTCAACCAGCACTCGACGGGCTTTCGCTCGGTCATACCCGCAGTGTTCCAGTCCGGCCGGCCGGCCCGCGGGAGTCGTCAGGCCTTGGACCAGGTCTTCAGCCCGTCCGACGATCGCCACGTCGTGGTTCCCACCACCAGCCAGCCGGTATTGGGTACCGGCACCGAGAGAGCCACCTTTCCGGGCACGACCGCCTCTCCCGTCGCGACGCACGCGACGTCCGTCACCGAGCTGTTGACGACCGTGCTGACCTGGACACCCGCACAGCCGTCCTTGGTTCTCGCGACGAACGCGGTGACGGCGCTGCCGACCGGCTTGCTGTCGAGGGCCAGGGCCGAGGGCACGTCGCCGGACTGAGGCCACGTGAGCCCGTCGTCGGTCGAGGACATCACTCTCCCGTCGGCACAGAGGACCTGCGCCCCGGTCGGCGAGTTACGAGCGAGGTCGACGACCGGGACGGTGCCGCACGGCGCCACCGTGCGGCCACCGGGAACGCGGATCTTCGTCGGGTCCCCCGCGTCGCGCGCCAGCGTCTCGGCGAGCGGGCCGGTCCCCGGCCAGGTGCCGCCGCCGTCGGTGGTGGTCCGCACACCCATGGTGCAGCTGCCCTCTGCCCCGACCGCGAATGCCTTACTGGCATCGGTGGGTGAGACCCTCGTGATGACGGGGTACGGCGAGGTCCGGTTGCGCCACGTCTTCCCGCCGTCGGTCGACAGCTGAACCGTGGCTCCCCCGGCGGAGCACGTGCCGACCGTCGCCCGCCAGGCGGTGCTGCCGTCCACGGCCGCGACCACCGTCGCCAGCGGTACGCCGGGTACCGGGACCGAGGTCGCCGTGGTGCTGGATGCCGTGGCCGAGGTCGTGGGTGTCGCAGTCGGCGTGGTCGTGCTGACGGGCGGCGCCGGGGCTTCCGTCCCGGTGACCGACGTGGCCGGGGTCTCGGCTGCGGAGGACCGGCCGCCGATCCTAAGCGCTGCGTAGACCAGGGCGATGTCCACGAGCACGAGCGCGAGCAGTCCGAGGGTCGCGGCAAGGCGCTTACGCCGTTCCATCGTCCCTCCCCTCCGCTTCTCGACGCGCCCCCGAACGGCCGCACTGTTCGCGGGACACGGTATCCGGCCCCCGCGACCCGTGCGGCCGGTCTCCAGGTCTGCCCTCGTCAGCGAGCCGGACGCCGCTCGGCCGGGCGATCGAACCGGTCCGCCGCGAGGCGACTCCACACCTCGAGCACGCCAACGGCCGTCGTGACGGCGGAGAAGCGCTGGCGGCGGAAGCCCACGCCACTTCCACTCGTTCAGCGGACGGCCCCGCATCGAGCGCCATGAGGATGCCGGCCGCCAGGTCCGTCACGTCTCCCGGCTCGACCAGGAAGCCCAGTGCTGCATCGCCGGCCCCATCGGGTTCGAGAATCTCGGGTATGCCGCCGGCCCGGGTCGCCACGACCGGCACACCCCGGGCCATCCGCTCCACCACCACCTGGCCGAACTGCTCCGGGACCGGACTGGCGTGCAGGAGGACCGACAGCGTGCAGGAGGACCGACAGCTCGTCGAGGACGCGGTCGGGTCGACGGCGATGCCCTCAACGGTCACCTGACGGTCCAGTCCGAGCCGGGTCACCTCGCGCTCGACGAGGGACGCGTACGTCTCTTCCCCGAACAGCGGAGCGCCGACCAGCCGGAACCGCCGCCGGGCCGTTCCCGAAGTACCACCGAAGCCGCGCGGACCAGCTCGAGCTGCCCCTTGGTGGGGCTGACGCGCCGGAGGAGGCCCACGACGGAGAGTCCGGCCGTCGGCGCCCTCCCAGGTCGCCGAGCACCTGGTCCGGGCCGGTCCCGGCCACACGACCGCACTGTCGCGAACGCCGGGTAGAGTGCTCGCGGTTGCCGTCGGGTTGGCGATGACCGCCCGAGGGCCGCGGCGTGCGAGGGATCAAATACCGCGCACGGTCCGGGCCAGCAGGTAGTCAGGGTGGATCCGGTCGTGCACTGCCAGACGACAGGCACCGCCGCCAGCCGGCCCGCCGCCAGCCCGATGAGGTCGGCCTTGAGGGAGGTCGTGTGCAGGAGGTCCGGCTGTATCCGGCGCAGCCGCGCGGCCAGCCGAGAGACGGCGGGCGCCGTGCGCAGGGCCTCCACTGCTGCGGTCCGGCCGGAGAAGCTGCGGGACGCCGAGACGACGTCGGGGTCCAGCGGCAGGACCTCGACGGTGTGGCCGTGCTCTGGCAGCAGGGACACGAGCGGGCCGTCGGCGAGCAGCACGACATGGACGTGTACCGCGTCGCCCGGGAGGGCGTCGAGGAGACGCACGAGGGCGAGCTCGGCTCCGCCCAGCTGGGCCGTGTGATCCAGCACCACGACACCCAGCGGCCGGGCACTCGCACGCACCGGGCCGAGGGTAACGGACGGCTCCGCCCGGACCGCGACGTGCGTCGATGCCGGCTACGGGACCTCTGCTCGCCACCGCACCCATCGGAGCGTGGCCCGCGCGAAACGTTCGAGCCTCGGCGGAACGACGCGCACGATCGCCTGCAGATCGCCCTCGGTCAGGCCCGACCGCAGAAGTCGGAGGACAACGACGACCGCGGCGAAGCCCAGAACCGCGGTGACGACCGTCGCGACGAGAACCGAAGGACTCTCGCGGGCCACCAGCCACGACCCCACCGCGACGACCGCCCCCACCAGCGCCGGCAGTGCATCCCGCAGAACCGCGCCCCATGTAAGCCCGAGCGCCCGGACCTCCGACACGAGCAGGAGCATCATCTGCGTCGCCGCCGCGCAGACGTTCGCCACCACGGCGCCCCAGACACCCCAGACCGGGATGAGCGTGAGGGCCAGGGCCACATCCACGGCAAGGGCGACGAGACTGGCCGCAAACACCTTGAACCCGGACAGTCGGGCCATGACGAAGGCCCCCACCGGTGCGCCCACGATGAGGAACCCGTTGGCGACCCCGAGGGCGATGAGGATCGGGGGCACACCCTCGTAGGACGGTCCGTAGAAGGCCGGAACGAGGAGCGCGACGACTGGAAGGCCGACCCCCATGAGCAGCGCGACCACCGTGGACGTGCCTCGCACTGACCGACCGAACGCCGCCGACACGGAGGCAGCATGCACTTCGCGCAAACCCGAGATCGCCGGCACGAGCGGACCGATGACCGCCTGAGCCGGCGCGAAGAGGTGGCCGGCCAACCCGAAGGCCAGGGCGAAGAGCCCGACTGAGGCGGCGTCGGACAGCCAGGTCAGGGCGACGACCTCGGTCCTCGAGACGACCAGGCTGGACAGCAAGGTGTAGGCGCCGGCTGGGAGCGCGAAGCGCCAGAAGCCCGCCGGAAAGCCGCGCGGGAGCCGCGGACGAAGCACGGCTCGTCGGTATGCGGTCGCGAGCGGTACGAGCGCCAGCAGGACCGTGACGCTGAGCAGGATCAGCCGGACCGCCCACACCACGTCGGCCCGCGGGACCACGAGCACAGCGGCGAGGACGGCGGCCTGGGTCAGCAGACTGCTGAGGAGGACGACCTTCGCCCCCGCGGCCGTCTTGTTCTCGATCACCAGGCCCGCCGGTGCGCCGTCCAACGCGGCCGGCAGGATGACGCCGAAGGCGACCGCCAGGACCTTGAACCACGGGTCGACGTCGGAGACCAGGACGAGGACGAGGACGGTGAGGATCGGCGCCGCCACGAGCAGGCGGAAGCCCTGGACCTTCGAGAGCAGCCCGGCGACCTCATCGCGGCGGCCCGCGGCATGCGCCTTGGCGCCGAACTGCACGAGCGCCGGGCTGACCCCCAGCATGACGATGCCGCTGACGACATCCATGACCACCGTCAGGTACGCCAGCCGGCCGAAGTCGACGACTCCCAGCACCCGGGCGACCACGAGATTGACGAGGAACGCCACCGGCAGCGAGATGGCGACGTTGATGACGGTCCAGGTGACCCCGCGGACGGCTCGGTCCTGCAGCTCGCCCCTGGCGAGGGGCGCGCCCTCCGGCGGGAGCGGGACCTCTTCCGCGCCGCCGTCCTCCGACCCCCGGCTCACCGAGGAATACTTGCACGCGTCCGGCGAACCGCCTGGCGCTCCAGCCATGCCGGCGCCCGACCGTAGCGGCCGGCAACGTGGTCGGCGACCGCCAGAGCGAGCATCCCTTGTCGAGTCAGGGAGCCCCGGACGTCGCGACGTCGCCATGCGCCAGTCACCTCGGGAACGACATGTCGCCGCAGGAACCGAGCGGCGGTGCGGGTGTCACCGCGTCCCGTGTGTCGTCGCCACCGGCTTCCGAACAGCAAACCGTTGCGGGCGTAGTAGTAGAACCCGAGCAGGGCCCGCTCCTCGGTGAAGGACGCCGAGACCGCATGCTGGATCTGGACGCTCGGGTCGACGAGCAGCTGGACCCCGCGAGCGCGGGCCCGCATGCTCCAGTCGGCATCCTCGAAGATGAGGAAGTAGCGCTCGTCGAACCCTCCGACGGTGCGCCAGACCTCCGCCGAGGCCGTGACGCAGCAGCCGGCCAACGTCTCGACCGACCGCGGCCCGGAGCCGGGAAAGGCGCGCGCCAGCTCGGCGTCGGTCAGGTGCCGCGCCAGACCGGTCTCCCCGTCGACCACTCCTCCGCCGAACCACACCGCACCGTTCGCTGCATACCGGACCTCGGGACTGACGGCGACGCCCGAGCGCGCCCGCGCCGCGAGTGCGGCAGCGACGCCCGATGGGACCAGGGTGTCGTTGTTGAGCACCGTCACGGTCGCGGCCCCGCGAGCCAAGGCCCACTCGATGCCCACGGTTCATGCCGCCGGCGAACCCGAGGTTGTCGCCGGTCTGGAGGGTCTCGACCGTCGGCCACCGGCCGCTGACCGCCTCGAGCACGCCGTCGTCGGACCCGTTGTCCACGACGACGACCTGAGCCTCGGGGTTCCCGTCGACGAGCGACTCGACGCACTGAAGGGTGTCGTCGCGGCCGCGGTAGGAGAGGACGACGACGACGTCCGGTCCCATCGCGTTCACACCGTTCGACGTCGTCGTTGAGCACCTTGGCTCGACTCGGGACTCTAGCGTCATGGCGCTGATGTCACCTCACTGGCGTGAGGTGGGCCGGCGGTACAGCTCCTCGTACCGGTCCACCACTGACGACAATGAGAACTCGCGGGCGCGGGCGAGTCCGGCCGCGCGCATGACGGCCCGTCGGTCCGCGTCCACGAGCAGGGCCACCAGCGTTGCCCCGACGTTCGGCAGGTCGACCAGCTCGCCGGCGCGTCCGTCGTCGAGGACGTACTTCGCCCCGAGGTTCGGTGTCGCGACGACCGGGGTGCCGCTGGCCAGCGCCTCGGCGTACGGGATGCCGAACCCCTCGTAGTCCGAAGGCAGGCAGAAGACCCAGGCCCGTCGGTATGCGTCAGCCAGCGCCTCGTCGTCGAGCCGGCCTAGGACGCGAACTCCCGGTCCTGGGTCGGGCGGAGCGTCCTGGGTCACCATGAGCAGCTCCGCCCTCGGGCACCGCGGGACGCACCGAGGTGACGAACGCGTCGGCCAGCGCGGCCCCGCGCTTGCGGCCGTGCCACGTCCCGACGAACAGCACGGTCGGGACGCTCGGCCCGGGCCGCGGGATCGGGGTGGAACCTCGCGGTGTCCACGCCGTTGGGGATCACCCGCCGGACCCACGGAACCCAGCGCCGGGTCGCCGGCGAGACGACCACGGTCGTGTCGGCGGCGAACGAGGCGAGCACCTCGGAGAACCCGAGGGCCACCATCCGCAGCCTTCTCCTTGCCGCCCTTGACGGTCAGCGCCTCCTCGAAGCATGAGCCGTGCAGGGTGCGCACGTGCACCGGCACGCGCCGTCGCCACATCCAGTAGTCGTCACCGTGGGCGTGCAGGACGTCGTAGCCCGAGAAGTCCATCCGGCGCAGCTCGGTGGCGAACCGGAAGGTGCGCAGCGACCCGGTGAGCCGCACACGGTGATGCCCGTACGTCGCGCCGGTGACCGGCGGGCACTCGCTGTAGACGTCGACGTGGTGGCCGCGCCGGACCAGCTCGCCGGCCAGCTCGTGCACCTGGTACCCGACGCCGATCTTGCTGCCGCTCGGCAGGTAGTACGAGATCATGGCGATCCGCAGCCGCCGCCCAGAACTCGTGTCAGCCATCCGCAGTGAGCCCGTCGCGCAGCGCCTCCAGCCAGCCGCGGCCGTCCCGGGCGTCCGGTTCGAGGTGGTTCCCCTCGGCCCACTCGTTCCAGGACTTCACCCAGAGCAGCCGCTGCTCGGCGGGCCGGTCGCGCAGGGTGGCGACGGCGTCGACGACGTTCCGCCGGAACTTCTCCGGCGTGGCCCCGACGAGCGCCAGGCCGCCGCGTCCCGAACGCGGCGTGTTGTCCCAGTTCGGGTAGACGCACGGCTGGATGTGCGGGCCGCGTCGCGACGCCGCCATGACGGAGTCGGAGTAGGAGTAGATCTCGGGTCCTCCCCGCATCGCCTTGCGCAGCACCCGCATCCGCAGCACGCTGCGCGGCGTGACCTCGGCCGGCAGCCGCATGTACACGGCCGCGTCGAAGCCGTCGGCCATCGACGCGGCGTAGGCGGGTCCGCGGCCCAGGAGGTCGCTCATCTCCGCGACGAGGTAGAGACCCGGCAGGCCGGCCTCCGTCGCCATCCGCTGCCACCGCTCGACGAACGCGGCGGCGTTCGGCAGCTCCTCCGGACGGAAGACGTAGAACACCGGCCGTCCGTCGACGGTGAGGTAGCGCGCGTCGGTGAACGCGGGGAGCAGCTCGTCGAAGTGGCGCCGGTCGTCGTCGGGTCCGGGGTAGCGCTGCTGCTTGAGGACGCGGTCCCGCGCCCCGTGCCAGATGCCGGTCCACGTCTGGTTGGCCCAGGCCAGGCAGAAGGCCTGGTCGGGCTCCCCGCGACGCGAGCACCTCGCGGAACGGGCGGTCAAGGATCCGGTCGCCGTCGCCGAACCAGTAGTGCCAGTAGACGAAGGCCTCGACGCCATAGTGGCGGGCGAGCTCGGCCTGCGCGGCCCGGGTCTCGGGGACTCGCAGGTCGTAGAAGCCGAGCTCGGACGGCAGGGTGGGCTGCTGGTGGCCGGGGAAGAGCCGACGGGCGCTCGCGACGTTGGTCCACTCGGTAAACCCCCGACCCCACCACGCGTCGTTCTCGGGGATCGGAAAGTACTGGGGGAGGTAGAACGCCAACGCCCGCGCATGGGTCGAGGTGTCGGTCTGCACGGAGGGACTCTAGTGTCGCGACTCGGGCGTCCCGACCAGCGCCAGGGCGCCCGCGGCGAGGGCGCCCACCAGGAGGAACGCGGCGACGACGTCGCTCGGTCTGTGCGCCTGGCTCACGACATTGCCGACGGCGACGAGCAGGAGGACCACCCCGCAGGCGTTCAGCAGCCACCAGGGTCGCGGTCGCGGCCACAACAGCACGACGGCGACAGTCAGCGCCGCCGCGGCCGTGGCGTGCGTGGACGGAAGGCTGTTGAGTGGAAAGGTCTCGTCGGTGAATCGCGGCCGGCTGAGCACCTCGTCGCGCAGATAGGGTCCGAGCGCCACCGCGGTCGCCAAGGTGAGAACGGCGGCGGTGAGCGCCGCCCACGCTCGCCGGCCGACGGCGGCGACGCCGAGGACCGTGGCGACCAGCGCCAGCGCGCCGACAGCGGCGGCGCGCGCGAAGGCCGTGACCAGCTCGACCGGCCAGCCGTTGGGTACGAGTCCGAAAACGAGCCGGAACACGCGTACGTCGACGGCCTGGCCCCTCGCGGTCCGGACCATGACCACATAGGTGAGGGCGAAGGCCGCCGCCAAGCCCAGCGCCACGAGCGCGGCTAGGACCCGCCGCCGAAGCCGTCCCTCCCCGGTGACGGGCTGCGGCGTGGTCATCCGCCTCCCCCGCACCGCTACGCGGAGGTGCGCGGCACGAAGGTCAGCAGCCGGACCAACGGCTCGAGGGCCGCTTCGATCTGCGCGAAACTGGCCGCGTAGACGGAGTTGGACCGTCCGTACGGGTCGACGATGTCCTCCGCGGGGTCCACCCCCGGTGTCCGGTAGCGCTTGGCCAACGCCACGGTGGCGCGCAGTCGCTCGCCGCTGGAGGCGCCGGCGCCGGCGAGCGTGGTCACCTCGTCCGGGTCGACGTGCCCGAGCATGTGCTCCAGCTCCCCGAGGACGAACGTGTGCTGTACCGCTGCCGGGACCAGCGTCACCGTCTGCCGGCGGTGGACGCTGCTCATGGTGAGGACAAGGTCCGCCGCGCGGACTACTTCCGGGGTGATCTGACGCGCGACGAAGTCCTCGGCGTCGGCGCCGGCGCTCGGTGAGGAGCGCGGCCATCGGTGGGCTGATCGGCTCGCCGACGAGGGCGCTCGTTCCGACGCTGGCGACGTTGACCCCCGAGAGCCCAGCGATCCCACCCGCCGCGCCGTCGAGGTCACGGCGCAGCAGTCGCTCGGCAGCCGGAGAACGACAGACGTTCCCCGTGCAGACGAAGAGGATGTTGAAGGTCACCAAGGGCCGTTCTCGCGGCGGCGTTGGACGGTTGAGTCTCGGAGAGTCAGGCTAACCCGAGTCCCCGACGCGGCTCTACCTCGGCAGCAGGCGGAGGCTCGGCCAGCTCGGCTTCCACGTCCGCCACGAAGGCGCTGATGACGTCGTGGCCGGCGACGGGGCCGCCCGCGAGCATCCCGTCGGCGCCGAGGAGCACCGCGGACGGTGTGCCGCGCAGCTGCAGTGCCTCGTAGACGAACCGCTGCGGGTCGTACAGAGTCTGCGGCTGGGACGGGCTCGACGTGGCCGGGTCGTCTGTGCTCGCATACAGAAGGTGGATGTCGACCTCCGGCAGCCGCTCTCGCCACTGCGGCGCAGCCTCGATGGTCGGCAGGCAGCTCGAGCACGTCCCCGACACCGCGAGGATGAGCTTGGGGCGTGATCCGGCGAACTCCCGAAGGCTCACGACAGCTCCCGTCCGCCATGGTGAGCGGGGACGTGGGGGATCTGCGGTCCGCTCGTAGTCCTCGAGGTCCAGATCCTCGACAGCGTCCTCGGCGGCGGGCTTCGGCGCGCTCGGGTGCACGACGAGTGCGGTCATCGTGGCCGCCGCCACCATCGCGACCAGCCACCACGCGTCAGAACCGAGACCGACCGCCCACTGCAGCGGCGAGCGTCCGTCCTGGGCCACCCACACGGATACCGCGGAGAGGCCGAGCAGCCAGACGTTTCGAAGGACCGTCCAGCCCGAGACCTGCTCGGCCCCGACGACGCCGAAGCACGCGCAGTCGGTCGGCTCCGGACTCTGCAGGGCCCGGACGATGAGGACCAGATAGACGACGGCCAGGACCGTCGTGACGGTCGCCGTGACGACCGCCGGGATGCCGGAGGTGACGACGAGGCAGAGGGCGATGAGCAGCTCCGCCCAGGGATGGGCGGCTCGTATCCACCCCTGGGCGAGAGGCCGGGGGACCTTGAGCGCGTCGAAGGCCAGGGCGGCACGCCGCGGATCCGCGAGCTTGCCGAGAGCGCTGGCGACGAAGACGGCGGCCACGATGAGCGGAGCAGTGAACAGCGCGTCGATCGGCACCCGGAAAGTCTAGGGTTCGCGTGACCGGTTCGTCATGCCGTCCAGCAGACGAGCCGGGGGTGCTCCGCAGTGGGCGCAGCGTGGTAGCGTCCGCTCGCCGAGCACCCTTCGGTTGGCCCGCAGCGAGCCGCCACAGATCGCCACCGGCACATCCGCCGTGACCGAAATGTAGCCAAAGCACCGCAAGGTACCGGTAGGGTTCGGGGAGCCCGGGGGGCAGTTGGCGCAAGGCTGCGTCGTCGAACGTCGAGTTGCGTGCGAGAGCGCGCTCCACCATGGGGAGTACAAGTGACCGATAAGCCTGAGATGACGAAGCCCAAGTCGGGCATCTCGCGTCGTACCGTCGTGAAGGGCACGGCGTGGGCCGTCCCCGCGGTCGTCGTCGCCACCGCTGCGCCCGCGATGGCGGCGGGAGCCTCCCAGTGCCTCACGGCGACGTTCAGCCCACTGAGCTGCAAGCAGCCCGGCGCAGGCCAGAACAACTTCGGCTATAGGCTCATGATCTGCTTCACGAACGACCTGTGCCGTGACCGCGACGATCACCGTCACGAAGATTCAAGCGAACACGGGCAACGCGCCCGTGCTGGCACGTTAACCAGACGATCACCGTGGCAACCAGGCGAAGAGGTTGCCTGCCTGACGCCGGTGATCTACTGCAGCGCACAACAGCGCCAACTTCATCAACGTGTACTTCACGGTTAACGACGGACCCGAGCAGTTCCAGTCGGTTGCGTCTCCGCCCCGGGAGTGCGCGACGATACCGTCCTTTGCCCGACGCCGTAACGCGCTAGCGCTGCACTGCCGAGTGGCCCGACCCCTGCGGCCTCCCTCCCGAAACGGACAGTCGCCCGTTTCCCGCCAGTCATTTCGGGCCCAATCCGTCAATGTCGTGTACGGGGAGCGGATCGATGCGGGGCGTAGGGCCGGACCTCTCCGGTGCTGTCCCGTGACCCGAGTGGAGCGCCGTCGGGGCGAACGTGTTACACCTGGAGGTCTCGGCTCGACGTTCGTTGTCACCTGCGCCTCTGCGCGGCGAGGCAGCGGTTCTCCAGCAGCAATGGTCTCGCCTCCGCGCCAGGCGACGAGCGGCGGTGCCGACGGCGATACGCGATCGACCTTCGTTCGATCCCGGCAGGTCAACAGGGCCGGGCGCTGCTCAGCCAGGTGACGATTCGGGCGATCGAAGCTGCCGCCGGAACCCGGCTCATGCTCCACGCCGCTGGCATCGCCGACGCCGACGGTCGCGTGGTGGCCCTCGCTCGGACCCTCCGGCATGGGCAAGACCACCGCCTCGTCGTATCTCGCTCGTCATGGTTTCGGCTACGTCACCGACGAGACCGTGTCGATCGGCCTCGGTGGCGACGTCCTGCCGTTCGGGCGGCCCCTCTCGCTCCGTCGACCCGGCGGTGAGGTACAGAGGTCGCCGGACGAGCTCGGCCTTGGTCTGCCATCGGGTGACCTGAGAATCGCTCGGATCGTCCTTCTCGATCGGGTCCCGGGTCACCGTGACCGCCCGACCCTGACGGCTGTTCCCCTGGTGGATGCCTTGCTCGAGCTGATTCCGCAAGCGTCGGCCCTGGCGAAGCTGCCCGACCCCCTGCAGTTCATGAGCAGGATCATCGATCGGTGCGGTGGCGTTCTCCGTCTGACGTATGGCGACATGGACGAGCGCGTGCTGTCGTTGATGTCGGAGCTGCTGGACCGCGAGATCGATGCCCGTGACCCGTGGCACGCGATTTTGCCGCAGCGGCAAGGCCCCGATGACCTCGGCACCTGGCCGATCCGCCGAGCCGTCGACGACCAGGAGCTTCTCCAAGGACACGTCCTCGACGGCGTCGCGACGGACGGAGAGGCCCTCGTCCTCGTCGACCAGGTCCCGGTACGGCTCGGCGAGATCGGGCTCGCCATCTGGGAGGCAGCCCGTGACGGCGTCGCCCAGGCGGAGATCGTGTCCATCGTGGAGCAGCAGCATGGTGCCCACCCGGATGCGCCGCGGATCGTTCGGGAGGCGGTTGACCAGATGCTGGAAGCGGGCCTCCTGGTCGCTGGGGCCGGGACGTTCCCGACGGCGCCGGCCGCGTCGAGGTGACGGCTCCCTCGGACGCCGGCCAGGCGGTCGGTGTCCCCCTCTCGGCGCGCCTGGCCTTCGCTCACGCTGCGCTGCAGGTCATCGCCGCCGAGGCCCGACGTCGACATCCTCCACATCAAGGGAGTCGCGGTCGATGCGTCGATCGGCACGGTGGTCGGCTCGGGTTCGGACGCCGACGTGCTGGTGCGTCCCAGCCACATCCCGCTCCTCCTGGAGCGCTTGGAGCGCCACGGTTGGCAGCACTACAGCGACTTCGAGTCGGGATCACCCTTCGGGCACGCCGCCACCTTCTTCCACGACAGCTGGGGCTTCGGTGACATTCACCGGAACTTCCCCGGCATCGGTCTGGCCGCGGACGAGGCCTTCGAGCAGCTGTGGGTCGGCTCGCACGACGAAGCGCACTTGGCCGGCGTCTCCTGCGCCGTGCCGTCACTCGCGGCTCAGGTGCTCATCATGGTGCTCAACGCCGCTCGCTCTGGTGGAGCGTCGAGCCGGATGGCGCTGGTGCGAACCGCATGGGAGGGGACGCCGCCCGAGCTTCGCGAGCAGGTGACCGCTCTCGTCGCCGAGCCTGCGCGCGGAGGTTGCCTTCAGCGCAGGGCTGGGCGAGCTGGAGCGGTACCGGGGACGCCGCGAGTACCTGCTCTGGAAGGTCGCCTCACAGGGGGGCACCCGGCTGGAGGAATGGGTCGCCCGCGTGTGGGCGGCGCCCACGCTGCGCGCCGCGTTGCGGTTGGCGGCGCGCGCGCCTCTGGTCAACACCGAGCACCTCGCCAACCGGATCGGCCGTCAACCGACTCGACTCGAGATGCTGCGCGAGTTCGTGGCGCGTCCGGTCCGCGGCGTGAGCCAGGAGCTCGGTGACCTCCGCGAGCGGCGCCGCCGACGGCATACTCGAACATCGTGAGCGTCTACGCCCGCCCGGCCGACGTCGCCATGGTCGTCGAGGACCGGGACGACGACGGGGCGGTCGTCTACCTGGCGCCCCTCCCCGACGGTCCCGCGCGGGTGCTCAACGGAGTCGGCTCACTGATCTGGCTGGAGGCCACCTCGACCGACACATCGGTCGACGTGGTCGAGCGGGTCGCCGCCCTGGTGGACCGTCCGCCGGACACCATCCGGGCCGAGGTGGACTCGTTCCTCGCCGACCTGGTCGCGGCCGGCCTGCTCGAACGGCTCGACGCCTAGCGAGGAGTCCGCTGGCCAGCGGCCTCGGCGGACCTCAGTGGCTTCGAGCGTGCTTCTTGGCCCGCCGGCCCCCGGTACGAGCCGTCTTCTGCTCCTCGTCGTAGCGGTAGTAGCCGTAGCGGTACGGGTCGGCCGGCGCCGCCGGCGACCATGTTCAGCGCGAACCCCGCGGCTCGTGCGTCCACCGTCGTCAGTGCCTTCAGGGCGGACTGGAGATCGCGCTTCCGGGTCCGGTCGGCCGCCACGACGAAGAGGAGGCCGCCGACCAGCTTGTTGATGACGATCGCATCGATGACCGGCAGCACCGGCGGGCTGTCGACGAGGACGTAGTCGAACTCCTTGGTCAGGTGGTCGAACAGCGTCTCCATCGGCTCCGACCCCAGGATCTCGCTCGGGTTCGGAGGGATCTGCCCCGCGGGAAGCACGTAGAGGCTGGAGTCGCGCCACTGCTGGACCACGTCGTCGACGGTCGCGGCGCCGAGCAGGATCGTGGTCAGACCGACCCCGCCCTCGAGACCCATCGTCCGGGCCACGGAGGGGTTGCGCAGGTCGCCGTCGACGAGCAGCACGCGGGCGCCGGTATCGGCCAACGCCATGGCCAGGTTGATGACCGTCGTCGTCTTGCCCTCCCCGGGCATCGCCGACGTCACGACGAACGAGTGCTTACCCGTCGTGACGTCCACGAACAGCAGGTTCGTGCGCAGACGGCGAATGGCCTCGGCGTGCATCCCGTGCGGATCCGTCACGAGGCTGAGGGGTTTGCCCTTGGTGTTCTTGTCCATCGGGATGCTCGCGAGCAGCGGCCGGTCGGACAGCGTCTTGACGTCCACCTCGGAGCGCACCTTGGTGTCCAGCGCGTGCCGGCCGAAGGCCACGCCGATGCCGATGGCCAGCCCGGCCAGCAGGCCGAGCGCGAGGTTGCGCCGGACGTCGGGGGTGGTCGGTGAGCTGGGTGGCACCGCGGGGGTGATCGTCGTGGCATCGACGGTCTGCCCGGTACTGGCCAGCAGCGGGGAGAACTTCTGGGCCACCTTGGCCAGCTCGGGGCCGACCGCGTTCGCGATGCGCGCGGCCCCTTCCGGCGAGCTGTCGACGGCCGTGATGTCGAGGACGGACGCCGTGGGAGGGACCGAGGCGCTGACATTCACGGGAGCACTCGGCGGCAGACCGAGCGTCGTTCGGAGCGGATCGAGGACCGACGGCGACCGGAGCACCTCGACGTAGGTGTTGAGGTCCGTGGCTGGTGATGACGTAGGGCCCCGCGCTGCTGCTGCCCCTGCGTCGTCTCGCCACCGGTGGCGGAGAAGTACACCCGCGCGGTTGCCGTGAAGGTCGGGGTGAGCGTCATCGTGTAGGCGGCGGTGGCGCCGAGCACGAGGAGCGCGCACGCCGCAACCGTCCGCCAACGGTTGCGGAGGACGATCAGGAAGTCCCTGAACTGCACGCTGACGACTCCTGTGTAACTCGACGGAGAACTCGAGGGGAACGTGCCGACACGACGGACGGACGTGACATCCTCCCATAGACCACGGTTGGGACGGCGTCAATCGCGGTGGGGGTGCTTGCCGTCGTACGCTCAGGGCTACACGACCGGCCGCGACGAGTGACGGGTCGCCGTCTCGTGCTGCACCGATAAGGTCGCTCCCGACCACTGACGAGCCCGTGAAGGAACTCCCCCGTGCGCGTGCTGCGGATCTCCCACAGCGGCGTCGTCGACGCCTGGCGTGAGCGCGAGCGCGCACTCCGGCGTCGTGGGGTCGACGTGCGCCTGCTGACCGCTCGGGAATGGGACGAGGCCGGTGCCCTCGTCCGGCTCGAGCCCCGGGCCGACGAGCCGGTCGAGGGCGTGCGGACCTGGGGATCGCATCCCGCTCTGTTCGTCTACGACCCGCGCCCGCTGTGGCGGGCCCTCGGAGAGCCTTGGGACCTCATCGACGTCCACGAGGAGCCGTTCGCCCTCGCCACCGCGGAGATCCTCGCGCTGCGGGCCCTGCGGCGGCAGCGAGCCCCGTATGCGCTGTACTCCGCCCAGAACCTCGAGAAGCGACTGCCCGCGCCGTTCCGGGTGCTCCAGCGGCGGGCCCTTCGTGGCGCACGGGCGGTCAGCGTGTGCAACGCCGCCGCCGGGACGCTGGTCGAACGGCGTGGGTTCCCGGGCCGGGCCGACCTCATCCCGCTCGGCGTCGACGTCGCCCCGCTGCAGCGTGCGGCCGACGCGGCCGCTCCGCGACGCCCTCCCGTCGTGGGCTACGCCGGGCGGCTCGCCGACCACAAGGGTGTCGACGTCCTGCTCGACGCGGTTGCCGGTATGCCCGAGGTTCGGCTCACCCTCGCCGGCCATGGTCCCGCGGCCGATGCGCTTCGTCAGCGGGCCGCCAGGCCCGACCTGGCCGGTCGGGTGACGTTCCTGGGCCGAGTCGACGACCACGAGCTCGCGGCCTTCTACGGGGGCCTCGACGTGCTGGCGGTGCCCTCCCTGACGACGCCGACGTGGGTCGAGCAGTTCGGGCGGGTCGCGGTCGAGGCCATGGCCGCCGGCGTCCCGGTCGTCGCGAGCGACAGCGGCGCTCTGCCCGACGTGGTCGGCGAGGCGGGGCTGCTGGTCCCACCCGGGAACGCCGAGATCCTGCGGGTGGCCCTGGAGGACGTCCTCGGCGACCCCGAGCTCGCCGGGCGGCTGCGTGACCAGGGACTCCGTCGGGCGGCCGAATGCGACTGGGAAGCCGTGGCCGACCGGTACGTCGCGATGTACCGGCGTGCGACGCATACCGAGACGCCGACCGAGCCACGACCGCCGATGCCGCCGCCGAACCCCGGCTGCCGGCCGTCGTCGTGGTGGCGTACGGCTCACCGGAGCTGCTGCGGCGGACGCTCGAGCCGCTGCTCCCGGACAGCTGGTCGCGGCGACCGGCCGGTGCTCGTCGTGGACAACTCCTCCTCCACGACCGTGCGCGACGTCTGTCGCGAGACCGGCGCCGAGTACGTCGACTCCGGGCGCAACGGGGGGTTCGGCTTCGGGGTCAACCTCGCCCTCGCGCACCTCGACGACGAGGACGACGTGCTCCTCCTCAACCCGGACGCGGTGGTCAGCCGTGACGACATCGCCCGCCTCGCCGCCGCGCTCCACGCCGACCCGCGGCTGGCCAGTGTCGCGCCGGCCCAGGTCGACGAGCAGGGTCGAGCCGTCCGCGTGGCCTGGCCCTTCCCCACGCCGTCCGGCGCCTGGCTCGAGGCCGTCGGACTCGGCCGGCTCGGTGCCCGGCACCAGGCATACGCCATCGGCACCGTCCTGCTGCTGCGAGCGGCTGCGCTCCGCCAGGTCGGCGGGTTCGACGAGCGGTTCTTCCTGTATGCGGAGGAGACCGACTGGGCTCGGCGCGCCGCCCGTCTCGGCTGGCGACATGCCGTCGTGCCCACGGTGACCGCGGTGCACGTCGGCGCCGGGACCAGCCCCGACGCCACGCCGCCGGGAGACCCACTTCCACGCGTCGCAGGAGCTCTACCTGCGCAAGCACCACGGCAGCGGGGGCTGGCACGTCGCGCGCTCGGCGCAGATCGCGGGATCGGCCCTGCGCGCGGTGGTCCTCCCTCCGGCTCGACGCTCCGCTGCCCGCCTCCGACTCGGGCTCTACCTGCGAGGTCCCGCTCGAGCCGAGACGAGCCTTCGCCCCTCGCCGGTCGCGGTCGGGAGCGCCTCGTGATCACCCGCGTCCGTGACCGCCTGGCCGGGCCGGTGTTCTGGGTTCTCGGTGTCGTCCTCGTCCTCGTCCTCGTCCTGGGCGTCGGACGGCTCGTTCCCCAGGAACCCGTCATCGCCATCGCCATCGCCGTCGCCGTGCTCATGCTCGGCCTGACCCTCGCCGACCCGACGATCATCCCGCTGCTGGCGGTGCCCGCCATGCTGGTGGTCGCCCGCCTCCGGCTGGGCGGCGCGGAGATCTCGGTGTCGGACGTCGTCCTCTTCCTCGCGTTCTGGCCCGCCGTCGCGCTGGGACAACGGCCCTACAGCGCGGCGCTGCGCTCCCTGCTCTGGCTGGTGACCCTCTACCAGGCCGCCACGCTGTTCACCGTGGTCAACAACCCCTACTCCGCGAACGTCGTCGAGTGGTTCCACGCCGGCACTCCTGACCGGCGGCGCGCTGGTCGTGGGGTGGGCGCTGGGCCGGGCCGGTCGAGCTCCGGTGGCGTTGAGCCTGCTCATGGCCGGCGTGCATCGTCATCGCCGGCTCCACGGTGGCGCAGGGCGTCGCCAACCTGGGTGCAGGCTTCGAGCGCGGTCTACCCGCACTTCCCGTTCGAGATGCACAAGAACTTCGCCGGATGCGTCCTCGGCATCGGCGCGCTGATCGCCTACGTCCACCCGCCCTGGATGCGGTGGCCACGGCTGCTGGCCCTCGCGACGTTCGTCCTCTGCTGCCTGGGACTGCTCTTCACCCAGTCGCGGCAGGCGATCATCGGACTGGCCGTCGCCCTCGCGGTCGTCGTCCTGCGGAGCGACGAGACCCGCAAGCGCTCGAAGCTCGTCATCTTCGGCGGTGTCGGCGCGGTGGCCTTCGTCACCACTCTCATCCGCGACCAGATCGACTCCGGCAACCAGTTCAACTCGCTGTTCCAGCGGATCAACTGGTTCCAGGACTCGACCGACGTCTGGCTCTCCGACCCGATCTTCGGCGCCGGCCTGCGGTGGTGGTACACCGACCGGTTCGACGTGAAGTTCCAGCCGCCCGAACGCGGAGATGGAGGTCCTCACGACGGCGGGCCTCCTCGGCCTCCTGGCGTTCCTCGCGCTCATGATCGGCAGCCTCGTCGTCCTCTGGCGGGTCCCGCCGCTCTACGGGACGCTGGCCTTCACGGTCGTGCTCGGTCGGTTCGTCCAGTCCCAGTTCGACCTCTTCTGGGTCACCGCCCAGGTCTCCATCCCGTTCCTCGTGGCCGGCCTGTGCCTCGGTCAGCTGGTGCACGACACCGGGCGAGGACTCCGAGGGCGCGGTGTCGCGCGAGCTCGAACGGGTCACGACCAGGGGATCCGTCCGATGACAGCAGCACGGCGTCGTCAGGAGCCGGTACCCCGCGACCATGCCGCGATGAGGGTTCTGCACGTCGTCTGCTCCGACCGGTTCGCAGGCGTGGAGCGGCACGTCGCCCTGCTGGCGGGTGCTCAGCAGCGCGCCGGCGCCACGGTGGCGGTCATCGGCGGCGACGAGGCCTCGATGCGGAGGGACATCGGCCGTGAGGACGTGATCTTCCGCGCCACGAGCGGACTGGCCCAGACGATCCGCACCGCCCGCACCTTCGTGCCGCGGGCGGACGTCGTGCACGTCCACATGACCGCATCGGAGGTCGCCGGCGTGATCGCGGCGCTGGGGACCACGGCGGCGGTCGTCACGACGAGGCACTTCGCGGACACCCGCGGCAGCACCCCCCTCAACCGCTGGGTCGGGCGCCGGGCGGCCGGCTCGCATCGACGCCCAGATCGCGGTCAGCGCGTATGCCGCGCACTACGTCGAAGGGGTCAGCACGGTCGTCCACGCGGGAGTGCGCGAGCGGGCGGCGGTGGACGCGCGGCTCCCGGAAGCGGGTCGTGCTCGTGGCCCAGCGCCTCGAGTCGGAGAAGCGCACCGGCCTTGCGCTGGACGCCTTTCGGGCCTCCCGGCTGGCCGAGCGGGGTTGGACGCTGGTGGTGGCCGGCGGCGGCTCGCTCCGGGACCAGCTCGAACGTCAGGCCGACCGCCTCGGTATTGCCCGCTCGACCCGGTTCCTCGGCCACGCGGGCGATGTCGCAGGGCTGATGGCGACGGCCGGGGTCCTGCTCGCCCCGCGGCCGGACGAGGCCTATGGGCTCTCGGTCGTGGAGGCCATGGCCGTCGGGCTGCCGGTCGTCGCCGCCGGCGGTGGCGGCCACCTCGAGACCGTCGGTACCGTCCCCAGGGCGGCGCTCTTCCCGCCCGGCGACGTCCACGCCGCCGGAGCGCTGCTGGCCGAGCTCGCCGACGACGACACCACCCGGGCCTCATACGGGGAGGACCTGAGGAACGTCCAGCGCACGAGGTTCACTCTCGAGGCTCAAGAGCGAGCCACCGACGCGGTGTACCGGAGCCTCCTGTGACGCCGGAGCCCGGCCGAGATCTCGTCGTCGCGTCCCTCGAGGCCTGGGACGGCGTCTGGCGCCGGAACCAGCACCTGGTCTCCCGGCTGCTGCGTGACGATCCCGGCCTCCGAGTCCTCTTCGTCGAACCGCCCGCCGACCCCATCCACGACGCGCGGCGGCGTTCGCGGCCGCGGCGCGGGGCGGGACTGAGGCGGGGACCGCGGCTCGACGGTGTCGCCGACGGGCGCCTCTGGCTCCACCAGGGCACCAAGGCCCTCCCGCGCCGGGTCGACCCGCACGCGGACGCGCGGCTGGCGGAGCAGGTCGTGCGCGCCGCCCAAGAGCTGGACTTCACCGACCCGCTCCTGTGGGTGAACGACCCCGCGACCGCCGCCCTGCTGGCCCGAACCGGCTGGCGCGCCCTGTACGACGTCACCGACGACTGGCTACACGCCGGCCTCACCGGCGCCGAGCACGCCCGCCTCGTCGCCGACGAGTCGCTGTTGCTTCGGGACGCCGCCCACGTGGTCGTGTGCTCCCCCGCCCTACTCGCCGCGAAGCGACCGGCTCGGCAGGATCGCGCGCTTTCTATGGTTCCCAACGCAGTGGACGTCGACGCCTACCGCGACCCCGGACCCCGCCCGGCCGACCTCCCTCAGGGGCGGGTCGCCCTCTATGTCGGCACTGTCCACGCCGACCGCGTCGACCTCGCCCTCTGCGCCACCACAGCTCGGGTTCTGGGGACCCGGGCCACCGTCGTCCTCGTCGGACCCGCCCCCATCGACCCGGCCGAGCGCCGCCGGCTCGAGGGGGCCGGTGTGCTGCTTCTGGGGCCGCGCGACTCCGCGCTCGTACCCGCATACCTGACCCACGCCGACGTCCTGCTGGTCCCGCACGTGGTCACGCCCTTCACCGACAGCCTGGATCCCATCAAGCTCTACGAGTACCGCGCCGCGAACCGCCCGGTGGTCAGTACGCCGGTAGCCGGGTTCCGGGAGGCCGACGACCCGCGGGTGACCTTGGCGGTCGCCGAGGACTTCCCCGCGGCTGTCGCCGGCGCCATGGAGCGGGGTTCACCGTCCTGGCGCTCCGGGAGAAATGTCACACTTGAGACCCCTTCGTGGGACCTTCGAGCGGATACGATGCGGTCCGTGCTGGACGACGTTGCCACGAAGAGGGCGACCCGCTCGCACCCCACCGTCGCTATCGCGCACGACTACCTCACCCAGCGGGGCGGCGCCGAACGCGTCGTCCTCGCGATGCACCGGGCGTTCCCGGACGCGACGATCTACACGACGCTCTACGACCCGGAGCACACCTATCCCGAGTTCCGTGACGCGCGGGTCGTCACGTCGGCGCTGAACGACGTTCCCAGCCTGAGGCGCCACCATCGCACGGCCCTCCCTCTGCTTCCGTTCGCGGCGCGGTCCATGCGGATCACCGAGGACGTGGTGCTGGCGTCCAGCAGCGGCTGGGCGCACGGCTTCTCGGCGAGCGGTCGACGGCTGGTCTACTGCCACGCGCCCGCACGCTGGCTCTACCAGGCGGAGGCGTACCTTGGGGCCGAGCACACGCAGTCCGTGCGCGGCCTGGTGCTGCTGAGCCTCACGCCGTGGCTGAAGCGCTGGGACAAGCGGCATGCGCTCGCCGCGGACGGCTACCTCGCGAACTCCCGGGTGGTCCGCGACCGGATGCGCGAGGCCTACGGGATCGAGGCGCCGGTCCTGCCCGCGCCGCACGGGATGGACCCGGACGCACCGCAGGAACCGGTCGCCGCCCTGGACGGGTGGCGCGACTACTACCTCGTGGTCTCACGACTGTTGCCGTACAAGAACGTCGAGGCCGCCGTGGAGGCCTTCCGAGACCTGCCCGAGCGGCTCGTCGTCGTCGGTCACGGTCCGCTCAAGCGGTCCCTCGAGCGACGGCTCCCGCCCAACGTCCGGCTCCAGTCGAACCTCACCGACGCGCAGCTGCGCTGGGTGTACGCGCGCAGCCGGGCCCTCGTGGCGCCGAGCCTTGAGGACTACGGCCTCACCCCGCTGGAGGCCGCCGCCTACGGCAAGCCGACGCTGGCCCTCGGAGCCGGCGGATACCTCGACACCGTGGTGCCTGGCACGACCGGGCTCTTCTTCGGCCACCCAACGCCTCGGGAGATCCGGTCGGCGGTACTCACCGCCCGGACCCGAGAGTGGTCGGAGGCCACGATCCGGGACCACGCCGAGCAGTTCGGCGAGCCCGCCTTCCACGCGGCGCTGCACCACGCCGTGGCGGACCTCGTCGAGAGCGACCCGTCCATGGCGCGCCCGGACACCGCGGCGGCTAGTACGCGCCCTGGCGCTTAGCGACCGCGAGTACCGTCCGCCAGAGGATCTTGAGGTCCTCGACGAGGTTCCAGTTCTCGACGTAGTAGAGGTCGAGGCGGACTGCGTCGTCCCAGGGGAGGTCGCTGCGGCCGCTGACCTGCCAGAGACCGGTCATGCCGGGCTTCACCAGCAGCCGCCGGTAGACGTCCTGCTCGTACAGCGCGACCTCCGAGGCCAGGGGCGGGCGTGGGCCGACGAGGCTCATCTCCCGACGCAGCACGTTCCAGAGCTGCGGCAGCTCGTCGATGCTGGTACGGCGCAGGACGCGGCCGAGTGGAGTGATCCGCGGGTCGGACTTCAGCTTGTACAGCGGGCCCGCACCGTCGTTGGCGCTCGCGGGGGCGATCTTGTCGGCGTCCGGCACCATCGAGCGGAACTTCCACATGAGGAACGGTGTGCCGCCCTGGCCGACGCGAGTCTGCTTGTAGAACACGCCTCCGCCGTCACGGGCCACGAGGACCGACACCACCAGCAGCAGCGGGCTGAGGATGATCCCGAGGAACAGCGCCCCGAGGACGTCGAAGGTGCTCTTGACCGCCCGCTTGGGACCCGTGAACGTCGGAGCCTCGACGTGGAGCAGCGGCAGGCCGGCGACGGGGCGGGTGAGGATCCGCGGTCCGGCCACCTGGGTCATCCCGGGCGCGAGGACGAGCCCGATACCGGTGCCCTCGAGCTCCCAGCCCAGGCGACGCAGCCCCTCCGACCCCAGCCGCCACGAGCCCGAGCAGGCCACGACGTCGACCCCCAGCCGCTCGGCGACCTCGGCCGCCTGGTGCTCGGTGCCGACGATCGGCACGCCCGCGATCGGGTCGGTGCCGTCGGAACAGCAGGCGCCGACCACCGTGTAGCCGGCCTCGGGCACGTTGCGCAGGGCGGCGATCAGGCCGGCGAGGTGGCCGCGGTCGCCCACGACGATCATCGCGTCGCAGAGCCGCCCGTTCACGCGCTGAGCGCCGAGCCAGCGTCGCCAGATCCACCGGGAGAGGAAGAGACCGGCCAACCCGAACGGGAGCGCGACGAGCAGGAAGCCACGGGCCAGCTCCAGCTTGAACAGGTAGCTGACGATGGCGAGGGTCGCGAACAGCCTCAGTGTCGCGGTCGCGACGGCGCGATACTCCTCGGGGCCGTGGCCGAAAAGGCGCGGGTCGTAGGCGTTGTGGACGCGGAGGGCGAGCAGCCAGAGTGCGATGAGGATGACCGCCACCAGCGGGTAGTCGAGCCCGAACGTCGAGGTCTGGGGAGAGTCCACATCACCGGCCGACGTGCCGAAGCGCACGATTTGAGCGCCGACGACCGCCCACGCGATGACCAGGGCGTCGGTGACGGCGATCCGGAGCGTGTACCGCTCGACTCCGCTGCTGGAGCGGGTCGAGGGACGTCCGATCGCCGTCGTCATCCGGCCAGGGCGTCCGGTTCGTGAGCCTCGGTCACGGTGGCGCTCGCCGCACGGCGAGACGCAGAGCCAGCCGCGGAGCTCGTTCGATCGACGGCGACCGCTCGACCCCCCGCAGCCACAACAGGCCCGCGACGACGCCGAGGACACCGACCAACAACCAGACGGTCACCAGGACCGTGTTACCCACCATCACGCGACGCCTCCCGCTGCGATTACCTGCCGGGTGATCCTCATCGCTCCGGACCCCTCAGTGCACGCTCCCCCTCAAGAGCGGTTGCCCACCCAACACCCGCCATCGTTGCACATCGGGCACGTGGGCGCGTCCGCAGTGGGGAAACGACCGGATCCTCCGTTTGGCCCCTTTACACTGTCCCGGTGACCGACCTCGACGACCTGACGAGGCTGTCGGGCGATGCGTCGGGGGGCGGGTCCGAGAGCGATGCGGGCGACGGTTCCGAGGGTGACGACGCCCCGCGGGGCCGCAGCCGCGCCAAGCGGGTCCTCATCGTGGCCCTCGTGCTGCTGCTGGTGCCGATCGCGGCGGTCACCGGCTACGGGATCTACCTCGGCCACCTGGTGACGAGCAACGTCCAGACGGAGAACCTCCTCCCAGCCCTGACCCCTGACGAGCTGGCCGGCAAGCCGGGGCAGCCGGTCCCGACCGGGCCGGGCGCGACCCCGGTCACCGGGAAAGGCCTGAACTTCCTGTTCATCGGCTCCGACGCGGGTCCGGACCGCTCCGGGGGCCGCGCCGACGTCATCATCCTGGCGCACATCCCGGAGGACCGGCACAACGTCACGCTGATCCACTTCCCGCGTGACCTCTACGTCGACATCCCCGGGCACAGCAAGGACAAGATCAACGCGTCCTTCGCCTACGGCGGCGCGCCCCTCCTGGTCGAGACCCTGCAGAACCTCACGGGCGCCCACGTCGACCACGTCGCCAAGATCGGCTTCGAGGGCTTCAAGAACATGACCGACGCCGTCGGCGGTGTGGACGTCTACGTCGCCGAGTCGAGCAGCCAGGACACCTACAAGTTCACCGGCGGCACGACGATGCACATGACCGGCGACATGGCGCTGGAGTTCGTGCGGTCGCGCTACCAGCTGAGCCAGGGCGACATCTCCCGAGGCCAGCGTCAGCAGGAGTTCCTCAAGGCGCTGATGCTCAAGGTCATCTCCGGCGACACCCTGACCAACCCGGTCAAGCTCGCGAGCCTCGTCGAAGCGGCGACCAAGAACCTCACCGTCGACCAGAACCTCGACATCGGCGAGACCCAGCAGCTCGCCCTCTCGCTGCGCAACATCCGCAGCCACGACGTCCGCTTCATCACGGCCCCGTTCAGCGGGTTCGCCACGACCTCGGGCGGCGCGTCCATCGACGTCGTGGACGTCGCCAAGATGACAGCCATGGGCCAGGCCGTCGCCGACGACCGCCTCGACCTGTGGCAGCCCTGACCCGAGGGTGAGCCACCGACCGTCCCGGCTGGCGCTCAACGGCAAGTGGCTCGGTCAGGAGATGACCGGGACGCAGCGGTATGCCCGCGAGATGACCCGCCACCTCGTTCCGCACCTCCCCGAACCGCCCGTCCTGCACGTGCCCGCCGGGGCGACAGTGCCCGGGTGGCTCGAGCGCCACGTCGACGTACGACGCTCTCGCCTGCGCGGCACGGCGTTCGAGCAGCTCGCTCTTCCCTGGGCCGCCCGCCGGGACCTCCTGCTCAGCCTCGGCGGGGCGGCGCCACTGTTCGCCCGACGCCAGGTGGCGACGATGCACGACGCCACTCCGTTCCGGCTGCCGGACACCTACAGCCGCACGTTCGGCACGTGGTACCGGCTCATGTACCGAACCGTGTCCCGCCGCGCCGAGCGCATCCTCACGGTCTCCGAGTTCAGCCGGAGGGAGCTCAGCGACGTCCTCGGGGTGAGCCCCGACCGCTTCGTGGTGGTCCCCAACGGCATGGAGCACTCGGACGCGTCGGGTGCGGGCGAAGGCCTCGACGTCGGCGACGCCCCGTTCGCCCTGATGGTCGGCCCCAACGCCGCTCACAAGAACATCGCCCCCGTCGCCCGCGCCCTCGCCGACCGCGGGATCCACGTGGTCGTCGTCGGCGGTGCGGGTGCCGAGGGGGTCTTCCGAGCAGGAGCTCCCGAGTCGGCGACCGGAGGCGAAACCGGCTCGGGTCGGATCCGGCGGGTCGGCCGCGTCTCGGACGCCACCATCACGTGGCTCTACCGGCACGCCGCCGTGCTGGTGTTCCCCTCCCTCTACGAGGGCTTCGGGCTGCCGGTCGTCGAGGCGCAACGTTGTGGCTGCCCCGTCGTCGCGTCGAACCGCGCGAGCCTGCCGGAGATCACCGGGGAGTCGGCTCTGCTCGTGGACCCCACGGACACCGACCAGCTTGCCCAGCAGGTCGTCGAGCTGCTCGCCGACCCGCCCCGGCTCGCCGAGCTGGCCACCCGGGGCCGCGCCAACGCCGCGAGGTTCCGTTGGGATGCCAGTGCCTCCCGGCTGGCCCAGACCCTCACCGAGCTGCGGGGACGGCTTCCGGCTTCCGCGCGACCATGACGATCTGCGGCCCCAACGTGTGCCGGCGCTTCGCCAGCTCGTTGAGGCCCCGCTTGACCGCCCGCTTGGGAGCCGAGCCGCCCGCGAGGTGGAAGTGGCGGCTCGTCCGGACGACGACGTCCAGGCCGGCGAGCCGCATGACCTCGTCGATCTCGCCGAAGAGGTACTCGCGAGCATGCCGCGCGTGAGGCACTCCGCCGATCCAGTCCGGCAGCGGCGTGTAGACGGAGCGCCCTCTGACGAGGTCGAGCCGATTCCTCACGTACGCGGCGTTCGGCGTGCTGAAGAAGAGGAAGCCGCCGGGCCGCAGGATGCGGGTGACCTCGTGAAGGGACCGCACCGGGTAGTCGCGCAGATGCTCGAACACCTCGGTGTAGATCACCCCGTCGTACGCGTCGTCGTCGAGGGGGTAGGGCACCTGCTCGAGGTCCCACTCGACGTACCGGACGCCGTGGTCGGCGAACAGGCCGGCCATCCGCCCCTCGGTGCCATCGGCCCAGTCGTCGGAGGCGACCCCGATGTCCACCGCGGTCGTGTCGTAGCCGCGGTCGGCCAGCGCCGCGATCTGGTCGCCCGGTGCGGCGCCGAGCTCAACGAGCCGGGCCGGCGGGTCGAGCCGCTGTTCGAGGAGACCGACGAGGAACGCATACCTCGCCTGTGCTTCGACGTCGAGACCCATGCGCCGCCGATCAGCCGTCGGCGGCCGGGGCGCCGACCTTCGCGAGCGCAGCGTTGAACCGCTCCGACGGCCGCATGGCGGCCTCCGCCTTGGCGGCGTCGGGCCGGTAGTAGCCGCCGAGGTCGACCGGATGGCCCTGCACGTCGAGGAGGTCCTGCTCGATGGCCGCGAGGTCGGCCTCGAGCGCCTGCGCGACCGGCGCGAACGCCGCGGCGATCTCCGGATCAGCGGTCTGCTTCGCCAGCTCCTGCGCCCACGCGTACGCGAGGAACACGTGGCTGCCGCGGTTGTCGATCTCGCCCACCCGGCGGCTCGGCGACTTGTTCTCCTCGAGCAGCCGCTCGGTGGCGCGGTCGAGCGTCTCGGCCAGGGCGGCCGCGCCACGGTTGCCGGTCGACTCCGCGAGGTGCCGGAAGCTCTCGGCCAGCGCCATGAACTCACCCAGGCTGTCCCAGCGCAGGTGGTTCTCCTGGACGAGCTGCTGGACGTGCTTGGGCGCCGAGCCGCCGGCGCCGGTCTCGAACAGGCCGCCCCCGTTCATCAGCGGCACGACCGAGAGCATCTTGGCGCTGGTGCCGAGCTCGAGGATGGGGAAGAGGTCCGTGAGGTAGTCGCGCAGCACGTTGCCGGTGACCGAGATGGTGTCCTCGCCCTTCCGGATCCGCTCCAGCGAGGTGGCGATCGCGTCGACGGGGGCCTGCACGGTGATGTCGAGGCCCTCGGTGTCGTGGTCCTGCAGGTATGCGTGCACCTTGGCGACGAGGTTCGCGTCGTGGGCACGCTGCTCGTCGAGCCAGAAGATCGCCGGTGCGCCGCTCGCGCGGGCTCGGGTGACCGCCAGCTTGACCCAGTCGCGGATCGCCGCGTCCTTGGTCTGACAGGCCCGCCAGATGTCGCCGGGCTGCACGTCGTGCTCCATGAGCACCGTGCCGCCGTCGTCGACGACCTGAACGGTCCCGGCCTGGGTGATGACGAACGTCTTGTCGTGGCTGCCGTACTCCTCGGCCTTCTGCGCCATGAGCCCGACGTTCGGCACCGAGCCCATGGTCGTGGGGTCGAACGCGCCGTTGGCCCGGCAGTCGTCGAGCACGACCTGGTAGATCGGCGCGTAGGACGAGTCCGGGATGACCGCGAGGGTGTCGGCCTCGGCGCCGTCCGCCCCCCACATGTGACCCGACGTGCGGATCATCGCCGGCATCGACGCGTCGACGATGACGTCGCTCGGGACGTGGAGGTTGGTGATCCCCTTGTCGGAGTTGACCATCGCCAGCTTCGGGCCGTCCGCGAGGCGCTGCTCGATCGCGGCCCTGATCTCGGCGCCGTGCTCGAGATCGCCCAGTCCGGAGAGGATCGCGCCCAGTCCGTTGCTGCCGTCCAGCCCGGCGGCGGTGAGCTCGTCGCCGTAGGTGTCGAACACGTCCGCGAAGTAGGTGCGCACCACGTGGCCGAACACGACCGGGTCGGACACCTTCATCATCGTGGCCTTGAGGTGGACCGAGAGGAGCACGTCGTCGGCCTCCGCGCGCGCCAGCTGCGCGGCGAGGAAAGCGTCGAGTGCGGCGGCCCGCATCACCGTGGCGTCGACGATCTCGTCCTTGGTCACGGGTACGCCGTCGCGCAGGACGACGGGGTCGCCGCCGTCGGCGGGCTGAAGCCGGATAGTCAGCGCACCGTCCTCGGCGATGACGACCGACTTCTCGTTGTGGCGGAAGTCGTCGGCGTCCATCGTGGCGACGTTGGTCTTCGAGTCGGCCGTCCAGGCGCCCATCGAGTGCGGGTGCTTCCGGGCGTAGTTCTTCACCGACGCTGGGGCCCGGCGGTCCGAGTTGCCCTCGCGCAGAACGGGGTTCACCGCGCTTCCCTTGACCTTGTCATACCGTGCCCGGATGTCCTTCTCCTCCGGCGTGGACGGCTCGTCCGGGTAGGCGGGCACGGCGATGCCCTGGGCCTGCAGCTCGGCGACGGCGGCCTTGAGCTGAGGTACCGACGCGGAGACGTTGGGCAGCTTGATGATGTTGGCCTCGGGCGTCGTCGCCAGCTCGCCCAGCTCGGCGAGGGCGTCGCTCTCCACTTGGTCGGCGGGCAGAAGATCGCCGAAGGCAGCGACGATGCGCCCCGCGAGGGAGATGTCGCGCGTCTCGACGTCGACGCCCGCCGCGGACGCATACGCCTGGACGACCGGGAGGAACGAGTAGGTCGCGAGGAGCGGGGCCTCGTCGGTGAGGGTGTAGATGATCCGGGCCATGCCGGCATCCTATCGTTATCTTGACATCAAGATAGTTGCCTCCCGATGGGGAGCGATCGTGCTCCGCTAGATTTCCGGCATGACGACACCGTCGCTCCGCAAGCGTCTCGGCGCCGAGCTGCTCGGGACCTTCTGGCTGGTGTTCGGCGGCTGCGGGACGGCGATCTTCGGGGCGTCCTTCTTCACGACCCCGAGCATCAACGCGCCCTCGTCCCAGCTGGGAGTGGGGCTGCTCGGCGTCTCGCTCGCGTTCGGCCTCACGGTCGTGACGATGGCGTATGCGGTGGGGCACGTCTCGGGGGCGCACTTCAACCCCGCGGTGACCATCGGCCTCTGGGCGGCCCGCCGGTTCGACAACGTCCGGGACGCCGGTGCCTACATCGTCGCGCAGATCGTCGGTGGCCTGCTGGCCGGCGCCGTCCTCTGGGGCCTGGCCAAGAGCGTGCGGGGTGCGGCCGGCGTTTCGGGGGCCCTCGCGGCCAACGGCTACGGCGAGCACTCCCCCGGCGGCTTCTCGCTCGTGGCGGTCCTGCTCGTCGAGATCCTGCTGACCGCGTTCTTCGTGTTCGTGATCCTCGGAGTGACCACGGCGCACGCCCCGACCGGGTTCGCTCCGCTCGCGATCGGGCTGACCCTGACCCTCATCCACCTCATCTCGATCCCCATCGACAACACGTCGGTGAACCCGGCCCGCTCCCTCGGGGTGGCTTTCTTCAACGGCAACGGCGCTCCCGGCCAGGTATGGCTGTTCATCGTCGCGCCGATCGTGGGGGCGGTCATCGCGGGGTGGACGTTCGAGGCGATCACGGGCATCGACCGCAGCAATCTCGACATCGGCGGCGCGGTCAACCCCGGCGAGGTCATGACCGAGCCGGCGCCCGCCACCGAGGCCGCCACCGAGGCCGCGGCAGAGCCGGCGGAGGTGCCGGCGGGCGGGGCCGAGAAGGCCTAACCGGCCGAGGGCGACGAGCCGAGACGCATACCGGCTGGTAGCGTGCTCGGGCGTGAGCAACGACGCCAGCCCCACCACCCGCACCCCCGTGAAAGTCGCCGTGACCGGCGCCGCGGGACAGATCGGCTACAGCCTGCTCTTCCGGCTCGCGAACGGTGACCTGCTCGGCAAGGACACCCCGATCGAGCTGCGGCTGCTGGAGATCACGCCCGCCCTGAAGACGCTCGAGGGCGTCGTCATGGAGCTCGACGACTGCGCGTTCCCCACGCTGGCCAAGGTGGAGATCGGTGACGACCCGCGAGTGATCTTCGACGGCGTCAGCCACGCGCTGCTGGTCGGGGCGCGCCCGCGCGGCCCCGGGATGGAGCGCGGCGACCTGCTCGAGGCCAACGGGGGGATCTTCGCTCCGCAGGGCAAGGCCCTCAACGAGGTCGCCGCCGACGACGTGCAGATCTCGGTCACCGGCAACCCCGCGAACACCAACGCGCTCATCGCGATGTCCAATGCGCCGGACATCCCGAACGAGCGGTTCGCCGCCCTCACCCGGCTGGACCACAACCGGGCGATCTCGCAGCTGGCCGCCAAGCTCGGCGTGCCCGTCACCGCCATCCGTCGGATGACGATCTGGGGCAACCACTCCGCGACGCAGTACCCCGACATCTTCCACGCCGAGGTGAACGGCCAGAACGCCGCCGAGCTGGTCGACGACGAGCAGTGGCTGGCCGACACCTTCATCCCGACCGTGGCCAAGCGCGGCGCCGCGATCATCGACGCGCGCGGCTCCTCGTCGGCGGCGAGCGCCGCGTCGGCGACGATCGACAGCGCCCGCACCTGGCGCGACGGCACGCCCGAGGGCGACTGGGTGTCGATGGCGGTGTGCTCCGACGGTTCCTACGGCGTGCCGGAGGGGCTGATGTCCTCGTTCCCGGTGACCGTCTCCGGTGGCCGGTGGTCGATCGTCCAGGGCCTGGACATCAACGAGTTCTCGCAGGCGCGGATCGACAAGACCGTCGCCGAGCTCGAGGAGGAGCGCGAGGCCGTCAAGGGCCTCGGCCTCCTCCCCTGACATCCAGACGCCCCAGCGTTGCCGAGAGGCCAACTTCGGTCGCTATGACCGCGCGATAAGGGCCGAAGTTGGCCTCTCGGCGGGTGGGGAGCGGGGCCGGCCGCAGGGCGGGTCTAGGGCTGCGCGGGGCAGCTGGCCGCCCGGCCGCCGCCGAACTGCGCCTCGTCCGCGGCGCAGGTGCGGACGAAGAAGAACGCCGCGAACACCAGGCCGGCGGCCGCGATCAGCGTGATCACGTCCCGGACTCGGGTCCGGACCTCGATGCCACCGCCGCGCGGCTCCTTGACGAGAAGCCGCAGCGCCGCCGCGATCAGCAGGCCGACGCCGATGACGAACCCGCCCAGCCGGAGGCGACTGGCGAACACGATCAGCGCGACGCCGGCGACGACGAACACCGCGATGACCCACCAGAGCCCGAGGCGGCGAAACCCCGCCAGTCTCACGGCCTCACCGCAGGCCGGCCTGCCGCTCGGCGGCCACCACGACGTTGGTGAGCAGCATGGCCCGCGTCATCGGCCCGACTCCCCCGGGGTTCGGGCTGAGCCACCCCGCGACCTCGGCCACGTCGACGGCGACGTCGCCGACCGGCTTGCCGTCGACCCGGGAGACGCCGACGTCGAGGACCGCGGCGCCGGGCTTGACCATGTCGGCGGTGATGATGCCGGGTACCCCGGCGGCGGCCACGACGATGTCGCCCTCGCGGACCTGGGCGGCCAGGTCCTTCGTCCCCGTGTGGCAGATCGTGACGGTGGCGTTCTCGGACTTGCGGGTGAGGATCAGCCCGAGCGGGCGGCCCACCGTGATCCCGCGACCGACGATGACGACATGGGCCCCCGCGATCGGGACGTCGAACCGGCGCAGCAGCTCGATGCAGCCCATCGGCGTGCACGGCAGCGGGGCCGGCTTCCCGAGGACCAGCCAGCCGAGGTTGGTCGGGTGCAGCCCGTCGATGTCCTTGTCGGGGTCGACCCGCGACAGCAGCGCCATCTCGTCGAGGCCGGTCGGCTGCTGCACGAGGAACCCGGTGCAGTCCGGGTCCGCGTTCAGCTCGTCGATGACCGCCTCGACCTCGTCCTGGGTGGCGGTCGCGGGCAGGTCGCGGCGGATGCTCGTCACGCCGATCTCCGCGCTGTCCTTGTGCTTCGCGCCGACGTACCACCGGCTCCCCGGGTCCTCGCCGACGAGGACCGTCCCGAGTCCGGGCACCACGCCCCGTGATGCGAGGACCGCGACACGGTCGGTGAGCTCCGCCTTGATCGTCGCCAGCGTGGCCTTGCCGTCGAGGATCCGTGCGGTCACGACCGCCTATCCTGCCACGGGAGCGTCGGACTTCCGGGCGGCCCGCGCCCGCCGGGCGGAGCGCGCTCCGGCCACGCCGGCCAGGGCGGCCGCACCCAGGGTGACGAGGAGCCCGACCACCACCGGCAGCGTGATGTGGCCGCGGGTCTCCGGGTCAAGAGCATCGAGTCCGACCGCGGCCACGAGCTGGCCGGCCAGCATGAGGAGCATGACGAGCAGCACGCCCAGGGGCCGTACGGCCACGGCTGTGACGCCGATGATCACCGTCCCGACCAGCCCGCCGAGCCACGCCCACCAGGGCGCCGCGAACGACTCCGGCCGTCCGAACGACCCGAACCGCAGGCCCGGCCCCGCGAGCACGAGCAAGGTCGCCGTCCCGGTCGCGAAGTTCAGCCACGTCGTCGTCATCGGGCTGCGCGCCGCCACCGTCACCCGGCCGTTGATGCCCTGCTGGACCGTGGCCGCCGCGCCGACCACTGCGGCGAGGACCGCGGGGACGACGACTGCGGCCGTGGTCCCGGAGACGCGGCCGCCGACGGCCACGACCACGCCGACGATGGCGAGGAGGGCCGCGACCACTCGCGCGACCGAGACGGGAACCCGTCCCGCGGGCCCGATCCCGAGCTTGTCGACGCCGACGGCCGTCAGGGTCTGGGCCCCGACCACGGCGATGGTGAAGAGGGCGACACCGGCGATCGGCACCGCATACGCCTGCGTGAACACGAACAAGCCGCCGATGACGCCGCCGATGCACTGCCACCAGCGGATCTCGCCCCGGCGCAAGGACTTCCGCAGGGAGCCGAAACCCTGACGCATCCGCGGCGAGAACGCCATGACCAGGGTCAGGGCCACCAGCCCCGACCCGAAGCTCCAGATCGCGGCGTCCAGTCCATGGCCCCACCGGGTCGCCAGCTCACCGTTCATCCGGGCCTGAGCCGCGAGGGCGGCTCCGGCCAGGAAGGTGACGGCGCCCCAGAACAGCACGTCAGTGGGCGAAGTGCCGGGTACCGGTGAAGTACATGGAGACCCCCGCCCGCTGGGCCGCCTCGACGACGACCTCGTCGCGGATCGAGCCTCCCGGCGCCACGACCGCGCGGACGCCGGCGTCGAGAAGGATCTCGAGGCCGTCCGCGAACGGGAAGAACGCGTCGGATGCGGCGACGGACCCCGCGGCCCGCTCCGCGCCCGCCCGCGACACAGCGAGACGGCAGGAGTCGACCCGGTTGACCTGGCCCATGCCGACGCCGACCGAGGCACCGTCCTTGGCCAGCAGGATCGCGTTGGACTTCACCGCGCGGATCGCCCGCCACGCGAAGGTGAGGTCGGCGAACATCGTCACGTCCGCGGGCTCCCCCGCCACGAGGCGCCAGTAGGCGTGGTCGTCGCCGCCGGTGGCCCCGCCGTCCTCGTCGCGCACCACGGCGTCGACGCGGTCCGGGGTCTGGACGAGGAGACCGCCGCTGATCGGGCGGACCTCGATCGGATCTCGGAACCGCTCCATGTCGGCCGGCAGCCGCAGCACGCGGATGTTCTTACGGCCGCGCAGCAGTTCCAGGGCGTCGTCGTCGAAGGCAGGCGCCACGAGGACCTCGGTGAACACTCCCGTGGTGTGCTCGACCATCTCGGCGGTGACGGTCTGGTTCGTCGCGATGATGCCGCCGTAGGCGGACTGGGGGTCGCAGGCGTGTGCCTTGTCGTAGGCCTCGACCAGGGTCTCGCCGACGGCGATGCCGCACGGGTTGGCGTGCTTGATGATCGCGACCGTCGGTTGGTCACCGTGGTCGTGGGCCGCACGGACCGCGGCGTCGGCGTCGACGTAGTTGTTGTAGGACATCCCCTTGCCGTGCAGCTGCTCGGCGTGCGCGATGCCGGGGCGCCAGTGACGGTAGAGGGCCGCCGGCTGGTGGGGGTTCTCGCCGTAGCGCAGCGCGGCTGCGCGGTCCCAGGTCGCTCCGGTCCATGCCGGGAAGCCGGTCCCGTCGGTCGTGTCGGCGACGACGGTGCCCATCCAGCTGGCGACGGCGGTGTCGTAGGTCGCCGTGTGGACGAACGCCTCGGCGGCCAGACGCTGCCGCTCGGCGAGGGTGAAGCCCCCGTCGCCGAGCGCCTTCACGAGCCGGGGGTACGCGTCGGGGCTGGTGACGATGGCGACGCTCGCGTGGTTCTTGGCGGCCGCGCGGACCATCGTCGGGCCGCCGATGTCGATCTGCTCGATGCACTCCTGCGGGGACGCGCCCGAGGCCACGGTGTCGCGGAAGGGGTAGAGGTTGGAGACGACGAGGTCGAACGGCTCGACGCCGAGGTCCTCGAGCTGTCGCAGATGGTCGGGGTTGCCGGTGTCCGCCAGGATCCCGGCGTGCACACGCGGGTGCAGCGTCTTGACGCGACCGTCGAGGCACTCGGGGAACCCGGTGAGGTCCTCGACCGAGGTCACCGGAACTCCTTGCGCCGCAATGGTCTTCGCGGTCGAGCCGGTCGACACGATCGCCACGCCGGCGGCGTTCAGGGCGTCCGCCAGCTCCGGGAGGCCGGACTTGTCGTACACGGAGACGAGCGCCCGGCGGATCGGGCGGCGCGCGTCGGCGGTGTCGGCAGAACTCACGGGATGGTGACCTTCCGATCGGTGACGGTGAACCCCTCGCGGACCATACGGCCGACGAGGTCGACGAGCTGAGGGCGCTCCGCCTGCTTGATCCGCTCGGTGAGGACGTCGACGGTGTCGTCGTCCTCGACCGGTACGGCGACCTGGCCGACGATCACGCCGGTGTCGACGCCCTCGTCGACGACGAACAGGGTGGCGCCGGTGACCTTGACCCCGTAGGCCAGCGCGTCGCGCGGGCCGTGGATGCCGGGGAACGACGGAAGCAGGGCGTTGTGGCTGTTGACGTAGCGGCCGGGGAAGCGTCGCAGGAACGCCGGGCCGACAAGCTTGAGGAAGCCGGCCGACACGACCAGCGCCGGTTCGTATGCGGCGACGGCGTCGGCGAGCGCCGTGTCCCAGGTCGCTCGGTCGGGGTGGTCGGAGACGCGACAGACGAACGTGGGGATGCCGGCGCGTTCGGCGCGCGCGAGCCCCTCGATGCTGTCGCGGTCGGCGCCGACCGCGGCGATCCGCACTCCGTAGCCGGGGTCGGCCGCCGCGTCGATCAGCGCCTGGAGGAGGGTGCCCGATCCGGAGACGAGGACGACGACGGCACCCGAAGGGGGCTCCGGAGGGGCGGCCGTCACGATGCCCAACCTACCGACGGACGCCGAGAGGCCCACGGCCGCCGTCTCACGGCGAAACCCGGGGGGCCGGCCCGTCGTTGTCATCGGGGAGGATGGGCGCGGCCACGGTGGCCGGACCGGAACCTGGGGACGAGCGGAGACGGGATGGCGGGGCAGGTCGGCGGACAGCAGGTCAGCCGCGAGGAGCTGCGCGCCCGCGGCCGCTACTCACTGACCATCGCGTCGCTGTTCCTCCTGATCCTCATCGGGGCCGGGCTGCCGCTGCCCCGTCGGGCGATCGTGGTCGTGCCGATCATCGTCGCCATCGTCGTGTCGGTCCGCGAGATGCGCCGGCTGTCGCGGTCGTCGGCCGGGGCGTTCACCCGGTTCGGGCCGGCTGTCGCCCTGGGGCTCTCGGCGGTGCTGCTGCTCGGTGCCGTGACGCAGGCGGTGTTCTACGCGCCGCAGAAGCAGTACGAGGACTGCATGACCGGGGCCAACACCAACACCGCGCAGACGGTGTGCAGCCAGCAGCGCCAGCGCTCCATCCTCGGCTCCCTGACCGAGTTCTGACCGAGTGCTGACCGAGGTGCTGACCGAGTTCTGGCGCCTGTTCAGCGGGTGACCGCGTCGACCTGGGTCACCAGGTGCTCGGCGATCTCCAGCGACGCCGTGGCCGCGGGCGAGGGGGCGTTGAGGACGTGGACCTGCCGCGGCGCCGTCTGCACGAGGAAGTCGTCGACCAGCGACCCGTCCCGCCGCAGCGCCTGCGCCCGTACCCCCGCCGGCGCCGGAACCAGGTCGCGCGCCTCGATCCCCGGAACCAGCCGGGCCACGCTGCGCGCGAAGGCCGACCGCGACAGTGACCGGACCACCTCACGGGCTCCGGATGCCGTGTGCTTGGCGCCGAGCCGCCAGAGACCCGGCCACGAGAGCGAGTCGCGCAGCTCGCCGAGGTCGACGTCACGCCACGCATACCCCTCCCGCCGTAGCGCCAGCACGGCGTTGGGCCCGGCGTGGACCCCGCCGCGGACCATCCGGGTCAGGTGCACGCCGAGGAAGGGGAACCGCGGGTCGGGGACCGGGTAGATCAACCCCCGCACCAGGTGCTCGCGATGCTGGGCGAGCTCGAAGTACTCGCCGCGGAACGGCACGATCCGCGCCTCCGGCACGATCCCGCACTCCCGCGCCACGACGTCCGCCTGGAGCCCGGCACAGACCACGAGGGCGTCGGCCTCCACCGTGTCGTCGCGCGTCGTCCGGACCCGCAGCCCGGTCCGAGTGGCCCCGTCGACGCCCGCGAATCCGGTGCCCAGCCGGACCAGACCACCGCCGGCCACGACGTCGTCGGCGAACGCGAGGCTCACCAGCCCGTAGTCGACGATGCCGGTCGTCTCGACGCGCAGGGCCTCGACGCAGGAGACGTGGGGTTCGTAGCCGCGGGCCTCGGCCGCCGACACCAGCCGCGCCGGTACGCCGTTGGCGACGGCCCGGTCGGCGAGCTTGTGCAGCCCGGCAACCTCTTCCGGACGGGTGGCGACGACGAGCTTGCCGGTGGTCTCGACGGGGATGCTGCGGTCACGGGCGAAGGCGGTCATCGACGCCGCCCCGCGGACCGCCATGGTCGCCTTGAGGCTGCCCGGCGGGTAGTAGATGCCGGAGTGGATCACGCCGGAGTTGCGACCGGTCTGGTGGGTCGCGAGCGCCGTCTCCTTCTCCAGGACCGTCACGTCGTCGCCGCGGCGGGCGAGCGCCCGGGCCGTGGCCAGCCCGACGATGCCGCCGCCGACGACCACCACCCTCACTGGGCCACCGCCCACCGGCTCACCCGGATGTGCGCGGTCAGCGGTGCGGGCGCACCCGGAGCACCAGCTGCGTCACGAGGACCGAAGCGGCCGCCCCGGCGACCAGCTGGCCCAGCAGCACCGCCCCGAACAGCAGCGGCCGCGTCCCGACCGCGCTGAGCCGCTCCACGCCGACGGCGCCCGACCCCATCGCGGCCAGCACCGTGACGCAGACGGCCGAGGTCGCGGCGGCCGTGACGGCCGTGGCGAGCTTGGTCCGCCAGCTCGACAGTCGGGCCAGGCTGCGGCACGCGAGCCACCCTATGCCGACGCCCGCGAGCACCGGGACCGTTAGCAGAAGGATCAGCCATCCGGACCAGGTGCCGTCCGAGGGCAACGCGCCGAGGACCGGGATCATCGGCATCAGCCCGGGGTGCGCGCCCGAGAGGGTGATGGTGGACCCGTCGGCGATCTGGAAGCCGGGACCGGCCAGCCAGGCCAGCGCCCACACGGCGAGGTTCGGCAGCACGAGCAGCTGCGCGGCCGAGAGGGCCGCCCCCCCGACGGTGCCGGCGTTGACCGCCGAGCTGAGCCCGGACACCGTCGACCACCGGACGACGACCATGACGACCACGAGCACCGTCCCGATGCCCAACAGCAGCCAGGCGCCGTGCACGCCGGGGCGCACCGAGCGGGGCAGCCAGCGCGGCAGCCGGTCGAGCCAGTCGCCGACGACACCGGTCTCCTCACCGGCGACATAGCGACGCAGGAGCACCCAGGCCAGGGCGAGGACCGGCACCGCGGCCGCGACGAGCACGGCGACGGCACCCGGTCGGGCCGGCCCGGCGAGGGCCAGCAGCCACGCGAGCAGCCCCGCCAGCGCATACCCGAGCACGAATCCCGGAACCGCCCGGCCGGCCAGGAACCGGGGCCAGGTCGTGCCCGGCGCGGCGCGCTCGGTGCGGTCCAGCAGCCGTCGCGCGCCGCGGACGGCGAGGAGCAGGGCGAGCAGCCAGATCCCGAGCGGCGCCAGCGTCAGACCGACGTCGCCCACCGTGACGCCGGCCCCGTGCCCGAGGAACCAGACGGCGCTGGCGACGCCGAGGGCATCGCCCCAGCCGACGGTCGTATGCGCGGTGGCCACCCAGACGACCAGAGCCGGTAGCGCGAGCAGCAGCCAGGTGCCGGCTGCGGCGAGCGCGCCGGCGACCGGTGCGGCCCACCAGTCGACGCCGGTCGGCGCGTCGAGGGGCGCTTCGGCGGGGCCCGGGTCGGGACGGACGCGGTCGCGGAGCGAGTCGAGGACGGTCATGACCGCACCATCGTCGCCGCTCCCCGCCGCTCGGCGAGGAGGGCGCGCCGAGGGTCGGTCAGATGACGACGGAGTCCAGGCTCGCCATGATCTCCCGCATCAGGGCGGCGGTCTCGGACGGCGTCTTGCCGACCTTGACCCCGGCCGCCTCGAGGGCCTCCTTCTTCGCGGCGGCGGTCCCCGACGAACCGGAGACGATCGCGCCCGCGTGGCCCATCGTCTTGCCCTCGGGCGCGGTGAACCCCGCCACGTAGCCGACGACGGGCTTGGAGACGTTGTCCTTGATGTACGCCGCGGCGCGCTCCTCGGCGTCGCCGCCGATCTCGCCGATCATGACGATGGCGTCGGTGTCGGGGTCGTTCTGGAACGCCTCGAGGCAGTCGATGTGCGTCGTCCCGATGACCGGGTCGCCGCCGATGCCGACCGCCGAGGAGAAGCCGTAGTCCCGCAGCTCGTACATCATCTGGTAGGTCAGAGTTCCGGACTTGCTGACCAGGCCGACCCGCCCGGGGCCGGCGATGTCGGCGGGGATGATGCCGGCGTTGGACTGCCCGGGGCTGATGAGGCCGGGGCAGTTCGGGCCGACGATGCGAGTCCCGCCCTTGCTTTGGTGGAGCCCGGCCTCTGGCCGGGAGTAGGCGAAGAACTCCGCGGTGTCCTTGACCGGGATGCCCTCGGTGATGACGACGATGAGGGGTATGCCCGCGTCCACTGCCTCGACGACGGCCGCCTTGGCGAACGGCGGGGGAACGAACACGACCGAGACGTTCGCGCCGGTCTCAGTCATGGCCTCGGCGACACCGCCGAACACCGGCACGGTGACCTCGTTCGGGAAGTCGACCGACTGGCCCGCCTTGCGCGGGTTGACGCCGCCGACGATGGCCGTGCCCGAGGCGAGCATCCGGGTGGTGTGCTTCATCCCCTCGGAGCCGGTCATGCCCTGGACGATGACCTTGGAGTCCTGGTTGAGGAAGATCGACATCGCGCTCCGCCGCCCCTTCTACTTCGCCGCTGCCGCGAGCTCGGCGGCCTTGCGGGCCGCGCCGTCCATGGTGCCCTCGATGCTGACGAGGGGGTGGTTCCGTTCGGCGAGGATGCGCCGGCCCTCGTCGACGTTGTTGCCGTCCAGGCGGACGACGAGCGGCTTGGTCGCCTCGTCGCCGAGCTTGTCGAGGGCGCCGACGATGCCGTTGGCGACCGCGTCACACGCGGTGATGCCGCCGAAGACGTTGACGAAGACCGCCTTGACCTGCGGGTCGCCGAGGATGATGTGCAGCCCGTTCGCCATGACCTCCGCGGACGCGCCGCCACCGATGTCGAGGAAGTTCGCGGGCTTGGGCGGCACCACGTTACCGGCGGCCGCTGCTGCTAGTTCCTCACCCGCATACGCGACGACGTCGAGGGTCGACATGACCAGGCCGGCGCCGTTGCCGATGATGCCGACGTCGCCGTCGAGCTTGACGTAGTTGAGGTTCTTCTCCTTGGCCGCCGCCTCCAGCGGGTCGGCGCTGAGGGCGTCCTCGAGGCCGGCGTGGGCCTCGTGGCGGAAGTCGGCGTTCTCGTCGAGGGTGACCTTGCCGTCGAGGGCCACGATCTGCCCGTCCGAGGTCTTGACCAGCGGGTTCACCTCGACGAGGGTCGCGTCCTCCTCGCGATAGACGTCCCAGAGCTTGACCAGGACCGCGGCGATGGCGGCCTTGTCGGTCTCCTCGAACCCGGCCGCGTCGACGATCTCGCGGGCCTTGGCGTCGTCGATGCCGACGTTGGGGTCGACCGGGATGCGGGCGAGGGCGTGGGGGCGCTCCACGGCGAGCTGCTCGATCTCCATGCCGCCCTCCTTGGAGCACATGGCGAGGTACGAGCGGTTCGCGCGGTCCAGGAGGACCGAGAAGTAGTACTCCTCGGCGATCGAGGCGCCCTGGGCGACCATGACGCGGTGCACGGTGTGGCCCTTGATGTCCATTCCGAGGATCTGCTCGCCGGCGGCGGCGGCCTCGTCGGCCGACTTCGCCACCTTCACGCCGCCGGCCTTGCCACGGCCGCCGGTCTTCACCTGCGCCTTGACCACGACGACGCCGCCGCTCTTGGGGCCGATCTCCTCCGCGGCCGCACGCACCGCCTCGGGGGTGTCCGCGACGACCCCGGCGAGCACGGGGACCCCGTGCGCCTCGAACATGTCCCGCGCCTGGTACTCGAAGAGATCCACGCCAGCCGTCCCATCGTTGGAATGCCCAATTCGTGCGAGGGGGAGCCTATCGGCCAGGCGCATGGTCGCCGACGGCCCCCGGCGGCCGGTGCGACCGATGTCACCCGCATACCCCGGTATGCGGGTCAGCCGACTCCGATGGCCTGTCCGGAGGGCACCAGCAGCACCCACACCGGCCCGGCGGCCATGGGGATGGGTTGGCCGCCCGCCGTGTAGCCGGTCGGCGAGCCGAGGTCCGGCCGGGACCACTCGCCGCGCCAGAGCTGGCCGTCACGAAACACGGTCACCGGACCGTGGCCGACCACCTCGACGACGGGGGTCTGGGCGCCGTTGACGTCGCGGTTCTCGCTGAGCCGGGCGGGGACCTCCTGGAGCACCACGGTGGCGGCGCCGACCCGCGCCCCACCAGCGGCCACATCGGGCCGGCCGTCCGTGGTGAGGAGGTAGCGGCCGCTCGGGGCGTCCCAGCTGAACGTCACCCGTGACGCAGGCCAGGCCGTGGTGACCGACAAGCCCTGGGTGCCGCCGGGTGCGGCGGGCCCGAACCGGAACCCGGGGTCGCCGGCGGTGGGACCGGTGCCCGCGCGGGCGATAAGGGCCTGGGTGTTCCCGATGACGTTGTACGGCGCCCGGCGGTCACCGGCGCGGCGGTACCCCTGGGTCGAGCCGTCGTAGGGGATCGCGGCGAGGTCGGCCTGGTCGACGACCCCCCTCGTGAACGCGGAGCCACCGGAGAAGGCGAGGGCCACTCGGCCCCAGCTGGCCAGCAGGGCGACGTCGGACTCGCGGGCGCTGCGGATGGGCCCGACCTCGGGCGGCAGGTCGCCCGCGCCGGTCGAGTAGACCGCCAGGAGTCGGGTGAGGCCGCCCTCGACCGGCTCGACGTAGACGACGGCGGCCTTGTCGACCCCGACGCGAGGCCGAGCCCCGGCAGTGTTGTCGATCTTCACGGCGAGGACGGTGCCCTGGGGGAGGCCCGGGAGCGCGGGGGTCGTCGGGGCCGGGGGCGTCGTCGTGGTGGTGGAGGTCGTCGTCGTGGACGAGGGAGCCGGTGCCGCGTCGGTGGTCGGTCCGCCGGCCGACGGCGGCGGCGAGGAGCAGGCCGCGAGCAGCAGAGCCACCGCGGCCACGGCACCTAGCGGCCAGCGGACAGGGGGCCGGTTGGCCCATTTCGGACACGGCAACCAGCGGTCAGTTGGCTCGGACACGGTCCGCGAGCCTAGGTCATCTGGTTGGGTGGTCCCCGTCGACCATCCGGCTCACGCCGTGATGGCCGACCTGGTTGTGGGGCCGCAGCCCCTTGGCGGCCCCACAACCTTCCGGTCGTCGATAGCGCGGTCATGCCGGGGCTTTCGCTCCCGGCCCACCACGGGAGACCCGTGGTGTCCGGACCGCGCCCGCTGCGGGAATAGCGGGGATCCGACCCTGTCCGCCATCGACTCGGATCACTGCGGCATGGGGGGTTGTCGCACTGCTCCGTACGTCAATGGTGGAACCTCGACGCCTCCGAGACCTACCGACTTTGCCAACTCTTTAAGGTCACGAGGGGAATGTCGCACCTAACGGCAGGCAAATCGTCTCACCTGTTGGGATCGACGTGGGTTCGGACCCATTCGACGATCTCGGTGGTCGTGGCGCCCGGTGTGAAAACGGTGGCCACGCCCATCCGCTCGAGCTCGGGCAGGTCGTCGTCCGGGATGATGCCGCCGCCGAAGACGACGATGTCGGAGGCGTCGCGCTCGCGCAGCAGCTCGACGACCTTGGCGAACAGCGTCATGTGCGCTCCGGAGAGGACGGACAGCCCGACGGCGTCGGCGTCCTCCTGGATCGCGGCCTCGACGATCTGCTCCGGCGTCTGGTGCAGGCCGGTGTAGACGACCTCCATGCCGGCGTCCCGGAGGGCTCGGGCGACCACCTTGGCGCCGCGGTCGTGACCGTCCAGGCCCGGCTTGGCCACCACCACCCGGATGGGCGAGCCCGCCTGTTCGGGTAGGTGCTCTCGGGGCTCGGATCGGTCGGACGGGTCGGACATGGCGCGAAGCGTAGCGAAGGGCCCTGGCGGGAGTTAATGTCGCCGAACCATGCCTCTTCGATCGTGGGTGACCGCCGGAGAGCCGTCCCTCCCTCGACGGGGAGACGGGGCGGCTCGCGTCGGTGTCGTGGCCGACGTCGTGTCAGGTGTCGCCGCCCGGGTCCAGGGCGCCGTCGAGGTGGCGACCGACATCGTCGGCGAGGCGGCCAAGGCCCTCGCCACTCCCACCGGACTCGCCGGAGCGGCGGTCGAAGCCCTCTGGTTGGGCACCCATCTGGCCATCTACCCGCTCGGCCTGGTCGGCGCCCGCGCCCGCGACGTCTCACACGGGTACCGCATCGAGCACCTCGCCCCGGTGCAGCGAGGCCTCGTCATCTCCGACATCGAGGCAGCCGGGACCCCGATCCTGCTGCTGCACGGCATGGCCGACAACCGGTCGATCTTCACCCTGCTGCGGCTCGGGCTGCGGCGGCGCGGGTTCGGCCAGGTGACCACGCTGAACTACTCGGTCCTCACCGGCGACATCCGGGTGGCCGCCGCCCAGCTCGCCGAGGAGGTCGAGGCGCTCGTCGCGGAGACGGGGTACGAGCGGGTCCACGTGGTCGGCCACAGCATGGGCGGCCTCATCGCCCGGTACTACGTGACGCGCCTCGGCGGGGACGAGCGGGTCCACACCCTGGTGACCCTGGGCAGCCCGCATCACGGGACCTACACCGCATACGTGTGGCCCAGCCGGATCATGCAGCAGCTGCGCCCGGGGAGCCCGCTGATGCAGGAGCTGGAGCAGCCCATCGAGAGCTGCCGCACCCGGTTCCTCTGCTACTGGTCGGACCTCGACCAGCTGATGTTTCCGCAGCGGACCGCCGCTCTCGAGCACGCGGACCTCAACATCACCAACGTCGAGATGCACGGAGTGGGCCATATGAGCCTGCCGATCATGCACACGGTGGTGCACGGGATCAGCGCGGCGCTGGCCCATCTGGACTCCGATGGCACCACCGTGACGCCGGGCGCGACGCCGTTCGCACGGCGCCGTCGGACCGGCTGACGACACGCTGGCCGAGATCCGGGCGCACCCTCGCGCCCGGCGTCCTCAGGCCGCTAGGTTGTCTCCCGCGGCGCCGCCCCCAACAGCGTCGCAAAGCCCCCGCCTCTCCGTCGAACGTCCGGTGACTCCTGGTGCCCGGTCGGCTCGTCATCCGGTCATTGCCGCCCTCAGGGCTGTGGACGGCGATTTGGGATAACGAAATGGTCACGCTAAGGTCTTCCGAACCCCAAGAAGCCCCCTGACGTTTACCCCGAAGCCCCCCAAGGACCTCTCCTCTTGTCTGCCCCTGAATACCGCGGGCGCCACCGGCCCCCGGCGGGACGGCACCGTGCCCCCCGTACCACCCGAGCCGCGACCACCGGTTCCTCCCTCCCCAAGTTCGCCGGTAACGGGTACCTCCTCCCGACCGCTGCGGCCGCGACGCTGGTCCTCACGGCTACCGGCGCACACATCGGCAGCGCCGCCGGCGTCTCCAGCGCCGGCGCGACACCGTCCACCTCGCTGACCGCCTCCAGCGTCGTGACCGAGGACGCCATCGAGCGCGACGTGCTCGAGCGGGCCGGCCGCGACAACTCCCGGACCCCCTCACTCACCGGCACCGACGTGATCGCCCCCGGCGAGGCCGGGCGCTTCGACGTGCAGGAGGCCGCCGACGCGCAGGAGCGCGAGCAGGCGGCCGCCGACATCGCCGCCGCCGCGGCTGACAAGGCCGCCGCCGACGCCGCAGCCGCCCAGGCTCAGGCGCAGGCCCAGACCGACGCCGCCGCACAGCAGAAGGCGCAGGCCGAGGCGGCCGCCGCGGCGGCCCACAACTGGGTGCCGTTCATGGGCGGCGGGTACCAGCTCACCTCCGGCTTCGGTATGCGGTGGGGCTCGATGCACCCCGGCCAGGACTTCGCCGTGCCGACCGGTACCCCGGTCAAGGCCATGTCGACCGGCACGGTGATCTTCGCCGGCTGGCAGGGCGGCTACGGCAACAAGGTCGAGATCCGGTACTGGGACGGGACCGTCTCCTGGTTCGCCCACAACAGCAGGCTCCTCGTGACCAAGGGCGAGAACGTCGCCCCCGGCGAGGTCGTGTCACTGTCCGGCAACACCGGCCACTCGACCGGCCCCCACGTGCACCTCGAGATCCACCCGAACGACGGCTCCCCGGTTCCGCCGATCCCGTGGCTCAAGAAGATCGGCGCGATGCCGTAAGGGCTCGTCGCCCCCGATCCCCTCACAGGTGCGCAGCGTCCGGAACTCCGGACGCTGCGCACCTCTGTGTGGCGGCGATGAGCCGTCGGCCGGGGTTCAGAGCCTGGTGACGGGCGCGTAGCGGAGCAGTAGCCGCTTGACGCCTTCGGAGCCGAAGTCGACGTAGGCCATCGCCCGGTCGCCTTCCCCCTCGATGCGCAGCACCGTTCCCAGCCCGAACGAGTCGTGGGTGACCCGGTCGCCGGGGTTCAGGTGGAGCGCCGGCCGGGACGACGCCCGCGTCATCTCGCGCCGGTTGGCCAGCGACTCCATCGCCGACCCGCCCATCCGCCGGCCCTGTCGGGCGGCGTCGACCGCCGACTCGAGACGTTCCCACGCCACGAGCTCGGGCGGGATCTCGTCGAGGAAGCGGGACGCCGGGTGGTACTGCGGCGCCCCCCACGCGGAGCGGACCGCCGCCCGCGACAGGTAGAGCCGCTCCCGGGCCCGGGTGATCCCGACGTAGGCGAGCCGGCGCTCCTCCTCGAGCTCGAGCGGCTCGGACAGCGCCCGCATGTGCGGGAACGTGCCGTCCTCCATCCCGGAGAGGAACACCACGGGGAACTCCAGGCCCTTGGCGGTGTGCAGCGTCATCAGGGTCACGACGCCGCCGTCGGCCCCGGGCGCGTCGGACGGGATGTCGTCGGCGTCGGCCACCAGCGAGACGCGCTCGAGGAAGTCCTCCAGTGAGATGACCTCGCCGGTCTCGATCCGCTCCTCGTCGAACTCGCGGGCCACCTCGACCAGCTCGGCGAGGTTCTCGATCCGGGTCTCGTCCTGGGGGTCGGAGCTGGCCCGGAGCTCGCGCAGGTACCCACTCTGCTCGACGACCGCCTCGAGCAGCCCGGCGACGCCGGAGCCGTCGGCCCAGACCTTGGACAGCGACTCCAGCAGCCCGGTGAACACCTCGATGGCCGCCACCGACCGGGTCGCGATGCCCGGGGCGTCGGCCGGTCGGCCCAGGGCGGCGACGAAGGGGATCCGCTCGCGCTCGGCCAGCTGGGCGATGCAGGCCTCCGCCCGCTCGCCGATGCCTCGCTTGGGCACGTTGATGATCCGCCGCAGGTTGACCGTGTCGGCGGGGTTCGAGATGACGCGAAGGTACGCGAGGGCGTCCTTGATCTCCTTGCGCTCGTAGAAGCGCGTGCCCCCGACCACCTTGTAGGGCATGCCGACCCGGACCAGCACCTCCTCGAACGCCCGCGACTGCGCGTTGGTGCGGTAGAAGATCGCCACGTCCTTGGGGCGGACGCCCTCGGTGTCCTGCAGGTGGTCGATCTGCTTCGCGACGAACGCCGCCTCGTCGTGCTCGCTGTCACCCACGTAGCCGACGATCTTCACGCCGTCGCCCGAGTCGGTCCAGAGGTTCTTGGCGCGGCGCTTCTCGTTGCGGGCGATGACCGCGTTGGCGGCCCGGAGGATGGTCTGGGTCGAGCGGTAGTTCTGCTCCAGCAGGATGGTCCGGGCCTGCGGGTAGTCCTGCTCGAACTCGACGATGTTGCGGATCGTCGCGCCGCGGAAGGCGTAGATGGACTGGTCGGCGTCGCCGACGACGCACAGCTCGCCCGGCGGCACCGCGTGGGCCGGCGCGTCGTCCGGGAGCACCGGCCCGACGAGCTCCTTCACCAGCTGGTACTGCGCGACGTTGGTGTCCTGGTACTCGTCGACGAGGATGTGCCGGAACCGGCGCCGGTAGTGCTCGGCGGCGTCGGGGAACGCCTGCAGCAGATGAACGGTCGACATGATGAGGTCGTCGAAGTCCATCGCGTTGGCCTGCCGGAGCCGGCGCTGGTAGGCGCTGTACGCCTCGCTGACCTTCCGCTCGTGGTGGCTGGAGCCGCTCTCGTCCGGGAGGACCCGCGACGCATACGTCTCCTCGTCGACGAGGTCGTTCTTGAGGTTGCTCACCGCGTGCGAGAACGCCCGCGGCTGGTAGCGCTTCGGGTCGAGGTCGAGGTCGCGCAGGACCAGGGTCATGAGGCGCTGGCTGTCGGCGGCGTCGTAGATCGAGAAGGTCGACTTCAGGCCCAGTCGAGTCGCCTCGCGACGCAGGATCCGCACGCACGCCGAGTGGAACGTCATGACCCACATCGCCTTGGCGCGCGGGCCGATGAGGTCGGCGACCCGCTCCTTCATCTCGCCGGCCGCCTTGTTGGTGAAGGTGATGGCGAGGACCTGGCCGGGCTGGACGTGCCGGGCGGCGAGCAGGTAGGCGATCCGGTGGGTGAGGACCCGCGTCTTGCCGGACCCGGCACCCGCGACGATGAGCAGGGGCGGCCCGTCGTGGACCACGGCCTCGCGCTGCTGCGGGTTCAGGCCCTTGAGCAGCTCCTCCGGGTCGTGCAGCCGGCCGTCGGAGTCCGTCGGCCGGCCCGGTCCGCCGGCGGTGTCCGCGCCGGGCTCCGCGGTGGCCCACAACGGGATTCCTCGCTCGTCGACGTCTCCCCCGGGTACGGGACGCGGCAGGTCGAGGTCGTCGAAGAGGGTGCTCGGCTCGGATGTCATCGCGTCGTCCAGCCTACGTCCGCGGCGCGACAGCGCCGGACCGCCACCCGGGTGGAGGCGACGCTCAGGCGGCGGCGGACTCCGCGAGCGGGAGCCCCGCCTCACGCCAGGCGCGCAGCCCGCCGACGACGTCCGTCGCCCGGGTCAGCCCGAGCCGGACCAGCGTCGCGGCAGCGAGCGACGACGCATACCCCTCCTGGCACAGGACGAGGACGCGCGTCTCGTACGACGCCCACGGCAGCCGGGCGGTGCTGCGCGGGTCCAGCCGCCACTCGAGGACGTTCCGCTCGATGACGACGGGGCGCAGAGCCGGGTCGACCTCCCCCTCCGCGCGGCGCTGCGCCTCCGGCCGGATGTCGACGAGGACGGCCCGGCCGTGCAGCACGAGCTGGTATGCGGCTCGCGGCGAGATCCGCTGGTAGCCGGCGCGGGCCTCCTCGACCAGGTCGTCGACGGTCATCGAGGACGTGCGGACGGCGGCCGGCGCGGGGGCCGCCGGGCTCGAGAACAGCCGGGTCTCCCAGTGGATCGCCGCGGCGCGCTCGGCGGTCTGGGTCACCATGACGACGCGTCCTGCTGGGTGGATAGGCGGGCCGGGCCGTCCGCACCGAGCTCGAACCGGCCCATGGTCACGAGCGCGGGCGCGTACGCGTGGACGGTCAGCGCGCGGCCGGGGCCGACGCCGATGACGTTGTGGACGTGGTCACGGCCGAACGCCCGCGCGTCGCCTTCAGCAAGGGTGCGGTGCTGCACGGCGCCCAGGGCCCAGGTCTGCTCGAGCACGACGCCGGAGGCCACGGCGAAGGCGCCGGACGCGTCGCCATGGTCGTGCCAGCCGGTCTCGGTGCCCTCCGGCCACGAGATGAGCCACACGTCCAGACGGGCGTCGCCGGCGAGCCGGGCCCAGGTGCGCTCGCTGCTCTCGGGGAGCAGCGCGGACAGGTTGGGGTTGAGGGCGTAGCGGCGGGCGGTCTGCCGCAGCTCCGCCAGCGGCACGGAGGCCGTGCGGGTGTCGAGGTGGAAGGTCGAAGCGGTCATGTCTGGTCCCCAGGGTCGGGGCCGGCGCCCGATCCCCTGGTCGAGCAGGGGACGGCACCGGCGGGCTGTCGTCGGACGGTCTGAGTGGGCCGAGCAGGCGGTCAGGACCGGCGACAACAGCGCGCGACGACGCGCCACGAGGTCGCCGAGACCGGCTGACCCGTGCGCATTCGCGTCGCGCTGCTGAGGAGCATGTGACAAGGACATCAGCGTCTAGGACGTCGGGGCAAGCGGATTGATACATCATCTCGCGTTATGGACATCCATATGTGTGGTTATGTTCAGCCGGCGCTTCTAGGCTGACGGCCATGACCTCCCCGGGCAGCCCCGAACCGCTCACCGTCCCCGCTCTGGTCGTCCCCCGGAACGGTGGTTCCGACGTCCTCACCGTCCAGGACCGCGAGATCGCGGCGCCGGGTCCGGGCCAGGTGCGGGTGACGGTGGCGGCGGCCGGGATCAACTTCATCGACATCTACCAGCGTGAGGGCGTCTACCCGGTCCCGACGCCGTTCGTCGTCGGCGGCGAGGGGGCCGGCACCGTCGAGGCCGTCGGTGACGGGGTCGAGCTGGCGGTCGGGGACCGCGTGGCGTGGGCCGACGGGCCGGGCAGCGCCGCGGGGGCGGTTCTCGTGGACGCCGCCAAGGTGGTCCGGGTCCCGGACCGCGTCGACCTCGAGGTCGCCGGGGCCGTGATGCTCCAGGGGATCACCGCGCACTACCTCGTGAACTCGACGTATGCGGTGCAGCCCGGCGACCTCGTCCTCGTCCACGCGGTCGCCGGCGGCGTCGGCCAGCTGCTCGTCCAGCTGGTCAAGGCCAAGGGCGCGACCCTCATCGGGACGGCCGGGTCGGCCGAGAAGGTGGCCCTCGGCCTGGACCTCGGCGCCGACCACGTCATCGACTACTCCGAGCTGTCCGACCTGGCCGAGCTGCCCGGCCGGGTCAAGGAGCTGACCGGCGGCCAGGGCGTGCACGTCGTCTACGACGGCGTCGGCGAGTCGACGTTCGACGCCTCACTGGCCACGCTGCGCCGCCGCGGGATGATGGTGCTCTTCGGCGGCGCCAGTGGCCAGGTCCCGCCGTTCGACATCCAGCGGCTCAACCGCGGTGGCTCGCTGTTCCTCACGCGGCCGACGATGGGCGACTACATCGCCACCCGCGAGGAGCTGGTGTGGCGCACGTCCGAGATCCTCGGCGCCGTGGCCGACGGGTCCCTGAAGGTCGACATCGGCGGCCGGTACCCGATCGCCGAGGCCGCCGCCGCCTACGACGCGCTCGCCGGCCGCCAGACCACGGGCAAGCTCCTCCTCATCCCCTAGCGATCCCCAGCGCTGCCGGTTCGTGCTCTGAACCGCACGCAATTCCGGCTCCAGACGCCACGAACCACTGGTCACAACCGCGTTGGTTACCCTCGGTCGATGGAGGGCCCGGTCGCGCGGCGCCCGGTGACACGCCGGGCGGTCCTCGGCGGCCTCACGGTCGGCGTCGTCGGTACGGTCGCCGACGTGCGCCTCATCGCCCAGCGCACCCGCTCCCACGGCCGGCAGCGCCTCGACGGACGCGGTCGCCGCGCCCTCGCCGACAGCCACGTCCTCGACGACAGCGACGCCGACCGGTCCGCGACTGCCGCTCGTGCTCGCCGTCCACGCGACCCGCGCGGCGGGGGTACGCGCGTCCAGGGCGGTTCTCGACGCGGCGACGGCCGGCGCCGCCGTCTCCTGGTCCGACCTCGGCGCGAGCGGCGCCGCCACCGTGGTCCGAGGGTCCTCGGCGGGCGGGACCACCAGCGACGCGGACGCCGTCGCTGCCGTGCAGGCCAACCGCGACGCCGTGGCCGTGGTGCAGGCCGACGCCCTCGGTCCAGCGATCGCCGCTGTACCCGTCGACGGCATCGACCCCGTCACCCGGCCCGACGCATACCCCGTCCTGGTTCCCGGCGACCCGACGGCCCCCCTCGACCCGACCCGCGTCGTCTCCACCCTCTGGGTCGGCGACGTCATGCTCGGGCGCAGGGTCGGGCAGCAGATCGCCGCCGCTCGCGACCCGAACCTGCCGTTCAGCCAGACCGCCGACCGGTTGCGGGCGGCCGACCTCACCGTGGCGAACCTCGAGTGCGCTCTCTCGCGCAACGGCCGTCCGACGCAGGGCGGCGACTCCTTCGGGGCCGACGCCTCGTCCCTGGCCGGTATGCGCGACGCGGGCTTCGACGTCCTCGTGCTGGCCAACAACCACCTCGGCGACTACGGCGACCGGGCGCTGCGCGAGTCGCTCGCCGCGGCGCGCAACGGGTTCGCCATGACCGGAGCCGGCGAGAACCTCGCCGCCGCGCTGGAACCCGCGGTGGTCGAGCGCAAGGGGGTCCGGTTCGGCGTGCTGGCGTTCAACGCCATCGGCGAGACCCCCGCCGCGACGTCGTCCTCAGCGGGCGCTCTGTCAGTGCGGATGCCGCCGCGCACCGGTCCGCTCAACGAGGAGGACCTCGCCCGGGTGACCGACGCGGTCCGCGCGCTGCGCGCCCGAGCCGACGTGGTCGTCGTCTACCCGCACTGGGGCACGCAGTACGTCCACGAGCCCGTCCCCGAGCAGCGCGAGGTGGGGCGGCGGCTCGTCGAGGCGGGCGCGACGGCGGTCATCGGGTCGCACCCGCACTGGGTCCAGGGGATGGAGCTCCACCAAGGGCGGCTCATCGCGCACTCGCTCGGGAACTTCGTCTTCGACATGACGTTCTCGACCCAGGTGCAGCAGGGCATGGCCCTCGAGCTGGTGTTCTGGGGCGACCGCCCGATGGCCGCCCGCCTCTGGCCGTACCGCATCGGGAACCGCTTCATCCCCCGTTGGCTCGACGGCGACCCGGAGGCCGGCCGCATCCTCGCCGACGTGTGGGGCGCCAGCACCGGACCGTTCGCGGCCTGACAGGAGCTCTCGTATGCCTGACCGCCATCTCGCCTCCACCCCTCGTCCTCCCCTGGTCGGCCGCCGCGCCGTCCTGCTCGGTGCTGCGGCCGTGGGACTGGCCGGGTGCACCGAGGCCGCGGCGCCGGGCGGTGCGGCAACCGCGCCGGCGAGCGCCGGCATACCGAGCCCGTCATCCTCGACGACGACCACCGCCACGCCGACGCCGACCACGACCACCACTGCACCCCCGCCGCTGCCGGCCAGCCGCGTCTTCCCGATCGCGCCCAACGAGCCCGAGCCGGTGGCCAAGGAGCGCGCGGTCCGACTGGTGGAGGCGACGTCGGCGTGGGGGCCGGGCGGCGCGGACGAGGCGCAGGTAGCCGCGCGGCTGGCCGCCCAGGGCATCTCCGGACCGCGGGCCGCGGCGTTCGCGGCCGTGACGGCCCCCTTCCGCGGGACCAGTCCCGAAGCGACGTCAGGGGTGATCGCGGCGCAGTACGGCGGGCTGACCGCGACGACGGGGTCGCTGCTGGTGACGTTCGAGCAGTGGACCCGGGACGCGTCCGGGGCGGTCGTCCGCGGCGGAGCCGGCGCCGACGTGCGACTGACCAAGGAGCAGGGCCAGTGGCAGGTGACCGAGGTGTTCGCCGCGACGCCGGCGCCGCCGGTCCAGCCGGTCCCGCCGCTGGTCCAGCAGGTGCTGTCGAACCAGCGCATCCGACTGCCTCCCGCCGCGGCCGCCGACATCGCGGCGGGCAACCTCCGGCCGAAGCCGATGCAGGCCCTGCTGGCGCTCGCGCGGGACTACGACATCGACGTCAGCATCGTGTTCAAGCCGCACCCGGACAACGTCTTCGCGACGAACCGGCTCAGCGACCACACCCGCCGCCGCGCCTGGGACATCTGGGCGGTCAACGGGCAGGCGGTCATCGCCGAGTCCACGCCTGACGCGCTCATCGACGGGTTCCTCCGTGCCGCCAAGGACGCCGGCGCCTACAACATCGGCGGCCCGAGACTGCTCTCGGGTGCGGGGTACTTCTCCGACCGGACCCACCGCGACCACTGCCACATCGCGTTCAACAGCGACACCTGAGCGATAGCGCCGGCCCTCCCGACCGCCGACAGGCCAGCTTCGGCCGCTCTGACCCCTCCCAAAGCGGCCGAAGTTGGCCTTTCGACCGGTCGGGACGGGCGGCCGGGCGGGGCGGCGGGCGGGGCGGGCGGGGCCGGGCGGGGGCGGGCGTGGCCGGACGGGCGCCCCGGTATGCGTCGGCTCAGGTCCAGAGGACGGCGACGCAGACGTTGAGGATCGCGAGGAGAGCGGCCGCCTGGACCAGGCCGGCGGCCGGGAGGACCGCGGTGGTGGCCCCACCCTGCCCGGCAGCAGCGCTGTCGCCGGCGTCAGCCGCGGCCAACGCCCGCCGCTGCCGGCCGTTGGCGATCTCGGCGCACGCCGCAACGGCCAGCGCGATGACCAGCTTGACGCCGATCTTGGCGCGGATGAGCTCGTCGGCCGGGTCGCTGCTCATCTCGTGCAGCCCGACCAGGAGGATCCCGGTGACGACCTGGGCGCGAGCGCCCCAGACCATCGCCATCCGGATCCGGCCGGCGCGCGGCGCGGCCAGCCAGGGGCCGATGATCGCCGCCGCCCCGAGCAGGTGAAGGACGACAAGGACGCCGATGACCACACTCATACCGGCACCCTAGCCACCGTCTCGGGACGCTCGACGGCTGTCGGCGGGCCATGCCAGGGTGACCCCATGGCCCCCACGGCAGCGTCCATCGACGAGTACATCTCGACCTTCCCCGACGCCACCCAGGACGTTCTCCAGGAGCTGCGGCGTCGCGTGCTCGCCGCGCTGCCCGAGGCGGAGGAGCGGATCAGCTACCAGATCCCGACGTTCGCACTCGACGGCCAGTACGTCATCTACATCGCCGGCTGGAAGAACCACGTGAGCATCTACCCGATCCCCGACGAGGCCCTGGACGCCGACCTCGAGCCGTACCTCTCGGGCCAGGGCACCATCAAGCTCCCGCTCAAGCAGCCCGTCCCCTGGGACGTCGTCGACCGCGCGATCGCGGCGCAGGTCGCGGCCCGCGTGCCGCAGATCCGGCGCTAGCGCGTCTCAGGAGTCGCCGAGGGAGCTGAGCAGCCGCTCGCCCGCACTCTTCATGTGCCGGTCCATGGCCGCCGCGGCGGCCTCGGCGTCCCGAGCCGCGATGGCCTCGGCGATCGCCGTGTGCTCGCTGAGCGTCAGGGTCGTATGCGCGACGTCGTTCACCGCTCGCTCCACCCAGACCCGGATCAGCGAGCGGACCGTGGTGAGCAGGTCGGTGAGGAGGGAGTTGCCGGCCGCCTCGGCGATGACCTGGTGGAACCGCATGTCGGCCTCGACGAAGACCCGAAAGTCGTCGCGGTGCTCGCGCATCGTGACGAGCGTCGCCTCGATCGCGGCCCGCTGCTCCTCCGACGCGAGGTCGGCGGCCAGCCGGGCCACCTGGACCTCGAGCACCTGGCGGACCTGGATCAGCTCGACGGTCTTGGGCTCTCCGAGCCAGAGGCCCCAGCTCAGCGTCTGCGGGAGCAGCTCCGAGACGCTGCCCTTCAGGTAGGTGCCCGACCCCGGCCGCACGCTGACGATCCCCAGCAGCTCGAGGGCGGCGAGCGCCTCGCGCACCGCCGACCGGCCCACGCCGAGCTGCGCCGCGAGCTGGCGCTCCGCCGGTAGCCGGTCCCCCGCGGCGATCTCGCCCGAGGTGAAGAAGTCGAGCAGCCGCCGGGTCACCGCCGACACCGCGCTGACCGGCTCGATGGTCTGCAGGGGGGCGAGCCGAGAAGCGCTCGTACCGGTCACGCCGGCGGCTGAGGTCACAGCGGCAACTCTAACAACGTGGATCCTCGTTGGCTAACCGGTTGACTGGTTGACCAATTTATGGCAGTCTTCTCCGCAGCACCCCACACCGACGTGAGAAGGAGTCCCACCCGTGCCGAGCAGCACCTCCCACAGCTCCATCGGGTTGAGCACCTACAGCTTCTTCTGGCAGTGGCACGAGACCGCGCCGCGTCCGCTGACCCTCACCGAGATCGTCGCCAAGACGGCATCCTGGGACGTCGACCTGCTCCAGCTGTGCGACTACCCCGCGCTGGACCGGTACGACGCGGCCCAGGCCGCCGACCTCGCCGCCGCCGGCCGCGACCACGGCGTGGCGTACGAGCTCGGCACTCGCGGCCTCGACACCGCGCACCTGCTGCATTACCTCGACCTCGCCGGCCACCTCGACGTCACCCTGGTCCGCTCGATGGTCAAGCGCGAGGAGGTCGCGGACGCGCCGGAGCTGCTCGCCAAGGTCGTCCCCGCCTACGCGGACGCCGGCGTGACGCTGGCCCTGGAGACCTACGAGCAGATCCCGACCCAGACCCTGGTCGACCTCGTCGTGACGGAGGACCCGTCTGGTCATGGATACCTCGGGATCGTCCTCGACCCCGGCAACTCGGTCGCGGCGCTCGAGACCCCACGGTCGACGATCGACCTCACCGCACCGCTCGTCCGCAACCTGCACGTCAAGGACTTCGCGTTCAGCCGGCAGGCCGGCTGGGTCGGGTTCACGTATGCGGGTGCGCGCCTCGGCGAGGGGCTCCTCGACTACGACTACCTCGTCGAGCAGGTCCGTCCGCACGAACGCGGCATCAACCAGATCGTCGAGCACTGGCTGGTCTGGCAGGGCGACAGCGAGGCCACCTGCCGCCTCGAGGACGACTGGACCCTGCACAACCTCGCCTACCTGCGCCGCAAGGCCGCCGACCACCGCATCTCCGCCTGACCCCACGCATACCCACCGCAGTGCCACCGCAGACCCATCCACAAAGGAGAACCACACTCATGTCCGAGAACCTGTCCATCGCCGTCATCGGCGCCGGCGGCAAGATGGGGATGCGCGTCTCCAACAACCTCGCCAAGAGCGCGCACGACGTCCGCTACGTCGAGAACTCCCCCGCCGGCCAGCAGCGCACCGTCGAGGCCGGCCGCGAGGTGACCGAGCTGTCCGACGCCATCAAGGACGCCGACGTCGTCATCCTCGCCGTGCCGGACATCGCGCTCCAGCCGGTCACCGAGCAGGTCGTGCCGCAGCTCGCCGCCGGCACCGTCGTGCTCACGCTCGACCCCGCCGCCGCCTACGCGAACCTGCTCTACCCGAGCGACGACGTCCACTACGTCGTGGCCCACCCGTGCCACCCGTCGATCTTCCTGCGTCGCACGACCGAGGAGGAGTACGCCGACACCTTCGGTGGCATCGCGGCTCCCCAGGATGTGCTGGCCGCCTACGAGGGCGGCGACGAGACCAAGCGGGCCCAGGCCGAGGCCGTCATCCGGGCGATGTACGCGCCGGTCGTCGACGTCCACTGGATCACCGTGAAGCAGCTCGCGCAGTGCGAGCCCACCCTCGTCGAGACCATCGCCTGCATGGTCGGCGACTTCCTCAAGGAGTCCCTGCACGAGGCCGTCCACACCATGGGCATCCCCGAGCCGGCCGCGCGCTCGATCCTGCTCGGCCACGTCCAGGTGGCGCTGGCCAACGCGCTGCAGGGCGACAACCCGTTCTCGGACGCATGCCTCATCGCCATGGACTACGGCCGCAGCAAGATCGTCAAGGACGACTGGAAGGTCATCTTCCAGGACGACGAGCTGGACAAGAACCTCCAGGCGATGCTCCACCTCCGTGAGCCCATCAGCCGCTGACCCACGTTCGAAACTCGTTCGCTAACAAGGAAGTCCAGCGATGACCCTCATCCTCAACTCCCCCGAGACGTTCGCCGCCGAGAGCCTGGCCGGCTTCGTTGCCGCCAATGCGACGCGGGTCCGCCCGGCGCCGGGCGGCGTCGTCCGCTCGACCGTCCGGACACCGGGCAAGGTCGCCGTCGTCGTCGGTGGTGGCTCCGGCCACTACCCGGCGTTCGCGGGCGTCGTGGGTGAGGGCCTCGCGGACGGAGCCGTCTGTGGCGACGTGTTCGCCTCTCCCTCGACGCGTCAGGTGATGGACATCTGCCGGGCGGTCGACCAGGGCGCGGGCGTGTGGCTGAGCTTCGGCAACTACGCCGGCGACGTGCTCAACTTCTCGGCCGCCGCCACCCGGCTGCGGGCCCAGGGTATGCGCGTCGCGCTCCTCGCGGTCACCGACGACGTTGCCAGTGCTTCGGCTGCCGAGCGGCATCGGCGGCGGGGTGTGGCCGGTGACCTCGTGGTCTTCAAGGTGGCCGGCGCCGCGGCGGAGGCGGGGTACGACCTCGACGCCGTCGAGGCGGTCGCCGCCCGCGCCAACGACCGGACCCGTTCGTTCGGGGCGGCCTTCGACGGGTGCACCCTGCCCGGTGCGGAGGCCCCGCTCTTCACGCTCCCCGAGGGGACGATCGCCTGGGGCCTCGGCGTCCACGGCGAGCCCGGCGTCGGCGAGGGCGAGCTGCCCTCGGCCGACGAGCTGGCCGCCGAGCTGGTCCGCCGGGTGCTCGAGGACGCGCCGGTCGACGGCGGTTCCCGGGTGGCTGTGCTGCTGAACGGGCTCGGCTCGGTGAAGTACGAGGAGCTGTTCGTCCTCTGGTCCGCTGTCCTGCCATTGCTGGAGGCCGCTGGTCTGGACGTCGTCGCGCCGGAGGTCGGCGAGCTGGTGACCAGCCTCGACATGGCCGGCTGCTCGCTCACCGTGTCGTGGCTGGACGACGAGCTGGAGCGGCTGTGGCTGGCTCCGGCCGACAGCCCTGCCTTCCGCCGGACCCTTCCGGCTGCGTTGGACCCGACGCCGGTGCCGGTCGGCGCCGCACTGCCCGCGGTCGAGGCCTCGACCGAGGTCGGGCAGCAGGCCGGGGTATGCGTGCGACAGGCGGTCAAGGCGGTCGCCGCCCTGCTCCGAGACCTCGAAGACGAGCTGGGCCGGCTCGACGCGGTCGCCGGCGACGGCGACCACGGACGCGGCATGGCTCGCGGCTCGGCAGCGGCGCTGGCCGGGGCGACCGCGGCGTCCGACGCCGGTGGCGACGCCCCGACCGTGCTGCGGCACGCCGGCGAGGAGTGGGCCGACAAGGCCGGCGGCACCTCCGGGGCCCTCTGGGGCGCGGGGCTGCTCGCGGCCGCCGAAAAGCTGCCGTCGGACGCGGTCCCGACTGACGCCGATGTCGTGGCCGCCGTCGTGGGCGCCTGGCAGCAGGTCAAGGCCATCGGTGGAGCCGAGGTCGGCGACAAGACGCTCGTCGACGCGCTGGAGCCGTTCGCGGTCACGCTACAAGAGCGGTTCGACGCCGGCGACGACCTCGAAGCCGCCTGGGCCACGGCCGTTTCCGCGGCTCGGTCCGCTGCGGCCGCGACCGCCGACATTGCCGCCCGGATGGGCCGCTCCCGCGTCCTGGGCGCCAAGAGCCTCGGCTCCCCCGACCCCGGCGCCACCTCGCTGGCCGCCGTCATGGGAGCGCTCGCGTCGGTCGCGACCCGGCGCCACGCGGCCTCGCTCTCCTGACTCCGACCCTGACCATCTGAGTCCTCTCAACCACACACCTCGAAGGAACCTCATGACCGAGCAGCTCCGGATCCTCGTCGGCAGCGACAGCGCCGGCGTCGACTACAAGGACGCCATCGCCGCGGACCTGCGGTCGAACCCGCGCGTCGCGGTCCTCACCGACCTCGGCGTGCACCCGGACGACCCGGGCGCGAAGACGTACCCGAGCGTGGCCATCGAGGCCGCGACCCGCATCGCCAACGGTGAGGCGGACCGCGCGATCCTGTTCTGCGGCACCGGGATCGGCGTCGCCGTCTCGGCGAACAAGGTTCCGGGGATCCGGGCCACCGTCGCGCACGACTCGTTCAGCGTGGAGCGCTCGATCCTGTCGAACGACTGCCAGGTCCTCACCATGGGCCAGCGGGTCATCGGCCTACAGCTCGCACGTCGCCTCGCGGCCGAATGGCTGACCTACGCGTTCGACCCCACGTCGCACTCACAGGCCAACGTCGCCGAGCTGGAGGCGTTCGAAGCCGCGCACGTCTGAGCGGCGGCCTCATGAGCACCGTCGCGATCAGCCTGAAGATGTACTTCGGGCCCGCCCGCGCGCAGGCGTACTGCGCCGCCCTGGCGTCCCTGGCCGCACGGCATCCCGACGTCGCGTCGGGGGCCACCGAGCTGGTCGTCCTCCCCTCGTTCGTCGCGATCCCGGCCGCCCTCTCGGCGGCCGGGGCCACGCGTCTCCAGGTCGGAGCCCAAGACATTGCGACCGAGGACGCCGGCGCCTTCACCGGCGAGGTATCTGGCGCCGAGCTGGCCGAGCTGGGCGTGACGCACGTCGAGGTCGGCCACGCCGAGCGCCGCCGGCTGTTCGCCGAGGACGACACGGTCGTCCGCGCCAAGACGGCGGCGGCGCTGCGCAACGACCTGGTCCCGCTGCTCTGTGTCGGCGAGACCTCGCGCCTCGAGCCCGGGGCGGCGGCGGCCGTCGTCGTCGAGCAGGTGGCCTCGGCGATCCCCGACGGCACCGGAAAGCGCGTCCTCGTGGCGTACGAGCCGGTCTGGGCGATCGGCGCCGCTGAGCCGGCGCCCCACGCCTACACCTCGGCCGTGTGCGACGCCGTCCGCGCCGCCCTCGGCGACCGCCTCGGCGACTTCGGCATCGTGTACGGCGGCAGCGCCGGCCCCGGTCTGGTGGCCGCCCTCGGCGACAGCGTCGACGGGCTGTTCCTCGGGCGGTTCGCCCACGACCCGTCCGCCGTCGAGACCGTTCTCGACGAGCTCGCCGCCACCCGCTGACAGACTCCTTCGCCCGCGGGTATGCGTAGTGCGCGGCCCGTCGGTGCGTCACGTCGCAGTCATGTCGCCTCGCTAGGTGGCGTCATGACCCCCGAAGCCGCGACATGAGGTGCGACATGACCCTGCCGGACCGGATCAGCATCAGCGGCCAAGCTGGGTGCGGGTGAGCGGGGAGGGCTATCGGCGTCCGAGCGCCGAGAGACCTCCCTGCTGAGCAGACGCCGAGAGGGGCAGCGCCGTGACGGCGCTGCCCCTCCTGGACGTGGTCGGGCGGTGTGGTCGGTCAGTGCCCGACCGGAACCTCCGTCCCGGGGGCCAGCTCGACCTGCTTCCGGCGGCTCAGCGCCGTCATGAGGATCGCGGAGATGAGCATGAAGCCACCCACCACGAACATGGAGACCTTGTAGTCGCCGGTGAGGTCCTTCAGCCAGCCGGTGATGTACGGCGCGGCGAACCCGGCCACGTTGCCCATGGTGTTGATCAGCGCGATGCCCGCAGCCGCGGCCGCCCCGGTGAGGAACTGGGTCGGGACCGTCCAGAAGTTCGGCAGCGCCGAGAAGATCGCACAGGCGGTCACGGTGATGATCGCGATGGTCAGGGCGGGGCTGCCCGCGTACAGAGCGAGCGGGATGCTGACCGCCCCGAGGAGCGCCGGGATGATGATGTGCCCCGGCTTGACGCCGTGCTTCGTGGCGTGCCGCGTGACGAAGTAGAGCGCGATCGCGGCCGGCAGGTACGGGATGGCCGTGATGAAGCCCTTCTGGAGGTAGTCGAACTTCACGCCGAACTGCGCCTCGAACCCGCTGATGATCGTCGGGAGGAAGAAGGCCAGCGTGTAGAGGCCGTAGACGAAGCCGAAGTAGATGAACGACAGGGTCCAGACGCGACCGTTGCGGAAGACCGCGCGGACGCTGTGGCGCTCGTGACCGCTGGTCTTCGAGGCGGCCTCAGCGGCGAGCTCACCGGTCAGCCACTCCTTCTCGTCGTCGTTGAGCCACTTGGTCTTCGCCGGGCTGTCGGAGAGGTAGAACCACGCGATGACGCCGACGATGATGGCCGGCAGACCGACGCCGAGGAACATGAACCGCCAGCCCTCCAGGCCGAAGATCCCGTCCTGGCTGATCATCCAGCCGGCCAGGGGGGCGCCGATGACCGTCGTGAGCGGCTGGGCCAGGTAGAAGAGGCCGAGGATCGCGCTGCGGTACCGGGCCGGGACGAACATGCTGAGGAAGAGGATCGCGCCCGGGAAGAAGCCGGCCTCGGCGACACCGAGGAGGAAGCGCAGCGTCGTCAGCTGCGTGAACGTCTGCACGAAGGTGAACAACACCGCGACGATGCCCCAGCTGATCATGATCCGGGCCAGCCAGCGCCGGGCCCCGAACTTGTTGAGGGCGAGGTTGCTCGGGACCTCGAGCACGATGTAGCCGAGGAAGAAGATCCCCGAGGCGAACCCGAACTGGGCCGCGGAGAGCCCGAGGTCGGCGTTCATGCCGCTCGGAGCGGCGAACCCGATGGCCGTCCGGTCCAGGTAGTTGATGAAGAACATCAGCGCCACGAAGGGCACCAAGCGGATGGAGATCTTGCGAATAGCCGATTTCTCGACGCTGAGCGTCTGCGGCTCGTGAACGGCGCTCATGCCCACCGTGGCTCCTTTGGCAGTCGGTTTGAGGCCCGGGCGGACCTGGCGATGAGGAATTCAACCGCACTGTCGGTCAACCTGTCAACCGGTTGACCAATATTCGTGCAAACACATCGAACGAAACATGCCCGCTTCCGGTCCGCGACGAGGCCGAGGCTCAGACACCGGTATGCCGTGGGTCCGGTCTCGTAGGCTCGCGGCCCATGGGTCAGGAGGGCGTGACGGGAGTGCGCCCGATCGTGGAGGTCGTGGCCGCGCCGATCGTCAACTACGCCATGGCCCACGGCGGGATCGCGTTCCTCCACCGCATCGTCGTCACCATCCCCCCGACCGCCGGGGACGTGGACGACCTTCTCGTCCACGCCGAGGTGGTCGACGCCCAGGGCGACGTCCTGACCCGTCCGTGGCAGCACCACGTCGACAGCCTGCGCGCGGGCGTACCCCTCGTCGTCGACCATCCCGCGATCCGCCTCGACGCCCGGTACCTCGCCGAGCTCGAGGAGGAGACGACCGCCGAGGTCGTCGTCACCGTCACCACGGCCGGCCGGGAGCTCGGCCGCGCCTACACCCCGGTCCGGGTGCTCGCCGCGCGGCAGTGGTCGCTCGACCCGGCCGCGCCGGTGCTCTCACTCGAGCTGCTGGCGTCGTTCGTCCAGCCCAACCATCCGGCGGTCGGGCCCATCGTCGCCCGGGGCGCGGCGATCCTCGCCGACCGGACGAAGAGCGGCAGCCTGCAGGTCACCTACGTCGACCCCGAGCGCGTCGACGCGATCGTCGACGCGGTGTTCACGGCGGTCCACGAGCTCGACGTCTACTACGCCGAACCGCCGGCCAGCTGGGGCTACGGCCAGAAGGTGCGGACGCCCGGGGACGTGTTCGAGCAGCGCGTCGGAACCTGCCTCGACACGACGGTCGCCCTCGCGTCGTGCCTCGAGCACGTGGGCATCACCCCCGTCGTCTGGGTGGCCCGCGGCCACGCCTTCCTCGGGTACTGGCGCCGCGGCGAGCAGGGCCTGCCCGACGCCGCGAGCCTCCAGACCGCGCCGGCTGCGAACGCGGTCGACCTCGGGCTGATGGGTGTCGTCGAGACCACGATGGTCACCCGCGAGCGCCGGCCGCCCAAGGACCTGTTCCGCCGGGCCGGCCAGGCGCCCAAGGACGGGTACTTCCTCGGCGGCTCCTCCGAGCTGGTCGGGGTGGTCGACGTCGGGATGGCCCGGCTGATGCGGGTGCTCCCCGTCCCCGCCCGCCGCGTCCGCGCCGACGGCGTGGTCGAGCTGGTGGAGTACACGCCGGCGGACCCGCTGGCGGGCACGACCGCCACCGCGGCGACCCGCATACCGGAGCCGTCGTCCGGACCCGACCCGCGACCGCGGCGACCCGACGCGCCGCCGCGGGTCCAGGCCTGGAAGAACGCCCTGCTCGACCTCACCCTGCGCAACCGGCTGCTCAACCTCGCCGGCCCGATGACGCAGGCGCCGCTGGTCACGCCGAGCGAACAGCTCGGCCTTCTCGCGCAGATCCTCCAGGAGGGGAAGACGGTCTCGGTCCGCGCGGTCGACGACCTCGCCGGCGCCGTCGCCGCGGACCGCAGCCGCGATGCCTACTCGCTGCCGGGCGACGTCTTGCGGGGCATGCTCGCCAGCCGGTCGACGATCTACTCGGCGTATGCGTCGGACGTCCACAAGGCGGCGATGACCCGGCTGCGCTACCGCGCGCGGACGGCGATCCAGGAGACCGGCGCCAACCCGCTCTACGTCACGCTCGGCCGGCTCGACTGGCAGCTCGGCGACCGCGACCTCAGCGCGCCGCTACTGCTCGCGCCGGTGCAGGTCAAGGGCGTGGTCATGCCGTTCCGGATCGCGTTCGACGACTCGGGCGCGGTCACGCTGAACCACAGCCTCATGGAGAAGCTGCGGCTGGAGTTCGGGTTCACCGTCCCCGGGCTGGCGGAGCAGCTGCCCACGCTGCCGGGCACCGAGCACGTCGACGTCGGCGAAGTGGTCCGGCGGGTGCGCGAGGCGATCGCCGCCTCCGGTTTGCCGTTCCGCGTCGAGAGCGAGGCGCGGCTCGCCGTGATCGCCTTCACCGGGTACCTGCTCTGGCGCGACCTCGACGCCCACTGGGAGCGGTTCCTCGAGCGGCCGCTGGTCCGGCACCTCGCGTTGTCGCCGACCGACAGCTTCGCCGCGGGCGAGCCCGTCTCCCTCGGCGACACCGACCTGGACGAGGTAGTGGCGACGGCGCCCGTACCCACCGACGGTTCGCAGGCCGAAGCCATCGCCGGTGCGCGGGCCGGGCAGACGTTCGTCCTCGAGGGGCCGCCGGGCACCGGCAAGTCCCAGACCATCACCGCGATCCTCGCGGACCAGATGGCGCAGGGCCGGCGGGTCCTCTTCGTCGCCGAGAAGGGTGCTGCGCTCGACGTCGTCCGCAACCGGCTCGGCGAGGTCGGGCTGCTGCCGTTCGCCCTCGACCTCCACGACGAGGGCGCCCGGCCGACCGAGGTCCGCGCCCGGCTGCGGACCGCCCTCCAGCACCGCGCCCAGCCGGACACCGACGGGTACCGCATGGCTGCCTCCGACGTCTCCACCTCGGGGTCCGTGCTCGAGGCGTATGCGTCGCGCCTCCACCAGCGCAACGGCGCCGGGCTCTCGCTCTACACGGCGCGCGGCCAGCAGCTGGCTCGCGGTTCGGGAGCGGTGCTGCCGGTCCCGGAGGCGGCGGTGGTCGACGGGGCTGCGTCTTCGGAGGCGCTGCGGCGGGCCGTGGCCGACGCCGTGCCGGCCCTGTCGGCGCTCCCCCGGGAGTGGGGGTCCCCTCGCCGCTCCGCGGTGGGGGAAACGCCGGTATGGGGGTTCGCCCGGTCGCGGCCGGCCGACCTGGCGGGTCTCTGGGCTCTGCTCGACGCGGCGGACGACGCCGTGGGTGGGGCGCTCGGGGCGGTCGACTCGCTGCCGACGACCGCTCGTGAGGTGGTCGAGGGCGCCGCGACCAGTGCCGACCTGGGAGCCGCCGTCTGGCTGCTCTCTGCGGCGTCGACCGACCCGTCCGTCGCGGTCGAGGCCCGGTCGGACCGGTGGCGGGCCGCCCGCGAGGAGCTGTGGCAGCGGACCCGTGAGGCTCGGGAGTCCGCGGCGCCGTTGATGAGCCGGTTCGGTCCAGAGGTCGCGTCGGTCGACGTCGAACCGGTTCGCCAAGAGGTGCGCGAGGCGTCCACGTCCTTCTTCATCGGTCGCAAAGGACGGCAGGTGCGCGCCGCGGCACCCGTACTGGCCCACCTGCGACCCGGGGCCGAGGTCGACCCGAAGACGCTGCCGGCGGTCGTCGAGGAGGTCGCCCGGGTTCGCCGGCTGGTCGGCGACATCGCCCTGTCCTGGCGCCGGCTGCCCGGCTGCGGCGCCCTCGACCCGGCGGTCAATGTTCTGTCCGAGGCCGGCTGGCAGGCGGTCTCGGACGCGGTGTCCGCCGTCGAGCGCGATCGCGACCTCCTGGCCGGACTGCCGGCGAACCTGTCGGACGGCGTCCAGGCCTCACGACGGTTCGCGACGCCACTGGGTTCGGCCGAGCACCGGGCCCTGGACGCGGCCGGCCGGGCCGTGTCCGCCGCCGTCACGCATACCGGCGGGTCGTCGGAGGACGAGGCGCGGTTCGCCCGCGGCCGAGGACTCCTGCGGACGTGGGCCGCCACAGCTGCGGAGCGGACGGCCGACCGTCCACGCGGTGCCGCCTTGGGGCGATGGGTCGAGGCGAGCGACGCGCTGGCCCCGTTGGGCGAGGCGCTGGGTGAGGCGCGCTGGGCGCTGCTGACCGGAGCGGTGCCCCCCGAAGACGGACCCGAGGCCCTCGACCGCGGGCTGGCCGCGGCGTCGGTGTCGGAGCGGTGGGACGCGGCCGGGTTCGGGTCGTTCGAGGCGGACCGGCAGGACCGGACGGTCGGCCGGTTCGTCGACGCGTCGGAGCGGCTGCGGTCGTCGCTGGCGACCGCGCTCCCGGCCGCCTTGCTGGACCGGCGGCCCTTCCGGCCCGGCGCGTTCTTCGGCAAGGTCGGCGCGCTGGAGCGCGAGATCGGGCGGACCCGCGGTGGCCTGAGCGTGCGGCGGCTGGTCCAGCAGTACGGCGAAGTCATCGGGGCGATCACGCCCTGCGTGCTGGTGAGCCCCGACTCGCTGGCTCGGTTCGTGCCGCCGGGGTCGATGAGCTTCGACCTGGTCGTCTTCGACGAGGCGTCACAGATCACCGTTGCGGACGCGGTCGGGGCGCTCGGGAGGGCCGACGCGGCGGTCATCGCGGGCGACTCGAAGCAGATGCCACCCTCGGTGTTCGCCGAGCTGTCGATGGACGACCAGGACGCGGTGGAGGCGGAGTTCCAGGTCGTTCCGGACGAGGAGAGCATCCTCACCGAGGCCGTGCACGCGGGCGTCGGGCGGCTCTGGCTGTCGTGGCACTACCGCAGCCAGGACGAGTCGCTCATCGCGTTCTCCAACGCGGCGTACTACGAGAACCGGCTGTCCAGCTTCCCCGCCTACCCCGCGCAGTCCCACGACACCGGTGTCTCCTTCACGCGGGTTGCCGGAACGTTCCTCCGCACGGGGCGGGGCTCCGCGGTCGACAAGGGTGCGCTGAGGACCAACCCGGTCGAGGCGGCGGCGGTCGTCGCCGAGGTGCTGCGCCGGTGGCAGGCGCGGGAGCGGTCGATCGGCGTCGTGACGTTCAACATCCAGCAGCGGGCGCTCATCGAGTCGATGCTCGAGGAGAGCGGCGTCGACGGACTCGCCGAGGCCCTCGCGGCCAAGCGGGACGGGTTGTTCGTCAAGAACCTCGAGAACGTCCAGGGCGACGAGCGTGACGTCATCCTCTTCTCGACCGGGTTCTCCGCCAACGCGGACGGGGTGCTGCCGCTGAACTTCGGGCCGCTCAACCGGTCGGGCGGCGAGCGGCGGCTCAACGTCGCGGTGACCCGGGCGCGGCGTCGGGTGATGGTGTTCTCGTCGTTCGAGCCGGAGGACCTGCGCGTCGAGCAGACCTCGTCGGTGGGGATCCGGGACCTGCGGCGGTACCTCGAGGTGGCGAAGTACGGCGTGGCGACGACGCCGGCGGCCTCCTCGCCGGGTCAGGTCGGTGTCGACCGGCACCGGGACGACATCGCCGGAGCGCTGCGGACGGCTGGTCTCGACGTGGCGACGGCAGTGGGGCTGTCGGAGTTCCAGATCGACCTCACTGTCGCGCCCCGCGGCGAGCCGATGGCGCTGGCGGTTCTCCTCGACTCCCCCGCATGGGCGGAGCGGCGGACGACCTCGGACCGCGACGCCCTGCCGACCGTCGTCCTGGAACGGATCATGGGCTGGCCCAAGGTGGTTCGCGTCTGGCTGCCGGACTGGCTCGAGGACCGCGACTCGGTCGTGGCGCGGCTCGTGGTCGCGGCCGGGGAGGCGGCCTCCTCACCCCGTCGGGTCGGGGAGCGGATCGTCACGACGAGCTCCGGTATGCGCGTCGCGACCGAAGGTCCGCAGGACGCGGTGGTCGCCCCGGTCGATGTCGCGCCGGTGCAGGACGCGGGTCCGCTGACCCTGTTCGACGCCGTGTCGGCTCCTGCGCCGACTCCGGTCCCAGACCCCTCTTCGCTGACTGCCGCCGACGGAGCCGACCCGATCGGGCTGGTGACGGCGACCATCAGCCTCCAGGAGCCATACGTCCCGTTCGTCAGCGACGTGATCGGCCGCCGGACCGTGCTCGACTCTCTACCCGGCGGTCGCCACGTCGGTGAGGTCCAGGCCGTGATCCGCGACGTCGTGGAGACGGAAGGCCCGGTCAGCCCCACCCGGCTCGCAAAGCTGGTCGCGCGCGCATACGGGCTGAGCCGCGTTCTCGACGACCGGGTGGTGCAGATCAACCGAGCGGTCCCGGCGGATCTGCGCCGCGACCCGGAGGAAGGGTTCGTCTGGCCCGAGAGGCGGGATCCGTTGCGCTGGAGGGGCTTCCGGCGGACGACGGGTGCGGCCAAGGAGCGGCCGCTCGACGACGTGGCGCTCCGGGAGATCGGCAACGCGATGGCGTCGATCGCGGAGCACGCCATGGGGATCACCCGCGACGAGCTGGCCAAGGAGGCGTACCGCGTCTTCGGGGGCACCCGCGTCACGCCCACGGCCCGCGAACGGCTCGACCGTGCGCTCGAGGTCGTCGTACGCGAGGGACGCGTCCAGGTCGTCGCCGGCGTCGTGGTGCCTCGTGTGAACAACGGGACTGGTGGGACGAAGTGAACGGGGGATGTGGATAAGTACGCTGCGAATTCGCCTGTGGATGAACGGGATTCGGCGTTGTTGGGCTGTCGGTGGCCGGTTCTACGGTGTGGTTCATGGATGCGGGGGTGCGGTGTTACGGCGACGAGCTGGTCGCCGTGCTCTCTGCGGCCACGGCCGCGTTGACGGATCTGCCCGCCGAGGTGCACCGGCTGACCGGGGCCGACCTGGACGTCGGTGCTCCCGGTGGTCGACGCCCTGGCCGCGGTCGCCGGGGCGGGCCGGTTCACGGTCACCGCGGAGGCGGTCGAACGCGGTGAGGTGGCCGCGTCGCAGGCGGGGTCGACGGCGCAGTGGGTGGCCGACCGGTGCCCGACCCTGGACGCCCGGGAAGCCGGGCTGGTCGCGAAGGCGTGCCGCGAGCTGAGAACCTCGCCGTTCGCGCCGCTGCTGGCCGGTGCCCGGGCGGCGGTCGAGCGGGGGCGGCTGTCGGTGTCGGCGGGGTGTGTGGTCGCCGCGGAGCTGCGGCAGCTGGCGCCGTTGGTCGAACCCGACGCCGTCGACAGCGTCGCGGCCGGGCTGGTGGCGATGGGTGAGGTCGACGGCCCGGCCGGGGTCCGCCGGCTCCGGCCGGCGATGCTGGCCCGGTACGGCCTCGGCCAGCACCTGCAGGACATCGAGGACCGGCACCGGGGCCTGACCGTGCTGTCCTGTGGGCACGACATCGGCGGTGGGATCACCGAGTACCGGCTGCGGCTGAACCCGGAAGCCCGCGCCGTCGTCGAAGCCGCCATCAACGTCCTCTCGAAACCGGCCGTCGTTCACGGGGTCCGGGACCCGCGCAGCGTGGACCAGCGCCGCGGCGACGCCCTCGTCCAGGTCTGCCGGCGGGCCGTGGCGCTGACCCCGGCGCTGACCGCCACCGACCCCGAGGCGATGCTGGCCGCCGCCCGCCCGGCCGGGACCAAGGCCACCGTGATGGTCACCATCGGCCTGGCCGACCTGAAGAACCGGTCCCGGCCCGGGGTCCTGGTCGGCGGCGTCGACACCGGCACCCTGCTCGGCCCGGACACCGTCCGGCGGCTGGCCTGCGACGCCGCGCTCATCCCGGTCATCCTCGACACCGACCGGCAGCTGCTGCAGCTGGGCCGCACCCGACGGACGTTCACCTCCGCCCAGATCCGGGCACTGTGGCTTAGGGACCGGCACTGCACCTTCCCCGGCTGCCGAGCGCCGGCCACCTGGACCGACGCGCACCACCTGCGGCACTGGACCGACGGCGGGGACACCGACCTGACCAACGCCGCCCTGTTATGCGAACGGCACCACACCATCGTCCACCGCGACCGCCTCCACGCCACCCTCACCACCACCACCACCACCGGCAGCACCAGCACCGGCAGCACCACCGGCAGCACCACCGACAGCACCACCGACACCGGGCCACGGGTCATCTGGGACCAGCGACCCGGCAGCTACGACCGAGCCCTCGCCCGCGGACCCACACCCGGACCAACACCCGGACCAGAGCCATGATCGGGGGGCACGGCGCGGTGGCGCTCAGAGGAGGCGGCGGCCCATCGCCCAGGCAGTGAGCTCGTGCCGCGACGAGAGCTGGAGCTTGCGCAGCACCGACGACACGTGGGTCTCCACCGTCTTGATCGAGATGAAGAGCTCCTTGGCAACTTCCTTGTACTGGTAGCCGCGCGCGATGAGCCGCATGACCTCCCGCTCGCGCGCGGACAGCCGGTCCAGTTCCTCGTCGACCTCGGCGATCTCGCCGGCCGCGGCGCCGAACGCGTCGAGCACGAACCCGGCCAGCCGCGGGCTGAACACCGCGTCGCCGTCGGCCACCCGGCGTACCGCCGTCATGAGGTCGTTCCCCGAGATCGTCTTCGTGACGTACCCGCGAGCACCCGCCCGGATCACGGCGATGACGTCCTCCGCGGCGTCCGACACCGACAGCGCGAGGAACCGAACCGGCTGACCGGCCTCGCTCGTGGCCCCCCGCGTCGCCGACAGGACGTCGACACCCCCGTTGCCGTTGCCGCCGGGTAGGTGCACGTCGAGCAGCACCACGTCGGGCCGCGCCTCCTTGATCACCTTGACGGCGTCGTCGACGTTGGGCGCCTCGCCGACCACCTCGGTCACCGCCGGGTCGAGCTCGGCCTTGACTCCCGAGCGGAACATCCGGTGGTCGTCCACGAGCACCAGGCGGATCGGGCTCGTGGCCTTCGCCGGAGTTGTATGCGTAGGAGTGGTCATGCGGTTCGGCCTCCGGTCGTCTGCGCCTCACGGGCTTCCTCGGCCGCGCCGGCTGCCTCGACGCCGGCTGCCTCGGCTACGCCGGCTTCCTCGGCTGCGCCGGCTGCCTCCGCTGCGCCGGCTGCCTCGACGCCGGCGGCCGCCTCGGCCGGCGGCGCTTCCGCACCCTTCACAAGCGGCGGGAGGGTCAGCTCGATCTCGGTGCCCGACTCCAGGCGCCGGATCTTGGCGGCGCCACCGTGCCGGCGCATCCGGCCGAGGATGCTCTCGCGGACGCCCAGTCGGTCGTCGCCGATCTCGCCCATCTCGAACCCCGGGCCGTGGTCGCGCACGAACGCCTCGACGCCCGACGGACCGACCTCGACGTAGACCGACACCGGTGCCGCACCGTGGCGTACCGCGTTGAGCAGCGCCTCGCGGGTCGCCTTGACCAGCGCCTGGCCGCCGTCGTCCATCGGTCGGTCGCCGGTGACGACGACCTCGATCGGGATGCCGTGCTCGTCCTCGACCTCGTGCGTGACGACGGTGACGGCGGAGGCAAGGCTGTCGGTCGAGCGGTTCTGGTCCGCATAGAGCCACTCGCGCAGCTCGCGCTCCTGCGAGCGGGCGAGCCGGATCACCGTCGCGGGGTCATCGGCCCGTCGCTGGACCAGCGCCAGCGTCTGGAGCACGGAGTCGTGCAGGTGCGCGGCGATGTCGGCGCGCTCGGTCGCCCGGATCCGTTCGGTCTGCTCGGCCTGTAGCCCCTGCCACATCCGCACCACCCAGGGCAGCGCGATCACGGTGGCACCGACGAGCACGGCCACCGCGGCGAGCGCGCTGGTCAGCACGACGTCGAACCCCTGGCCCTGGGTCGCCAGGGCCACCACGCCGACCGTCGCCAGCACGACGCCGACGACCGGCCGGGCCACGGCCAGGAACCGGCCGCGACGCGACCGTCCCGCCCAGCGGCCGCGCTCGTTGGCGTCCAGCTGCGACCAGGCGAGGAAGGCCCCGACCGCGACCGCGACGACCGGGAGCAGGAAGCCGAGATGCCGGCCCAGCTGACCGGCTGGGCCGCCCCAACCCAGCCCGATGATGAGCACGCCCAGACCGATGACGAGGAGCACCTGGTTCTTGGTCAGCGACTTGCGGGCCCGCGCGACGGGCACGCCCTGGGCGGCCGACGTGTCCGGCCGGGTCATCACCCAGAAGAAGCCGTAGAGGAAGACCCCCGGACCCGCGAGCACGGCCAGGACCATGAGCAGCCGGACCAGAGACGAGCTGATCCCGAGGTGCTCGGCGATCCCCCCGCACACTCCGGCGATCCAGCGGTCGCTGGACGACCGGTAGAGCTTGGGACGCTCTTCCGGAGGCAACGCCGTAGTCTGCGGGTCGGGCACCTGACCATCCTCGCCCATGCGAACGGCCCTGGTAAGGCCGCTCGGGGTGCGTTCAGGGTGAGGTCAGGGTCGACCCTCATGGCTCAGGGTCGCCCGCCGCGGCCAGCATGGGTGCCATGGCCGATCCCAATCCTGCGCCCCCCGCCGCCTCCCGGTCCGGGCTCGACGGCGTCTTCGAGACCCTGCGCGGCTTCGGCGTGCGCCGCAACACCGACGACCGCTGGCTCGCCGGCGTCTGCTCCGGCGTCGCGGACCGGCTGGGGATCGACCCGCTCATCGTCCGTGGCGTCCTCATCGTCCTGCTCTTCGTCGGCGGGATCGGCGGGCTCGCGTACCTCGTCGCCTGGGCGCTGCTGCCCGACCAGAACGGCAAGATCCTCGCCGAGGCGGCGCTGCACGGCGACGGCTGGGGCATCGCGCTGCTCGTCATCATCGGGATCGCGTTCATCAGCAACCTCTCGGACCGCTGGTGGCTGTGGACCATTCTCGTCCCGGTCGGACTCCTGGTCTGGTGGGCGATCCGGTCGGCCCGGCAGGGCAAGACCCCCGAGCAGATGAGCGAGGAGGCGCGCGAGTTCGGCAACAAGTTCGCGGCGACGTTCTCCCGTCCGCCGGCCGGGACCCCGGTCACCCCCAACGACGCCCCGACCGCGTCATCCACCGATGGAACGGAGCCTCCGCCCGTGTCGACCGGCATCTCCACCCCCGCCCCCACCGCGGTGCCGCACGGGATGGGCCCCGGCCGCACCGGCGCCGTCCTCGCGCCCGAACGCGTGGTGCACCGCCCCCGGCCGCGCGGCGGCTTCCTCGGACTGCTCCTCACGGCGGGCCTCGCCGTCGCCGGCTACGGCATCGGCAAGTGGTATGCGACGAGCGTCGGCTTCGAGGGATCCCCCGAGCTGCTCGCCGTCGGCTTCGCCGTGGCGGCAGCGGGGCTCGCCCTTCTCGTCATCGGGCTCACCGGCCGGCGCGCCGGGTTCACCGCCTTCCTCGTCACCGTCGCCGCCCTCGGCGCGGTTGCCGCCACCTCGATGCCGGCGTTGCCCAACGGTGGGTTCGGCGAGCGGACGTGGATGGCCGTGTCGCAGCCCGCAGGCGGGTTCAGCCTGACCGCCGGTGAGGCGCGGCTCGCTCTCGACGGTGTCACGAGCGGCAGCACGGTATCCGTGTCGATGGGCGCCGGCGAGCTGAACATCACCGTCCCGAAGGGCACCACCGCCACGATCGTCCCGACCGTGCGAGCCGGACAGGTCGTGGTCCACCGCCCGGGGTCCACCAAAGAGGTCCGCAGCGGCGTCGAGACCGAGAACGGCCAGCCGATCATCGTCGGCAGCGGCCCCACCACGGCGACCGTGAACGTCAGCATGGTCGCGGGCGAGATCGTCATCACCGAGGAGTCCTGATGTCCGACCAGAAGCCCGATACCCCGCAGGACGCGGACGCGACGTCGACCCTTTCCACCTCGTCGACCCAGCACCTGCCCGCCCACGGGTCGGCCCACGGGTCGGCCGCCTGGACCACCTGGGTGCCGGCGTCCGCGCATGATCCTCAAGGCCCCACGGCCCCCGCACCGACCGCGACTCCGGCCCAGGCTCCGACTCCCGATCCGGCGCCCACTCCCGCCCCTGCTCCTGCGCCCCCGCCGGCCCAGCCTGCGTGGCAGCCGACGCCGCGGCAGCAGGTGACCTACCTGCCACCGCCCGGCGGCCCGAACTGGGGCCTCGTCGTCTTCGGCGTCATGGTCGGGTTGGTCGGCGCCGGCGTCGTCGCGAACCAGGTGGCCGGCTTCCAGGTCTCCAGCCTCAGCGAGCTCGGCCCGAGCGTCCTCGTCATCGCCGGTCTGGCCTGTGCCCTCCTCGGGATCGTGGGGATCCTCACCCGCCGTCGTCGCGGCTGAGGTGCGCGAGCGCCTCGCGCGTCCAGACCGCGAGGGGCAGGTCCGCCAACGCGTCGACGGGGAACCAGGCCGCCGCCGACGTCGTCCCGTCGGCGTCGTGGACGACAGGATCGGTCGGGTCCGGACACGTCGCCTGGTAGACCAGCCGCACGGCGTGGAAGTCCTCCAGGCGGCCGTTCGGGGCCCGGCCCACCCAGTGCCGTGTCGTCACGGCGGCCACGCCGGTGACCTCGACGACCTGGCCGGTCTCCTCCCACACCTCCCGATGCAGGGCGGCCTCGGGCAGCTCGCCCGGGTCCAGGCCCCCGCCGGCGAGGCCCCACGTGCCGGCCGCGTTGGTCAGTGCCGAGTTCTCGGCGAGCAGGATCCCACGTGCCGAGCGCACCACGCCGTAGACGGCGATCCGCTGCAGCACCACCGGCTCCTCCCCCGGAGCCAGCACCATCCCGGGGTCGTGGGGCACGTTGCCGACCGCGCCTTCGGCCGAGCCGGGATCCGTCACGACGGGGTAGACCACCGTGACGGTATGCGGGTCGGCCTCTCCCACGACAGAGCTCGGGCCCGGCGTCGCATACCCTGCGCGAGCCAGCAGACGAACCGGGTCGTCCCCGTGCCCGAGCAGCTCGCGGACGCGTTGGCGCCTGGACGCGTCGACGCCCACCACCCAGAACGCCGTACTGCTCACGCGCGGACGGTCGCGCCCACCGCGCGCAGGTACTCGGCCTCGGCCAGCTCGGCCACTCGGGGCCAGTCCTGCGCCGGCGCCCGGTCGAGGTTGTGAGCGCGCATCCGTGTGCGCAGCCTGTCGTCGGAGGCCAGCCGGGCCAGCGCCTCGGCCATCGACGCGTCGTCGTCGGTGAGGAACCCGTTCACGCCGTCGTCGACGAACTCGCCCACCCCCGAACCGGATCGCGCCACGACGGGAAGCCCGCTGGTCCGCGCCTCGAGCGCCGCGATCCCGAACGACTCGAGCCGGGCCGGCGAGATGTAGACGTCGGCCGACGCGTACCGCTCCCGCACCGACGCGCGCGGCACGCGGCCGGGCAGGCGGACCCACGACGTCATGCCGTGCTCCTCGAGGTACCGCTCGACGCTGCCCCGGTCGGGTCCCTCGCCGAGGATCTCCAGCGAGATCGGCACCTCGGCGGGCACGAGCGAGCGGACCTGCCGCATGACCCGCATCAGCGGGACCGGCCGCTTCCGCTTGGCCAGCCGCATCGCCGTGACGAACCGGACGACGCCGTCGTCGGGACGAGGGCCGCGCGGGCGCCACAACGACACGTCGATCCCGTTGGGCAGCACCGAGACCGGGCCGGCCGAGCCGAGCACCCCCCGCAACGGCGCCGCCGCGACGTCGGACACGGCGCTCATCGCCATCCCGCCAGCGGCCCACCGGCGGACCACACCGAGGGCCGACACCACCGTGGCGAACCGGTCGAGCATGCAGTGCCAGGTCATCGCGGTGGGCAGGCCGAGCCGCGTCGTGAGGAACGCGGCATCGACGGCGAACGGGCTCACCACACCCATGTGCACGTGGGCCACGTCGAACGCCGCCAGGCGGTCGCGCATCGTCAACGGCGCCAACGGGTTCACCGGCAGGTCCCACGGAAGCCTGAGCGCCATCCGGTGGACGGTGATGCCGTCGACCTCCTCCGTGGCGCCGTGCCGTTCGCCGTGAGTACCGGGCGTCGCGCTGAACACCTCCACGTGGTGACCACGAGCCGTGAGCTGCGCCGCGAGGTCGTGGACCTGCACCTCGATGCCGCCCAGCCGAGGCAGGTAGCAGTCCGAGAGCAGGGCGACCTTCACGGTTCCGAGGATGTCATGCGCCAGAATGGCGGCCACATGGGACGGACACTGGTGGCCTTTCACGCCCACCCCGACGACGAGGCGCTGCTCACCTCGGGCACCATGGCGCGAGCCGCCGCCGAGGGCCATCGCGTCGTCCTCGTCGTCGCCACCGACGGCGGGCTCGGGCTCGCCGCGTCCGAGTACGTCGGCACGTCCGACATCACGCTCGGCTCGGTTCGCATGGCCGAGCTCGAGACCAGCGCGCGCGCCCTCGGCACGGCTCGCGTCGAGACGCTGGGGTATGCGGACAGCGGGCTAGGCCCCGAGACGTTCCCCGACCCGCCGGGCCGGGTGCGGTTCGTCCGCGCCGACCCCGAGGAGGCGGCAAGCCGGCTCGCCGCGATCCTGCGCGAGGAGCAGGCCGACGTGCTGCTCACCTACGACGCCAACGGCGGCTACGGGCACCGCGACCACGTGAAGGTCCACCACGTCGGCGCGCGCGCGGCCGAGCTGGCCGGGACCTCCCGCGTCCTCCAGGCGACCGTGCCGCGCGACCTGCTGGTGCGCGCGATCCGGTTCGCCACGCGGATCTATCGGTTCCCGCCGGAGTTCGACCCGACCTCGTTCGAGCGCGCCTACAGCGCCAGCGGCGCGGTGACCCACCGCATCAGCGTGCGCCGGTATGCGTCGCAGAAGCGGGCCTCCATGCGCGCCCATGCGTCGCAGGCCTCCGCCGACGGCGGCGCCGACCGCACGCTGGCCGCCTTCCTGCGCATACCGCGTCCGCTGTTCGACCTCGTCTTCGGGCGTGAGTGGTTCGTCGACGCGGCGCGTCCGGCCGGGGCGGGGGTGTCTCATGACGTCTTCGACTGAGGTCGACGCATCCGGCCTCGGCGCGGCGCCGCCGCTCGGACCCGAGCCGGCCGCCCCGCCGAAGCCGAGGTTCACGTGGGTCCGGCTGCTCCAGGTCGTCCTCGGCCTCGGGCTCGCCGTCTTCCTGCTGGGCTGGGCACTGCCGTACTTCGCGCATACGACCTGGGCCGACGTGTGGGCGGTGCTGCAGGGGATCCCCGCGACCACCGCCTTCGGCCTGTTCCTGCTCATGGTGCTCGGGCTGTGGCTCTACACCTTCACGATCACCGGCTCCCTGCCGCACCTGCCTCACGTCAAGGCGTTCATCGTCAACGTGTCCGGCTCGGCGGTCGGGAACCTGTTGCCCGCGGGCGGCGCCGCCGGCGCCGCGGCGACCTACCAGCAGCTGCGGTCGTGGGGCTTCGGCCGGCGGGCCATCTCGACCTCGCTCATCGTCACCGGCGTGTGGAACATCATGGCGGCTGCTGCTGCCGACATCGGCATCGGCCTGATGATCCTCTTCGCCGGCGACCTGAACCCCGCGGTGATGAAGGCGGCGGCCGTGGGCGCTGTCGGCGGGATCGTCGTGCTCGGCCTCTTCATCACGATGCTGGCGTCCGAACAGGCCTGTCACGTCATCGGCGGCTGGCTGCAGCGGGCATTGCGCTTCCTGCCGTCGCCAGCCGGCTGCTGACCAGCGTCACGGTGACTCCGGGGGGCCTCGGGCGTCTCGGCAGACCGGGGTCGCCGCGCTGCTCGTCGGGTGGGGCGAACCCTGCGCAGGCCACTCGGCCGGCGTCGTTCTCTACTCGCTCTACGTGCACTTCCTCGAGGTCCCGCTCGGCGCGCTCGGCTGGCTCGCCTGGTGGCTGGGGCCGAAGGTGGGAGCCGGCTCAGCCCCAGGGCGGGTCGTCGTCGACGACCAATGGGACGAACACGTAGCAGCCGAGGTCGTCCTCTCGGCCCCGCGCGTCCACGCGGAGCAGCTGCCCGTTCACCGGCACGACCATCAGCCCGTCGTCGGCCAGCTGGGCGACCAGCTGTCCGGGCACGTCGTGCGCCTGCGCCGATACGAGGATCCGGTCGAACGGCGCCTCCTCCGGGACGCCGAGCACGCTGCCGCCGGCCGGGCGCACCGACGCCCAGGGCAGCCCGGCCGCCCGGACTGCCGCCTCGCCGTCGGCAACCAGCTCGGCGATCCGCTCGACGCCGATCACCAACCCGGACGGGCCGACCAGCCGGGCGAGCAGCACGGTCGTCCAGCCGGACCCGGAGCCCACGTCGAGCACGCGCATACCGGGCCGGACCCGTAGCGCCCGGAGCATCGCCCGCACCGTCGTCGGCTGGCTGTTGGTCTGCCCGTAGCCGATCGGCAGGGCGCGGTCGAGCGCGGCGTACTGCTGCTGGCCGCGCGGCAGGTGGTTGGCCCTGGGCGTGGCTGCCATGGCGGCCTCGACGGAGTCGAGCTCGGCGGTCTCTGCTGGAGTGGCGCGGCGCCAGCCCATCCAGCGAGTATGCCGCCGTCCTCAGCCCACCGCAGCCGCACCGTCCACAACCCGGCCGTCCTGCACCACTGCGGCGAGCCGGCTCTCGGCGAGAACGCTGATGTCAGCGAGGGAATCCTCGTCGGTGACGACGAGGTCGCCGGCCGCCCCCACCGCGATGACGCCCAGCTCGCCCTCGCGCTGCAGGAGGGCGGCCGCCACCGTCGTCGCTCCGCGGATCACGTCGATCACGGGGATGGTCTGCGCCCGGATCGCCAGCTCCCTGGCCTGGTGGCGGTGCATACCGCCGAGCAGGTCGGTTCCGTATGCGGGGTTGCGGCCGGCTGCGTGGGCCCGGCCGAGCGCGTCGTGGGCCTGGTCGAGGACCGCGGCCACCCTGGTCCAGTTCTCCTGCGATAGTCCGAACTCGCGGCCCTCGTCCTGCAGCGCCCAGTACGTCACGAGGTTCATCGTCAGGAAGGCGTCGTGCTCCGCGACGGCGGCGAGCGCGTCGTCGTCGATGAGGTTCGCGTGCTCGATGCCGCGCACCCCGGCCTCGACCGCGCGGGTGATGGCCCGGCCGGTGTACGCATGAGCGGTCACGTAGCGGTTCGCCGCCTCTGCCTCCTCGACGACCGCCTCGATCTCTGCGACGGAGTACTGCGTCGAGTCGATCCGGTCGGTCGGCGAGGCGACGCCGCCGCTGGCCATGATCTTGACATGGTGAGCACCCTTCCGGAGCTCGTCGCGGGCGGCCGCCCGCACCGCCGTGACCCCGTCGGCCACGCGGCTGAGCCCGGGCCGGGTCGGGTGGTACTCGTCGGCGACCTGTCCCCGAGAGCGGGTGTCCCCGTGCCCGCCGGTCTGGGAGAGGGCCTTGCCGCCGAAGAAGACCTTCGGCCCGCTGACCAGCCCTTCCCGCTGCGCCTCATGGATGCCGTAGTCGGCACCGCCGACGTCGCGCACCGTCGTGAACCCCCTGCGCAGCATCCCGGCCATGATGCGGGCGGTCCCGAACGCCACGTAGGTGGGTGACAGCTCCGGGAGCAGCGTCAGGTCCGCCGTGACCGCGGTGACGTGGACATGACAGTCGATGAGCCCAGGGAGGACGTAGCGACCCGAGGCGTCGAGGGTCTCCACGCCGGGGCTCGGCCCCAGGTGCGGACCGACCTCGACGATCCGGCCGTCGAGGATCCGGACGTCGCCGTCGCGCCACTCGCCGGCGACGACGTCGAGGTACCGGCCACCGGATACGAGGAGGTCGTCGCGGGCGGGGCGCATACCCCTACATCCACCTTTCAGGGTCCAGGGCGGGCGACGACCGACTGGAACCCGAGCGCCAGCCCGCCCGTCATCGTCCCACCGCGGGGAGGCCCCGTAGCCCGAACGGAACAGCTGCCGAGACGACGACGCGAGCGTCCCGGCGGCGCCCCGGCTCGCCCCCCCACGCGGGCCGGAGCGTCGAGAGCATCCGCCGGATCAGAACCAGGACGCACGCCCCACCCTGGAGGTTAGGACCCCTCGACGCGCGTCTCCATCGGCCGATCAGCCGATCCGACCAGGTCCGGAGAGGCCAAGTGGTCCCGATGAGTCATTCCGCACCCGGTGACGACGCGTCACGCTCGATGTATGGCAATGTCGGACCCGGGCGAGACCCGGCTCACCGACGAACCCCTCGCGGCCGAGATCGAGCTGCTCGGCGAGGTGATCGCCGGCGCAGCCACGCACCCGGGTTCGCTCACACCGGACCAGGTCGACGACGTCCTCGGCGTCCACGAGGACCAGCCGGAGCACGCGGACTAGCGGACCGACTCGGGCTCCAGCCAGCACTGGATGCGGATCGTCGTGCCGCGGCGTCCCGACCGGATCTGGACCAGGTCGCACAGCTGGTTGGCCATCCAGAGACCGCGACCGCGTTCGTCCTCCCACTCGATCTCCCGACGCCCGACCAGCGGGTCGTCGATCCGGCCTACGTCGCGGACCTCGCAGAGGAGCGCACCCTCTTGTCGCCAGATGTCGAGGGACCCCAAGCCATGTCCATGCTCGAGGCTGTTGGCGGCGACCTCGTGCACGGCCAGCGCGAGGTCCTCGGCCCGGTCGCTCGCCACCCCGAGCGACTCCGCGTGCGCCACGACCTCGGCGCGGAGCTCCCCGAGGTCGCCGCGCCCGAACTGACGTCGGGTGACGGGTACGTCCGTCCCCGGCGGGGCCAGCTCGGCGTCGAACAGGGCGCCGACGTGGTGCGCGCCGAGGTAGGCGGCGCTCCCCCGCTGCGACTGTGGCTCCACGATCACCGGATGGCTGCGATGAGCCTCCTCGATCACGGCGTCGGTCAAGGTGCCGACGTCGTAGGGGCACAGCAGCCACAGGGGCGTGTCCGGGTCCACCGCCACGTTCAGCAGGGCCTCGTGCAGCTGGCACTCGGCCAGCTCGGCCGGGCGCCGGGCCGACCAGATCGGCTCTCCGATGCCCCGGATCGGCTGGCCGCCGACGCCGTGCTCGTCGACGAACGTCCGCCAGGCGGGGATGATCCGGGCCGGGTTGTGACCCATCCGCGTCATGTCCCGGAACCGCACGGACTCGGCCGCATGGCCCAGCGCCGCCCGCAGCAGCTCGATCCGGGACGGCGTCACGGCCACGAGCACCGGCTGGTCCGCCTCGAGCCCGTCGGTGATGAAGGGGAGCGTGCTGGCGAGGAACTCGTCGTCGCCGCGGAAGACCAACGCCTCGTGACGGTAGGACCGATGGCTCGGTCGATCGCCCCGGACGGGCTCACGGCCGAGGAGGGAAGTGGTCCGTTCGGACGTCACAGCCTCCTGCGGTCTGCCCCCGTGCGAAGTCGGCACACCGAGCGAAGCGTCGGTGCCTCCCGTGCGGCTCTCAGGGTACGCCACCGCTGGTCGACCGGACCCTCGTCCGTTCAGGCCTGGTGCTCAGCCGAGCGACGCCTCCGGCGCCGCCGTCTCGACGGTCACCGCCGGACGGGGCCGGAGGTCCGCGGAGAGGCGGAACACGTCCGGCCGGTTGTAGTGGCCCACCGGGTCGAACAGCCGCCGGGCGGCACGAACGACGTCCAGGTCGAGTTCGGCGGTGAGGATCGTCTCCTCGTGCCGCGCCGGTCCGGCCAGGACCTCGCCGCTCGGGGCGACGATCACGGCGTTGCCGGCCTCGACCCACTGGTCGTCGTCGGACTCGAAGCGCCAGACCTCGTCCCGTCGCGGGAAGTCGGCCGGGATCTGGTCGCGATGGAGGCACGGGTTGACCCCGATGACGTAGCACCGACCCTCCCGGGCGATGTGACGCATACTCGCGATCCACGCGTCCCCGGGTGCCAGCGTCGGCGCGGTCCAGATGTCGACGCCCTGGGAGTAGAGGTAGAACCGCGCCAGCGGCATGTAGTTCTCCCAGCAGGTCAGCCCGCTCAGCCGGCCATGGGGGGTGTCGACCACCGGCAGGGTCGACCCGTCGCCCATCCCCCAGACCGTGCGCTCCGACCCGGTCGGCATCAGCTTGCGGTGCTTGGCGAGCAGCGCCCCGTCCGGCCCGAGGTACAGCGTGGTGTTGTAGATCGTCGATCCGTGGGCCTCGCGCTCCTCGACCCCGATCACCACGTAGGTACCGGTCTCGCGGGCGGCGTCCCCCAGCGCGTCGGTCACGGGGCCGGGCACGACGACGGCCTGGTCGGCCAGCATGGCGAACCACTGCTCGTCGCCGTCCCAGATCGGCCGTGAGTCGATCCAGATCGGGGTCCCCGGGATGAACGCCTCGGGGAATACGACGATCTGGGCGCCCTGCTCGGCCGCCTCGCCGATGAGGCGGACCGCCTTGTCCACGCACGCCTGCCGGTCCATGAGTACGTACGCCGCCTGCACCGCAGCGGCCTTCACCGTGGCCATCTCGCGACGGTACAGCGTCAGCCGAACAGGGGGAACCGCGCCGCGTCGGGCCCGAGCTCGGCACGATCCGCCTCGGTGAGCGGAGAACGGCCCGTCCCCTTGAGGACGGCCTCGGCCGGCGTCCAGGCCGTCGGCAGGTCGGCACCGAGGAGGCCGGTCAGGACCTCGAGCACCAGCCCGTAGGCGTCGTCCGACAGCCCGGGTGACGGCACCTCGAGCGTGAGGTCGAAGTGGTGGACGACCCCCTCCACAGCCAGCGTGTGCACGAAGTCGCCCGCCGCGAGGACATGGCCCTGCGTGGCGACCCGACGCTCGGGCCCGTGCGCCCGCGCCGCGCGCACCGCGGCGCGGCTGGTCTCGGTCCACTGGCCGACGAGGGACGATGGCTGCCCGTATGCGGCGGCGGCCCGTGACGCATACCTCGCGTGCGCGTCCGCCCCGGGCCTGCCGGGCTGCCAGGACGACCAGTAGCTGACGGCGGAGGTGTCGGCGGGATCGTCCGGGGCGGTGGTGAGCACCACCAACGCCCGCTGCGCGTCGCACATCTGGTGGAAGAGCAGCTCCTGGACGGTCCAGAGCTCGGTCCGCGTCGGCCGCCCGAACGACGCGTCGTCGAGCCCCGACACCACGGTGGTCGTCGCCTCGTACACCTCGTCGAGGAGGGCGACCAGCGCCGCATACTCGCGCGTCGTCATCGCCCTAGGCCGCGAGCAGCCGGCGTGCCTGCCTCGACCGGGCCTCGTCGGCCACCGCGTCGTCGAGGTCGCCGGGCTCGAAGGGACGACCGGTGGCCAGCTCCGCCGCCCGCGCGATGAGGTGGTCGGCGAGGCGGGGGTTCGCCGGGAGGATCGGGCCGTGGAGGTAGGAGCCGATGACGTTGCCGGTGACGGCGCCTTCGGTACCGTCCGTCCCGTTGTTGCCGTGGCCCGCCCGGACGCGCCCGAACGCCGCCTGACCGCTGCCGAGAACCGTTGCCCCCGAATGGTTCTCGAAGCCGACGACCTGCCCGAAGTCGGTGTCGAGCACGATCCCGCCGATCATCCGGGTGGGGTTGCCGCGCGTCGTCACGTCGAGGATGCCGAGGCCCGGCAGCTCCTGGCCCTCGACCGTGATGAAGGCGTTGCCGACGAGCTGGTACATCCCGCAGATCATGATCATCGGCGTCCCGTCGCCGGCCAGGCCGCGCAGCCGGTCCCCGATGACGGCGAGGTCGTCCTCGACCCGGCTCTGCCCGGAGTCCTGCCCCCCGCCGCCCATGAACAGGTGCGGCGTCTCGGGCAACGTGGCCCCGGGGTCGTGGTTGTGCACGCGAACCTTGTAGCCGTGGCGCCGGATCCGCTGCGCGAGGCAGCGGGTGTTGCCGAGGTCGCCGTAGATCGACATCTCGCGCGGATAGAGGTGGACGAGGTCGATGGTCCCCTTGGTGGTCGTTGCGTCGCTCATCCGGGCTCCTCCCCGAAGCCGGCCAGCCCGTAACGGGCCGCGAGCTGCCGGCGCAGCCGCATCATCGCCGTGTAGGTGCAGAAGATCCGTCGCGGCTCCGCGGGGTGCTCGCGGATCAGCCGGTCGAGTGCGCGCTCCAGGTCGGGCTCCACGGCGGCGACCCCCACCTCGTCGTAGTCCAGACGGAGGGCCATGTCGTAGGCGCGGACCCCGGAGGTCAGAGCGACGCCGCGCTCGCGCAGCGACTCGAACGACACGTCGTAGAGCCATGAGACGTCCTGGCCGTCGGCGTAGTCGTCGTTGATCGCGATCATCGTCGTGACCGGTTCGGCGTGGTAGGTGCCGAGGGCGACGGTGAACCCCGCAGGGTTCTTCACGAGCACCAGCTCGAGCGGGTGGCCGCCGGCGTCGATGACCTCGCCGCGCCCGAAGGGCGGAGTGACGGCCCGCAGCGCCTCGTCGGCGACGGCGGGCCGGAACGCCTCGCCGAGCACCAGGCGGGCCGTGGTCGCGGCTGCGGTGGCGTTGATCATGGCTGCCAGCCCGCGCTGCTTGAGGACCAAGGGTCCGACCGTCTCGGGTCCGAAGTCGATGCGGAACTCGGCCGGGCCCTTCGGATGCAGCATGCCGTCGTCGGGTGACGGCTCCGGCGGCGCGAACGCGTCGTCGAACCGCGCGTCCGCCTCGTGGAGGGGCGGGAGGTCGTCGGCCACGGCCGGATCGATCCCGAACCACCGGGTCGTGACGCCGGGCCGGAACTGCGTCTCGTCGAGCCGGGCCACGAAGGAGTCGTCGCGGTTGCGGACCACGCCGGTCGACGTCATCGACGCCAGCGTGCCGAGCAGCTTGGCGGTCGTGTCGATCTCCGCGAACCGGTCGAGCTGGTCGCGCGCGACGTTGAGCAGCAGCGCGTGCGTGGGCGTGACGACCTTGGCGAACTGAAGGGCGTGCCACTCGTCGAGCTCGAGCACGGCGACGTCCGCCTCGAGCCGACCGTTGAGCGGCAGGTCGCCGAGCATCGCGGAGATCACGCCACGGGTGAAGTTGCTGCCGGTGGGGTTGCTGAAGACGCGCTTACCGTGCGCTCGCAGGATCGCGGCGAGCATCTTGGTCGTCGTCGTCTTCCCGTTCGTCCCGGTGACCACGACGATGCCGTCGGTCAGGCCGGAGAGCGCGTGCGCGAGGAACTGCGGGTCGATCCGCTCGGCCACGAGGCCCGGCATCGCCGAGCCCCCACCGCGGACCCGGGCCGCCGCGCGGGCCGTCTTCCCCGCGACGATCGCGGCGGTCGTCCTCAGCACGCCCCAAACCCTACGGTGTCACCGCGCGACACCTGGGTATGCATGGGGCGTGACGACGACCCCTGCCCTGCGAGACCTCGGCGACGAGGACTTCGTTCAGCTGACGACGTTCCGCCGGTCCGGGGAGCCTGTGCGGCGCTTCCGGCCGATCGCGGGTCCGGGCCGGCGGATCGTCCGCATCACGGGCGGGTAGCCGCCTCTCGCATACTCCAGGCAACCATCGGGTTGCCTTCTGTCGTCATCCATGCAACTATCTGGTTGCATGGATGCTGCAGCGAACGAGACCATCGGCACCGACCGGATCGAGCGGTCGGTCACGATCAGCGCCACGCCCGAGCGGGTGTGGGAGATCGTCAGCGAGCCGGGCTGGTGGATCAACGGCGGAACCCTCCGCCCCCACCGGATCGAGGACGCCGGCGACGGGACCTCGGTCGTCCACGACGAGGAGCACGGGGCCTTCCGGATCCGCACCGAACGGCTGGACCCGCCCCGGTATGCGGCCTTCCGCTGGATCGGGAGGGAGGACGAGAAGGGTGCCGGGACGCTGACCGAGTTCTGGGTCGAGGAGGCGGCCGACGGCGTGACGCTCCGGGTCGTCGAGAGCGGCTTGGAGAACGTCCCGGACAGCGAGCGTGAGGCGTACCTCCGAGAGAACATCAAGGGCTGGGAGACCGAGCTGGCGGCCGCGCGCGCCGCGGCCGAGCAGGACGAGTGAGCAGGACGAGTGAGCAGGACGAGTGAGCAGGACGGGGTGAGCACGGCACCGCCGGTCGAGGTGTTCGCCGCCCTCGGCGACCCCACTCGGCAGCGGCTCCTCGCGGCGGTCGCGGGGAGTGAGCGGTCCGCGGCCGACCTCGCGACGCTGCTGGCGATCACCCGGCAGGCGGTGGAGAAGCAGCTTCGGGTGCTGGAGCAGGCCGGGCTCGTGCAGCGGCAGCATTTCGGCCGGCGGGTGCGGTTCGCGGTCCGGACCGAGGCTCTGGCGGAGACCGCGACGTGGCTGTCCGCGCTGGCGGACACCTGGGACCGCCGGCTGGCCGCCGTCAAGGAGCTCGCCGAGTCCTCGCCGGGTGGAGAGGTCTCCGAGCGCTAGAGCGCTCGGGTATACCTCCACCGCCGACAGGGCAGGACGGGCGAAGGGAGGGCGGTCACTCCCATTCGATCGTGCCGGGCGGCTTGCTCGTCACGTCGAGGACGACTCGGTTGACCTCGCGCACCTCGTTGGTGATCCGCGTCGAGATCCGGGCCAGTACGTCGTAGGGAACCCGCGTCCAGTCGGCGGTCATGGCGTCCTCCGACGAGACCGGCCGCAGCACGATCGGATGTCCGTAGGTGCGGCCGTCGCCTTGGACGCCCACCGACCGGATGTCGGCCAGCAGCACCACGGGGCACTGCCAGATCTCGCGGTCCAGGCCGGCGGCGGTCAGCTCGGAACGCGCGATGGCGTCCGCCCGGCGGAGCACGTCGAGCCGCTCGGCGGTGACCTCGCCGACGATCCGGATCCCCAGCCCCGGACCCGGGAACGGCTGCCGCCACACGATGACCTCGGGTACCCCGAGCTCCAGCCCGACCGCGCGGACCTCGTCCTTGAACAGCGACCGCAGCGGCTCGACCAGCGTGAACTGCAGGTCCTCGGGGAGCCCGCCGACGTTGTGGTGCGACTTGATGTTGGCCGCGCCCTCGCCGCCGCCGGACTCGACGACGTCGGGGTAGAGCGTCCCCTGGACGAGGAACTCGACCGGGTGCCCCTCCGCCCCCGCCGACCCCACGACGTCTCGGGCGGCCTGCTCGAAGACCCGGATGAACTGCGCCCCGATGATCTTCCGCTTCTCCTCGGGGTCCGAGACGCCGGCCAGCTCCGAGAGGAACCGTTCCCGCGCGTCCACCACGACGAGGTTGACCCCGGTGGCCGCCACGAAGTCCTTCTCGACCTGCTCGGCCTCGCCCTCCCGCAGCAGCCCGTGGTCGACGAACACGCAGGTCAGCTGGTCGCCGACCGCGCGCTGCACCAGCGCCGCCGCCACCGACGAGTCCACCCCACCGGACAGGGCGCACAGCACTCGGGCGTCGCCGACCTGCGACCGGACCTGCTCGACCAGCGAGTCCACGACGTTCGCCGGGGTCCAGTCCGCCGCCAGCCCCGCACCGCGCCACAGGAAGTTCTCCAGCACCCGCTGCCCGAACGCCGAGTGCATGACCTCCGGGTGCCACTGCACCCCGTAGAGCCGGCGCGCGTCGTCCTCGAACGCGGCCACCGGCGCCCCCGACGAGGAGGCGGTCACGCGCATACCGGCCGGCGCCGCCGTCACCGAGTCGCCGTGCGACATCCACACCGACTGCTGCGCGGGCTGTCCGTCGAACAGCGTCGATGCGGTGTCGGAGACCGACGCCGGGGTATGCCCGTACTCGCCGGTCCCCGTGTGGGCGACCGTGCCGCCCATCGCCTGGGCCATCGCCTGGAAGCCGTAGCACATCCCGAAGACCGGGACTCCGGCCGCGAGCAGGGCCGGGTCGAGAGCCGGCGCGCCCGGCGCATACACGCTGGACGGTCCGCCCGAGAGGATCACGGCGGCCGGGTTGCGCTCCAGCAGCGCCGACACCGGCAGGGTGTGGGGGACGACCTCGCTGTAGACCTTCGCCTCGCGGACGCGGCGCGCGATGAGCTGCGCGTACTGGGCGCCGTAGTCGACGACGAGGACCGGCCGTTCCTGCAACGCCTCGTGCGTGTCGTTCGGCACGGCGCCAGCCTATCGGCCGGTCGACCCGTCTCCCGTGAGGTAGACGCGCGACAGCAGCGCCTCGGTCGACACGGTCACCCGCCGCTCGGCGACGAACGGGAGGATCGGTACGAACCCGGTCAGCAGGTTGAGCACGATCCGCTTCAGCCCCCAGCCGGACTTGAGCCCCAGGTTGGCGATCGCCCCCGCGTAGACCAGATAGATCAGCCCGTGGATCGGGCTCCACACCGCGGAGAAGCTCGGGTTCTGCGGCGGCCCGTACTTGACGAACATCGCGGCGATGAGGACGAACAGCGCGATGCCCGCGATGACGGCCATGACCCGGTAGAAGCGCAGCGCGCTGCGGATCTGGGCCGGCTTGGCCAGCGTCGAGGGGTACGTGCTCACGTGGTCGCTCCCGCGGGGTGGGTCGTCATGGCCGCCGTCTGGTCGCGGCGGTGGTCGTCCCGCACCATCCTCCACCACATGTACGCGGCGAACAGACCGAAGACCCACCACTGGAGGGCGTACGCGGCGTTGCGCCAGGTCAGGCCGGTAGGGACGGGCGGAGGCGGCACGCGTTGCACCCCGGCGCTCGCGTCCGGGGACTCGGCGGTGGCGAAGACGAACGCGTTGTACAGCTCGCCCGGCCAGATGTTGACCAGACGGGACAGGTCGACCGACCCGAGCTGGCCCGGCGGGAGCGAGGCCGGCGCGACCGACGACTCACCCGGGGCCAGGGTCCCGCTCACGGTGAGCGGCCCGGCCGGTGACGGCGCCGGTCCGGTCCCGGTGCCCTCGGTCACGAACCCGCGCAGCACCGCGATTCTGGCGCCCGAGCCGTCCACGACGAGGGGCGTGACCACCCACCAGCCGGTCACGCCGTCAAGACGACGTCCGGCGACGAGCACCTGACCGCCGGCGTCGTAGGTCCCGGTCATCGTCACGGGCCGGCCCGACGCCTCCGCGGGGAACGGCGAGTGCGGGGTGAGCGCCTCGTCGAGCGGCACCGGCGCCTGCAGGGGTGCCGCCGCGACGGCCTCGCGCTGCGCGTCGTCACGCGCGACGCTCAGCTGCCAGAGGCCGAGGAACGTGAACGCGACGAGCAGGACGACGAGCACGCCGAGGAGCCCCAGCCACCGTGGCTTGAGCATCGTCCTCAGCACTGTTCCAGGCTAGTCGGGGTCCCCGCGAGGTATCGGAGCGAAGCGATGAACCTCGTGGGGTGACGAGGCGACCAGCAGGTATGCCTCGGCGCCCGTCCGCAGGTCAGCGGTCGCTGGGACGCGGTCGACGCGCTCGGTTATGGGACCCTTTCCCCCGTGACGACCCGCTCGCGCCGCCTGGTGCGCGCCCTGGCCGGCGCCGGCGCACTCGTCCTCCTTCCCCTCGTCGTCGGGGCCTGCGGAGGTGGCGGTGACCCGGTGACGCCGCGCACGACGACGATCACCGTGACCCCGCCGGCACCCGTCGGGTCCAGTACCTCGGCCACCTCCTCGACGACGACGGCCGCGGCGACGCCCCCGAAGACCTACGAGCAGGCCATGCAGCACTTCGCCGCCGGCCGGGTCGACGCGGCCGCCAAGGCGCAGTTCACCAGCCCGACCGGCAACATCTACTGCTCGATCAGCCCGTCCGGCGACGTGCCGCCGGGCTGCGAGGTCCGGGACGGCCGGATCGCTCCGCCGGCCGGAACCTGCGCGTCCGGTGGGGGCGCCAAGGACATCGGCCGGATCGAGTGGCAGGGCGACACCCCGAAGCCGGTCTGCAACAGCGACACGATGATCAAGCCGGGCGCGCCCGTGCTCCAGTACGGCTCGATCGCGACGATCCAGGGCTCGCCGTTCCAGTGCCTCAGCGAGACGATCGGGATGAGCTGCCTCAACACGGCGGGCAAGAAGGGGTTCTTCCTCGCCAAGGGGGCCTACACCCTCTTCTGACGCCGCTACCGTTCCTCCGTGGGAGCGGGACGAGACGCATACGAGGAACCTCTGGCCCTGGCGCACGCGCGGGCGCTCGACTGGATCGGGTCGCTGGACACGCGGCCGGTCCCGCCGGCCGAGTCGGTGGAGACGGTGCTGGCCGCGGTCGGCGGTCCGCTGCCGGAGGGGCCGACCGAGCCGACGGCGGTCGTCGAGCAGATGGCGCGCGCCACCGAGCCCGGGTTGATGGCGATCCAGTCAGGGCGGTTCTTCGGGTGGGTGATGGGCGGCACGCTGCCGGCGGCCCTCGCAGCGGACTGGCTGGTCAGCGCGTGGGACCAGAACGCCGGGATGCGCTCGCCGACGCCGGGCGTGGCCGCCCTCGAGGAGACGGCAGGTACCTGGTTCCTCGACCTGCTCGGCCTCCCGGCGGACGCCGCGGTCTCGTTCACGACCGGCGCGACGATGGCCAACTTCGTCGGCCTGGCGTCGGGGCGGCACGCGGTCCTGGCCGGCGTCGGCTGGGACGTGGAGCACCGCGGGCTGTCCGGCGCGCCGCCCGTGCACGTGCTCGCCGGCGCCCAGCGGCACGACAGCGTCGACCTCGCGTTGCGGTACCTGGGTTTCGGGACACCCACGCTCGTCGCCGCGGACGAGGAGGGGCGGATGCGGGTCGATGCCCTCGCGACGGCGCTCGACGCCGTGCCGGACGGGGAGGCGGTGATCGTCGTCCTCCAGGCGGGCGACCTCCACTCCGGTGCCTTCGACCCGTTCGCCGAGCTGGTGCCGATGGCCCACGCGCGCGGCGCGTGGGTGCACGTGGACGGAGCGTTCGGGCTCTGGGCGGCGGCCACCCCGCGCCTCGCGGGACTCGTCGCCGGGATGGCCGACGCGGACTCCTGGGCGACCGACGCGCACAAGACGCTCAACGTGACCTACGACTGCGGGATCGCCGCGGTCCGCGACCGGGCGGCGGTGCGGGACTCGTTCGCGGTGCACACCCACTACCTCGCGGCCGCCGATCCCGACGGACCGGGGAACCCCTACGAGCGCGTCCCCGAGATGTCGCGGCGGGCGCGCGGGGTGCCGGTGTGGGCCGCGCTGCGCGCGCTCGGGCGGTCTGGAGTCCGTGACCTCGTCGAGCGGCTGGCCGACCGGGCCTCTGCGCTGGCCGCGGGCGTGAGGTCGGTTCCGGGGGCGGAGGTGCTCAACGACGTCGTCTACACGCAGGTCTGCTTCGCGTTCGAGGACGACGCCCGGACAGCGCAGGTCGGCGAACGGCTCATCGCCGACGGCAGTACCTGGATCTCCGGCTCCCGATGGCGTGACCGCGGGGTACTGCGGATCTCGGTGAGCAACTGGACGACGGACGAGTCCGACGTCGAGCAGACCGTGGCGGCACTGCGCCGCGCGGCGGCCGGTTGAGGTCAGGCGCCCGGGACCAGCTCGACGTGCGGGCGGTCGCCCCAGGCGGCCCAGTCGCCGCTGATCCGGCTCGCCGTCTCGAGCAGCCGGGGCAGGTGCGCCCCCAGCAGGTGCTCGGTCGAGGTCTCCGCCGCGTGCACCGTGACGTTCATCGCTGCGCGCACCCGCCCGGACCCGTCCCGGACGGGTGCCGCCACGGACCGGACGCCCGGGGCCAGCTCCTCGTCGGCGAGGGCCCACCCCTGGGCGCGGACCCGCGTGAGCTCACGCTGCAGGTCCTTGAGCGGCCGCTTCGCTGCCGGCGGCAGCCCGGACCGCGACGGCTCGGCCAGGACCCGCGCGACCTCGGCCTCGGTCAGCGCGGCGAGTAACACCTTGCCCTGCGACGTCCGTTCGGCGGGGAACCGGGTCCCGATGTCGACCCGCAGCGCGATGATCTTCGGCACCGCGACCCGGGCGACGTAGACGATGTCGGACCCGTCGAGCTGGGCCATCGACGACGACTCCCCCGTCTGGTGCACCAGGGCCTCGAGGTGTGGCCGGGCCATCTCCCACAGCCCGAGCGACGCGGTGTACGCGGTGCCCAGCCCCAGGACCCGCGGCGTCAACGCATACGCGCCGTCCTCGACCCGGACGTAGCCGAGCTCGGCGAGGGTGAGCAGCAGCCGCCGTGCCGTCGGCCGGGCCAGGCCGGCCGCGACGGCGACCTCGCTGAGCGTCATCGTCGGGCGCCGCGCGTCGAAGCAGACGAGGATGTCGAGGCCCCGAGCGAGAGCCTCGACGAAGTCCGGTCCGCTGCCCCGTCCCGCCATGTCGCCAGTATCGTCAGCCGGCGTTGGCGTCGCCGAACATGGACTCGCGCGCCTCCCGCGTCGAGGACGACTTGTACTCCGTATAGGTGTAGGGGTTGTCCAGCACCGCTCCGTCCTCAGGCAGCGCCGGGTTCATGCCCTGCTGCCAGGTCTCCTCGCCCATCTCGGAGCGCAGGTAGTCGACCGTCGACTCGACCGCGGCCCTGGTCGACGCGAGGTCGGCGCCGACCAGACGGTTGTCCCGCTTCACGACGACGCCGTCGACGAGCACCGTGTGGACGTCGCCGCGCTGGGCCTGGAAGGCCACGTGGCCGTACGGGTTCAGCAGTGGGAACGACACGGGTGAGTGGTCGTTCTTGATGAGCACGACATCGGCCTTGGCGCCGGGCGTGAGCCGGCCGAGGTCGTCCCGACCGAGGTTCCGAGCGCCGCCGCGGGTCGCCCAGTCGACGACGTGCTCGGCGCGCAGATGCGACGCGGTGACCGTCTCGCCTGCGACGTGGGCCTCCAGGTGCTCGCGGGCCCGGTCCGCGCCGAGTGTCGTCCGCATCGCCGTGAAGAGGTCGCCGCTCCACCAGACACTGGTGTCCATCGACAATGAGACCGGGATGTCGTACTTGCGCACCTGCCAGGTGGGCGGGTATCCCTGGCCCGCGCTCTGCTCCGACTCGGTCGCCACCGAGACGGAGCCACCGGTCGCCGCGATGCGTAGGTAGGAGTCGGTGTCGAGCGTCGCGGCGTGGACGTACGTCGTCTGGGGCGTCATGAAGCCGTGCTCGTGCATGAGCCGGATCCCGTCGTCGTTCGTCGCGCCCCAGACGCCCGCGTGCGTCGTCACCGGCAGCCCGAGCTCGCGGGCCACCTCGAAGGCGGCCTTCTCGGGGAAGGCCGGGTCGCCGGTCACGTCGAAGGCCAGCTGCACACCGAGGCGGTCGTCCGTGGCGTCGCGCAGGTTCGTCAGGAACCGCTGCACCTCGGGCTGGGCCGTCCACTCCCACGGCCCGGCCTGGATGTTGCCGTACGCCAGCACGAACCGGCCGGGCGTGCTGCGCAGGCCGTCCACCGCGGCCTCCGCGTGGTCCACGCTCTGGAGGCCGTGGGACCAGTCGACGACTGTGGTCACGCCGGCGTCGAGGGCCTCCCAGGCCGCGAGCAGGTTGCCGGCGCGCATGTCCTCAGGACGGAACCGGCGGCCGTGCTCGAGGTAGTACCAGACGAAGTACTGGGTGAGCGTCCAGTCCGCGCCGTACCCGCGCATCGCCGTCTGCCACATGTGCCGGTGCGTGTCGATCATCCCCGGCATGACGATGCCGCCAGACGCGTCGACCTCCAGCGCGCCGTCGGGAGCGGTGAGGCCGGAGCCGACCTCCGCGATCCGGTCGCCGACCACCAGGACGTCGGCGTCGGTCAGCACCCGATGGGTGTCGTCCATGGTCAGGACGGTGCCGTGCCGGAACACGACGGCGGACGGGGTTGGCTGGTCCACGGCTCCTCCTCGAGTCGGTGACGCCTGGGGCGAGACGTCTGCGGACGATCGTCCGCACTACGAACACTCGTGTCAAGACTCCTCTTGACGTTCCCGGGTCCGGCTTGCGAGTCTGAACGCCGATAACGGACGGCTGTCCGCATACCGACACCCCGCATACCAACCCCGCATACCAACACCCCGTGAGGAGCCACCTCAGTGAGCGACACCGCGGCGGGTCCCCTCGACGGGCTCCTCGTCGCGGACTTCTCGCGCATCCTCGCCGGGCCCTACGCGACGATGCTGCTGGCCGACCTCGGGGCGGATGTGGTCAAGGTCGAGGGGCCACGCGGTGACGACACCCGCTCCTGGTCCCCGCCGGTCCACGACGGCGTCTCCACCTACTACCTCGGGATCAACCGCAACAAGCGGTCCGTCGTCCTCGACTTCGCCGACGAGTCCGACGCCGTGCTCGCGCGAGAGCTCGCCCGGCGCGCCGACATCGTCATCGAGAACTTCCGCCCGGGCGGGCTCGCGAAGTACGGCCTCGACTACGACTCCGTCGCCGAGACGAACCCCCGCGTCCTGTATGCCTCGATCAGCGGGTTCGGCAGCGGCGAGCAGGGCCGCGCCCTGCCCGGCTACGACCTCATCGTCCAGGCGATCTCCGGTCTGATGAGCCTCACGGGGCCCGCGGACGGCGAGCCGTACCGCGCGGGCATCTCGGTCTTCGACGTCATGGCCGGCCTGCACGCGACGATCGGGCTGCTCGCCGCCCTGCACCGACGCGACGAGACCGGTCGGGGCCAGCACGTCGAGGTCAACCTCCTGTCGTCGGCGCTGTCGGGGATGGTCAACCACACGAGTGCCTACGTCGCTGCCGGCGTCGTGCCGTTCCGGATGGGCAACAGCCACCCGAGCCTGTTCCCCTACGAGCCGCTGCCCTGCGCCGACGGCGAGCTCATCGTCACGGCGGGCAACGACCAGCAGTTCCGCAAGCTCGTCGAGGTCCTCGGTGTGCCGGAGCTGGCCGACGACCCGCGGTTCGCGAAGAACCCCGACCGGACGGCGCGCCGCGACGAGCTGCGGCCCTTGTTGGTCGAGCGGCTGTCGACCCGGACCACCATGGAGTGGTTCCGCGACATCACCGCCGCCGGCATCCCGTGCGGTCCGATCAACACCGTCGACCAGGGCGTCGGGTTCGCCGAGGACATCGGGCTCGACCCGGTCGTCGACGTCGGGCCGGACGGTGCCTCGGTTCGCAGTGTGCGGAACCCCATCACGCTGTCCGAGACCCCGCCCGCCTACCGGCTGCCGCCGCCTACGCTCGATGAGCACGGTGCCGAGATCCGCCGCTGGCTGGCCGAGGAGGTCCCCGCATGACCGAACCGCTGCGGGTGCCGACCTCGCTCGGAACCTCCGACGCCGACCAGATCCGGCTGCTCGGACAGGACCTCACCGCGGACCTCATGGGCCAGGTCGGGTTCGGCGAGCTGGCCTTCTGGCTGGTGGCGCTGCGGAGGCCGACTCCGTCGGAGGTGCGCGTCTTCGAGGCGGTGCTCGTCGCGCTCGCCGACCACGGGTTCACGCCGACCGCGATCGCCGCCCGGCTGACCTACCTCTCGGCGCCGGACTCGCTGCAGGGAGCGCTGGCCGCCGGTCTCCTGGGCGGCGGCTCCCGGTTCCTCGGTGTCACGGAGGACTGCGGCCAGTTCCTGGACGCCGTGATCGTCGACGTCGAGGGCGACCTGCCGACCGACGACGCCGGGTGGGACGCGCTGGCCCTCGCCGCGGTGACCCGGACGCGCGAGGCCGGACGGTTCGTGCCCGGTCTCGGCCACCCGGTCCACAAGGTCGAGGACCCGCGGACGCCGGTCCTGCTGCGGATCGCCGAGGAGGAGGGGCTGCGCGGGCCGCACCTGCGCCTCTTCGAGGCGGTCGGCCGCGTCCACGAACAGGTGCTCGGCCGCCGGCTGCCGCTCAACGGCGCGGGAGTATGCGGCGCCGCCCTCGCCGACCTCGGCCTGCCGGTCGAGCTGCTGCGCGGGTTCGCCCTCCTCGCTCGGGCGGCCGGCCTGCTCGGGCAGCTCGCCGAGGAGCGTCGCCGCCCGGTCGGCATGGACGTCTACCTGGCCGTCGACCGGGGCGCCTACTACGAACCACCGCCGCCACCCGAGAGCTGAGCTGCTCGCATACCCCGCCGCAGACCCCGTCGCTGACTTCTCGCACCGCCGCAAGGAGGACCCATGGCCACCGTCGTCGCCGTCATCGCCTCGACGCACCACCCGTTCTACTACCGCGCGAGCACGTCGACGGGGGCCGACCGGCCGCCGTTCGCGGACGAGTGGGTCGAGAAGATCGAGCGGTTCCGGGAGACCCTGACGCGGGCGCGGCCGGACGTGCTGCTCATGGTCGGCAGCGACCACTTCCACCAGCTGTGGCTCGACAACATGCCGCAGTTCCTGGTCGGCAAGGCACCGTTCTACGACGCGAACTTCTACAACGAGGAGCGGGAGTTCGGGCTGCCGCGGATGACGCTGCGCGGCCAGGAGGACCTGTCGGCGCACGTGCTGCGCAACGGGATCGACGCGGGGTTCGACCTGGCGTTCAGCAACGAGCTGCGGATCGACCACAGCATCACCTGCCCGATCATCACGCTCCGGCCGGAGGCCGACCTGCCGATCGTGCCGGTCTACACCAACATCTTCGCGCCGCCGATGCCGCGGCCGGAGCGGTTCGTCGAGCTGGGCCGGACCCTGCGTCGGCTGGTCGAGAGCTGGCCGTCGGACCTGCGGGTGGCGATCGTCGGGACCGGTCACCTGTCGCTCGAGCTGGGCGGTCCGCGCCAGTTCGGGCCGCACGGGCCGGACCCGGAGTTCGACCGGAAGGCGGTCGAGTGGATCGCCACCGGCGACGTCGAGGGGTGCCTGCGCGAGGTGACGCTCGACAGCCTGCATATGCCGGGCAACGCGACGCACGGGTTCATGGACTTCATGCTGATGATGGGCGCGGCCGGCGACGGCGTGGCGGCGGACCACGTCGACTCGCTGGACCTCTTCCACACCATGGAGGCGTACTTCACCTGGTACCCGAAGTCCTCGGAAGGGGCGTCGGCATGAGCAAGTACCTGCTGGACAAGTTCCTCTTCACCGTCGACCGCGACCCGGACCTCGTGGAGCGGTATCGCGAAGATCCCGCCGGGACGGTTGCGTGGTGGGAGGAGACGATGGCCAACCGGCTGCTCGGCTGCCACACCGGCGAGGCGAGTACCTGGCTGGCGTTCACCGACGACGAACGTCGGGCGCTGGTGGAGCAGGACCACGTGACGCTGTTCGGCATGGGCGCCCACCCGTTCCTCACGCTCACCCTGTTCATCGCGATGTTCGAGCGCGACCACGGCCCGCTGGAGTACCAGCTGGCCTACGGAGCCGCGATGAAGCACCTCACGCTTCCGTACCCCGACATCTCGACCTGACATGCGCGCCGCCCTGCTCCAGGCGTACGCGTCGGCTCCGGTCGTCGGCTCTCGTCCGGCGCCGGAGGGCGCGACGGTCGTCGCCGTCAGCGTCGCGCCGGTCGTGCCCCTGGACCTGCTGTGCGCGAGCGGGACGTCGTACTTGGGGGAGCCGGCGCTGCCCTACGTGCCGGGGGTCCAGGGCGTCGGCCGCGTGGTGCAGTCGCCGGCGCTGGCGGCCGGGACCCGGGTGTGGTTCGCGACGAGCGCCGGGATGGCTCCGGGGGACGGCAGCCTGGCCGAGACCTGCGCGGTGGCCGCGGACGACGTGGTGCCCTTGGCCGGAGCCGTGGCCGACGAGGACGCGGCGGCGATCGGGACGTCCGGGATCGCGGCGTGGATGTGCCTGACCTGGCGGGCCGGGCTGCAGCCCGGTGAGCGGGTCCTCATCCTGGGCGCCGGCGGAACGGTCGGGCAGGCGGCGATCGCGGCTGCCCGTTCGCTCGGCGCCGCTCGGGTCGTCGCGGTATGCCGGTCGGCGGCCGCGGAGTCGCGGGCGGCGCGAGCGGGGGCGGACGAGGTGGTGCGGCTCGCGGAATCTGACACGGCTGACCCGGTCTCTCTCGGGCAGCGGTTCGTGGCCGCAGCCCGCGGCGCGGTGGACGTCGTGGTCGACCCGGTGTTCGGGCCGCTGGCGAGCGCGGCGTGCCTCGCCCTGGCGTCGGGCGGCCGGCTGGTCAACCTCGGCGGGCTCGGTGGTGACGGCGCCCAGCTGTCGTCGGCGGTGCTGCGGGCCCGTTCGGCGAGCGTGCTCGGGTACACCAACAACGCGATCACGCCGGCTCAGCGGGCAGTCGGCGCTCGGCGCGGTCCTTGCGCTGGCGGCGTCGGGTTCGCTGGTCGTCGACCGGCAGGTCCACGCGCTCGACGACGTGGCAATGGCGTGGGCGGCGGCGGCCCGCAACGACGGCGTCCGCCCGCTGGTCCGGATCGGCTAGAGCCGCCACTACTCGGACATGTCTGAGTAGTGGCGCCCTTCAGCGCGATCAAGACGCGATTCCTCAGACATGTCCGAAGAGTGGTGGCGCGCCATGTCATCGCGGCCGACGCGGGTCGGATACCCGGTCGGGTACCCGATCTGGTGGTGATCACGACCGTCTCGGTGACTCGACCGGGTATCCGACCGACACGCACGGGGGCGGTCTCCGGGGTTAGCCGCCCGTAACCGCCGAACCCGGCCCGACGCCTACCGGGTCGCCGATGATGGGCGTATGCGTGCGGCGCCGAGCGACCCCGTCGCGTCTCGCCGCGATCGCCCTGGCGGTTGCGCTGTGCGCGGCCTGCAGCACCGCCGGCACCGGTGACACGGCCGGCGCGGTAGCACCGACGCCCGCGTCCACCACGACGGCGTCAACCAGCGCTCCTGCGCCCACGACCTCCGAACCGGCCAGCGCCTCGACCTCGGCGGCCTCCGTTCCGGCGGCCCTCGCCTTCCGCGCCACCACCGTCGACGGGACCGCGTTCGCCGGCGCCGACCTGGCCGGGAAGAAGACCGTGCTCTGGTTCTGGGCGCCGTGGTGCACCGTCTGCGCCCGCGCCGCCGGCGATGTCAAGACCGCCGCCGCGGCCCTGGCCCCCGACGTCCGGGTCATCGGCGTTGCCGGGCTCAGCACCGACGCCGCCGACATGCGCCGGTTCGTCGAGCGCGGCGGGCTGCAGTCGATGACCAACCTCGCCGACACCACCGGCGACCTCTACGCCCGGTTCGGCGTCACGCAGCAGGACACCTTCGTGCTCGTCGGGTCGGACGGGACCGCGACCCGCCACCCCGCATACAGCCAGGACGTCGACCTCGTCGCCCTCGCCCAGAAGACCTTCGGCTGACCGGCCGTGGACGCCGCCCCGCTCGTCCTCGCTCTCGGCGCCGGCGCGCTCGCCGCCCTGAACCCGTGCGGCTTCGCCCTGCTCCCCGCCTGGCTTGCCCTCCTGGTCGACCGTGACGCCCGGTCCCGCGGCAGCGCGGTGCGCCGCTCCCTCCGGTTGAGCGTGGCCATGACCGTGGGCTTCGTCGCGGTGTTCGGCCTGTTCGGCGCGGTCGTCGTACCGCTGGCGCTCTCCGTCGAGCGGTACCTGCCGTGGGCCACGGTGGTCATCGGCGTCGTCCTATTTGCCCTCGGGTGTCTGCTCCTCGCGGGTCGCGACCTCGTCGTCCGCGTCCCGCACTGGCGCCGGGTGCCGGCCGGCGGGTTCGCCGCGATGGCCGCCTACGGCGCGGCGTACGCGCTGGCCTCGCTCTCGTGCACCGTCGGCCCGTTCCTCGCGGTGCTCGCCTCGACGACCCGCGCCGACGGTGTGGCCGCCGGGCTGGCCGTCGTCGTCGCATACGCCGTGGGGATGGGCCTGCTGGTCACCGTGCTCGCGCTGGCCGTGGCCCTGGCCCAGGACGCGGTGGTCGGCCGGCTCCGCCGCCTCCTGCCGTGGGTGAACCGGCTGAGCGGCGTGCTCCTCGTCGCCGCCGGCGCCTACGTCGTCTGGTACGGCGTCTACGAGATCCGGGTGGCGGGTGGAGGCGACCCGAACGACCCGGTCATCGAGGCGGCCACGAGCGTCCAGGGCCAGCTGGCCCAGCTCGTCGACCGCATCGGACCCGCCGGCCTGGCCCTGGCCATCGTCGTCGTCCTTGTGCTGGCGTTGACGCTCCGGCAGGCGGCCCGCCGCCGGACGCTCACTCGCTGACGGTGTCGGCCGGCTCCCGCTCGATGGCCGGCATCCATCGGGTGATGACCACCAGCACGAAGGAGAGCGCGAACGGCAGCAGCATCGCCTTCTGCACCCCGTAGGTGTGCACCAGCCACCCGAGGACCGCCGGACCGCTGAGGAACGCGGCGTAGCCGAAGGTCACCACGACGGCGAGCATCCGGCCGCCACCGAGGTACCCGGACGTCGCGTACACCTGCGGCGCGATCATCGCCACGCCGAACCCGACGAAGGCCCAGCCGACGAGCAAGACCGGAACCGGCGTCGCGAACACGGTGATCGCATACCCGATCGCCGCTGCGGCCGCGCCGAACCACACGACCGGCCGGTGGCCGAACCTCGCCACCGCCCAGTCCCCGGCCAGCCGCATGGCGACCATGAACAGCGTCACCGTGACCACCGCGATGGACGCGGTACCTGGGTCGACACCGGCGACGTCGGCCATGTGGACCCCGGACCAGTCGTAGGCGGTCCCCTCCATCAGCCCGAAGCAGATGGCCATCGCGCCCAGCAGCCACGCGACCCGCGGGATCGGCTCCTTCCGGCCGTCGACGGTATGCGAGACGGGCTCGGTCTCCGGGATCCACCGCAGCGTCACGAGCAGCCCCGCGACGGCCAGCACGACGATGGCCAGCATCGCCGGAAGGATCACCGACCCGTTCTCGTCGCCGACCAGCCACGCGCAGAGGAAGACGACCGCAGCACCCCCGAACGAGCCGATGCTCCAGAACGCGTGGAACCGGCTCATCACCGGCATGGGTCGCGCCCTCTCGACCGCGACACCGAGCGCGTTCATCGCGACGTCGGTCGCGCCGTTGCCGAGGCCGAGCAGGACGCCGGCGACGACTGCGACCGGGAACGAGCCAGCGAAGGCCAGGACGGCCGCGCCGACGATCATCAGTGGCAGCGCGATCAACGTGACCCGGCGAGCGCCCACCCGGTCGGCCAGCCGGCCGCCGACCTGCATCGAGACGACCGCGGCCACGCCCACGATGAAGAGGAGCACCGCGAGCATCCCCGCGTCGATGTCGAGCCGGGTGCGCAGCGCTGGGAGCACGCCGGCCCAGCCGCCGATGGCCAGGCCGTTGATCGCGAAGACCGCACCGACGGCGACGACCGCCCCGCGGCTGCCGTGCGGCACGCCGCGCACCCTCTCGACGCCCGCGCCGGCCGTGGTCTCGCTCGACATGACGACCAGCGTAGGAGAGTCCCGCGACACCCCGGCCAGAGGTCCGGAGGCCGGCCCGAAAACCGGTGGGAGCCGTCAGATCTCACGCGTACCGTGAGATGTCGTGCGCCTTCCGTACGAGCATCCGGGCACCCCGGACCTGCGCAGCCCCTTGAGCTTCCTGGGCTGGGTGGGCCGGGGTCAGTGGCGCACCCTCGCGGTGGCCACCGTCTTCGGCGTGCTGTGGATGGTGACGCAGGCGCTCTTCCCCGCCGCGATGAGCCGGGCCATCGACGAGGGGATCGTCGCGGGCCAGGCCCAGGCGCTGCTGCTCTGGTGCGGCGTCCTCGTCGGGCTCGGCGTCGTCAGCGCGCTCGCCGGCGTGTGGCGGCACTGGTTCGCCGTGCACAACTGGCTGCGGGCGGCGTTCCGCTCGATCCAGCTGGTCGGCTGGCACAGCGCCGACGTCGGCGAGGCCCTGCCTCGGCAGACGCCGACCGGTGACGTCGTCGCCGTCGTCGCCTCCGACGCGATGCGGCTCGGCGGGCTGTTCGACGTCTTCGCCCGGATGGTCGGCGCCGTCGTCAGCTACGTCGTCGTCGCGTTCATCCTCCTCGGCACGTCGCGCACGCTCGGCCTCGTGGTGCTCGTCGGCGTCCCGGTGCTGGTCGCCCTCCTCGCCTTCATCGTCCGCCCGCTCCAGCGGCGGCAGGCCCACCAGCGCGAGGAGGCCGGGCGGCTGATCGGGCTGGGCGCCGACACCGTCGCCGGGCTGCGCGTGCTGCGGGGCATCGGGGGCGAGCACACCTTCCTGCGCCGGTATGCGAGCCAGTCCCAGCAGGTGCGTCGGGTCGGCTACCGGGTGGCCGGCGTCCAGGCCGCGCTCGACGCCGCCCAGGTGCTCCTGCCCGGCGTCTTCGTCCTCGTCGTCACCTGGCTCGGCGCCCGGTACGCCCTCCAGGGCGACATCAGCGTCGGCGAGCTCGTGGCGTTCTACGGGTACTCCGCCTTCCTCGTGCTGCCGTTGCGGACTGCGACCGAGTTCGTCGACCGGTTCAGCCGGGCCCACATCGGCGCGCGGAAGCTCATCCGGGTCCTCTCGGTGACCCCCGACCACCGCGACCACCCCGACCGGTCCCGTCACGCGGCCGAGCCGGCGCCGGGCGTCCCGCTGGTCGACGAGCGCAGCGGGGTGGTCGTCGAGTCGGGTCTGCTCACCGCCGTCGTCACGGCCCGCCCGGAGGACGCGGCGGCGCTGGCCGACCGGCTGGGCCGGTTCGGCCAGGACGCGGCCGGCGTCCGCCTCGGCCGGACCTCCCTGCTCGACCTCCCGCTCGACACGGTCCGCCGCCGGGTGGTGGTCAGCGAGACCGACCCACGCCTGTTCACGGGGTCGCTGCGCGACGAGCTGGACCCGTGGGGCCGTTACGACGACGCCACGATCCTGCGCACCCTCTCCGTCGCCAGCGGCGAGGACGTCCTCGAGGCGCTCGCCGACGGCCTGGACAGCGAGGTCGAGGAGCGCGGCCGGTCGTTCTCCGGCGGCCAGCGGCAGCGCCTCGCGCTGACGCGCGCGCTGCTCACGGACGCCGAGACGCTGGTCCTCGTCGAGCCCACGAGCGCCGTCGACGCGCATACCGAGGCCCGGATCGCCGGACGCCTGGCTGACGCACGCCGGGGGCTCACCACCGCGGTGATGACCGCTAGCCCACTGCTGCTCGACCACGCCGACCGGGTGCTGTTCCTCCAGGACGGCATCGTCACCGCGCGGGGCACGCACCACGAGCTGATGCACACCAACACGGCCTACCGGGCCGTCGTGATCCGAGGGGAGGACTGATGGCGTTCCTCATGACGCCGCCGACGCGCACCACGCTGCCGGTCGCGGAGATGTCCTCGGTCCGTAGGCACACGGCGGCCATGCTGCGCCGGCACCGCGGGCAGCTGGTGCTCGTCGTCGGCCTGCACGCGCTGGCTGCGGTCGCGGCCCTCGCGGCGCCTCGCATCGTCGGGCTCTTGGTCGACACGGTCACCCAGCAGGGCACCGTCGAGACGGTCGACCGGCTCGCCATCGCCCTCGCCGTGTCGGTCGTCGTGCAGACCGTGCTCACCTGGTTCGCGCGTCGCGCGTCGTTCCAGATGGGCGAGGACTTCTTCGCCGAGCTGCGCGAGCAGTTCATGGACCGAGTGGTCTCGCTGCCACTGTCCACGGTCGAGCGCGCCGGCACCGGAGACCTCGTCTCACGCACGACCAACGACGTGGAGGCGCTCTCCCACGTGGCGCGGTTCGGCATTCCCTCGATCTTCGTGGCCGCGGTCACTGTGGTCATCACCGTCGTGGCGGCGTTCCTCACCGGCTGGAATGTCGCGTTCGCCGTCGTCGTCGGGTTCCCGCTGCTGTGGTTCTCGACGCGGTGGTACCTCCGGTACGCGCCGGACGGCTACCTGCGCGAGCGGGCCACCTACGCCGTGATGAACGGCGTGGTCACCGAGTCGGTCGACGGGGCGCGGACGGTGGACGCGCTGCGGCTCGGCCGCCGCCGTCGCGCCCGGATCGACACGGCCATCGGCGACGCCTACGACGCGGAGATGTACACGCTGCGGCTGCGGATGTGGTGGTTCCCCCAGGTCGAGGTGGCCTACCTCCTCCCGGTCGCCGTCACCCTGCTGTGGGGCGGGTACCTCGTCGCGAACGGCCAGACGACCGTCGGCACGGTCACGGCCGTCGCGCTCTACGTGCAGGCCCTCGCCATGCCGCTCGACGAGCTGCTCATGTGGGTCGACGAGATCCAGGTCGGGGCCACCTCGCTGGCGCGGGTCATCGGCATCGCCGACGTGCCGCCGGACCGCACCGCCTCCGGCGAGTCGCCTCGCGACTCGCACCTCGAGGTCGAGGACGTCCGGTATGCGTACCGCTCCGGTCGCGACGTGCTCAAGGGCGTCTCCCTGGACCTCGTCCCGGGTGAGCGGCTGGCGATCGTCGGGCCGTCCGGGGCCGGCAAGTCGACACTCGGCCGGCTGATGGCCGGCATCGACGGTCCGCGTACCGGTCGCGTCGACGTCGGCGGCGTACGACTGGTCGACCTGGAGCTGGACCGGCTGCGCGGCGAGGTCGCCCTCGTCACCCAGGAGCACCACGTCTTCGTCGGCACGCTCGAGGACAACCTGCTGCTGGCCCGACCCGACGCGTCGCAGGACACCCTGGTGGCCGCGCTCGAGGCCGTCGACGCCCGCGTGTGGGCGTTGGGGCTGCCGCGCGGGCTGGAGACGGTCGTCGGGAGCGGCGGTCTCCAGCTGACCACCTCTCAGGCGCAGCAGCTGGCGCTCGCGCGGCTGGTGCTGGCGAACCCGCATACCCTCGTGCTCGACGAGGCCACCTCGCTGCTCGACCCGCGGGCCGCGCGGCACCTGGAGCGGTCCCTGGCCGCCGTCGTGTCCGGGCGGACCGTGGTCGCGATCGCCCACCGCCTGCACACGGCCCACGACGCGGACCGGGTGGCGGTCGTCGACGACGGCGCCGTCACCGAGATCGGGACCCACGACGAGCTCATCGCGGCCGACGGCGCCTACGCGGCGCTGTGGCGCTCGTGGCGGGACGAGCCCCGGACCTCCCCCGCGGGGCACTGAGGGATCTGCCGCTCGTTCACGGGGAGTTCCCGGGCGCGTCGGACGGGCGGTGCGTCGCGGCGACGGCCCGTTCCCCTACGGTGAAATCGCAGCCACGGCCCACCGCCGTGACGTGGTGTCCGAGGTCAGCCCGCCGGCCGAGAGGGAGTCGCAGTGGCAGGGGTCAGCCGACGTCGCCTGCTCGCGGGCGGCCTGGGCGTCGGGGCCGCGGCGGCCCTCGGCGGCTGCGACGCGCTACGGGTATCGCCCGACGGTGGCGAGGGCGATCCGGCTCCTCCGGGTGGGGTCCCCACCGGCGACGCCACGACGTCGGCCGACAACGACGGGTCGTGGCGGGACAGCGGCCCGCAGCCGAACCAGCCCACGCCCGAGAAGCTCGGTCCCGGCGACACGCCGCCCCAGCTCGTCGTCATCTCCTGGGACGGCGCCGGCGAGAGCCCCCGGCTGCCCCTGCTCTCACACTTCCGCGGGGTCGCGCAGGAGCTCAAGGCGTCGATGACCCTCTTCCTCTCGGGCCTCTACATGGTCCCCAAGGAGAGGCGCACCCTGTACCACCCGCCCGGCCGGGCCGCCGGAGCCTCGGCGATCCCCTTCCTCGGCGACGACGCCGTCCGCGCGACGATCGACAACATCGGCAAGGCCTGGACCGAGGGCCACGAGATCGGTACCCACTTCAACGGCCACTTCTGCGGCGCCGGCGGGGTGGGCAGCTGGACGCCGGATCAGTGGACGGACGAGATCGACCAGGCGGTCCGGTTCGTCATGACGTGGCGGACGACGACCGGGTTCACCGACCTGCCGCCGTTGCCGTTCGACTACCGCAAGGAGCTCATCGGCGGCCGCACCCCCTGCCTGGAGGGCTCCGCCAACCTGCGCACGACCGCGGACCAGCTCGGGTGGCGGTACGACACGAGCGCCACCGGTACGCAGGTGTGGCCGAGCAAGGCCGGCCGACTCTGGGCCGTCGACCTGCAGTCCATCCCCTTCGCGGGCCGCAGCGGCCAGGTGCTCTCGATGGACTACAACCTCATGTACAACCAGTCCAAGACGCCGAACGGTGACGCGTCGAAGCGGGCCCAGTGGCAGCAGGAGGCCACGAACACCTATCTCGCGGGGTTCACCCGGGCCTACGAGGGGAACCGGGCGCCGCTGATCATCGGCAACCACTTCGAGGACTGGAACGGCGGCATCTACATGAAGGCCGTCGAGGCGGCGATGCGGAAGATGGCGACGTACCCGGACACCCGGTTCGTCTCGTTCCGTCAGCTGTGCGACTACCTCGACGCGCAGGACCCCGCGACCCTGGCCAAGCTCCGGAAGCTGCCGATCGGGGCGGCGCCGTCGAAGGGCTGGAAGAGCTACCTGACCGCGGAGTCCGCCTAGCCGCGCAGGTACGGGGCGACGACGACCTCGACCCGCTGGAACTCCTTGACGTCCGAGTAGCCGGTGGTCGCCATGGCCCGGCGCAGTGCCCCGACGAGGTTGGTCGTCCCGTCGGCTACCCGGCCGGGGCCGAAGAGGATCTCCTGCAGCGGCGCCGTGGCCCCGACCTGGACGCGTTCGCCGCGCGGCAGCTCGCCGTGGTGGGCCTCGGGCCCCCAGTGGTACCCGCTGCCCGGAGCGTCACTCGCCCGGGCCAGCGCCGCGCCGAGCATCACCGCGTCGGCCCCGCAGGCGATGGCCTTGACGATGTCGCCCGAGGTGCCGACGCCGCCGTCGGCGATGACGTGCACGTAGCGGCCACCGGACTCGTCGAGGTAGTCGCGACGGGCCGCGGCCACGTCGGCGATCGCCGACGCCATCGGCGCGTGGATGCCCAGCGTCAGCCGGGTGGTGTGCGCGGCGCCGCCGCCGAACCCGACGAGCACGCCCGCGGCTCCCGTCCGCATGAGGTGCAGCGCCGCCGTGTAGGAGCCCGCGCCGCCGACGATGACCGGGATGTCGAGCTCGTAGATGAACCGCTTGAGGTTGAGCGGCTCGGCGCGCCCGCTGACGTGTTCGGCCGAGACCGTCGTGCCGCGGATGACGAACAGGTCGCAGCCGGCGTCGACGACGGTCTTCCAGTGCTGCTGGGTGCGCTGCGGGCTGAGCGCCCCGGCGACGGTGATCCCCGCCTGCCGGACCTCGCGCAGCCGCTCCGAGATGAGCTCGGGCTTGATGTCCTCGGCGTAGATCTCCTGCATCCGCGCGGTCGCCTTGGCCGGTTCGAGGCGGACGATCTCCTCGAGGTGCGGCTCCGGGTCCTCGTACCGCGTCCAGAGGCCCTCGAGGTCGAGCACCGGCAGGCCACCGAGCTTGCCGAGCGCGATGGCCGACTGCGGCGACATCACCGAGTCCATCGGCGCCGCGATGACGGGGATGGCGAAGTGGTAGGCGTCGATCTGCCAGCTGACCGAGACCTCCTCGGGGTCCCGGGTCCGGCGCGAGGGCACCACGGCGATGTCGTCGAAGGAGTAGGCGCGGCGTCCCCGCTTGCCCCGCCCGATCTCGATCTCGGTCACCGCGAGAGCCTAGCGGGGCAGCACCGACCCGGGCGTTCGGGCGGCCGCGGATCAGCCGAAGTCCTCGACGACCATCTCGAGGAAGTACCTCGGACTGTCGCCCCACTCGGCGAGCTCCTCAGCCGTGGCGCCGGCCAGTGCGCCCCGCCAGGTGAGGGCGCGGTTGACCACGTGGGTGACCATGGCGGCGGGCAGCAGCCGGTCGAGCTCTGCCGGGCTCACCACGTCGGACCACTCCGACGCGTACGCCTCGACGACCGCGGGCCAGGGCACGGTCGACAGCCGGTCGATCCAGCCCCACGGCACCGCGAGCGTCGCGAGCGGGTACGCCCACTGCGCGTCGCCGAAGTCGAACAACCGCAGCCGCCCCTCGACGGCGAACACGTTGCCCGGGTGCAGGTCGCCGTGCTGGAACGACGCGACGGGCAGCGGGCCGTCGAGAAGCGCGCCGACGGCGTCGTCGACGAGCCCGCCCGCTGCACGCAGTCGCCGAGATCCTGCCTCGTCGAGATGGGACGGATGCTCGCGGGGCAGCGCCGCCAGCGCGTCGGTCAGCTCGGCGAACCGCGACGGGACGGTATGCGGCGAGCAGTCCGGCAGCCCCGCTGCGAGCAGGTCCGGCCCGTGGTCGGCGAGCCGGCGCTGCAGCCGGGCGGCCAGGGCGACGACCGCCCGCCAGTCGTCGACAGTCGCCTCGTGGGAGTCGCCGAGCGTGGTCCCGCGATCCCGGGTGAGCATCCAGCCCCGCTCGGCGGCGACGGCGACGGGCTCGTCGACCTCGCCGGGGTCGAGCCGGGCCAGCGTCCGCTGGACCGCCGGCTCGAACGCCAAGGCGGGACAGTTCGCCTTGAACCACAGGAGTCCGGTGTCGGTCGGGACGACCAGCTGGGTCGACCACGGCCGGACCCGCGGTTGGGTGATGTCGCCGACGACCCGGCCGCCGGACTCGGAGACCTGCGCCCGGACCCAGTCCTCCGCCTCCACCCGCCAGGCGAGGGACGAGACGTCCTCGCTGAACGCCACGGCGTTCAGGCGACCCGGCCGACGTGGACGCGCCAGTGCCGACCCGCCATCCAGTGCGCCACGGCCGCCCGCTCGAGCGACGAGCCCTGCGGCAGGTCGGCGGCCGGCTCGGGGGCGTTCCCGAAGACGAACTTGCGCACCGACGCGTCGCCGTCGTCGTCATTGGCCGGCCCGATCCGGAACATCCGCTGGAACGCCACGATGTTCGACGTCGCCGGCAGGTACTCCAGCAGCTGCGGGTCCAGCAGCCACGAGATGCAGTACTGGACGCGGAGCCGGTGCTCCGGGAAGCGCTTGCGCAGCACGGTCCGACCCGCGCGCAGCGACTCGCGCACCGCACCAGGGTCGATCGGCCCGGACTCGGGGATGTGCAGGTTCACGCCCAGCTCGCCCGGCGACCAGTCGGCGCCCTCCGCCAGCAGCCAGGCCGACGTCCGCATACCGAGGGTCGACCGCTCGTGCTGCAGGCGCCCGATCTCGAGGAGCGACCCGATGAGGTGACGGGGCAGCCAGCCGGCCAGCTCGTCTCCGAGCCCGGCCTGGCCGAACCAGACGCGGTTCCGCTGCAGCATCCGGCCGACGTCGCGCAGGGTGGCGGCCACCAGCGCCGGCGAGATGCCGCGCGACTCCGCCCAGCCGAGGGTCGTCGGAAGGGTCTTCGCGAAGGCCAGGACGGGCAGGTATGCGACGACGTCCGGGTCGCCCTCGGGCCGGGCGGTGAGCGCGGGGGGCGGGGAGGGCATACCCGTGGCGGCGGTGAGATCCGCCGCCGTGCGGCCGACCCAGTCCGCGAGCTCGGGTTCGACCGCGGCCGTTGCCGCCGCCTGCCGAACGCCGGCGAGGTCCTCCGGCGGGACTGCGAAGAGCGCGAGTGCCTGGTCGGAGAGGGCGCCGCGCACCGTCAGCGGGTCGAGTAGTTCGGCGCCTCGACGATCGACTGGATGTCGTGCGGGTGGCTCTCCTTGAGGCCCGCCGAGGTGATCCGGACGAACCGGCCGCGAGACTTCAGCTCAGGGACCGTCCGCGCCCCGACGTAGAACATCGACTGGTGCAGCCCACCGATGAGCTGGTGGGCGACGGCGGAGACGGGGCCGCGGTAGGGCACCTGGCCCTCGATGCCCTCCGGCACGATCTTGTCGTCGCTGGTGACGTCGGCCTGGAAGTAGCGGTCGCGGGAGAACGACTTCTTGCCGCGCGACGCCATCGCGCCGAGTGAGCCCATCCCCCGGTATGCCTTGAACTGCTTGCCGTTGACGAGCACCAGCTCGCCGGGCGACTCCTCGCAGCCGGCCAGCAGCGACCCGATCATCACGGTGTCGGCGCCGGCGACGAGTGCCTTGGCGATGTCGCCCGAGTACTGGAGGCCGCCGTCGCCGACGACGGGGACCCCGGCCGGGCGGGCCGCCTGGGCCGCCTCGTGGATCGCGGTCACCTGCGGGACCCCGACCCCGGCAACGACGCGGGTGGTGCAGATCGAGCCCGGTCCGACGCCGACCTTGACCCCGTCGGCCCCCGCGTCGACGAGTGCCTGGGCGCCTTCCCGGGTGGCGATGTTGCCGGCGAGAACCTGCACGTGACGGGTGGCCGGGTCGGACTTGAGCCGCCGGATCATGTCGAGCATGAGCCGGGCGTGGCCGTTGGCGACGTCGGGGACGAGGACGTCCACCCCGGCCTCGACCAGCAGAGACGCACGCTCCCAGGCGTCGCCGAAGTACCCGACCGCGGCAGCGACGAGGAGCCGGCCGTGGTCGTCCTTGCTCGCCTGGGGGAACTGCTCCGACTTGACGAAGTCCTTCACGGTGATGAGCCCGGCGAGGTGGCCGCCCGCGTCGACGATCGGCAGCCGCTCCCGCTTGTGCTGGCGCAGCAGTGCGGTGGCGTCCTCGCGGCTGATCCCGACCGGGGCGGTGACCAGGGGCATCGGGGTCATCACCTCGTCGACCTTGGTCGTGGCCCACTCCGCGACGGGGGTGAACCGCAGGTCGCGGTTGGTGATGATGCCGAGCAGCCGGTTGTCGGTGTCGACGACGGGCAGGCCCGAGACGCGGTACTGGCCGCACTTCTCGTCGAGGTCCTCGAGCGTGGCGTCGGCGCTGATGGTGACGGGGTTGGAGATCATCCCCGTCTGGGTCCGCTTGACGAGGTCGACCTGGTACGCCTGGTCCTGGATCGAGAGGTTCCGGTGCAGGACGCCGATCCCGCCCTGTCGGGCCATGGCGATGGCCATCCGCGACTCGGTCACGGTGTCCATGGCGCTCGAGACGAGCGGGACGCGCAGGCTGATCTCGCGGGTCAGCCGGGTCGTCGTGTCGACCTCGCTGGGGATGACGTCGGTCTCGCCCGGGAGGAGCAGCACGTCGTCGTAGGTGAGCCCCAGCGGGGCGAGGAGGTCGGCGGCCTGCTCGGAGGCGTCGGACGAACCCACACTCATCTCCTCATCCTACGGGCGGCCGTAGGCACGTCTGGACGCGGCCACGCCGGAGCACCGCTCGTCGGGATGCGCCGCCGCCGGTGAGTGACGGGGCAGGCTCACTGCCCGCCGGAGTCGCCCGCCGACATGCTCGAGATGGTGCCGGTCGTGGTGTCGGTCAAGGTGTCGGTCGAGGTCGGCGCAGGGCTCGTGGTGTCAGCGGTTGTGCCGGTGGTCGTGCCGGTGGTTGCACTGGTCGTCTCGGCGACCACGGGGGCGCCGGTCACGGCCTTGGCCTTGCCCTTCGCCGGGGCGCCGGAGACCGGGTCGTCGTCGGCGGTGCCGGCGCTGGGGTCGCCCGTCGGGTCGCCGGTGGAAGGAGCACTCCCGCCCCGGCCGTGGCCCTGTCCGTTCGCGGCTCCGTTGGCCCCGTTGGCCGCTCCGGTGGTCTGGCCGTTGGCGCCGTTGGTCGTGCCGGTGGTCGCGCCGCCGGACGTGGGCGTGCTCGAGGGGGTCGCCGTCGGGGTCGGCTTCGGCTTCGGCTCGGGAGCGGCCTCGACCGGCTCCGTGGTCTGTCGTCGCCCTCGTCGTCGCCCTCGTCGTCGCCCTGGTCGTCGGCCGGGACCGGCGTCTGCCTGCCGGTTGCCGGAGTGCCCTTGGCCTGGACCTTCTGGCGCTGCGCGTCCTGCTGGTCCTCGTGCTCCTGCTTGTCGAGCTGCGCCTCCTGCGTCGCGACGGAGAGGGGCTCCACCAGCTGACCGGCGGACAGGAGGGCCGTGTCCGGAAGACCCAGGGCCGTCGCGCTGCCGTCGAGCGGGACACCGGGCACGGCGCCGAACGGCAGGACGAGGCGGCCCTGGAACGGGCTGCCGGAGAGGAACGGCAGGACGAGGGCCTGCAGCGACGGCGGCAGGAAGGCGCGTGCGTGGGGGACACCCGAGGCCTGGTCAGGCGGCGTAGGGGCCAGCTCGACCGCCGCGGCCACGGTGGCGCCGGAGACGGCGACGCCGAGGGCGGCGAGCACGGTCAGGCCGCGGTGCGGGCGAACCCGACGGGCCAGCGTGGCCCGCGAGATCGGGGTGTCGGCGCGGTGGGCGACCGCGAGGAGCAGCGAGCCGAGCTCGTCGTCGGCGTCGAGGCGGGCACCCACGCGGTCCAGGAGCATGTCGTCGGCGAGCATGGCGCTCAGCGGGGTCGGTTTCACGACGCCACCCCCTCGGAGTCGGCGAGCATCTCGCGCAGCCGCGTGAGGGCCCGGTGCTGAGCCACCCGGATGGCTCCGGCGGTCATGCCCAGGGCGGCGGCCGTCTCCTCGGTCGACATCCCGACGGCGACGCGGAGGGTGAGGATCTCCTGCTGCTGCGTCGGCAGCGTGCGGATGAGGGCCATCGCGCGGCTCGCCTCGTCGCGGACCAGGGCCAGCTGTTCGGGTCCGGCGGCGAGCTCGACACCGTCGGGAACCTCGGCGACGGCCTCCGGCCCGCGGATGAGCTGTCGCTGGGCGTCGGCCACCTTGCGCGCCGCGATGGCGTAGACGAACGCCTCGAACGGGAGTCCGCGGTCGTCATAGGTGCGCAGGCCAGTGTGAACGGCCATACACACCTCCTGCGCCACGTCCTGGGCGACGTCCTCGGCTCCGAAACGTCCGAGTCTCGCCCGCGCGTACCGCAACGCCAACTGCCGTACGCGTCCCAGAAGAGCCTCGGCCGCATCACCACCCTCGCGTCGGGCGAGAGCAGCGAGGTCGCGCAACGTCGGTGGCGCGTCCATGGGTGCCATCGGCGCAGAGGCCCCAGGCGTTACCGAGCCGTCCCGATCCGTGGACACGGACCGGCGGCGGCCATCTCCGTCGGGCACAGCGGGTGCGGGTCGTCGAGACGACGGCCCTCGCCCAGCCCATGACGCAGCAGCGCTCACCGCACCCCCAAGCCTTTCCCGACGCTCCGTCCAGCGCTCGAACGATACCGCCTCGGTCGGGCCTGTGAGGGCCGGATGACATACCCGGCCTTTAGCGGCATCTCGGCCAAACGTAACCGTTCCGTGACGCGTGAAGGCGAAGGAAGGTGGGTAGAGGTCTGTTCAAGACGACCTCGCTGGTGCGCTCTCCGGGGGTGGAGCCACCGGACGAGCACCTGACCACGGGTTCGGCGAGTCGGGACGCCAGACCCTCCCTTCATGACCAGGAGGCGAGATGGCGGAGATCTCGAGACTGCCGGGACCAGTGGCGGACCTGTGGGACTGGCAGCTGCGCGGGCTGTGTCGCCGCGAGAACCCGGACGTGTTCTTCCACCCCGAGGGCGAGCGCGGCCCGGCCCGGCGCAACCGTGACTCGGCCGCCAAACAGGTATGCGCGGTGTGTCCGGTGCTCGCCCAGTGCCGCGCGCACGCGCTGCAGGTCCGCGAGCCCTACGGCGTGTGGGGCGGGATGACCGAGGACGAGCGTGAGGCGGCCTACACGACGGGGTCGCCGAACACCGCCGCCTGACCACCGCACACGCCTGACCCGCACACGCCTGACCCGCATAGACAGCGGGCCGCCCCCCGAGGGGAGCGACCCGCTGTCGTCAGCCGAGGTCAGTGACCGTGGCCGTGGCCGTGGCCCGACGAACCGCTCGCGGCGTCGTCGTCTTCCTTCTTCTCCACGACCAGGGTGTCGGTCGTGAGGATCATCGAGGCGATCGACGCGGCGTTGCGCAGCGCCGACCGGGTCACCTTGACCGGGTCGATGACGCCGGCCTTGACCAGGTCGCCGTACTCGCCGGTGGCCGCGTTGAACCCGTGTCCGCCGGACATCTCCGTCACCTTGGCGGTGACGACGTAGCCCTGCTGGCCCGCGTTCTCGGCGATCCAGCGCAGCGGCTCGTGGAGCGCCTTGCGGACGATCGAGGCGCCGGTGGCCTCGTCGCCGGTGAGCGCCAGGTCGTCGATGGACGACGCGGCGTGGATGAGGGCGGAGCCGCCGCCGGCGACGATGCCCTCCTCGATCGCCGCGCGGGTCGCCGAGATGGCGTCCTCGATGCGGTGCTTCTTCTCCTTGAGCTCGACCTCGGTGTGCGCGCCGACCTTGATGACGCAGACGCCGCCGGCCAGCTTCGCGAGACGCTCCTGGAGCTTCTCGCGGTCCCAGTCGGAGTCGGTGCGGTCGATCTCGGCCTTGATCTGCGCGACCCGGCCGGTGACCTCGTCGGTGGCGCCACCGCCGTCGATGACCGTGGTGTTGTCCTTGGTCACGACGATCCGGCGAGCGGTGCCCATGAGGTCGAGACCGACCTGGTCGAGCTTGAGGCCGACCTCCTCGGCGACGACCTGGCCGCCGGTGAGGATCGCGAGGTCCTGCAGCATCGCCTTGCGGCGGTCGCCGAAGCCGGGCGCCTTGACCGCGACGACGTTGAACGTGCCGCGGATCTTGTTGACGACCAGCGTCGAGAGAGCCTCGCCGTCGACGTCCTCCGCCACGATGAGCAGCGGCTTGCCGGTCTGGACGACCTTCTCCAGCACCGGAAGCAGGTCCTGGATCGAGCTGATCTTGCTCTGGTGGACCAGCACGTAGGCGTCCTCGAGGACAGCCTCCATGCGCTCCGGGTCGGTGACGAAGTACGCCGAGATGTAGCCCTTGTCGAACTGCATACCCTCGGTGAACTCGAGCTCGGTCGCCGCGGTCGAGGACTCTTCGACCGAGATGACCCCGTCCTTGCCGACCTTGTCGAACGCCTCGGCGATGGTGGCGCCGATGGTCTCGTCCTGCGCGGACAGGGTCGCGACGGAGGCGACCTCGTCGTTGCCCTCGACCTCGCGGGCGTTCTCGAGCAGCCGGTCGTTGACCGCCTCGACGGCCTTGTCCATGCCGCGCTTGAGAGCGGCGGGAGCGGCACCGGCCGCGACGTTGCGCAGACCCTCCTTGACCATCGCCTGGGCGAGGACCGTGGCGGTCGTCGTCCCGTCACCGGCGATGTCGTTGGTCTTGGTCGCGACCTCCTTGGCGAGCTGAGCGCCGAGGTTCTCGAACGAGTCCTCGAGCTCGATCTCCTTGGCGATGGTCACGCCGTCGTTGGTGATCGTCGGCGCGCCCCACTTCTTGTCGATGACGACGTTGCGGCCCTTCGGGCCCAGCGTCACCTTGACCGCGTTGGCGAGCGCGTCGACGCCGCGCTCCAGCGCCTTGCGTGCGGAGTCGTCGAACTCCAGCGTCTTGGGCATCAGGCGACGACCGCAAGCACGTCGCGGGCGCTGAGGATGAGGTACTCGTCGCCCTTGTGCTTGACCTCGGTACCGCCGTACTTGCTGTAGATCACGCGGTCGCCGACGCTGATGTCGAGCGGGACGCGGTTGCCCTTGTCGTCGATGCGGCCCGGGCCGACCGCGAGGACCTCGCCCTCCTGGGGCTTCTCCTTCGCGGTGTCCGGGATGACCAGGCCGGACGCGGTGGTCTGCTCGGCCTCGAGCGACTTGACCACGATGCGGTCTTCGAGCGGCTTGATGGAAACCGACACGATGTTGACCTCCCCTTCGGGATTGTCGAGTTGAATGTCTGGGTTGCTCGGGGCTCGCCGTCGCGGGGGTCGACCCGCCGAGCGGATCAGCACTCTCGGGGTGAGAGTGCCAACCCCCCAAATCTAGGTAGGTCGTTAGCACTCGGTCAAGTCGAGTGCCAGAACCCTCGGGGGCTCCGCCCCCGAGCACCCCCGAAGACCCGCGTGGTTGCCTTGACCTTATGGACCTCGCGGCGCTCGCCCTCCTCGTCGACACCGAGGGGTGGGACCTTCTGGCGTCGCTCCCGGCCTACGACGCACGCAGCGAGCTGAGTCTCCAGACCCGGCTCCGGGACGCCGGGTATGCCCCGGAGCTGGTCGCCGCGGCGTTGCTCCAGACCCAGCTCCGGGCCCGCGCGAAGGACAAGTTCGGGACGTTCGCGGACGGGATGCTGTTCACGCCGGACGGCCTCGAGCAGGCGACCCGGTTCGCGGTGGCGGCGCGGCACGCGGCGCGGTACCTGCGCGCCGAGGTGCGCCTGGTCCACGACCTCGGTTGCGGCATCGGCGCGGACGCGATGGCCTTCGCGGGGCTCGACCTGGCGGTTCGGGCCGTCGACGCCGACGCGGTGACGGCGACGGTCGCCGGGGTGAACCTGCGGCACTGGCCGGCCGCGCAGGTGGTCCACGGCCGGGCCGAGGACGTGGGCCTGCCAACGGGTGAGGACGCCACGCATACCGGCGTGTGGGTCGACCCGGCCCGACGCCTGGGCGGGCCGGCCGACGCGCGCGGACGCAGTCGCCGGGTCCACTCGCTGGACCGGATCTCGCCGACCTGGGCGCAGGTCCAAGGGTATGCGGCGCAGGTGCCGGCCACGGGGGCGAAGCTGGCGCCGTCGTTCCCGCATGCGGCCGTCCCGGAGGGCGCCGAGGCGCAGTGGGTGTCGTGGCGGGGTGAGGTCGTCGAGTGCGCGGTGTGGTGGGGGCCCCTGGTCGAGACCGTCGGGCGGACCGCGACGGTGCTCCGGCCCGGGTCGGACGGGATCTCGGTGACCGAGGCGGACGCGGCCGCCGCCGAGCCACCGCTCCGGTCGGTGGGCGGGCTCGGCGCCTACCTCTACGAGCCGGACCGGGCCGTGATCCGCGCGGGGCTGACCGGAGCGCTCGCGCGGCTCGTCGGCGGCGCGGAGCTGCACGACGGCGTCGGGTACGTGGCTGCGGACGTCGCGGTGGACGTGCCGTGGGCGCACCGGTACGCGATGGTGGAGGCCCTGCCCTGGAACGTCAAGTCGGTCCGCAGCTGGCTCCGCGCGCGAGGGGTCGGCGCGCTCACCATCAAGAAGCGCGGAGTCCCGCTGGACCCCGAGGCGGTTCGCACACAGCTGCGGCTGACCGGTTCGGGCGAGGCGACCGTCGTCCTCACCCGCGTTGCCGGGCAGACCTACGCCTTGGTGGTCGACCCCGCCTGACGGAGGTGTCTATGAAGCCGGAACTGCCGGCTCGCCGGCGGCGGCGACTGCGGCTCGCAGCGCCGACGCCCGGTCGGCTCCGGCGGCCAGGGCGGCGGCGAGCGCGCCGCAGAAGGCCTCGGTCCCGCCGGGCGCCATGGCCGGGGAGCCGAGGTTCTCGCTGTCGATCCGCAGCCCGTTCCACACCGCACCGGCGCGCCCGAACGTGACACAGAGCGAGCCGGGGATGAGGCCGACGTCGGCCAGCAGCGCGGCGTCCCGCTCCCCGACGACGAAGGGGTCGGCCAGGGCGGCCGCTGCGGGGTCGACGGTGGCGAACGGGCTGGCGTTGACGACGACCCGTGTCTGCCGGCGGTCGGCGTCGCGCAGGATCTCCGCCACCACCGCCGGCGGCACGTCGAGCTGGACCAGGACGACGTCGTCGGGCTCCGTGTCAGCGAGGACGGTGCCGCGGTCGAGTGCGGTGTTGGCACCCGGGACGAGGAGTGTGGCGGCGTCCTCGTCGCCCTCGCCGCCGTCGGACATGACGACGAGGTTCCCGGTCTGCTCGTGGGCGACGACCTGGAGTCGGGTCTCGATCCCGTCCTGCGCCAGGCGGTCCGCACACCAGCGCCCGGCGTCGTCGTCGCCGACCGCCGCGACCAGGCGGACCGGCGCCCCCGCGCGCTGAACCGCGAGCGCCTGGGCGACGCCACGGCCGGCGACCGCTCGGCGGGTGCGCAGCGCTGTCGCCGTCTCACCGGCCCGCGGGATCGACTCGACGTCCGCCGTGACCAGCAGGTAGAGCGACCCGATGACGACGACGCGGCCGGTCATCCCCGACCGACCGTGTCGAGCCAGATCGCCGCATACCGGGTCCCGTCGACCTCGAGGGCGACGTCGAGCTCGACCGGGGAGCGTCCGTGCGGGTCGTGGCTCATGTCGAGGGCCCAGCTGCGGCGGTCGACGACCGTGCGCCCGCGCGACCACGATCCGCCGAGCTCGACGCGGACGGGCAGCCGTTCGGTCCGGAGCGCGCCGGGTTCCAGGACCGCGCACACCGCCCCGGCGTCGCCGATCGTGGCCGGGTCGCCGAAGCGCTCGCACTGGAAGCCGATGAGCAGCCCGGCCAGCCGAGCCGCGGGGTGCTCGCGTCCCGCGAGGACGCGCGCCTGGGCGGCGGTGACCCTCGGCTCGTAGAAGACGTCGAGGCCGTAGAGGGTCACGGCGACCCCGAGGTCCGCGGCCGCGTCGAGCGTGACCGCCGCGGCCTCCGGGTCGTGGAAGACGTTGAACTCCGCGGAGGCGGTCGCGTTGCCGACGTTGGCGGCGCCACCCATGACGACGATGTCGCGCAGGTTCCGGGTTACGTCGGGGTACGTCCGCAGCAGCAGGGCGATGTTGGTGAGCGGGGCGAGGGTGACGAGGGTGACCGGCTCGGGGCTCTCCCTCACGACGTCGCGGAGCAGCTCGACGGCGTGGCGCGGGTCCGGTGCGCGGCTCGACTTCGGCCAGTCGAGGTCGCCGAGTCCGTCCTCGCCGTGGACGTGGCGCGCGTCCCGGACGTCCTCCAGCAACGGGCGGGCGCTGCCCGCGGCGACCGGGACGTCCTCGCGGCCGGCGGCGTCGAGCACCGTGAGGGTGTTGGCCACGACCAGGTCCAGCGGGGCGTTGCCGCCCACGCAGCTGACGGCGAGCAGCTGGAGCTCGGGGTGCAGAGCCGCGAGCAGCAGCGCGCACGCATCGTCGACTCCCGTGTCGACGTCGAGCACGACCCCCCTCGGCATGCCGGGGAGCATACGGGCCGCCGGTAGCGTCGAGCCGTGCCCCGCCGTCCCGCCGCCGCCGCGCTGACCCTGGTCGCGCTGGGCACGGTCGCTGCGCTGGCGGCGTGCTCGAGCCCGTCGGGTCCGACTCCCGCCGACCCGACGGCTGCGTCGTCGTCCTTGTCCTCGTCGAGCGCCACGACTCCCGCGACCGGCACCCCGACCTCCCTGCCACCGACGGCAACGACGCCTGCGCCCAGCTGCGGGCAGCGGTTGCTGGCGACGCTCAGCCTGGAGCAGAAGGTCGGGCAGCTGCTCATGGTCGGGGCGCAGTCCGGAACGGCCGCCGCGGCCCTCGACCCGGTGCTGACCGGCCAGCACGCCGGCGGCGTCGTCCTGCTCGGCACCTGGAACGGCGCCGCGACCGTGGTGGCAGCGACCCGGCACTGGCAGCCGGTCGGCCGCGCGGCGGGGGCCGGGGTCGGCCTGCTCGTCGCCGCGGACCAGGAGGGCGGCCAGGTCCGGCATCTGCGCGGATCGGGGTTCACCGCGACGCCATCGGCCCTCAGCCAGGGGAAGGCGGGGACCGCCGGGCCGAACGCGGTGACGGTCGCCCGCGAGCTCATGGCGGTCGGGGTCAACGTCGACCTGGCCCCGGTCGCCGACACCGTCGCGGCGTCCTTCGCGGCTCGGAACGCGCCGATCGGGGCGTACCAGCGCGAGTACGGCAACGACCCCGGGGTGGTCGCGCGCTCAGTGGTGGCGGCGGTCGGTGGACTCCAAGGCGGTGGCGTGAGTGCGACGCTCAAGCACTTCCCCGGTCTCGGGCGGGTCACCGGGAACACCGACCTCACGGCCAACGGGACCACCGACACGACGACCACGGCCGACGACCCGTACCTTGAACCGTTCCGCGCCGGCATCCAGGCCGGCGCCGACCTCGTCATGGTGTCGTCGGCCATCTACTCGAAGCTCGACCCGGCGAACCGCGCCGCGTTCTCCCGGCCGATCGTGACAGGGCTGCTGCGCGAGACGCTGGGCTACGGCGGCGTCGTCGTCTCTGACGACGTCGGTGGCGCGGCGGCCGTTGCCGGCACGCCGGCCGCCGAGCGGGCGACGCGGTTCGTGGCGGCCGGGGGCGACATCGTCCTCACCGGGCTGCCCCAGACGGTGCCGACCATGGCGGGTGCGCTGCGCGACAAGGCGACCGCCGAGGCGGAGTTCGCCGCGCAGGTCGACGCGGCGGCCACGCGTGTCCTCGACCTCAAGGTGAAGCGCGGTCTGGCCGCCTGCTAGCCGAGCTGCGTCGCATACCTCTCGTAGGCGCTGCTCCAGTCCTCGGCCCACGTGTCCCGGACCTCGCGACCGGCGACGAGCTCGACCAGCCGACGCAGGTAGACGTCCCAGCCGGCGGCGTAGCCGGCCGCGCTGCTCGCGGCGAGCCGGGTATGCCTGAGGTGCAGGCGCGCGCCCTCGGCGACGGGTTCGACGGCGACGGTGACGAGGGAGGTATGCGTGGCGTGCGGCCACTCCCAGGCGTAGGCGTTCGGGGCGTCGCAGGAGGTCACCCGGCAGCCCGGGACCGCGCTGTCGTCGAAGTGGATGGCGAAGTGGCCGCCCGTGCGCAGGTCACCGTCGACTGAGGCGAACCAGCGGGCCAGCCGGTCCGGCTCGGTCACCGCCGCCCAGAGGTCCGCGGCGTCGGTGTCGTAGACGCGCTCGAACGTCGCCTCGACGTCGTCGCCGGCGCGGGTGATCGTTCCCAGCAGGGTGTCCGGGGTCATGGTTGCTCCTTCGTGTCCTTGGCCGCGGCGCGTCGGCCGCGGGCGATCTCGGTGTCCAGGGCGTCGAGCCGCTGCGTCCAGAACCGGCGCACGTCGGCGCACCACTGCTCGACCTCGTCGAGGACGCCGGGGTTCAGCGAGTAGATCCGGCGCTGGGCGTCCTGGCGGACCTCGACGACCTCGGCCTCACGCAGCACCCGCAGGTGGCGGCTCACGCCCGGGCGGGCGATGGCGAACGCCGCCGCGAGCGATCCCGCGGTGGCCTCGCCGACGGCCAGCCGCTGGACGATCTCGCGGCGGGTCGGGTCCGCCAGCGCCTCCCAGACCTCCACAGGTCCTTGTGTACCCGATCAGTTACGTAACCGTCAAGGTACTTTCTCTCGCTATGCGCGGACCAAGGTGACCGGCATCGAGGAGTCGGCCGGCAGGTCCAGCGCCGACGGGGCGACGCCGCGGGCCACCATCTGGGCGCCGAGGGCGGCCACCATGGCGCCGTTGTCGGTGCAGAGGCCGGGCCGGGGTACCCGCAGCCGGATCCCGGATGCGTCGCAGCGCTCCTGCGCGAGGGCGCGCAGCCGCGAGTTCGCGGCCACCCCGCCGCCGACGAGGAGGTCGTCCACGCCCTCGGAACGGCAGGCGGCGACCGCCTTGCGGGTCAGGACGTCGACCACGGCCTCCTGGAAGCTCGCCGCGACGTCCGCGACCGGGACCGCCTCGCCCGCCTGCTCGCGCAGCTGGACCCACCGCGACACCGCGGTCTTCAGCCCGGAGAACGAGAAGTCGAACCGGTGCCGCTCGAGATCCTTACCGGCGGTGAGGCCCCGGGGGAAGTCGATCGCGATCTGGTTGCCCTCGCGCGCCGCGCGGTCGATGTACGGGCCGCCCGGGAACGGCAGCCCCAGGACTCGCGCCACCTTGTCGAACGCCTCCCCCGCCGCGTCGTCGATCGTCGACCCCAGCGGCCGCACGTCCGCGGTGACGTCGAGCACGAGCAGCAGCGACGAGTGCCCGCCGCTGACCAGGAGGGCGAGACACGGTTCGGGGAGCGGGCCGTGCTCGACCACGTCGACGGCCACGTGCGAGGCGAGGTGGTTCACGCCGTAGAGGGGTGTGCCCAGGCCGACGGCCAGCGCCTTGGCCGCCGCCACGCCGACCAGCAGCGCCCCGGCCAGGCCCGGCCCGGCGGTCACGGCGACGGCATCGAGGTCGTCGAGCCGGACCCCCGAGTCGCGGCAGGCTCGCTCGATGGTCGGAACCATCGCCTCCAGATGCGCGCGGCTGGCCACCTCGGGGACCACGCCGCCGAACCGGGCGTGCTCGTCCACGCTGCTGGCGACCGCGTCCACGAGCAGGGTCTCGCCCCGGACGATGCCGACTCCCGTCTCGTCGCAGGAGGTCTCGATGCCGAGGACGAGAGGCTGGTCCGCCGTCACGACGCCTCCTCCAGACGGCGGCGCATGACCACCGCGTCGACGTCGAGGCCCTCCGGCTGCCGGTAGTAGCGCCGCCGCACCGACACCTCCTCGAAACCGTGACGCTCGTACAGCCGGCGCGCCGGCATGTTGTCGGCCCGCACCTCCAGCATCACCGACGCGGCTCCGCCGTCCGAGGCCCGCCGCAGCAGCTCGCCCACCAGCACGTCGCCGAGGCCCTGCCCCCGACGGTCCGCGACCACGGCAACCGTCATGACGTCGGCGACGTCGCCCCCGTGGTCCAGCCCCGCATACCCCGCGATGCCCCGGTCGCCGTCCAGGACGACGTAGTCGCGCCGCGGTCGCCCGGCGAGCTCGGCCCACCACGTCTCCGTGGTCCAGGCGTCCGGCCCGAACAGCTCGTCCTCGAGGGCGGCCAGCCGCGGGATGTCGCGCCAGGTGACCTCGCGCAGCGTGCTCACCCGAGGGCCGACTTGGTCGACACCGACGGGGCGGCGTCCGGGCGGCGCAGGTAGTACGGCTCGTGCTCGTCGAGCGGCTCGCCCGTCGCCAGGCGGCGGACGACGAGGTCCGCCAGCGCGGCCGCCGAGACGTCGAGCGGGCCCTCGAGGGGTCGGGCGAACACTCCCGGGTACAGCAGCGGGCCGCGACCCACGGCCGGCAGGGCGGCAGCCTCCTCGGGCAGGTCGGCCGGTGCGGTGACGTGCGGACCCTCGAGCCGCTCCGGTATGCCCGTCGCCCCCGGCGCGTACCTGGCCCAGTAGACCTCCTTGCGCCGCGCGTCGGTGGCGACGAGGAGCTCGCCCCCGACGGCGGCCTGAAACGCGAGTGCGTCCAGGCTGCAGAGGCCGTGGAGGCGGGCGCCGGTCACGAGCGCCAGCGTCCGGGCCGTGACGATGCCGACGCGCAGGCCGGTGAACGGGCCGGGGCCGAGCCCGCACGCGACATCGGTCAGGTCATTCGGGGTCGCCCCCGCCTCGGCGAGGACCCGGTCGACGCCGGGCGCCAGGTGCTCGGCGTGCCCGCGGGCGTCCAGCGTGGTGGCCTCGGCCACGGCGCGCGACCCGTCGTGGACCGCCACGGTGATCGCCGTCGTCGACGTGTCGATGGCGAGCAGCAGCACCCGCGCAGGCTACCCATCTTCCGGACGCCCGTTGTTGCCGGTTCCGCGGCCTCCGGCCGCCCGGAACTGGGAACAACGGCAGTCCGGAAGCGGGCGGTCAGGGCGCGAGGACGCCGGACCAGCGGTCGCCGAGCCCGGTGAGCGTGACCGTGCGGGCCTCGTCGGCCTCGGCGGTCAGCACGACCTCGAGGTAGGCGTCGGCCAGCCGTTCGGCGACCCCGTGCCCCCACTCGACGACCGTCACGCTGTCGGCCACGTCGGCGTCGAGGTCGAGGTCGTCGAGCTCGACCGCGCCGCCGAGCCGGTAGGCGTCGACGTGGACCAGCGCCGGACCACCCACCAGCGACGGATGGACCCGCGCGATGACGAAGGTGGGCGACGTGACCGGCCCACGCACCCCAAGCCCGGACCCGATCCCCTGCGTCAGCGTCGTCTTGCCGGCGCCCAGGCCCCCCGTGAGCACGACCAGGTCACCGGCGTGAAGCAACCGGCCCAGCCGCATACCGAACTGGTGGGTGTCGTCGGCCGAGGCCAGGCTGACCCGCGCCGGCAGCCCGGACCGGCTCACGACGCCTCGCGGCGGCGTTCCCGTGCGCTCCTCGCGTTCTTGCCCCCCGGTGCGGGGCGCTGGTCGTCGTCCTTGTCCTGGTCGATCCGCTCCAGCCCGCGCTCGATGCGGCGCTGTTTGTCGACGTCGGTGACGACGCGGCGGACCCGGGGCACCAGGTCGGCGGGGATCTGCTCCTCCTCGCGCTTGGCGGCGCGCTCGATCATGGCGCCCAGCTGCTGGTTGAGCAGGTCCGGGTGCTCGAGCATGATCACGTGCCCCGCGTCGCGGACGATGACGTGCTGGGCACCGGCCAGTGTCCGGACGATTCGCTCGCTGTGCTCGGGCGGGGTGAGGATGTCCTGCTCGCCGTTGAACACCAACGTCTCGCAGCCGTCGAACGCCGCCAGGCCGCCGGTCTGGTCGTAGTCGTCGAACGCCGGCGTGAACGACGACATCACCGTGAGGTTCGTCCCGAGCAGCATCTTCGAGGCGAGCCTGACGACGCTGCGCGGCACCGGCGAGGAGAACGAGTACCGCTCCACGAGGAACTCCGCGAGCTCCGAGTTGGCCGAGAGGATGCCTTTGAGCAGCTCGGGCCGGTGCTCGAAAATGCTGGCCACCCCAGGTCCGAGGCGCTCCAGCAGGAGCCGCCCGGCCGATGCCGCGAGACCGCCCGAGGCGAGGGGCATACCTCCGGCCGACGTCGAGATCGCCCCGAAGGCGACCACCCGCTCGCGGACGAGCGCGGGGTCCAAGGCGCCGAGCGCCATCGTCGTCATCCCGCCCATCGAGTGGCCGACCAGCACCAGCGGCCCCTCGGGGGCGACCGCCTTGATGACCGAGTCGAGGTCCTGCCCGAGCTGGGCGATCGTGTAGGACGAGGAACCTCCGCGACCCGACCGGCCGTGGCCGCGCTGGTCCCACACGACGACGCGGTGACCGGCCCACCGCAGGTACCGACGCTGGAAGACCCAGCACTCCGAGGTGAGGCAGTACCCGTGCGTCATGACCACGGTGGGCCGCGGCAGGCCGTGCTCGTCGAGCGCGACGCCGGAGCGCGGCTCGTCGACCTCGACGTGGAGCGCGACGCCGTCGGTCGCCTCGACGACGACTTCGCGGCTCGGCTTCTCGACCAGGCTGACGCCGGTCTCCAGGGCCTGCTGGCGTCGCCGGTGCGTCCGGTCGGCGACGATGCCGGCGGCCGTCGCGGCGCCCGCGACGCCCAGGCCGATGCCCAGGCCGATGAGGCCGTTCCTGCTCGAGCTCACGCGTGTCCTCCAACAAAGACCCTGGGCACCCGCGGCCCGATTCGCGTCACGATCTCATAGCTGATGGTGTCCGTGGCGTCGGCCCACCCCTGAGCGGTCGGACCGTCCGGGTCGGCGCCGAACAAGACGACCTCGTCGCCGGCCTGTGCGGTCGAGTCCGGGCCGAGGTCGACGACGAACTGGTCCATGCAGACGCGTCCCGCAACGACGTTCGAGACACCGTGGACCGACACCGGACCGACGTTCGTGGCGTTGCGAGGGATGCCGTCCGCATACCCCAGGGGCACCAGGCCGACGACGGTGTGCCGCGGGGTGGTGTACGCGTGTCCGTAGGACACGCCCTGCCCGGCGGGCAGCCGCTTCACCAGCGACAGCCGGGCGACGAGGGTCATCGCCGGGGTGAGCCCGTATGCCTCGGGGCCGCCCAGCTGCGGGACCGGGGTCAGCCCGTAGACGGCGATGCCGGGACGGACGAGGTCGTAGTGCACCGATGAGTTGGTCAGGGTGGCGGCCGAGTTGGCCAGGTGGCGTACCTCGAGCTCGCAGCCGGCCGCCTCGGCGGCGCGGACCGCCTCCTCGAACACCTCGCGCTGATGCCGCACCGTCGGGTGGTCCGGCTCGTCGGCGTACGCGAAGTGCGACCAGACCCCGACGACCTTGACGCTCTCGTCGGCCTCGTGGAGCCGGGCCGCGGCGACCAGGTCGAGGAAGTCCTGGCCGTAGGCGCCGTTGCGGCCCAGACCGGTGTCGGCCTTGAGGTGGACGCGGGCGGTCCGTCCGGTGGTGCGAGCCGCCTCGACGACCGCGTCGAGGGACCACGTGGCCGACGCCGCCACGTCGATGTCGCGGGTCAGCGCCGCCGCGAAGTCGTTGCCGGGGACGTGCAGCCAGGTGAAGATCCGGCCCTCGAACCCGGCGTCGCGCAGCGCCACGGCCTCCGCCTGCTGCGCGGTTCCGAGCCAGGTCGCCCCGCCCGCCTGCGCGGCACGGGCCGCCTCGAGGAGGCCGTGGCCGTAGCCGTCGGCCTTGACGATCGCCATGAGTGCGGCCGTGGCCGACCGTTCGTGGAGCGCGCGGACGTTGGCCGTGATGGCGCCGAGGTCGACGATCGCAGCGCCGGGCGCACCCACGGGCAGGTTCACGGGCGTCACGCGGGCCAGTGTGGCAGGTGGGACCTCTGGGTCGCCCCCTCGCCCGATTCGTGCTCTGGACCGCACGGAAATCCGGCTCCGGACAGCACGAACCGATCCGAATGCTGCCTTTCTCAGTACCGCAGCAGCGCGGCGACGGTCTCCGGGATGCGTCGAGCCACGTCGCTGATCCGGACCGGCCCTCCCGGGTTGGTCCGGTCGGCCGCGACCCCGTGGACGAGGGCACCCAGCGCGCCGGCGTCGAGGGGGTCGAGGCCCGCGGCGAGCAGGGTTCCGAGCAGACCACCCAGGACGTCGCCGGCGCCCGCGGTCCCCACCCACGCCGGGGCGTCCGCCTGGCAGCGCACCGGAAGCGACGGGTCAGGGCTGACGACCAGCGTGTGCGACCCCTTGAGCAGCACCGTGCACCCGGTCCGTTCGGCGGCCTCGCGGGTGTGCGCGAGCGGCGCGCTGGACACCTGCTCGCGGCTGACCTCCTCGCCGCGGAGCCGGGTCAGCAGCCGCGCCAGCTCTCCCGCGTGCGGCGTGAGCAGGGTGGGCGCTTCGCGACGGTGCAGCAGCTCCAGCGCGCCTGCATCGACGACCACCGGCAGGTCGCTGGCCAGCGCCTCCTCGACGTGGCGTTTCTGCTCCGCGACACCCCTGGCGCGGCCGGACGGGTCGAACCCCGACCCGCATACCCACGCCTGCACCCGTCCCTCGGCGGTGACCGCCTCCGGTGCGGCCGCGTGGACCAGGGCCTGGACCTCCGGCGGCCCGACGTACCGGACCATTCCCGGCCCGGCCCCGAGCGCGCCGAGGACGCTCAGCACGGCCGCCCCCGGGTAGGTCGGCGTTCCCGCGACGATGCCCACCACGCCGCGCGAGTACTTGTCCGAGCTCGCCCCGGGCACCGGCCAGAGCCGGCGGACGTCGTCGAAGGTCAGCCGCTCCACGACCGGCCGGTATGCGTCGGCGCCGGTTCCGAGGTCGAGTCCGAGGTCCAGTCCGATGTCGACCACGGTGAGCCGTCCCACGGCGGGCTCGGTCGCGGGCAGCAGGTGAACCGGCTTGGCCACGCCGAACGTGACCGTCTCGTCGGCGAACACGGCATCGGCGAGCACCACTTCGCCGGCCGGGTCGGCGCCGCTCGGCAGGTCCACGGCGACGACCCAGGCGTCCTCGGGGATCTCCTCGACCCACTCGGCCGCCGCTCCGGAGAGCCCCGGCCGGCCACCGATCCCGAGCAGACCGTCCACGACGACGTCGGCCTCCCCCACGACGCCCCGCCAGTCCTCACCGACCTCACTACCGGCGTCACCCGACACCAGCGCCACGCCGGCCTCGCGCGCCGCCGCCAACCCACCGGCGTGCGCGGTCTCGGCGTGGACGGCCGCCGCGGCGAACCCCTCCCGCGCGAGGTGGGCCAGCGCATACAGCGCGTCGCCGCCGTTGTTCCCGGCGCCGACCAGGCCGACGACCCGCACGCCGTCCCGCTCCCGCAGTCGGGCGGCGACCACGGCCGCCAGGCCCGCCGACGCGCGGGCCATCAGCTCGCCCTCCGGTAGGTCCGCCATCGCCGCCTCTTCCGCGGCCCGGACGTCGGCCACCGCGTACGCCTCGATCACCGGCTCATCCTTCCGCCACGACGACCGCCGACGCGATCCCGGCGTCGTGCGACAGCGACAGGTGGAAGGACGCGACGCCGAGGTCGTCGGCCCGCGCCTCGACGGTGCCTGAAACGCGCAGGGACGGCCGCCCGTTGGCGTCCTGGACCACGGTCGCGTCGAGCCAGTGCAGCCCGGCCGGCGCGCCGAGCGACTTGGCCAGCGCCTCCTTGGCCGCGAACCGCGCCGCCAACGAGGCCAGTCCGAGCCCCCGCTCCGACGGCGTGAAGAGCCGCTCCCGCAAGGCCGGCGTGCGCTCGAGGGTCTGCCCGAACCGCTCGATGTCGACGACGTCGATCCCGACGCCGATGATCACGCGGCGCCGCTCACTCGACCGTGACCGACTTCGCGAGGTTGCGCGGCTGGTCCACGTCCAGACCCTTGGCCGAGGCCAGCTCGCAGGCGAACACCTGGAGCGGGACGACGGTGAGCAGCGGGGCGAGCAGGGTCGAGACCGCCGGGACCCGGATCACCTCGTCCGCGAACGGGACGACGTCCTCGTCGCCCTCCTCGGCCACGACGATGGTCCGCGCGCCCCGGGCCCGGATCTCCTGGATGTTGGACACGACCTTGCCGTGCAGGCCGTGCGCGGTCGACGGCGACGGGACGACGACGAAGACCGGCTGGCCGGGCTCGATGAGGGCGATCGGGCCGTGCTTCAGCTCTCCCGCGGCGAACCCCTCGGCGTGGATGTACGCCAGCTCCTTGAGCTTGAGCGCGCCCTCCAGGGCTACGGGGTACCCCACGTGCCGGCCGAGGAACAGCACCGCCCGGGTGTCGGCCATGAACCGCGCGATCTCGCGAACCCGGTCCATCGAGTCGAGGACGGTCTGGATCTTCGCCGGCACCCCCTGGAGCTCGGCCATGACACCGGCCGCCTCCGCCGCCCCGACCTCGCCACCGCGCAGCTGGGCGAGGTAGAGCCCGAGCAGGTAGGTCGCGGTGATCTGGGCCAGGAACGCCTTGGTCGAGGCGACCGCGATCTCCGGCCCGGCGTGGGTGTAGAGCACGGCGTCGGACTCGCGCGGGATGGTCGCGCCGTGGGTGTTGCAGATCGAGATCGTCAGCGCGCCCAGCTCGCGGGCGTGCTTGACCGCCATCAGCGTGTCCATCGTCTCGCCGGACTGGCTGATCGACACGACCAGCGTGCGGCCGTCGATCACCGGGTCGCGGTAGCGGAACTCGTGCGCCATCTCGACTTCGCACGGGATCCGGGTCCAGTGCTCGATGGCGTACTTCGCGACCATTCCCGCGTACGACGCGGTGCCGCAGGCGATGACGACGATCTTGTCGACGTTGCGCAGGGCGGTCTCGGAGATCCGCAGCTCGTCGAGGACCAGGCGGCCCGACTGGTCGGTGCGACCGAGGAGGGTGTCCGCCACGGCGTGCGGCTGCTCCTGGATCTCCTTGGTCATGAAGTTCGGGTAGCCGCCCTTCTCGGCGGCGGCCGCGTCCCAGTCGACGTGGTAGGGCTTGCCCTCGACCGGCGCCCCGTCGAACCCGATCACCGTGACCGACTCCGGCGTGATCGTCGCGATCTGGTCCTGGCCCAGCTCGAGGGCCTCGCGGGTGTGGCCGATGAACGCCGCGACGTCGGAGCCGAGGAAGTTCTCGCCGTCGCCGAGGCCGACGACCAGCGGGCTGTTGCGCCGCGCCCCGACCACGACGCCCGGGGAGTCCGCGTGGATCGCGAGCAGGGTGAACGCGCCGTCGAGGTCCTGGACGGCCAGTCGCATGGCTTCGGTGAGGTCGTGGGTCTCGTCGTACGCCCGGGCCACCAGGTGGGCGGCCACCTCGGTGTCGGTCTCCGACGTGAACGCCACGCCGTCGTCGACGAGCTTGGCCTTGAGGCTGTGGAAGTTCTCGATGATCCCGTTGTGGATCAGCGCCAGCTTGCCGTCGGACCCCCCGCGGTGCGGGTGCGCGTTGTTGTCGGTGGGCCCGCCGTGGGTGGCCCAGCGGGTATGCCCGATGCCGGTGCTCGACGGCGGCAGGGGGTGCGCGGCGATGGCCTCGCGCAGGTTTCCGAGCTTGCCGGCCCGCTTCTCCCAAGCCACATGGTCGCCGTCGACGAGCGCGACACCCGCCGAGTCGTAGCCCCGGTACTCGAGCCGGGCGAGCCCCTCCATGACGACGTCGAGGGCCTGACCGTCGACGTTCGGGCCGACGTAGCCCACGATGCCGCACATGGTGGCGAGCCTAACGGGGGGCGACGTGACGCATACCGCGGTGCGCCTCCCCCGGTACGGCGTAGGCAACAATGAGCGCCGTGACGCAGCACGCGGACGCCGACCGGCTGGAGGCCATGGTCGGCCACCAGGTCCTGGAGCGCGGGGGCGTGCTGTCACCGTACGTCGAGCTGGACCGTGCGACGTGGGCGCGGCTTCGCGAGAACCACCCGATGAGCCTGACCTCCGACGACGTCACGCGGCTGCGCGGCCTCGGGGACCCGATCGACATGCAGGAGATCGAGGACATCTACCTCCCGATCTCCCGGCTGCTCAACTACTACGTCGGCGCGATCGGTGGGCTTCACGACGTGACCAGTGAGTTCCTCGGGGAGTCGCCGCCGCGTACCCCCTTCGTCATCGGCGTTGCCGGCTCGGTCGCCGTCGGCAAGTCCACGACGTCACGCATCCTGCGCGAGCTGCTCTCCCACTGGCCGGACACGCCGCGCGTCCAGCTCGTCACCACCGACGGGTTCCTCTTCCCGAACGCCGAGCTCGAACGCCGGAACATCATGGCCCGCAAGGGTTTCCCCGAGTCCTACGACCGGCGTGAGCTGATGCGCTTCGTGGCCGCGGTGAAGTCCGGCGTGCCCGAGGTGACCGCTCCGATCTACTCGCACCTGACCTACGACATCGTCCCGGACGAACGGATCGTCGTCCGCAGCCCCGACGTGCTCATCGTCGAGGGCCTCAACGTGCTGCAGCCGCCGGGCTCGCGCTTCGACGGCACGGTCGGCGTCGCCGTCAACGACTACTTCGACTTCACCGTCTACGTCGACGCCGAGACCGAGGACGTCGAGCGCTGGTACGTGGAACGGTTCCTCAGCCTGCGGGAGACGGCGTTCGCCGACCCGGACTCGTACTTCCACCGGTATGCGGTGCTGTCCGACGAGGAGGCCCGCTCCACTGCGGCGCGGATCTGGCGCGAGATCAACGGCCCGAACCTCGTCGAGAACATCCTCCCGACCCGGTCCCGCGCGACGCTGGTGCTGGTCAAGGGCCCGGACCACAGCGTCGAGAAGGTCCGGCTGCGCAAGCTCTGAGGGTCAGTACCAGCCGGTCGACTGCGAGTGCGCCCAGGCGCCGCAGGGGGTTCCGTAGCGCTCCTGGATGTAGCCGAGGCCCCACTTGATCTGGGTGACGGGGTTGGTGCGGTAGTCCGCGCCGGCGCTGGCCATCTTCGAGGCGGGCAGGGCCTGCGGGATCCCGTATGCGCCGGACGACGGGTTCGTCGCGGTGTAGAGCCAGTTGCTCTCGCGGGTCCACAGCGAGTTGAGGCATGAGAACTGGCTGTCGGCGAAGCCGAAGTCGGCCAGCATCGCGCGGGCCGCGCCCCGCGGGTCCTTGCGGGCGTTCTCGAGGAGCGAGTCCCGCTGCGCTTCGCGGGCGGCCCGCTGGGCGGCGGCCTGGCGCTGGGCCTCCGCCGCGGCGGCGGCAGCGGCGTCGGCAGCGGCCTTCGCCGCGGCCTGCGCGGCGGCATCGGCAGCGGCCTTTGCAGCCGCGTCCGCCGCCGCCTGGGCGGCGGCGCGCGCGGCGGCGGCCTCCGCGTCGGCGCGGACATCACGGACCTGGGCGCGGTGGTCGGACAGGTCCGCGGCGTCGGCCCGGTAGGCGACCGCCTGCAGCCCCGCGTCGGGTGGGAGCACCGGTAGCGCGGCGCTGACCGGCCCCAGGACTCCGCCGGCCGTGGAGCTCACGAGGTCGACCGTGCCGACCGCCAGCAGCGACAGTGCCACAACCGCACCGGTGGCGCGCGCCGCTCGTGAGCGCCGGTTCCTCGGCGACGTGGTCGGGGGCGGGGCGGCCGTCGGCGGTCCGAGCTCGACCGTGGACGGGATGGGCGAAGCGTATGGAGGGGACGTCGAGAGGGGCGTGGCAGCACGGTGACGACCCGCATACCGCGTCATGCGCTGACCTCTCCCGCCCCCCAGCGTTACCCAACCGAGACCTGACCGGCTACACCGTGCCAGACCTGGCGGACGACGCCAAATCGGCGTCCAGGGCGTCGGTCCGCTCGGGAACCGCGGTCCGGCGTCAGTACTGGCCGGTCTCCTGGACGTGGTCCCACGCGGCGCACGGCGTGCCGTACCGGCTCTTGATGTACCCCAGTCCGGGGCGCACCTGGGCCACCGAACCCCACTTGTCGAGCCGAGTCCACATCGGTTGAGGCAGCCGAACTCGCTGTCCGCGAAGCCGAACTCGGGCAGCATCTCGCGGGCCGCCGCCCTGGGGTTGGACGCCGTCGACGTGGTGGAGCCGGCCGGGGAGCTCGTCGTCACGGGCGTGGTGCTCGACGAGCCGGTGGGCGTCCTCGGGGCGGTCCGAGTCGTGCCTGTCGAGGATCCAGACTCTGGGATGCAGCAGCGGCGAGCGCAGCGGGACTCGTCTCGTCAGTCGGCGAGGCCGCGCTCGTGCGTCGTGTCGTCGCGGAGTCGGTCGGCTGCCCGTCCGGCGTGGTGGGAGTGGCGCCTGGACCGACCTCCTGTCGCCTCTCGGCCAGGTCGCCGAGATCCCCTTGCCGACCGAGAAGCTGCAGGCCGGCCTCCGGCGGCACCGTCGGAGCCCCCGGTCCGGGCCCGCCGCCCACCGGGAAGATCACCGGGACGGCGAACAGCGCCCGCCACCACGACGGCGACCGCGAAAAGCGGCGAGCAGGATGGCCCGTCGACGGCTCTGGTCGGACGTCGTCGCGACCGGGGCACCCGTCAGGGCGTCCCGGTGCCGGCCCGCATACCCGGACATTCCGACCCACCCCGTTCTCGCGTCCGACGCCCGTACCACCCGTAACCGTCCCAAATCTGGCGCAGGATGCCAAGGCGGGCCACTCGGACCCGCCAGGCAGCCCACCCAGCGGGCCATTCCGGCACGGGTCGGTCGAGACTACGGCTCGAGGCCCTCCAGGAGGTCGGTGACGAGCGCGGCGATGGGGCTGCGCTCGCTGCGGGTGAGCGTGATGTGGGCGAAGAGCGGGTGGCCCTTCATCGCCTCGATGACCGCCGCGACCCCGTCGTGCCGCCCCACGCGCAGGTTGTCGCGCTGGGCGACGTCGTGGGTGAGGACGACCTTGGAGTTCTGGCCGATCCGCGACAGGACGGTGAGCAGGACGTTGCGCTCCAGCGACTGGGCCTCGTCGACGACGACGAACGCGTCGTGGAGGGACCGGCCGCGGATGTGGGTGAGCGGCAGCACCTCGAGCATGCCGCGGTCGAGGACCTCCTCGACGACCTCGGTCGAGACGAGCGCGCCGAGGGTGTCGAAGACCGCCTGGCCCCAGGGGCCCATCTTCTCGGCCTCGGTACCGGGGAGGTACCCGAGATCCTGGCCACCGACCGCATACAGGGGCCGGAAGACGACGACCTTGCGGTGCTGCCGGCGTTCCATGACCGCCTCGAGGCCGGCGCAGAGGGCCAGCGCGGACTTGCCGGTGCCGGCGCGTCCACCGAGGCTGACGATGCCGATGTCGGGGTCGAGGAGCAGGTCGAGGGCGATCCGCTGCTCGGCGGAGCGGCCGTGCAGGCCGAACGCGTCACGGTCGCCGCGAACCAGCCGGATCTGCTTGTCGGCGCCGACCCGGCCCAGCCCGCTCCCGCGCGGCGACAGCAGGACGAGACCGGTGTGGCAGGGCAGCTCGGCGGCGGCCGCGTGCTCGACCCGGCCGACCTCGTAGAGCCGGTCCATCTCCTCGACCGTGACGTCCAGCTCGGCCATGCCGGTCCAGCCGGAGTCGACGGCCAGCTCGGCGCGGTACTCCTCGGCGTCGAGACCGACGGCCGACGCCTTCACCCGCATCGGCAGGTCCTTGCTCACCACAGTGACGTCGAACCCCTCGGCGGACAGGTTCTTGGCGACCGAGAGGATGCGAGTGTCGTTGTCGCCCAGGCGGAACCCGGCCGGCAGGATCATCGCGTCGGTGTGGTTGAGCTCGACGCGCAGCGTGCCGCCGTCCTGCCCGACCGGCACCGGCCGGTCCAGCCGGCCCTCCTGGATCCGCAGGTCGTCGAGCAGCCGCAGCGCCTGGCGCGCGAAGTACCCCAGCTCCGGATGGTGCCGCTTGCCCTCCAGCTCGGTGACGACGACGACCGGGAGGACGACCTCGTGCTCCTTGAAGCGGAGCATCGCCTTCGGGTCCGAGAGGAGCACCGAGGTGTCGAGGACGAAGGTCTTGCGCACGGTGTCGTTTCCCGCGGCGGCGGCAGCGGTGGCGGGACGACGGGCTGCGGCTCGGTTGGAGGGCACGTGGTCTCCTAGCGGCGCGCTGGTGAGCGCGGCCTACTCGCGATCGGACTGCCGGGACCGGACCCCGTCGAACGGGAACCGGGACCGGCCCTCCGTTCGGAGCGTGAACTCCATCAACCGGGCCTCCCGCACGCTCGGCGGGTACCGGGCGTCACGACTGACGGTACGTCCGGATCCTGGGTGCCGCCCCACATGGGGTGGGTGTGTCGCTCCCGGTGTCCGAAGAGTTCACCGGCCGGAAACATCCGGCATGCCGGTCAGCGCCCGAAGCGGCGCTCCCGGTTCGCATACGAGCGAAGCGCCCGCAGGAAGTCGACGTGCCGGAAGTCCGGCCAGTAGGCCTCGCAGAAGTAGAACTCCGACTTGGCGCTCTGCCAGAGGAGGAACCCGCCGAGCCGCTGCTCTCCCGACGTGCGGATGACGAGGTCCGGGTCGGGCTGGCCCTTGGTGTAGAGGTGCTGCTCGATCTCCTCCACGGTGATCGAGTCGGCGATCGCGTCGACCGGCGTCCCCTGGGCCGCGTGCTCGTGGATGAGCGAGCGCACCGCGTCGGCGATCTCGCGCCGTCCGCCGTACCCCACGGCCACGTTGACGTGCAGGCCGTCGATGCCCCGGGTGGCCTCGGCCGACGCCTTGAGCGACTGTGCGGTCTCCGCGGGCAGCAGGTCCAGTGCGCCGATCGGGTGCAACCGCCAGCGCCCCTCGATGGCCAGGTCGGCGACCGCGGTCTCGATGATCTTCAGCAGCGGGACGATCTCCTGCCGGCTCCGGCTGAGGTTGTCGGTCGAGAGCAGCCACAGGGTGACCACCTCGACGCCGGCCGCCTCGCACCACTCGAGCAGGTGCTTGATCTTGTCGGCGCCGGCCTGGTGCCCGTCGACGGTCTCGAACCCGTTCTCGCGCGCCCACCGCCGGTTCCCGTCGAGCATGACCCCCACGTGCCGCGGTACCGCCTCGGGCGGGATCTGCTTGGCCAGCCGCCGCTCGTACGCTCCGTAGAGGACGTCGGTGAGTGGCACGCCGCCCACCGTACCCCCGGCTCCCGCGCGCGGCCCGTCGCCGTGGCGGCAGCCATGTGGCCGCCTTCACAACCTACGCGTCCGTAACCTACGGTTCCGTAAGTTAGACTTTTGGGTATGCGAGAGCAGCCCGCCTTCTCGGCCGCGCCGGACACCCCTGGGGACTCCCTCGGGGACACGGTCGGCGACGCCGCCCGCGACCTCGTGGCCGCGGTCAAGCCGCGGCTCCGGGGCTGGCTTCACGCGGCCACCTTCCCGCTCGCGCTCGTGGCCGGGATCGTGCTCAGCGTGCTCGCGCCGGAGGGGGCTCCGAAGGTCGGGGCGATCGTCTTCACGGTGACCGCGGCCCTGCTGTTCGGGACGTCCGCGATCTACCACCGCGGCCATTGGTCGGCCCGCGTGAGCGGCGTCCTCAAGCGCCTGGACCACTCCAACATCTTCCTCATCATCGCCGGCACCTACACGCCGTTCGCGCTCTCGCTGCTGCCGCCCGACCAGGCGCGCTCTCTGCTGCTGATCGTCTGGATCGGGGCCCTCGGCGGGGTGCTGTTCCGGGTCTTCTGGGTCAACGCGCCGCGCTGGCTCTACACCCCGATCTACGTCGCCCTCGGGTGGGTCGCGGTCTTCTACTTCGGCCCGTTGCTGCACTTCGGCGGCCCGGCCGTGGTCACCCTCATCACCGTCGGCGGCGTCCTCTACACGCTCGGCGCGCTGGTCTACGGGACCAAGCGGCCGAACCCGTCACCGCGCTGGTTCGGGTTCCACGAGATCTTCCACGCGTTCACCGTGCTGGCGTTCGTCGCGCACTACGTCGCGGCGTCGCTCGCGGTCTACGGCGCGGGGTCGGCGCTGTCCGCCTCCTGAGGCGGTTCCCCGTCCGAGTCGGCGCGCTTCGGCTTCTCGCCGCCCTTGGCCGCGTCCCGCTGAGCCTCCTTGGCCTCCAGGTCGGCCACCCGCTGCTGCTCCTTGTAGGCCATCCGGCGCATCCGACCGTTCATGTTGCGCATCAGCAGCCACAGCACGAGGGCCAGCACGAAGAACGCGATGAACGCGCCCAGCCCCGGGCCGATCGAGGTCGACGGCGTGTCCATCAGCCGGCCGAGCCCGAGGTGCCGGCCAGCTTGTCGCGCGCGCCCTGCGGGTCCGGCCGGACGTCGCGCACCGGGACGAGGCCGGCCTTGGCGGCCAGCGCGTCGGCCTCGCGGACCGACCCGAGCCCCGCGAAGAGGTCGTCCTCGGGGAGCTGCACCGGCGCATACGAGACCACGAGCTCGTACTCCTCGGTGGGCCAGCCCTCCCGGACGATCTCGCGCGGCGTGTGGAACCAGGCGCCGTCCGGGTCGACCTGCGTGGCGTGTGCGAGGAGCGCGCGGTCGCGGATATCGAAGTACTCGGCGCACTCGACCCGGGTCGTGACCTCGCGCTCCGGTCGCTTCCAGTCCTTGAGCCAGTCGCCGTAGTCGGTCTCGATCTCGCGTTCGACCATGAGGTCGTAGAGCCGCTGGATCCGCTCCCTGGTCGTCGTCCGGAGGTAGTACAGCTTCAGCGGCTGCCAGGGCTCGCCGGCGTGGGGGTACGCGTCGGGGTCGCCGGCCGCGGCGAACGCGGACATCGACACGACGTGGCAGTTGACGTGGTCGGGATGCGGGTACCCACCGGTCTCGTCGTAGGTCAGCAGCACGTGCGGGCGGAACTCGCGGATCACCCGGACCAGCGCCTCGGTGGTGACCGCGATGGGTTCGCCGGCGAAGCAGCCGTCCGGCAGCGGCGGCAACGGCTCGCCCTCGGGCAGCCCGGAGTCCACGAAGCCCAGCCAGGTGTGCTCGAACCCGATGATCGCCTGCGCCGCGGCCATCTCGTCGCGGCGGACCTGGGCCATGTCGCGCAGGATGTGCGGGTCGTCCTGGAGCCGGGGGTTGAGGATGTCGCCACGCTCCCCGCCCGTGCAGGAGACGACCATCACCTGTTCGCCCTCGCGGACGTACTTGGCCAGCGTCGCCGCACCCTTGCTCGACTCGTCGTCGGGGTGGGCGTGCACCGACATGAGCCGCAGACCTCGGGGCTCCACCAGTCCTCCTGCATTGCGGGTCGGCGTCGTGCTCGTTCTACGGTGAGCCATCATGTCACCGCCCGAGTCGCCGCCTGCGGCCACCGTCGACGCCCGGCGCCGCCGCGCCTGGACGATCGTCGGCGCCGCCGTGGTCGTCGTGGCCGCGGTCCTCATCGGGTGGTGGACGCTGCGCAACGAGAGCCAGCGGATCACGGCCACGACGATCGGCTACAAGGTCGAGAGCGACACCTCCGTCGTGGTCAGCTTCGACGTCTCCCGGCCGCCGGGACTGGCGGTGACGTGCACGGTTCGGGCGATGGACGGCCACTTCACGGTCGTCGGTACCGCCGATGTCGTCGTCCCGCCCGAGGGCGAGCAGGTCGTCCACCTGGAGAAGGCGGTCCGTACCACGACCCGCGCGGTGACCGGCGTGGTCCAGGACTGCGTCCGCACCTGACACGCGGCGACGCGGCGACCCGGCGCGACCAGCAGGCGGATCGTGTGGGGTTTTCGACCCTCTGAGGTGGAGAAGCGTCCACGATCAGCCGGGCACGACACAGCTCGCGCGTCGACAGGCATGGGGCCGGCCACCCCAGCCCCGTTGCCCCAGCACGTCGCCCACCTCGGTGGCGAGGGCACAGGGCGTACCAGCGACGTCACGCCAGAACGCGCGAAGCGTGAGCCACGCCCGCGTCGCGCTGCGGCGGTCACGTATTCCGTCGCGGACCCGGTCCTCGCCGTCATGTCCGAGCCGTCCGTCGAGCTCCACCAGAACGTGCTGATCGTCGTAGGCGATGTCGTGCACGCGGACCGGACTGATCGTCAACGGCGCCTGGCGACGGCCACGGGGCAGCCCATGGGCTCGTTCGACGTCCCGGAGGAAGCGCACCTCCATGGCACTCTCAGCTCCGCTCGCCACGTCCGCCAGCATGGCCAGCAACAGGGCGCGACGCGGATGTCGCGACCGTTCGCCAAGCAACGAGCGCAGCGTCCGCTCCGTCGTCAACCCGCGCTGGAACGCTCGGCCGAGCAACGCCGCGACGTCATCGACCGTGCCGCTCTCGGCCAGGTCGAGGATCGTCTCCTCAGCGCGAGTGCGCCAGGGCCAGTGCAGGTCGTCGACGCGACCATCGGCATACCGGCTCCGATGCACGCGAACGCCCTCCGGCTCTGTCGGCGTCGCGGATGCGTCGACGAGTAGATGAACGGTGGCCGGCGCCCGGCGCAGCAAGCCGTGGGCGAACCCAGCAGTGCCGAACGCCCACGCCGCCCCGGAGCCGACGGACAGCAGCGCTGAGGTGGCCTCCCACCACCAGCCCGACCGACCTGGCACGGTCAGGTAGACGCCGCGTCGAACGGACACCCATCGTTCGGTCCCCAAGCGGTGGCCGATGGCGCGGTCCGACATCCCGGCCTGCAGGCATTGTTGCCTGGTCACGAGCCCACGCTGCTGAGCCACGACGACCCGCAGGCTCTCCAGGTCGTGCGGCTCCGGTGGGCCGCCCAGTGGCCGCCCGAAGACGTCCGGATCGCTCATCTCAGCAGCATCGCGGAGCCGGACGGTCCCGGTTCGCGCTCATCCACAGCGCCAGCCCGCGCCATCGGGTCGGCTCCGCATCGGAGGTGCGTCGCCTACCCCGACTTTGTTACCCTGGTTGCTTCATCGCCGCAGGGAAACCGGGTCTGGACCGTACGGGTCCAGACCCTTTGCTTAGGCACCCGCAGAAAGCGGCACACACCAAGGAGCATGACGTGACCGAGACAGCGACCCAGAGCTTCCTCACCCAGGAGGCGTACGACCGCCTGTCGGCGGAGCTGGCGCACCTGTCCGGCGAGGGCCGAAGCGAGATCGCCAAGCGGATCGAGGCGGCCCGCGACGAGGGTGACCTCAAGGAGAACGGTGGCTACCACGCCGCCAAGGAGGAGCAGGGCAAGATGGAGGCCCGCATCCGCCAGCTGACCCAGCTCCTCGAGAACGCCAAGGTCGGCGAGACGCCCGCGGACAACGGGGTCGTCGAGCCGGGCATGCTCGTCACCGTCGAGATGTTCGGCGACGAGGAGACGTTCCTGCTCGGTCACCGCGAGATCAAGGACGACTCCGACCTCGAGGTCTTCTCGGAGCAGTCACCCCTCGGCCGGGCGATCAACGGCAAGAAGGTCGGCGAGGCGGCGTCCTACGAGACGCCCGCCGGCAAGACCGTCGAGGTCAAGATCCTCAAGGCGGCCCCCTTCACCGGCTGAGCCGACGCCTCAGCGCAACAGCGGCGTGTAGCCGTCCGCACGCAGGGCCCCGAGCACCTCCGCACGGTGTTCGGGGCCCTTCGTCTCCACATCGACGGCGATCTCGCACTGGTCGACCGACAGCGCCGACTCGTTGCGGTTGTGGCGGACCTCGATGACGTTCGCGTCCACGTCGGCGAGGTCGGCGAGCAGCCGCGCCAGCGAGCCCGGGCGGTCCGGCACCCGCACCGCGAAGGTGAGGTACCGCCCCGCCGCGGCCATGCCGTGCCGGATGATCCGCAGCATCAGCAGCGGGTCGATGTTCCCGCCGGACAGCACGGCGACCACCGGCCCCTCGAGCCGCGGCGCGGTGGGGTCCATCAGGCGCGCGACGGCGGCGGCGCCGGCGGGCTCGACGACGAGCTTGGCCCGCTCGAGGAGGAACAGCAGCGCCCGCGACAGGCTGGCCTCGCTCACCGTCTCGACCGAGTCGACCAGCTTCTCGATGACGGCGAACGGCACGTCACCGGGACGTCCGACCGCGATGCCGTCGGCCATGGTGGCCATCCGCTCCAGCGGGACGGGCCGGCCCGCCTCCAGCGAGATCGGGTATGCGGCGGCCTCCTCGGCCTGGACGCCCACCACCCGCACGTCCGGGCGCAGCGCCCGCACCGCGGTCGCGATTCCGGCGAGCAGCCCTCCCCCGCCGGCGCTGACGACGACGGTGCGCACGTCGGGGCACTGCTCGAGGATCTCCAGGCCGCAGGTGCCCTGCCCGGCGACGATGTCCGGGTGGTCGAACGGGTGGATCAGCACCGCCCCGGTGGCGGCCGCGAACTCGTGCGCCGCGACGAGGCACTCGTCCACCGTGGTGCCGACGAACTCGATCTCCGCGCCGTACCCCTTGGTCGCGGAGATCTTGGGCATCGGCGCCCCGTGCGGCATGTAGACCTTGGAGTGGATGCCGAGCAGCTGCGCGGCGAGCGCCACACCCTGGGCGTGGTTCCCGGCGCTCGCCGCGACCACCCCGCGGGCCTTCTCGGCGTCCGAGAGGCGAGCCATCCGCGTGTACGCGCCGCGGATCTTGAACGACCCCGCACGCTGCAGGTTCTCGCACTTGAGGAAGACCTCGGCGCCGACCTTGTCCGACAGCGCCCGCGAGTACTCCAGCGGCGTCGGGCGGACGACGCCCTGCAGGAGCCGTTCGGCGGCCCGGATGTCGTCGGCGCTGACGGGAAGTGAGGCGAGGTCGGGCACGCTCGAAGGCTACTCATCGTCGCCCAGCATGTGAGACCGAGCCTCGCTAGACCGTCACCGCCAGCTGGGTGGCCAGGACCCGGGCGAGGTCCGGCCGGTCATCGGCCAGGAGCCCGACGGCGAAGAGCAGGTATGCGGCGTCCACCCCGGTTCGCGCCGACCTCGGCACCCGCCACCCTCCGGCGTGGTCGCCGGTCACGGCGGCGAGCACCCGCATACCCTGCTCCGCGGTGGCGTGGCGCAGCACCCCGCCCGACCCAAGGACCAGCCCGACGTCGCCGAGCGGGCGGGGCGAGGCGCCCGGCGACCCGGGCCGCCCGTGCCGACGCACCGCCACCAACGACGCCACGGTGGCCAGCTGGAGGTCCAGCCCGATCTCGCCGTCGTCCACCGGCAGGTGCGCGGGGTCGGCGGCGACCGTGGCCGCATACCGGTGCAGCTCCGTCACGACGGGGATCCGTTCGCGCGCCGCCGCCTCGACGATGCCCACCGCGTTCCAGCGGACGCCGAGGTCGCCCTCGACGGTGCGCGCGTTCCACAGGCGTGCCGACGACCTCCTTGCGCAGGGTCGCGTCCTCGCCCTCCGGGGTGACGACCGAGTAGACGTCGGTGGTCGCACCGCCGACGTCGACGACGAGCAGGTCGGCACCCAGCACCTCCGCGGTCACCTCGACGCCGCGCAGCACCGCGTCCGGGGTCGGCGCTCGGACCATCTCCCGGAACGCTGCGCTGGTCGAGAGCCCCTTGCCCCCGATGACGTGGTCGAGGAAGGTGGCGCGGATCGCCGCCCGCGCACCGCCCGGGCTGATGACACCGATCTCCGGGACGACGTTGTCGGCCACCCGCACGGCCAGCCCGGCGTCACCCAGGAGAACCGCCGCCTCGTCCCGGGCGTCCACGTTGCCCGCCACGACGACCGGCCGGCCCAAGGCGGCGTCGGCGAGCCGAGATGCGTTGTGCAGCAACACTTCCGAGTTGCCACCGTCGGTACCGCCGACCAGGAGGATCAGGTCGGGCTGGGCCCGCCCGACGGCCCGGAGCTCGCTGGCGTCGAGCCTCCCGGACGCGACGTGGACCACCTTGGCGCCGGCGCTGAGCCCGACGCGGTACCCCGCCTCGGCGGTCACCTGCCGCTCGTACCCCACCACCGCCAGCCGCAGCCCACCGCCCGCGCTCGAGCAGGCCAGCCGCAACGCGTCGTCGCTCGCGCCGAGCCGCTCGGCCAGCAGGCGGCAGCCGTCGAGGACGTCGGTGCCGCGGGTCGTCGGCGTCTCCGCCGTCCCGCGAACGGCGCCGTCCGTATCGAGCAGGACGGCCTTGGTGTACGTCGAGCCGACATCGAGGCACAGCCGGTCGGACGCCGTCATCCCGGCGGGCCGGGAGTCGGTATGCGTCGGGCGAACCCCTCGTAGTCGACGACCAGCCCCTCGGCGTCGACGGTGAGCACGAACGCTCCGTGGAGCGGGTCGCTGTAGCGCCAGCGCGCCCGTCCGTCCTGGTCGTCGAGGCGCTCGTAGGTCTGGTCGACCCGGGTCACGCCGAGGGCGGGGACGTCGACCCAGGCGACCCCGGACGTCGCCTGCTCCCCGACCGCGAGGTGCGCCAGGCGCCGGATCGGGAAGGTGTTGGTCAGCGGGGTCGCGGCGATGTCGACGTCGACGCAGCCGTCGAGATCGGGCCGGGCGGCGCCGTCCACAGTCCAGCGACCGTCGACCGCCTCGAGGACGCGACGAGACTCCCCTGCGGCCGAGACCGCAGTGGCCTCGACCCGACGGGTCACCCAGTCGGCGCCGACGACCACGCTGAACGTGCAGCTCAGCGTCTCCTCGCCGACCAGCACCTCGCTGCCGTGGAACAGCCAACCGTCGGAACGGCGCTCGCGGCGGGCGATGCTGAATCCCCGGCTGTCATCAGCCCGTTCCCACGCCACGATGGTCATGGCGGCCATGATGTCGGACCATGGCCGTGGCCTCGTCCGCACCCGTCCCCTTCGCCACCCAGGTCGCCGACACCGAGCTCGCCGACCTGTGGCGGTCGCTCATGGTCGACACGCTCGCCGCGGCCCTCGTGGACTCGCCGGCGGGACTCGCGGCGTGGCTGGTGGAGAAGTACCGGACCTGGAGCGGCGGACCTGACGCCTTCGCGGCCGCGTGGTCTCGCGACGACGTGCTCACGACGGTGTCTCTCTCCTGGTTCACCCAGTGCATCGGGACCTCGTTCGCGGCGTACTGGTCCGAGGACGAGGACCTCGACGTGGTCGACGTGCCGGTGGTCGTGGCGGTACAGCGCGGCGAACGCGGGTTCCCCCGGTCGTTCGCCGCGCGGACCTACCGTGACATCCGGGCGTTCTCCGAGCTGCCGCAGGGCGGCCACTTCACGGCCTTCCAGTCGCCCGACCTTGTCGCCGCGGGCTGCGGCGGCTGGTGTCCCTCCTCTAGCGATCAGAGGTCGGTGGCCAGCCCCTTGGCGGCCTTGCTGAGATCGGTGGTGCAGTGCAGCCGGATGACGATGGTGTGGCTGGCCGCCGGGTCCCAGTTGGTGGCCGAGGAGAAGCCTCGGTCCGCGCGGGTCCCGACCAAGGGGAGCGCGTACGCCCCCGGCTTGACCTCGACGGCGACGGCCCTGGCGTCGCGGATCGTCACGCCGACCGCACCGGCGGGCTCGATGCCGTTGCGCAGCTCGGTGACCTCGACACCCTTGGGCACGAGCCGGCCGGGCGAGAGGTGCTCGTCCACCAGGTAGGACCCGTCGGGACACGACAGGGCCGGGATGGTGATGGAGTCCCAGGGCTTGACGGACTCGTAGAACCTCGGCACCACGACGGTGTCGGACGCGGTCTCGGACGAGCTGTCCGTCGCGGACGCGGCGGTGACGCCCAGCCCGACGACTGCGGCCGCGGCGGTGACCGTCGCGAGGACGACCTTGGTAGTGGAACGCATGATGTCTCCTTGATGTCAGATCGGTCGACGTCAGCCCGCGAAGGCGAACGCGGCCTTGGTGATGTCGGTGGTGCAGCTCAGCTGGATGACCAGGTCATGAGGGAACGCCGGGTCCCAGTTCGTGGCCGACGAGATCGCACCGTCGGCGTTGGTCCCGGTGAGGGGGTAGAGCGTCACGCCATGGCGCATCTCCGGGGTGGCCTTCGCGGCCCCGATCGTCACGCCGATCGCGCCGCCGGGCTCGAGTCCGAACCGAGGCTCGATGACCTGCACTCCCTTGGGCACGATCCGGCCAGGAGACAGGTCGACGTTCTGCAGGTAGGAGCCGGCCGGACACGAGAGCGACGGGATGGCGATGGAGTCCCAGGGCTTGATGGTCTCGTGGAACGCCGTCACGGTGACGACGTCGGACGGCGTGCTCGACGCCGACGCGGCGGTGACGCCCAGCCCGATGACCGCGGCCAGGGCGGCGGCCGTCGCCACGACGACCTTGGTCGTGGTGTTCAGACGCGAGCGAACAGTCCTGGTCGGTGTGCTGGTGCGCACGATGAATCTCCTTGATCCTCAGTGGGTTTGATGGATCAAGGCTGCCATCGGCCACCGCGCTGGGGTGTCCTCCGTCCGGTGGGGCTGACGGCTGATGCGTGCCCGTCCGTCCGGTCGATGTCGGAGTGGGGCCAGCACCACTCGAGAGCACCCAGGCCGGTCGGACGGATGCGAGTGGCGTACCCAGTCAGGTACCCGATCCGGTCGTCTTCACGACGACATCGGTGACCCGACCGGGTACTCCGTCCCGCGCGGTTGCGACCGAGGAGCCCGGCGCTCAGCCGTGGGCGCTCAGGGCGGCGTCGAGGTCCTCGATGAGGTCGTCGACGTCCTCGATGCCCACGGACAGCCGGATCAGGTTGCGGGCGATCTCCAGCGGGGTACCGGAGACCGACGCGTGGGTCATCCGCGCCGGGTGCTCGATGAGCGACTCGACGCCGCCCAGCGACTCGCCGAGGGTCCAGATCTTCGTCGCGCCGCAGACCGCCACGGCCGCCCGCTCACCGCCGACGAGCGTCATGGAGACCATGCCGCCGAAGCGGCGCATCTGCTTGGCGGCCAGGGCGTGCCCAGGGTGCTCCGGGAGACCGGGGTAGTAGACCTTCTCGACCGCGGGATGCGTGAGCAGGTGCTCGACCACGCGCTCGGCGTTGTCACAGTGCTGCTCCATGCGGATGGCCAGCGTCTTCAGCCCGCGCAGCACGAGCCAGGAGTCGAACGGCCCAGCGACCCCGCCGATCGCGTTCTGGTGGAACTCGATCCGCTCCGAAGCCTCTGAGAAGCCTTTGGCGCCAAGCTCCTTGGCGATCACCACGGCGCCGCCGATGACGTCGCTGTGACCACCCGCATACTTCGTGGTCGAGTGCGTCACGATGTCGGCCCCGAGCGCGATCGGGCTCTGGAGGTAGCTCGTCGCGAAGGTGTTGTCGACGACGAGCAGTGCGCCCTCGGCGTGGGCGACCTCGGCGATGCCGGCGATGTCGGCGATGCCGAGCAACGGGTTGGTCGGTGTCTCCACCCAGACCAGCTTGGTCACGCCCGGACGAATGGCCGCGCGCACGTCGTCGACCTCGTGGATCGAGGCGATGGTGTGGTCGATCCCGCCGGCCCGGGCGACCCGGTTGAAGTACCGGTAGGTGCCGCCGTAGGCGTCGTTCGGCACCACGACGTGGTCGCCGTGGTCGAGCAGCGCCCGGACGACGGTGTCCTGACCGGCGAGGCCGCTGGCGAACACGAAGCCGCGGTCGCCGCCCTCGAGCGCCGCGAAGCACTCCTCGAGTGCGGTCCGGGTCGGGTTGGCGGACCGCGAGTACTCGTACCCGCCACGCAGCCCACCGACGCCGTCCTGTTTGAAGGTCGACGTCTGGTAGATCGGCACCACCACCGAGCCCGTGGCCGGGTCGGCCTCCTGGCCGGCGTGGATGGCCCGGGTGGCGAAGCCGTTCAGACGGCGCGTAGAGGTCACCGGCCGAGAGTAGTGCGGCCGTTGGCAGGGCCTGATGCGGGACCGTAAGCGGACCGTCAGCGGCCACGGCCAGGGCCCGCGAGCATGCGTGTGACACTTGACGGGTGATCTTCGGATTCGGCAGGAAATCGACCATGGTGTCCCGCGAGGACGCCCTTCCCGGACGCCCGACGCGACCCTTCTCGGTGGATCCCAGGCACGTCGTCCTCGGCACCCCCATCGAGGGCCCCTGGCCGGACGGCTCGCAGGTCATCTACGTCGCGATGGGCTGCTTCTGGGGCGTCGAGCGCATCTTCTGGCGCCAGCCCGGCGTCATCAACACGGCGGTCGGGTACATGGGCGGGTACACCCCGAACCCGACCTACGAGGAGACCTGCACCGGTCTGACCGGCCACGCCGAGACCGTGCGCGTCGTCTACGACCCGGAGGAGACCAGCCCCGAGCTGCTGCTCAAGGAGTTCTGGGAGAACCACGACCCGACGACGGCCAACCGGCAGGGCAACGACGTCGGCACGGTGTACCGGTCGGCGATCTACTGGACCACTCCGGACCAGGAGCGGGCCGCGATCGCGACGCGCGACGCCTTCCAGAAGGTCCTCACCGACAACGGGTTCGGCGAGATCACCACGGAGATCCGGTCGGCCGAGGACGCCGGCCCGTTCTACCTCGCCGAGGACTACCACCAGGGCTACCTCGACAAGAACCCTGGCGGCTACTGCAACCACGGGCCGAACGGGCTGACCTGCCCGGTCGGCGTCGTGCGCCAGGACCAGCTGCCCGCCCAGCAGGACATCGCGCCGCCGCAGTCCTGAGGCTGTCGGCGCCGTGCGGGATGCTTCCCCCATGGCGTACGACGAGGAGCTCGCGAACCGGATCCGCACCGAGGTCCAGGACGTCGACCACGTCACCGAGATGCGGATGTTCGGCGGCCTGGCGTTCCTCGTCGGCGGCAACATGGCCGTCGCGGCGAGCAGTCAGGGCGGCCTGCTGCTCCGGGTGGAGCCCGACCAGACGGAGGCACTCGCCGCCGAGCCGCACGCCGGCCGCTTCGTCATGCGCGGCAAGGAGATGACCGGCTGGCTCCGCGTCGACGCCGCCGGCGTCGAGTCCGACGAGGACCTCGCCCGTTGGGCCGACATCGGGGTCCGCTATGCGTCGTCACTCCCCCCGAAGTAGCCGAACTCAGTGCCACCCGGCCAGCAGCCCAGCGGCCGCCCGGTAGTCGAGCTGTCCGCTCGCCACCGCGATGACCATGTCGTACGCGTCGTCGTCCGGAGCTTCCAGCACCTCATCGTTCAGGCCGTAGAACACGACAGCGGCCAACCAGCCCAGGCGCTTGTTCCCGTCGACGAGCGGGTGGTTACGCACGATCGACTCGAGGAGCACGGCGACCTTTTCGTCCAGCGTCGGGTACGCCTCGTACCCGATCAGCTCGGTCTGCGGTCGGTGCGCGGCCGAGTCGAGTAGCCCCAGGTCGCGAACCGGCCCGACCTCGAGGTCGTTGGTCAAACTCAGCAGATCCTCGAGTGAGACGTACGTCGTCACTGTCCGAGACGGTCGAGCAGATCGGCATACCGAGTGCGCGCACCCGCAGACAGCTCGTCCACCTTGGCGCGGTGGCCCCGGCGTGCCGCTGCTTCTCGGATCGCGCGGACGGTGGCTTCGTGCTTGCTGACACCCTCGGCCGCAGCCAGTTCGGCCAGGGCGCGCTCGTCGTCCTCCGTGAGTCGCAAGGTCATCGCCACACCGAGGATGATACCACTTTGATACCAGATTGACGTCGTCAACGTTGACCTGAGGATCGCGCCGAACCGACCGTAGACGGCATGACTACCGCCACCGCCGCCGCACCGTCGACCCCGCCAGAGGCCCTCGTCGCGCCGCCCGGACTGGCCGGTGTCGTCGTCGCGACGACCGCCCTCTCCGACGTCCGCGGGCAGCAGGGGTTCTACCACTACCGCCAGTACGACGCGGTCGACCTGGCGCGCACCTGCTCGATCGAGGAGGTCTGGCACCTGCTGCTCCGCGACCACCTGCCGGACGAGGCCGAGCTGGCGGCCTTCCGCGCCACGATCGCCGACGCCCAGCAGCTGCCCGACGAGGTGACGACCGCACTCGACGCCCTGGCCGCCGCGACCGCGGCCGGCACGAGCCCGATGACCCAGCTGCGCACCGCTCTCTCACTCCTCGGCGGCGCCCTCGACCTCACCCCGGTCTGGGACCTCAGCCCCGAGGAGCGCGAACGCGACGCCGTGCGGGTCGCCGCCCAGGTCCCCGTGATCACGGCCGCCGCATACCGGCGCAGCCAACGCCTCGACCCGCTCGCTCCGCGCCCCGACCTCGGCTACACGGCGAACCACCTCTGGATGGTGACCGGAACCGAGCCGGCGCCCGAGCACGTCCGGGCGGTCGAGCGCTACCTGTGCCTCACCGTCGACCACGGGTTCAACGCCTCGACGTTCACCGCCCGCGTCGTCGCCTCCACCGGCGCCGACGTGGCCGCCTGCGTCGTCGCCGCACTCGGCGCCCTGTCCGGGCCGCTGCACGGCGGTGCCCCGAGCCGCGCCCTCGACTCGCTCGACGCGATCGGCACCCCCGACAACGCCCGGCCCTGGGCCGACGCCCAGCTCGCCGCCGGGAACCGGATCATGGGCTTCGGCCACGCGATCTACCGTGGCAAGGACCCCCGCTCCGAGCTGCTCCGCGAGACCGCCGAGGAGCTCGGTGGCCCACTCGCGGAGCTCGCCGTCGCCGCCGAGTCGGCCATCGAGGACGCCCTCGACGCGGCCCGCCCCGACCGGGTCCTGCGCGCCAACGTCGAGTTCTACGCCGGCGTCGTCATGCACGAGTGCGGCATCCCCCGCGCGATGTTCACGCCGACCTTCGCCGTCAGCCGCGCGATGGGCTGGACGGCGCACATCCTCGAGCAGGCCCGCGAGCGCAAGATCATCCGGCCCAGTGCCCGGTATGCCGGTCCGCCTCCCCCGCAGCCGGTCCCGCCCCTGGCGTCCCGGTGACGTCCCGCGCCTCGCCGGTGTAGACCGCACGGGGCCGGAACCGCAGGCCCTGGGGGTACTCCTCCATCGCGTGGGCCAGCCAGCCGACGATCCGGCTCAGGGCGAACACCGTCTCGCCGCTGCCCGGCCGAAACCCGCACGCCTGCACCAGGGCGGCCAGCCCGAGGTCGACGTTGGGGCTCAGCCCGAACCGCCCGCTGACGGCCAGCAGCAGCGACTCGACCGCCGGCCAGCCGTCGGGATCCAGCTGGGCCACGTGGTCGAGCAGCACCTCGGCGCGCGGGTCGGCGTCGACGTAGACCTTGTGCCCGAAGCCGGGGATCCCGCCGTCTTCGGCCTCCGTCGCATACCGGTCGAGGCCCTCGACACCCTCCTGTCGCACGGCGTCGAGGAGCCCCTCGGCGGCGACGCTGCTGCGACCGTGCCGCGGGCCCCCCAGCGCGGCGAGCCCGGTGAGCAGGACCAGCCACGGGTCGGCGCCGGTCCCGGCGGCGACGCGCGCGGCCATGGTGGAGGCGGCCAGCTCGTGGTCCATCAGGAGGACCAGGGCGGCATTGAGGGCGGCGAGGCCTTCGGCGGTCGGCGCCGGAGCCCCGAGGGCGCCCCACAACCGGTCGGCGACCGTGCCGCCACCCTGGGCGCCGAGCGCGACGACCCCGCCCACCACGGCCCGACGGCCGACGGCCACGACGTGGTCGGGCTTGACATCCCCCCGGTCGGGGTCGTCGGTGGCCAGCACCAGCACCGCGGCGCGGATCCGGTCGGTGTCGGTGGCTCCGGGCGCCAGGGCGGCCGACGCGGCCCGGACGAGCGCGACATCGCGGTCGACCGGCTCCCACCCGCCGACGGCGGGGACCGCCCAGACGAGCGCCGCCGCCTCCTCGAACGGGCGAGACGCGAGCGCCACGGCGTCGTGCCCGCGGAACGACAGGGTGCCCTTCGGGTCGAGCAGGGTCACGTCCGTCTCGACGAGCACCTCGAGCGAACCGGTCCGCACCCGTGTCCGCTCGGCCGCCAGCCGCAGGACCTCGTCGAGGGCGAGGACCGAGACGCGGTGCCCCGCCTCGTTGGTCCGGTACGCGCGGGTCAGCAGCCCACGACTGACGTAGGCGTAGATGGTCTGCAGCCGGACGCCGAGCAGGTCGGCCGCCTGGTCGGCGGTCACCTCGTTGCGCGCGACGGGCGGACCCACCTCGTCATCGTCGCACCGCGCCCGGGTGGCGCTACCGTTTCGGTATGCGCGTGCGCGCCGAGTTCACGACGGAGCCCTTCGTGGGCGAGGGCGAGATGCCCGAGCACGTCACGCATTCGGCCGCGCTCCTGACCGAGGCCGGCCTCGACGCCGACCTCGGGCCGTTCGGCACCTCGGTCGAGGGCGACGACAAGATCCTCGTCCCGGCGCTGACCAACGTCCTGGCCGCCGCGCTGGCCTCCGGCGCGACCCGGGTCACCCTGCAGCTGGAGCGGATCGACGTCGAACCCGCCCCGACCAACCACGACGGAGCCACGCCGTGACGCCGCCAGACCTCGACGCGCGCTCCCTGGAGGACGCGCTCGCCCCGTTGCTGCGCCGGGTCGGGGGCGAGGTCGTCCCTCCGGGAGCGGCCCGGCCGGACGACGTCGTCGTGGCGCTCGACGGCGGACCCGTGGTCCACGTCCGGCTCCCCGGCGCGGACTCCGACGCGGCCGTCGAGTCGGCCGACCTGTCCGACGGCCTGGCCCGGCTCATCGCCGACGTGGAGCGCGAGCTCGGCGGCCCGCTCGACCAGCAGCCGCGCGCCGGCAAGCAGCTGGCGGTACGCCTCCTCGAGGAGCGCGGCGCCTTCGAGATGCGCAGGTCGGCCGAGACCGTCGCCGAGGCGCTCGGCGTCACCCGCTTCACGGTCTACAACTACCTCAACCGCCGGTCCATGGCCTGAGTCGCGCCGACGGCCTCTCGCCGTCAGCCGTTCGGCGAGGCTGCCGAAACTTTCTTCAACAAACCGTTGACGGTGACCTACGTCACTCTCTACAGTTCCGTCATCCGTAAATCGAATTCCGCATAACGGTAAACACTCGCCACCTTCGGCCCCCAACAGAAATCCAGGTGCGACATGACCGCGTCACCAGCTGTCGACAAGCCCCGTCCGGCTCCGCCGAAACACCCCGTGGACGAGGTCCTGCCCGTCCCGAAGCTGGCCGTCTACGGCTTCCAGCACGTGCTGGCGTTCTACGCCGGCGCCGTCATCGTGCCGATCCTCCTGGCCAACTCGATCGGCCTGAGCCAGCAGGAGCTCATCCACCTCATCAACGCCGACCTGTTCACCTGCGGCATCGCGTCGATCATCCAGTCGTGGGGCTTCTGGAAGATCGGCGTCAGGCTCCCGCTCCTCCAGGGCGTGACCTTCACCGCGGTCTCGCCGATGATCGCCATCGGCCTGGCCGCCGGCGGCGGCACCGAGGGCCTGCTCGTCATCTACGGGGCCGTCATCGTCGCCGGCCTGTTCACCTTCTTCATCGCCCCGTACTTCAGCCGGCTCATCCGGTTCTTCCCGCCGGTCGTCACGGGCACGGTCATCCTCATCATCGGCATCGCCCTGTTGCCTGTCGCGGCCAACGACGCCGCCGGTGGCGCCGGCCCCACGATGGATCCGACCAGCGGCAAGAACCTCGCGTATGCGATGGGCACGCTCGCGCTGATCGTCGTCATCCAGCGGGTCTTCCGCGGGTTCATGGCCACCGTGGCCGTGCTGGCCGGCCTGGTCATCGGCACCGCGGTCGCGTGGATCCTCGGCGATGCACACTTCGACTCGGTGGCCGAGTCGTCGTGGTTCGGCCTGACCACGCCGTTCTTCTTCGGCATCCCGAAGTTCAGCATCGCCGCGATCATCTCGATGATCGTCGTCATGCTCATCACCGCCGTCGAGACCACCGGTGACGTCTTCGCCACCGGCGAGATCGTCGAGAAGCGGATCACCAAGGACGACATCGCCGCCGCCCTGCGCGCGGACGGCCTCGCCACCACCATCGGCGGCGTCTTCAACTCGTTCCCCTACACCTGCTTCGCCGAGAACGTCGGCCTGGTGCGGCTCACCCGGGTCCGTAGCCGGTATGTCGTCGTCACCGCGGGCTTCATCATGGTCATCATCGGGCTGATCCCCAAGGCCGGCGCGATCGTCGCAAGCATCCCCCACCCGGTTCTGGGCGGCGCGGCACTGGCGATGTTCGCGACCGTGGCCGTCGTCGGTATCCAGACCCTGCAGCGGGTCGACTTCCACGACCACCGCAACGTGGTCATCGTCGGCACCTCGCTGGGCCTGGCCGTCTACGTCACCGTGCTCCCCGACCTGGCCCAGGCGGTCCCGGAAGGGGTGCGGATCATCTTCGGCTCCGGCATCACCCTGGGCAGCCTCGTCGCGATCCTGCTCAACTACGTCTTCCATCACGTGGGGCGCGACCGCGGCCCGGCCGTCGCCGGCCGGCCCGGCGACGAGGTCACCCTCGCCGAGGTCAACAAGATGAGCCGCGAGGAGTTCGCGACCACGTTCGGCTCGATCTACCAGGGGCCCTCCTGGGTCGTCGAGCGGGCCTGGGAGCGCCGGCCGTTCGAGGACACCCGCGACCTGCGTCGCGCCTTCCAGCAGGCCCTCTTCTCCTCGACCGAGGAGCAGGAGCGCGAGCTGATCGCGGCGTATCCGGACCTCGGCTCCGCCGCCGTGGCCACGGGTGAGTCGGGGGCGAGCTCGATGGGCGACCAGTCCTCACTGGGGCTGACCATCCTGCGCGACGAGGAGCACGAGGAGCTCGGCGAGCTGACCTCCGCCTACCGCGAGCGGTTCGGCTTCCCGCTGGTCATGTCCGTGCGCGACCGCGACTCGTTCGACCAGATCATCGGAGAGGGCCGCGAGCGGATGCAGAACTCGCCCGAGCAGGAGCACGCGACGGCGCTGGTCGAGATCTCGCGCATCGCCTCGCACCGCTACGACGACCTGCTGGCGGGGGCTGACCCGATCGCCAGCGCCCGGCGGCGTCCGTGAGCGGTCCGGACGTGTCCGCCTTCAACAGCCTGTCGGCCGACGAGGCCCAAGGGCTCCTGCGGACCTGCCTGGACGTGCCGCGCTGGGTCGACGACGTGGAGGGGGGCCGCCCGTACGCCGGGTGGCCCGCCCTCCGCGCGGCGGCCGAGCAGTCGGCGGCCCGCCTCACCGAGGCCGAGCTCGACGCCGCGCTGGCCCGCCACCCCCGGATCGGGGAGCGGGCCGGCGCGAGCCACGACGCGGAGCACTCGGAACGGGAGCAGGCCGGGGTCGACCCCACTGACGGCGACACGGCGAGCCGGCTGGCGGCCGGCAACGCCGCATACGAGGAGCGCTTCGACCGGGTGTTCCTCATCCGGGCGGCCGGCCGCTCGGCGGAGGAGATCCTCGCCGAGCTCGACCGCCGTCTTGACAACGACGACCGCACCGAGCGCGACGAGACGATCCAGCAGCTCGGCGAGATCGCGGTGCTCCGTCTCGAGAGCACGGTGTGACATGACCGCACGACTCCTGGTAACCGGCGGCACCGTCGTGACGATGGACGGCGACCGCAGCGAGTACGCGGACGGGTACGTCCTCGTCGAGGACGGCAGGGTGTCCTCCGTCGGGTCCGGACCGGCGCCCGATGTCGAGGGCGCGCGCGTCGTCGACGCCCGCGGCTGTGTCGTCACGCCCGGGCTGGTCAACACCCACCACCACCTGTACCAGTGGGTCACCCGCGGCCTCGCCGTCGACGCGACGCTCTTCGAGTGGCTGACGACCCTCTACCCGGTGTGGGGCTGCATCGACGAGGAGTCGGTGTCGGCTGCCGCGACGGCCGGGCTCGGCTGGCTCGCGAGAACCGGGTGCACGACGTCGATGGACCACCACTACGTCTTCCCGGCCGACGGTGGCGACCTGCTCGCCGCCGAGGTCGAGGCCGCGCGCACCGTCGGTCTGCGGTTCATGCCGACCCGCGGCTCGATGGACCTCGGCCGGTCGCAGGGCGGCCTGCCGCCGGACCACGTCGTCGAGGACCTCGACACGATCCTCGCCGCCACGACCGACGCCGTGGACCGCTTCCACGACCCTTCGCCGGACTCGATGCTGCGGGTCGCCGTCGCCCCGTGCTCGCCGTTCTCGGTCACCGACACGCTGCTCAAGGAGGCGGCCGCGCTCGCCCGCGACAAGGGCGTCCGGCTCCACACCCACCTCGCCGAGACGATGGACGAGGACGCGTTCTGCCGCGAGCGGTTCGGCTGCGGCCCGGTCGACTACATGGACTCGCTCGGCTGGCTCGGACCCGACGTCTGGTACGGCCACGGGATCCACCTCGACGACCCGGCGATCGCGTCCATGGCCGCGACCGGCACCGGGGTCGCGCACTGTCCGTCCTCCAACGCCCGGCTCGGCGCCGGTATCGCCCGCGTCCGCGACCTGCGTGACGCCGGCGTGCCGGTCGGGCTCGGCGTCGACGGTGCCGCGTCGAACGAGGCCAGCTCCTTGCTCGAGGAGGCGCGGCACGCGCTCCTCTTCGCTCGCGCCCGCGGCGGCCCGCAGGCCCTGTCGGTCCGTGACGCTCTCGAGGTGGCCACCATCGGTGGCGCCCGGGTCCTCGGCTGGGACGACCAGATCGGTTCGCTGGAGCCCGGCAAGCAGGCCGACGTCGCCGTCTGGCGCGTCGACACCCTCCCGCACGTCGACATCGTCGACCCCGTCGCGGGACTCGTACTCGGCGACCGCCCCCCGCTCGAGCTGCTGCTCGTCGCTGGGCGGCCGGTCGTCGACCGGGGCGTCCTCGTCAACGTCGACGAGGGCGCTCTCGCGGCCCGGTCCGCCGCCGCGAGCGCCGCGCTGCTCACCCGGGCGGGAGTGTCCCGATGACCACGCGACCTCTTTTCAACGAACTGTTGAATCTGTACCATGGGGAGAACGAGCTCCACGAACCGGCGGACCCGGCGTTCCGCATGGACAACCACCGGGTCGGCGTCTCCCGTCAACCATGCAGGCCATGCCGACCCGCCGATAACCGAAGGCCGGGTCGACTGAGTACGCCAACGGCGGCGCGACAGGAGTGGACATGACCATCACCGCACCCGGCACCCGGAGCACCGACTCCCCGGAGGCACCTCCGCAGGCGACCGTCAACGGGCGCCTCTGCTCGCTCGACGGGGTGCCGGCCAACACCACCGCCCTGAACTGGCTGCGCGACATCGGCCTCACCGGCGCCAAGGAGGGCTGCGCCGAGGGCGAGTGCGGCGCCTGCTCCGTGCTCCTCGCCCGGCCGGACTACCAGGACGCCGAGAACCGCACCCAGTGGACGCCGATCAACGCGTGCCTCATCCCGGCCGCCACCCTCGACGGGCAGGAGGTCGTCACGTCCGAGGGCCTCGGCACGCCGGACGCGCTGCACCCGGTGCAGCGGGAGATGGCGGTGCGGGGCGGCTCCCAGTGCGGCTACTGCACGCCCGGGTTCGTCTGCAGCATGGCCGCCGAGTACTACCGCGCCGACCGGGCGACCAACCCGGAAGCGTCGTACGACGCCGACGAGACCCTCGACTACGTCGACCACGCGGAAAGTGAGCACGGCCCCAACGGGTTCGACCTGCACGCGATGAGCGGCAACCTCTGCCGCTGCACCGGCTACCGGCCCATCCGCGACGCCGCGTACGCCCTCGGCACGCCCGCGGAGGATGACACCTTCGCGGCTCGCCTCGCGTCGCCCCCGCCGGCGGTCCGGCACACCCGGATCGCCGAGCCGGACGGCGAGTTCGTCCGGCCGACCAGCCTGTCCGAGGCCACCGCCCTCCTCGGCGAGCACCCGGACGCGGTCCTCGTCGCCGGTTCGACCGACTGGGGCGTGGAGGTCAACATCCGCGGCGTCCGCGCCGCCTACGCGATCGCCGTCGACCGGCTGCCGGAGCTGCGCGGGTTCGAGGTGGGCGAGGACTGGGTCGAGCTGGGCGCCGCGCTGACGCTCACCGAGATCGAGCGACGCCTCGACGGCCGGATCCCGTTGCTGGACCACGTGTTCCCGCAGTTCGCGTCCCGGTTGATCCGCAACGGCGCGACCCTCGGCGGCAATCTCGGCACGGGTTCGCCGATCGGCGACACGCCACCGGCCCTGCTCGCCCTGGAGGCGGTCCTGGTGCTGGCGTCGTCCGACGGTCAGCGCGAGGTTCCCCTGGCGGAGTACTTCACCGGCTACCGCGAGTCGGTCCGGCAACCGGGAGAGCTGATCAAGTCGGTGCGGATCCCGTTGCCGCTGGCCGAGATCACCGCGTTCCACAAGATCGCCAAGCGCCGATTCGACGACATCTCCAGCGTCGCCGTCGGGTTCGCGATCGAGGTCGTCGAGGGTGAGGTCGTCACGGCGCGGATCGGCCTGGGCGGCGTCGCCGCGACCCCGATCCGCGCCCTCGCCACCGAGGCGGCGCTGGAGGGTCGCCCCTGGTCGCGCGAGACGGTCCGCGTCGCCGCGGGGGTGCTCCGCCAGGAGGGAACCCCGATCGACGACCAGCGGGCGTCCGCGGACTACCGCGCCGCCATGCTCGGCACGTCGCTGCTCAAGCTCTACGCCCACCAAAGCCGTTCCGAGAGAGGGGAGCACTCATGAGCGCCCTGTCCGAACGTCCCGCGAACCCCGTTGTCGGAGAGGCGATCCCGCACGAGAGTGCGTCTCTGCACGTCACGGGTCTCGCCCTCTACACCGACGACCTGGTCGGCCGCACGAAGGACTGCCTCCACGCATACCCCGTGCAGGTCTTCCAGGCCCACGCGACGGTGACCCGGCTCGACGCGGCCCCGGCCCTCGAGGTGCCCGGCGTCGTCCGGGTCCTGACCGCCGCCGACGTGCCGGGCGTCAACGACGCCGGCATCAAGCACGACGAGCCGCTCTTCCCGACCGAGGTCTGCTACTTCGGCCACCCGGTCGCCTGGGTCCTCGGCGAGACCCTGGAGGCAGCCCGCCTCGGCGCGGCGGCGGTCGTCGTCGAGGCCGATCCGCTGCCCGCCCTCGTCACCGTCAAGGAGGCGATCGCCGCGAAGAGCTTCCAGGGGTCGCAGCCGCACATGGAGCGCGGCGACGTCGACGCCGGCTTCGCGCAAGCCACTCAGGTGTTCTCGGGCGAGTTCGAGTTCGCCGGGCAGGAGCACTTCTACCTCGAGACCCACGCCGCGCTGGCGCTGGTCGACGAGAACGGCCAGATCTTCGTTCAGAGCAGCACGCAGCACCCGTCGGAGACCCAGGAGATCGTCGCGCACGTCCTCGGGCGGCACAGCCACGACGTCACCGTGCAGTGCCTCCGCATGGGCGGCGGCTTCGGGGGCAAGGAGATGCAGCCGCACGGGTATGCGGCGATCGCCGCTCTCGGCTCGACGCTCACCGGGCGACCGGTCCGGCTCCGGCTCAACCGGACGATGGACATGACGATGTCCGGGAAGCGGCACGGGTTCCACGCCGAGTGGCGGGTGGGCTTCGACCACGACGGCCGGCTGCAGGCGCTCGACGCCACGCTGACCTCCGACGGCGGCTGGAGCCTCGACCTGTCCGAACCCGTTCTCGCGCGGGCCCTCTGCCACATCGACAACGCGTACTGGGTCCCCAACATCAGGGTGAACGGCCGGATCGCCAAGACCAACAAGACGTCCCAGACGGCGTTCCGCGGGTTCGGGGGCCCGCAGGGGATGATCGTCATCGAGGACATCCTCGGCCGCTGCGCGCCACTGCTCGGCATCGACCCGATGACCCTGCGGCGCCGCAACTTCTACGTCGACGGACAGGCCACGCCCTACGGCCAGCCGGTCCGGCACCCGGAGCGCGCGAGCGCCGCGTGGGACCAGGTGATCGCGACGGGTGACCTCAACCGCCGGCTGGCCGAGATCGCCGACTTCAACGCCGCCAACGAGGACACCAAACGGGCCATCGGCGTCACGCCGGTCAAGTTCGGCATCTCGTTCAACCTCACCGCGTTCAACCAGGGCGGCGCGCTCGTGCACGTCTACAAGGACGGCTCGGTCCTCATCAACCACGGTGGCACCGAGATGGGCCAGGGCCTGCACACGAAGATGCTCCAGGTCGCCGCGACGACGCTCGGCATCCCGCTGTCGAAGGTGCGACTGGCGCCCACGCGAACCGACAAGGTGCCCAACACCTCGGCCACGGCGGCCAGCTCGGGCGCCGACCTCAACGGTGGCGCCGTGAAGAACGCCTGCGAGCAGATCAAGGAGCGGCTGCTCCAGGTCGCGGCGACCAGCCTCGGCATCTCCCCCGCTGACGTGCGGATCGAGGACGGCGTGGCCCGTGGCGTCGCCTACACCAGCGAGAAGGTCTCCTGGGAGGAGCTGGTCAAGACCGCGTACTTCCGCCGGGTCCAGCTCTTCGCCGCCGGCTACTACCGGACCGAGGGACTGCACTGGGACTCCCAGCGGTTCGAGGGCGAGCCGTTCAAGTACTTCGCCTACGGCGTCGCCGCCACCGAGGTCGAGGTGGACGGGTTCACCGGGGCCTACCGCACCCGGCGCGTCGACATCGTCCACGACGTCGGCGACAGCCTCTCCCCCCTGGTCGACATCGGCCAGATCGAGGGCGGGTTCGTCCAGGGCGCCGGCTGGCTGACCCTCGAGGACCTGCGCTGGGACGAGAGCGACCGGCCGACGCGCGGGCGGCTCACGACCCAGGCGGCGAGCACCTACAAGCTGCCGAGCTTCTCGGAGATGCCCGACGTGTTCAACGTCGCCCTGCTCCAGCAGGCCCACGAGGACGGCGCCGTCTACGGCTCCAAGGCGGTCGGCGAGCCCCCGCTGATGCTGGCGTTCTCGGTCCGCGAGGCGCTTCGCCAGGCCGCCGCCGCGTTCGGCCCGGCCGGCACCAGCGTCGACCTCGCGTCGCCGGCGACGCCCGAGGCGGTCTACTGGGCGGTCGAGCAGGCCCGCCGCGCGTCCGAGCACGGCCACGTCGAGGAGGGCTTTCCGGGCGTCGTCCCGGAGCAGCCGGGCCCGGACGCCCACCCGGCCCACCCGACGTCGGAGCACTACGAGAAGCCCGTCCCGGCACGGGCCTGACCAGCAGGAAGCAGAGACGTCATGAGCTGGGTCACCGCCGTCGAGACCCTCCGCCGCGAGCGCCGGGCCGGAGTGCTCGTCACCCTCGTGACGGTCCGTGGGCACGCGCCGCGCGAGGCCGGCGCGAAGATGGTCGTCGCCGCCGATGCGACATGGGACAGCATCGGCGGCGGCAACCTCGAGGCCACCGCGGTAGCCCGGGCGCGGGCCATGCTCGCCGAGGGGACGAGCCGCATACCGGAGCTGATGTCGTTGTCCCTCAACGACAAGGCGCCGGTCGAGCACGGTGTGCAGTGCTGCGGCGGCGAGGTCACGATCGTCCTCGAACCGCTCGCCGTGGTGCCGTCGGTCGCGATCTTCGGGCTCGGCCACGTCGGCGTCGAGCTGGCCCGCATCCTGGCCCGCCACGACGTCGAGCTGCACCTCGTCGACTCGCGCGCGGAGCAGGCCTCCGAGGCGGCGCTGGCGGGGGTCACCCGCGACGCGCTGGCCCGCGTCCACGTCCATCACGCCCCGGTTCCCGAGCTGGTCCTCGGGCAGGTGCCGCCGGGCACCCACGTCCTCGTCATGACCCACGACCACGCCGAGGACATCGCCCTGTGCGACGTCGCCCTGCGCTGCTCGCACCTGGGGTCGGTCGGCCTGATCGGCTCGTCGGCCAAGTGGTCCCGCTTCCGGAGCAAGCTGGCCCAGGAGGGTCACGGACCCGAGGCGGTGGCCCGGATCACGACCCCGATCGGCCTGCCCGACGTGGCGGGCAAGGACCCCGCGACCATCGCCGTCAGTGTCGCCGCCGATCTCGTCCGCACCTTCGAGCGCGACCGCGCCGTGTCGGCTGCCGCGACGCCGACGGAGGTCCGCCGATGACGATCTACCGCGCCACCGTCCTCGACACACCACAGAGCCCGTTCACCGGTGGCGCCCTCCGCGCCGACGAGGACGCCGGGATCTACGTGGAGGACGGCGTGATCCGCGCCCGTGGGGCGATCGCCGAGGTCGCCCGGGCACACCCGCATGAGCAGGTCGTCGACCTGCGCGGCGGGTTGCTGCTGCCCGGGTTCGTCGACACCCACGTCCACTACCCCCAGGTTCGGATCATCGGCGGGATCGGGATGCCGCTGCTCGAGTGGCTCGAACGCTGCGCCCTGCCCGAGGAGGCCGCGCTGGCCGACCCGCACTACGCACACACGGTCGCGGCGGAGTTCGTCAGCGGGCTGGTCCGGGCGGGGACGACCAGCGCGCTGGTGTTCGGGTCGCACTTCGCGGGCGCTGTGGACTCGCTCTTCGCCGAGTCGACCCGGGTCGGGCTGCGCGTCACCACCGGCCTCGTGGTCAGCGACCGCATGCTCCGGCCCGACCTGCTCTCGACCCCGGGCCGGGCGTACGACGAGGGGCGCACCCTCGCCGAGCGGTGGCACGGACAGGGACGGACCCGGTATGCGGTCACGCCCCGGTTCTCGCTGTCCGCCAGCGAGCCGATGCTCGAGTCGTGTGCGGCGCTGGCCAAGGACGTCGAGGGAACCTGGTTCACCTCGCACGTCAACGAGAACCGCGACGAGGTCGCCGAGGTGGTGCGGCTGTTCGAGGGCTCGCCCGACTACATCGACACCTACGACCGGTTCGGTCTCGTCGGCCCGCGCAGCGTCTTCGCGCACAACGTCCACGTCCTCGACCGTGAGCTCGGCCTGCTCGCCGCGCAGGAAGCGTGGGTGGCGCACTGCCCGTCGAGCAACTCGGCCCTGGGCAGCGGGCTCTTCCCGATGCGGCGGCACGTCGAGGCCGGCGTGAACGTTGCGCTGGGCTCCGACGTCGGCGCCGGAACCGGGCTGTCACTGCTCAAGGAGGGGCTGCAGGCGTACTTCATGCAGCAGCTGCTGCACGAGCAGGGGTTGGCGCTGACCTCCGCCCACCTGCTCTACCTTGCGACGCACGCGGGTGCGAACGCACTCGGACTCGACGACGTGGGCGACCTGTCTGTCGGCCGTCAGTTCGACGCCGTCTGGGTCCGGCCGCCGGTGGGGAGCACGCTCGACGCCGCGCTCATGCACGCGGACGGTCCGGACGACGCGCTGGCCAAGGTCTTCACCCTCGGCGGCGTGGCCGACACCGCCGGTGTGTGGGTCGGCGGGACGCGCCTGCTCGGCTGACCCCGGACGCGGATGAACCGGCGCCACCGTGGACGGCGGCACCGGTTCAGGTCCGTAGCGGATCGGTCAGTCGCGGAACGCGTCCTTGACCTTCTCGCCGGCCTGCTTCATGTTGCCGGACGCCTGGTCGGTCTCGCCCTCGGCCTGAAGGCGCTCGTTGTCGGTGGCGTCGCCGACGCCCTCCTTGACCTTGCCCTTGGCGATCTCGGCCTCGTTCTTGGCCTTGTCCGTCAGTCCCATGGTCTGCCCTCTCTCCATAACCGTCTCGTGAACGGGTGACCCGGGAAGGACTCGCCGAGACGGCGACGTCCCGGAGCCACGTGTACGCGCATACCCGGCGGTGCCCGGCGGCAAACCTGGCCGCTGCGGGCCGTGGCATCCAGCGGACTCCCAGGCGACTCGGCTTGCTGTTGGGCGGAATTGGTGATTACGTGGCGGTACTGGTCCGGAAGTGGCGCCACGGGTTTGAGCAGTTTCTCCCCGGGAGCACCCGATGACGAGATCAGCCGCGAGTCCCAGCCAGACCCTTCTGGCCCTCACCGCCACCACGTCCCAGCGTGACGGCCGCCCACGTGACCGCACCGAGTGGCTCCTTCGTGATGTCGAGGAGGGCGTGCCGGTCGACCGCGACACCGCGGACGCGCTGGTCATGCTCAACCTCGGTCTCGCCGACGGGATCGCGTCCCGCTACCTCGGCCGCGGCATCGACCGCGACGACCTGGTCCAGGTCGCGCGCCTCGGGCTGGTCAAGGCGGTCCGGCGGTTCCGTCCGGGGGTCGGGCAGTCGTTCGTCGGCTTCGCGGCCCCGACGATCTCCGGCGAGATCAAGCGGCACTTCCGCGACACCGGCTGGATGGTCCGACCACCGCGCCGGCTGCAGGAGCTCGGCGCGCGGATCCGTGACGTCGAGAAGGACCTGGAGCAGGACCTGCACCGCCGGCCACGGCCCGACGAGCTGGCCAGGGCCCTCGAGGTCGACGAGAGCCAGGTCCGAGCCGCTCGCGAGGCGGCGTCGAGCTTCCACGCCCTGTCCCTGGATCTGCCCGCCAGCTCGGGACAGTCGGCCCCAGAGGTGAGTCTCGAGGAGTCGGACGACCCCTTCGCGGCCGTCGACGACTCGGCGTGGCTCCGTGACGCGCTGGACGACCTGACCGACCGCGAACGGCTCGTGTTGCGCCTGCGCTTCGTGGACCTGCTCACCCAGTCCGACATCGCCGACCGGATCGGCGTCAGCCAGATGCAGGTCTCTCGCATCCTCCGGGCCACCTTGACGCGGTTGCGGCTCCGGCTGCGGGCGTCCCTGGACAGCGCGGCCTGAACCGACCCGGCCCCGCGGGTTGCTGCCCCCGAACGGCAGGAGCCGGGCCGCATGGTGCGGCGGCCCGGCTCCTGCGAGATCCACGACCGAGACGGTCGAGGCCTCCTACATCGCTAGTACCAGACCTTCCGACCACCGACGGCGCGTCCCGTCGCACCGAGCAGCATGAACACGAGCCCGACCACGAGGACGATGACGCCGATCGTGACGAGGATCGAGATGTTGGCCAGCCACCCGATGAGCAGCAGGATGATTCCCAGGACGATCATGAATGTCTCCAGGTTCTCGGAGGGTTCGGCTGGAACCGGAAAGGCCCCAGCAGCCCGGCACGCCCCCGCCGAATCGGGCCGCAGCGGACCGTACCCCGAGGGCGCGTGGTCGAAACGGCGCCCCGGGGGTGTCAGAATCAGCCTGTTCGGACCCCGACCGACGACGACCGACACACGGTGACCCATGGACACGCCCCTTGCCGACCTTTCCAGTAACCGCGCCGACGAGCGACGCGCTCGGATCCCTGAGCACGATCCTCTACGCCTCCGACAGCTTCGACGAGATCTACTCCGCCATCGTCACGACGGCGGTGAGGGTCGTCGACGGCTGCGACCACGCCAGCATCATGCAGCTCGGCCGTAACGGCCACGTCAAGACGGCCGTCTCGACCGATGACGTCGCGCGCACCATCGACAAGCTCGAGCAGCTGCACCAGGAAGGTCCCTGCTTCGACGCGATCGTCGAGGATGCGCCCCAGTTCGAGGATGACCTGGCCGACCCCACGACCCAGTGGCCGGCGTTGGCCGAGCAGATCGTCCGCCAGACGCCGGTGCGATCAGCGGCCGGCTTCCGGATCATCGCCGGCAACGAGAAGATCGGCGCGCTCAACCTGTTCTCCGACCGGGTGGGCGGCATCGACAAGCGCTCGGCCGACCAGGCCATCATCCTGGCCGCCTTCGCCTCCGTCGCGGTGGCCGCCCTGCACGGCAAGCAGGAGGCCCGAACCCTCGCCGCCGGACTACAGAGCAACCGCGAGATCGGCAAGGCCGTCGGCCTGCTGATGGCCTTCCACAAGATCTCCGACACCGAGGCCTTCGACCTGCTGCGCAAGGCGTCACAGGACATGAACATCAAGCTCGCCGAGGTCGCCCGCGAGGTCGTCGCGCACCACAACTCCGGGCATCCCGCGCCCCGGATCGGCTGACCCGCGAGCTGACGGCCTCAGCGCAGCCCGACGGCGTCGTGGTCCCACCAGACGCGGTGGTAGACCAGGGTTCCGGTCATCCACTCCTCGTACGCCGGGAGCCGGACCACCTGGAACGCCGCACGGGGGATGCGCCGTGACGGTCGCCGGAACCCCAGGTCGGTGCCCGGCAGGAACCCGAACCGCGCGTAGTACGCCGGCGAACCCTCGAGGAAGACCAGCGGCTCGGACCGCTCCTCGAGCTCGCGCAGGGCATACCGGACCAGCGCCGACCCGATCCCCCGGCCCTGCCTCACGGGCCGCACCGAGAGCGGGCTGAGCACGAGCACCTCGACGAGCCGGTTCGGGGCGTCGAGGAGGCTGCGGGTGAACGACACGTGTCCGACCAGCCGCCCCTCGTACTCCGCGACGAACGACAGGCCCACCCACGCGTCGGAGCGGCGCAGGTCGTCGACGATCCGCTCGACGCCCTCCTCCGGCCCGAACGCCGCCCGCACCACGTCGCGGATCTCGCCCTCCTCCTCAGGGCGCTCCAGCCGGTATGCGGTCGGCTTCGCCACGAGCCGACGGTAGCGCGACGCCGCCCGTCACGCTGCCCACGTCGTGAACCCGCCCGCGCCGGCGACCGCTCAACCGCCCTAGGCTTCGAGACATGGCTCCCAGGACTCTGCGCCGCGTCGCCCTCCTTACTGCCGGCGGGTATGCGCCCTGCCTCTCCGCCGCGGTGGGCGGGCTCATCGAGCGGTACACCCAGCTGCTGCCGGACGTCGAGATCCTCGCGTACCGCCACGGGTACCACGGGGTGCTGACGGGCAGCTCGGTCGTCGTGGATGCGTCGGCGCGGGCGTTCGCGCACGTGCTCCAGGGCTACGGCGGCAGTCCGATCGGCAACAGCCGGGTCAAGCTGACCAACGCCGCGGACCTCGTCAAGCGCGGCCTCATCGAGGAGGGCCAGGACCCGCTCCAGGTGGCCGCCGAGCGGCTGCGTGAGGACGGCGTCGACGTCCTGCACACCATCGGCGGCGACGACACGAACACGACGGCCGCCGACCTCGCGGCGTTCCTCCACGAGCGCGACTACGACCTCACCGTCGTCGGCCTGCCGAAGACCATCGACAACGACGTCATCCCGATCAAGCAGTCGCTCGGTGCGTGGACGGCGGCCGAGCAGGCGTCGTTGTTCGCCCAGCACGTGCTGGCCGAGCACGGCTCCAACCCGCGGATGCTCATCATCCACGAGGTGATGGGTCGTGGCTGCGGCTGGCTGACGGCCGCGGCGGCCGCGCAGTACCAGGAGTGGCACGCCGGCCGGCAGTGGGTGCCGTCGATCGGGCTCACGCCGGAGCGCTGGGACATCCACGCCGTGTTCGTCCCGGAGGTCCCCATCGACATGGACGCCGAGGCCGAGCGTCTGCGCGCGACCATGGACGAGATCGGCTGCGTCAACATCTTCCTGTCGGAGGGCGCGGGCGTGCCGGAGATCGTCGCCGCCCTCGAGGCGGCGGGCGAGGAGATCCCCCGCGACCCGTTCGGCCACGTCAAGCTCGACCGGATCAACCCCGGCGAGTGGTTCGCCAAGCAGTTCGCCAAACGGGTCGGGGCCGAGAAGACGATGGTCCAGAAGAGCGGCTACTTCTCCCGCTCCGCCCCCGCCAACGAGGCCGACCGCACCCTGATCCGCCAGATGGTCGAGGTCGCCGTCGAGGCCGCGCAGAGCGGCGTCTCCGGCGTCGTCGGCCAGGACGAGGAGCGCGACGACGAGCTGCGGACCATCGAGTTCGACCGGATCGCCGGCGGCAAGGCCTTCGACACGTCGGTCGACTGGTTCCAGACGGTGCTCAAGCGCACCGGTCAGGTCTGAGCCGGGGCGACCAGCCACTCCCGCTTCCGGGAGCCGTCCCACCGGCGGACCGCGTCGGCGAGGACCGGCGTGCCGACCGGAGCCTGGCGCTCCACGTATGCGGTGACGAGGTCGACGGCCCGGTCGACCTCCGGCTCCCCGACCCGGCGGGCCAGCGTCACGTGCGGCGCCCACCGCCCCGGTGAGGAGAGGCTGTCGGCGGGTACGCCAGAGGCGTCGGCGACCGCGGCCTGGAGTCTGCGCATACCGTCGCTCGGGTCGAGGAGCCGGACCAGCACCCACGGGCCGCGTCCGAAGAGCGCGACCTCGCCCCACGCGGCGCCGACGGGCAGACGGCCCCGAACCGCGTCGGCGACAGCGGACTCGGCCTCCGAGGTGAGGCCGGACATCGCGACGAGCGTCGTATGCGGACGGTTGCTCGGCGCCGCGTGCCGAGCCTGCGACGGGAGGCCGGCCTCGAGCAGGGCCTCCCACACCCGGACGACGGCGTGTTCGGCCGACGGTTCGAGGAGCAGCTCGACGGACTGGACCACCGCACGAAGCGTAGGTGAACCGAACCGGCCTCCTGGTCGTCTCCCCGTCCGCCGACCCTGCCCGTGGCCGGCGCCCCGGCAGGGGGGCGGCGCCGGTCACGGCAGGGCGACAATCGAGGACGACAATCGAGGACGACAATCGAGCTCGACAATCGAGCAAGCACGGAACCGCAGCGGGGAGGGAGGCCGGGCATGCCGTTGGACGAGGCGGTCGTGGCGGAGATCTACCGCGAGCACGGTCCCGTGCTGCGCCGCTTCGTCGGCCGGACCTCGCTCGACCCGGGACGCACCGAGGACGTCGTCCAGGAGGTCATCCTGCGGGTCTGGAAGCAGGCCCCGCACGTGACGAGCATGCGGGCGTACCTGCTCCAGACGGCGCGCAACATGCTCATCGACATGCACCGCACGGCCGGACGCCGCGTCGTCGAGGTGGCCGCCGACCGCGACGACGACTCCCGGGCCCGGCTCGACCCCCGGACCCCGAACCCGGAACGCGAGATCGACCGCGCCCTCGACCAGATCCTCGTCGAGGAGGCCCTGGCCCGGCTGCAGCCGGACCACCGCACCGTCGTCGTCGCCCTCTACTACCAGCGCCTCAGCGTCGCCGAGGCGGCCGAGCATCTCGGCATCCCACCCGGCACGGTCAAGTCCCGAGCCTTCTACGCGGTGCGCTCGCTGCGCACCGTCCTCGACGAGATGGGAGTGACCCAGTGACCGCCGGACCGGCCCCCGAACCCGAGCACGAGGAGCTGCAGCTGCTCCTCGGCGCCTTCGTGCTCGGTGGACTCGACACCGCCGAGCACCACGCGTTCACGCGCCACCTGCGCACCTGCCAGGTATGCCAGCGCGAAGCCGCTCAGCTCTCCGGCCTGCCCGCGCTCCTCGACCTCGTCGAGCCGGGCTCGGAGTCCGGATCGGCCGACGGAGCGGTCCCCGACCCGGACGGCCTCGTGCCGGCCGAGACCCTGGCGCCCGTCGCGCTCCTCGACCGGGTCCGCGCCGAGCGGCGCCGCCGGCGCTGGCGGCTCGCGGCGGTCGCGGCCGTGCTCGTGCTCGTCGCGGGTGCCCTCGGTGCGTCCATCGGCCCCCTCACCGACCGGCTGAACGCCCCGCCCACCCGTGGCCTGGTCGCGGCCGCGGCACCGCTGACGCCAGGGCAGTCGGGCCCGGCTCAGGTGGAGATCGACCTGGTGACGCGCAACTGGGGCACTCAGCTGGACGTCCGCGGGTCCAGCCTGCCGACCGGAGAGGTGCTGTTCCTCGCGGTGACCGACCGGGACGGCCACCGGTACGACGTGGCGAGCTGGACCGGTACCGCGAGCGGTCGCACCACGCTGACGGCGGCGTGCTGGATGAAGCCCGGCGACATCGTCCAGGTGCAGGTCCACACCCGTGAGGGCACGCCAGTCGCCACGGCAACCGCGTGAGGCACCCGTCGCCCCTTCTCGGACATGTCTGAGAAGGTGCGGCGCTTTCGGCCCAACTGCCCGCGACTGACCGGACATGTCTGAGAAGTTGCGGCCCTGCGGCCCGAACGCCTGCCACAGGCCGGACATGTCCGAGAAGTCGTCGCTCGCCTAGTCTCGGCGGGTGCGGATCGTCTCGCTGCTGCCGTCCACCACGTGGAGCCGTCGTCGATGAGAATCGTCTCGCTGCTGCCGTCCACCACGTGGAGATCCTGTTCGCGGTGGGAGCCGGGGACGACGTCGTCGGGGTGACCTTCGAGTGCGACTACCCCACCGAGGCGCGGACCCGGCGGATCGTGTCGACCTCGGCCCTGCCGGAAGGGCTGAGCGCCGCCGAGATCGACCGCGTGGTGAGCCAGCGGATGCGCGCCGGAGAAGACCTGTACCACCTCGACGAGGGCGCCCTGGCCGGACTGGACGCCGACCTCGTCGTCACCCAGGACCTCTGCGCGGTGTGCGCCGTCGACGTCTCCGTGGTCGACGACGCACTGGCCCATCTCGGCTGCCGCGCGGACGTGCTGACCATCGACCCGCACACCCTCGACGAGGTGCTCGACTCGGTGGTGACCCTCGGCCGGTCGAGCGGCCGGACCGGGGCCGCCGACGCGCTGGTCGACGGGCTGCGGGTTCGGCTGGCCGCCGTCGAGGGGGCGGTCGAGGGGCTGCCCCGACCGCGGGCGCTGGTGCTCGAGTGGACCGACCCGCCGTTCGCTCCGGGGCACTGGGTGCCGGAGATGGTCGAAAGGGCCGGCGCGGTCAGCACCCTCGGCACGACCGGCGAGAAGTCCTACCGGACCACGTGGGAGGCGGCGCGGGCGTCCGAACCGGAGGTCGTCGTCGTCGCACCCTGCGGGTACCACCTGGCCGGGGCCGCGGAGCTGGCCGCGGCCCTCGTCGCCCGCGAGGTGCTGCCCAGCGGCATACCGGTGTGGGCCGTGGACGCCAACGCCTCGTTCGCCCGCCCCGGACCCCGGCTGGTCGACGGGATCGAGGCCCTGGCCGCGATCGTCCATCCGGAGGCCGTCGGCGACCCGGATCCCGCGATGGCCCGCCGGATCGCCTGAGTGGGAGGATCGCCGGTCGTGACCGAGGACGAGATCATCGCTTTTGCGCAGGGGCTTGAGGGCGTCACGGTCGAGACCGCGAGCGCCGAGACCGGGGCGCCCGAGGCGGCCTGGGGCGACTCCTTCGTCTACTACGACGCCCCGGGGTCCCAGCCCGAGCCGCCGGAGCGGCGGTGGCCGTTCGCGACCCTCGTGGTCCACGACTACGCGGGCTTCGACGAGGCGTCGCGGCTGGGCCGGGACGGCGTCTTCCGAGTGAACGTCAACGTCGGCAAGGGCCGGTTCGAGGAGCTCGTCGGGTACCCGCCGTCGCAGCACGCCTTGCGGCGCGGCGACCACGACTACGCACGGCTCGACACGCTGCTCCCCCACCCGGAGTACGGCCAGCAGGCATGGGTATGCGTCGTCAACCCCGGAGAGGGCACGGCGGACCTCGTGCGCGACCTCCTCACCGGGGCCCGCGACCGCGTCGCCGCCCGTCGGTCGCCGCGCGACTGAGGGGCGGCGGTCCAGAGCCAGGTCACGCCGCGTGGGCGACGTGGGGTCGGCGTGCGGCTCGGATGGCGACCACTCCGGCGCCGGCGAGGGCCAGTCCCGCGAGAGCCCCGAGACCGATCTGCCCCGGGTTCAGGTCCTGGGCCGGAACGGACTGCGTCAGGGTGATGACTCGCAGGTCACCGGTGTGAGGGTCGGGGGCGACGTGTGCCTGGGCCGGGGTGCCGGCGAGCAGCAGGGCGGCGCCGGCGACGGCGGTGGCGCCGGCCAGTCGGGTGAGGGTGGAGCTCGGGCGGTGGGTGTTCGTGGTGGACACGGGGTCCTCCTTCGCTGAGATCGGTTGATGACCCGTTCAGCGTCGGTCTTTCGCCCCTACCCCGGCATCGGGAGGCGGTCCCTAGATGCCCGGTGCTCGTTCCTATTTCGGGGGGTTGACCCCCCCGGCCGCGGCCAGCCGTTGTCCCCAGGCGGCCGCCTCGACCCGGTTCCGGGTCTGCGTCTTGCGCAGGATGTTCGACACGTGAGCGCCGGCCGTCTTCTCGCTGATGAACAACGTGGCGGCGATCTCGGAGTTCGTCCGTCCCGCGATGACCAGCTCGAGCACCTGCCGCTCCCGCTCGCTGAGCAGCCCCTGGTCCGGCAGGTCGGCCGGCAGGTCCTCGACCAGGTCCAGCCGCACGTGGGCGGCTCGCGCGACGGCCTCGATCTCGGTGACGAGCGGTGTGGCGCCGAGGCGTTCGGCCACCGGGTAGGCGGCGCGGAGCGCGTCCCGAACGTCCTTCCGGGGCGCGTCGAGGCGGATCAGCGCCCGGGCCAGCCGCCACCCGCAGTAGGCCTCCTCCCACGGGAACCCGATCTCGCGGTACACCTCCTGGGCATGCCGCCACGCGTCCGCCTCGTCGTCGGTGGCGTGGCACCGAGCGGTCTCCGCGGGGCACCGCGCGGTCCAGCCCCGGTTTCGGCGCGGGTCGTCGGATGCGGCCGCGAACTCTCCCTCGTGAGAGCGGAAGAGCGCGGTCAGCTGCGCCAGCTCCTGGTACGCGTGGCGCACCGCTTCGGGGTCCCGCCGGTCCCGCGCCTGCTGGGCGAGGTCCGCGGCCGCCGCGGCGACGAGGGCGGCGTGCATGTCTCCGGAGTGGTCCCGCCAACCCCCCGCGTCATGGCGCGCGCGCAGGTGGTCGAGCGCCGCGGCGGGGTTGCCCACCAATAGGTGGTACTCGACGTGCGGGAGGGCGATCGGGCCGCCCATGAAGCCCGGATCCATCACCTGCTCCAGCCGATCGAGGTAGCGGCGAGCCGAGCCGACCCGGCCACGTCGCGTCGCGAGGTGCGCCGCGACGCTGCTGGCTCCGCCGCTGGCGATCCCGCGCAGGTTCGAGGTCAGGGCCGTCCGGAGCAGGGGCTCGCTGCGCGGCCAGTCGCCGAGGTCGAACAGGCTGCCGGCGGCGCCGACGGTCATGAACCCCGACATGATCGGGTCGCCGGCCTCGGCCAGCGCGTCCGCCAACCACAAGGCGAGCTCGATCTGCTCCTCGTAGCGACCCTCCCGGATCAGGTGGTGCTGCCAGTACACGGCGGCGAACGCCATGGTGATGGTGTCGCCGGCCGCCTCGGCGAGGTCGAATGCCCGCTGCACTCGGTCGACCGGATCGGTCTCCGGCATGTGGTACTCCGCGATGGCCAGCGCACAGAGCGACCGCGCCATCGCCCGGGCGTCGCCGGTCCGCTCAGCCATCTCGACCGCCTGGTGCGCGAGGAAACGGCCCGGAACGACTGGAGCGTCCGCTCCAAAGCGGTCCTCGGCCTGCGCCTCGAAGTCCCAGACCCGCCCGATTGCCAGCTCGGCGACGGCCAATGCGTGCTGTGGGCTCCCGGGAACGCGCTCGGCCATCTCGACCGCCCGGAACAGCTCGGGCCGCATGTAGGCGATCCCGGGCGTGGCGTCCCAGCGCCGGGCGCACCACATCACGAGGAGCTCGCTGGCCAGCAGCGGGTCGCGATCGGCGTCGACGAGGGCGATCGCCTCCTCGAGCCGGTCGACCGCCCCGGCCACCTCACCGGCCAGCCGTGCCGCTTCGGCCGTGCGGCGGAGCAGCTCGACGTGACCCGCCCGGTCGGTCTCAGCGCCCAAGGACTGGCAGGACCAGAGCCGACAGGCCCGGTCGAGCGCCGACCACCGCTCCGAGCGCGCCGAGACGAGGGCGGCCCGGTCGGCCGCCTCCAGCGACCACGCGAACGCCTCGGGCTCTCGGCCCGCTTGCTCCTCGTGCAGCGCGATGTCGGCGGCGGTCAGCGTGTCGCCGGTGTCGGCCTCCTTGAGCACGTCCGCGTAGGCGGCGTGGATCGCGGCGACATTGATGATCCCCGACTCCTTGGCGAGCACGTCCGGAAGGAGCGGGTGGCGGAACCACACCACCTCGTCGGAGAAGGTCAGCACCCCGCCGCGGACCCCGTCGCGCACCGCGTCCTCGAGCGGGCCGACCCGCAGGCCGGCCTCGGCGCATACGCGCTCGAGCAGCTCGACAACCCGCGGGCGACCCCCGACGGCGAGAACCCGGGCCACGTCGCGCGACGGCTCGGGCAGCGAGTGCCATCGCGCCGCGACAGCGTCCAGCAGCCCGTGCGGCGTGCGGGCCGGCGGCCCGTCGAGGTCCGGGCTGAGGCCTTTGACGAACAGCTCGGTGAAGTACGGGTTCCCGTCGGTACGGCGGTGGATGTGGGAGACGAGATCGAAGGTCGGCGGCGTCCCGCAGAGCGCCGCGACCTGCTCCTCGGTCTCCTCGGCCGAGAGCCGGCCCACGACCAGGTCACGAACGGCCGGGTCGCGGCGCAGGTCGGCCAGCCACTCGTTCAGTGGGTGGCCCTCGGTCCGTTCCTCGGCCCGGACCAGCAGGACCAGCCCGAGACGCTGCGCGTGGAGCCCGGCGATGACGTACGCGAGGACGTCGCGTGAGGTGACGTCCGACCAGTGGAGGTCGTCCACGACCCAAAGGGTCGGGGCGACGCGGTTCAGTTCGTCGACGAGGTCGTCGGCAGCCTGGAGCACCCGGCCGATGGTGACCGTGTCGGCCTGTGAGGCGGTCCCGGCCATGAGCTGCAGCAGGGCTCGCCCGGCGGCCGTCGCCCGGTCGTCGGTCCGGCCCCGCGACCAGCGGCGGACAGCACCCGTCAAGGCGGCGTACGGCACCTGCGAGGAGCCGAAGTGGACGCAGGTGCCCCACAGCACCTGGAACCCCTTGGCCGCCGCGGTCTCGGCGGTCTCGCGGGCCAGCCGGGTCTTGCCGATGCCCGCCTCGCCCTCGAGCACGACCACGCCCGGTCGCCCGGCGGCGACGTCGTCGAGCAGCCTGACGAGAACGTCCATCTGGACGTCCCGGCCGACGAGCGGCCCGGACGCCGGGGCGCCCTGCTCCATGGCTCCAGTGTGGCGCTATCGCCGTCCGGCGCGCGGGCGAAAGCAGTGACCGACTCAGGAGCCGAGGCGCGGCAGGACGACATAGGTGACGATGTTCTCGTACGCCCGTCCGTCGACCTTCTCGTACAGCGTGGTGGACAGCACCTCGGTGACGAACACCGCCACGAGCCCGGTCGCCTGCGCGAAGGATCGCTGCGAGCGCGGGCGACGTCCCGCTGGAGTACGCGAACGTGCCCGAGGTGCCCGTCACCCCGGTGCGCAGGATGCCGTCGACGAGGCCGACGAGCACGCGGAGAGTCCCACGACCACGGACAGCGCGGCGGCCCATGTGAGCCGGGTCCCCGTTCCGGACGCGCTACGCCGAGCCGCCCTGCCCTTACCCCCTGCCGCTGTCCGTGGTCGTGGTCCCTCCACGATCGGGTCGGGCCGGTCGGGACCGCATGAGGCGGTGGACCTTAGATCCATCCGCAGACCTCCGCATTCCCCTGGACCGCATCGCGAGGTGCTGTCCGCCCTCCCAGCGTCCTCCCAGGGACGCGTGCGTAACGTGCGAGCCATGGAACTCGGAATCCACCTCGCCAACTTCACCTGGTCCGGCGGCCCGGCCACCTTCGTGACCGACCTCGTCCGCACCGCCAAGCTTGCCGAGGACGTGGGCGTCCGGAAGCTGTCGGTGATGGACCACGTGTGGCAGATCGGGCACATCGGCCCACCGGAGCACGAGATGCTCGAGGCGTACACCACTCTCGGATACCTCGCCGCGGTCACCGAGAAGGTCGAGCTGCTCGCGTGGGTCACCGCCGCCGTCTACCGCGAGCCGGGCCTGCTGGCCAAGGAGGTCACTACCCTCGACGTGCTGTCTCGCGGTCGCGCCTGGCTCGGCATCGGCGCCGCGTGGAACGAGGAGGAGTCCCTCGGCCTCGGCCTGCCGTTCCCGCCCACGGCCGAGCGGTTCGAGCGGCTGGAGGAGACGCTGCAGATCTGCCTGCAGATGTGGAGCGACAGCGACGAGCCCTACGAGGGGAAGCACCACCGGCTCGGCCGGACCCTGAACTCACCGCAGTCGGTGCAGCGGCCGCACCCCCCGATCCTCATCGGCGGCGGCGGCGAGAAGAAGACGCTGCGGATGGTGGCGCAGTATGCGGACGCCTGCAACCTCTTCGACACGCCGGAGCTGCCGCGCAAGCTCGACATCCTGCGCGAGCACTGCGAGGGCCTCGGTCGCGACTACGACGAGATCGCCAAGACGGTGATGTGCCCGGTGGACCCCGGGCCGAACGGCGAGAACGTCGACGCGGTCCTCGCGCACCTCAAGGAGCTCGCCGCCCTGGGAGTGACCCACGTCCACAGCCGCGGGCTGGACGGGTCGCGCCCCGACTGGCTCGAGGTCCTCGGCGAGCGGGTCATCCCGGAGATCAGCCGGTTCTGAGCAACGGCCGGCCGTCGGCCGAGGGGCTAGTCGCTGAGGAAGCCGAGCAGGTCCGCCCGGGTGAGGACGCCGATCGGCTTGCCCTCGTCGGTGACGAGGATGGCGTCGCCGCCCTCGAGCTCGTGCCGCGCCACGCTGACCTTCTCGCCCGACCCGACCAGCGGAAGCCCCGCTTCGATGTGCTTCTCCACCGAGTCGGCCAGATGCGCCTTGCCGGTGAACAGCAGCTCGAGCAGCCGCCGCTCGCTCACCGAGCCCGCGACCTCTCCGGAGGTCACGGGTGGTTCGGCCTTGACGACCGGCATCTGCGAGACGCCGTACTCGCGCAGGATGCTGATCGCCGTGCGGATCGTCTCGCCGGGGTGCGTGTGCACGAGGGCGGGCAGGACGGCGCCCTTGCTGCGCAGCACGTCACCGACGGTCGTCTCGCCGTCGGCGCCGAGGAACCCGTAGGAGCTCATCCAGTCGTCGTTGAAGATCTTGGACATGTAGCCGCGTCCCGAGTCCGGCAGCAGGACGACGACGACGGCGTCGGCGGGCAGGTCCTGGGCGGCGCGCAACGCCGCAACGACGGCCATGCCGCAGGAGCCGCCGACCAGCAGGCCCTCCTCGCGGGCAAGGCGACGGGTCATCGCGAACGAGTCGGCGTCGGAGACCGCGATGACCTCGTCGACGACCGACGGGTCGTACGCCTCGGGCCAGAAGTCCTCGCCGACCCCCTCGACGAGGTACGGGCGACCGCTTCCGCCTGAGTAGACCGAGCCCTCGGGGTCCGCGCCGACGATCCGGACCCGTCCCTCGGAGACCTCCTTGAGGTACCGGCCGGAACCGCTGATCGTCCCGCCGGTGCCGATGCCGGTGACGAAGTGGGTCACCCGCCCCTCGGTGTCGGACCAGATCTCCGGTCCGGTGGTCTCGTAGTGGCTCTGCGGTCCCATCGGGTTGGCGTACTGGTTCGGCTTCCAGGCGCCGTCGATCTCGCGCACCAGGCGGTCGGACACGGAGTAGTACGAGTCGGGGTGCTCCGGCGGGACGGCGGTCGGGCAGACCACCACCCGGGCCCCGTATGCCCGCAGCACGTCCTGCTTGTCCTGGCTCACCTTGTCGGGGCAGACGAAGACGAGGTCGTAGCCGCGCTTCTGCGCGACCAGGGCGAGCCCCACGCCGGTGTTGCCGGAGGTGGGCTCCACGATGGTGCCGCCGGGCTTGAGCTCGCCGGACTCCTCGGCGGCCTCGATCATCCGGCGGGCGATGCGGTCCTTCACGGACCCGCCCGGGTTGAAGTACTCGATCTTGGCCAGCACGGTGCAGGCGATGCCCTCGCTCACCGAGGACAGCTTGACGAGTGGCGTGTTCCCGACGAGGTCGGCGATGTGCTCTGCGTACTTCACGGGACCATCCTGCCTCCTTTCCGCATGGCCACCGCACTGTCCACCTCCCCGCCGAATTCCGCTCGCGCGGACGTCGTACGGTGGACACTGGACACCCGGACACTGGGGGGAGCCTCAGGACCGGGGGCAGGGCAACACCGGGTGGGGGATGCGATGGGACGTGCACGGCGCGCGCGCCGGATCGCCCAGACCGCTGCCTACGGGGGCGGTTTCGGGATCGCCGGCATCGGCGTGCTGGGCGTCGTCGGCTACGGCCTGATCAAGGCCGAGGCGCTGCTGGCGCGCATGGCGGTCGGCATCATCGAGGAGGCCGCTCCCGAGGACGACGGGGTCTACGGCGCCGGACCGGGAGCTCCCCTCGAGCTGCTGGTCCTCGGCGACAGCAGCGCGGCCGGCCTGGGCGCCGAGGTCGGCCGGCAAACCATCGGGGCCATCCTCGCGACCGGGGTCTCCGCCTTCGCGGGCCGTCGGGTCCGCCTCACCAACGTCGCGGTCGTGGGCGCGGTGTCCGGTGACCTAGGTGTCCAGGTGGCCAACGCCCTCGACGTCGTGCCCCACCCGGACGCCGCGGTCATCCTCATCGGCACCAACGACATCACCCACCGCATCGACAAGTCGATCGCCGTGCGGCACCTCGAGGCCTCGGTCCGCCGGCTGCGCGACGCCGGGGCCGAGGTCGTCGTCGGCACGTGCCCCGACCTCGGGGTGCTCCAGCCGGTCGCGCAGCCGCTCCGGACGCTCGCGCGGCGGTGGAGCCGCGATCTCGCCGCCGCCCAGACCGTGGCGGTCGTCACCGCCGGCGGGAGCACCGTGTCGCTGGGCGACATCCTCGGCCCCGAGTTCGAGCAGCGCCCGCACGAGATGTTCAGCCACGACCGGTTCCACCCCTCGCCGGCCGGGTATGCGCGGGCCGCCGCGGTCCTGCTGCCCACCCTCTGCTCCGCGATGGGCCTGTTCGACGAGGACGTCGTGCTCGGTCTCGACCGCAGCCGTGGCGAGCGGGTCACGCCGGTCTCCCGGGCGGCCACGAGCGCGGTGCGCAACCCCGGCACCGAGGTGAGCCCGACCCGCGTCGGTGGCCAGAGCCGCGGACCCCTCGGCCGCTGGGCCGTGGTGCTGCACCGGGTCCGCCGGCCGTTCCCGGCTCGGGCCGGCGACGCGCATACCCCGTCCGTCGACGACCCCCAGAGCGAGCCGGTCGAACACTCCGCCGGGAGCTGACCCACATCGTGGGATGAGGTCGACGAGAGGCAGGCCACACCGGAGCCGCATCCCGGTGGTCGCCCGACCGGCATATCATCGACGCCAACCAGGTAAGCACGCGCTTACCCGCCGTCAAGGAGGACCACCGTGGCCAGCACCCGTGAGGCCGTCGTCGTCGCGACCGCCCGCACCCCCATCGGGCGGGCGTTCAAGGGGTCGCTCAAGGAGATCCGTCCGGACGACCTCTCGGTCCAGGTGCTCCGGGCCGTTCTCGACAAGGTTCCCGGGCTCGATCCCCAGGACATCGACGACCTCTACTGGGGCTGCGCAGAGCCGTCCGGACGCCAGGGCGCCAACCTCGCCCGGGTCGTGGCGGTGCTGGCGGGGTACGACCAGCTGCCCGGGGCCACGATCAACCGGTTCTGCGCGTCGAGCGTCCAGACGACGCGGATGGCCTACCACGCGATCAAGGCCGGCGAGGGCGACGTGTTCCTCTCCGGCGGCGTCGAGTGCGTCTCCCAGTACCTCAACTGGGCCGGCGCCGGCGGTGCCGACGACGAGGCCCGGAACCCGCTGTTCGGCGAGCCGATGGCCCGCACCGTCGAGACGGCCACGACCAACGCCACCTGGACCGACCCCCGCGCGAACGGCCTGCTGCCCGACGTCTACATCGCCATGGGCCAGACCGCCGAGAACGTCGCGACGTCGCTCGGGATCACCCGCGAGCGCCAGGACGAGTGGGGCGTGACCAGCCAGAACCGCGCCGAGAAGGCCATCGCCAACGGGTTCTTCGAGCGCGAGATCACCCCGGTGACCATGCCCGACGGCCGCGTCGTGTCGACCGACGACGGCCCGCGGCCGGGCGTCACCATCGAAGGGGTCAGCGGCCTCAACCCGGTGTTCCGGCCGAACGGCACCGTCACGGCCGGCAACTGCTGCCCGCTCAACGACGGCGCCGCCGCGGTGGTCGTCATGAGCGACACCAAGGCCGCCGAGCTCGGCCTCACCCCGCTGGCCCGGGTCGTCGCCACCGGCGTCTCGGGCCTCTCCCCCGAGATCATGGGCCTCGGCCCGATCGAGGCCTCCAAGCAGGCCTTGGCTCGCGCCGGCATGACCATCGGCGACCTGGACCTCTACGAGATCAACGAGGCCTTCGCCGCCCAGGTCCTCCCCAGCGCGGACGCGCTCGGCATGGACTTCGACAAGCTCAACGTCAACGGCGGAGCGATCGCGCTGGGCCACCCCTTCGGGTCGACCGGAGCGCGCATCACGACGACGCTGCTCAACGGGATGCAGGAGCGGGACGCCCAGTTCGGCCTCGAGACGATGTGCGTCGGGGGCGGCCAGGGCATGGCCATCATCTACGAGCGCCTCAGCTGAGGTCGCGTCGCAGCCGCTCGAGCTCCGGCGCCGGGTCGAGACCGGCGCGCGCCGCGTCGTAGGTCATGACCGTCAGCTGGTCCATGACTGCCGGGGCACCGAGGTCGGGCACCTCGACGTGGGGGCGCCCCTCGACGTCGGCCACCGCGTCGGCCAGTCCCTGAACCACCGGCCGGACCACGGGCATACGCGAAAGCGCGTGGTCGAGCGGCAGCTGACGCCACCGCTCGACCACGCGCTGGAGCTCACGCTCGGTCGAGGTCACCCAACCGTCAGTCACCACGCAGGATGGCGAGGAGCCGCAGCATCTCGAGGTACAGCCAGACCAGCGTGACGATGAGGCCGAAGGCCAGCTTCCACGAGACCTTCTCGGGCATCCCCGCCCGAACGGCGATCGCGATGTCGTCGAAGTCGACCGCCAGCGAGTACGAGGCCAGGCCCACCCCGAGCAGGGAGATGCCGATGCCGAGCAGGCCCGAGCCGCCGAAGCCCCAGCCGCTGGTCCAGCCGAGCATCAGTCCGATGACGTTGACGACGCTGAACAGCAGGTAGCCGATCATCATCATCCCGAAGATCTTGCGGCTGCGGCTGGTCACCTTGATGAGGCCGAACCGGTAGCCGACGAACATCCCCGCGAAGGTGCACAGCGTCGCGACGACCGCGGTCATGACGATGCCGGGCCAGCGCTGCTCCATCACCAGGCTGAACGCCCCGAGGAAGACGCCTTCCAGCACGGCGTAGAGGACGATCAGCGGCACGCTGATGGTCTTCATGAAGATGACCGCCAGGGCGACGACGAAGCCGCCCAGCGCGCCGCCGATCCACATCGGCATGAGCAGGGCTGGGTTGCCGCGAGACAGGAACCATGAGCCTGCCGCCGCGGCGACAAGCAGGACGAACAGGCCCAGGGTCTTCATGATGACGTCGTCGAACGTCAACCGCCCGGTCTGGATCGGGCCCGCCGGCGGCGCGTCGTACATCTGTTCCAGCTGGTCGCTGGTCACTCGGTCCTGCACGCCCTGCATCCCAGCGGGGTTGTAGCCGGGCTGCTGACCGGCGCGCTGCTGGTCGAACCCGGCGTACCCCTGTTTGATTTCCCGGTTGACCTGCGAGAACACGGGGTTGCTGCTCGCCATCCCTACTCCTTGACGTCGGTGCGGCGTTCCCAAGGAACTCCCAGGAACGCATACACAGGATAAGGCGAGCGAGAGGGCCGCTAAGTTCCCGTCCGCCCCTAGGGTCGAATCGTGACCTCCGCCTTCCTCGAGGCCCCGGCGCTCCGCGGCGACCACGTCGTGCTGGAGCTCCTTGCCCCCGAGCACGAGGCCGAGCTGGCCGAGGCGGTGCTGGAGGGCGAGCTGTGGCGCCTCTGGGTGACCCGGATCCCGTCGCCCGAGGGCATGGCCGCGGAGATCCGCCGGCGCCTGGCCGAGCACGAGGCGGGGACCATGGTGCCGTGGACCGTCCGTGACGTCCGGACCGGTCGGGCGGTCGGGATGACGACCTACATGAACGTGCGCCCGGACAACCGCCGGCTCGAGATCGGGTCGACCTGGCTGGCGGTGAGCGCCCAGCGGACCGCAGTCAACCCCGAGGCCAAGCTGCTCCTGCTCACCCGGGCGTTCGAGGTCCTCGACTGCGTCGCCGTGGAGTTCCGGACCCACTGGCACAACCGCCGGTCCCGCCGGGCCATCGAGGCGCTCGGCGCCAAGCAGGACGGCGTCCTGCGCAACCAGGACCTCTGGCAGGACGGCACGGTCCGCGACGTGGTCGTCTACTCGGTCATCGACGCCGAGTGGCCGTCGGTGCGGCTGGGGCTGCGCGAACGGCTCGCCGGGCGCGGCTGAGCGAGCCGAGCGCGGTCGCGACGGCGGCGCTACGGCTGCCCTCGCGTGTCACCATGACGCGGGGGCCGCCGCGGGTCCCGTCTCCCGTAAGGACCGGACCATGTCGCATCCGCTCGCCGCCCGTCCGCTCGCGCTGCTCGGCGTCGCGGTGCTCGTCTCGGTCGGAGGCTCGCTCGCAGGTCTCCCGGCGGTCGCGACGGCCAGCCCAGGCGCCGCAGCGCCCGCCGCCGCCCCGCTCACCGGCAAGGAGTACGTCGCGCTCGGCGACTCCTTCACGGCCGACTGGGGCGTCGACCCAGTGGCCGCCGACCAGCCGTCGACCGGCTGCCGGCAGTCGACGAACGACTACCCACACCAGGTCGCCGCCAACCTCGGCCTCAAGCTGACCGACGTCAGCTGCGCCGGCGCCCTCACCACCAACATGACGCAGCCGCAGACCACGTTCCCCGACGGCCTGAGCCACCCCGCGGCGAAGCCCCAGTTCGACGCCCTCAGACCGACGACCGAGATCGTGACGATCGGCATCGGCGGCAACGACTTCGGGTTCGGCGACATCGCCGGCGCCTGCGCCGTGAACCCGCTCACCGGGTACGTCTTCGGCGACAACTGGCCGAACTGGTACACCACCTGCAAGGACTACTACGACCCCGGCGGCGACCCGGCCAACGACACCCTGCGGCAGCGCATCGCGGCGGTGGTCGGGCCGGCGGTCGAACAGACGGTCGCCGCGATCCGGGCGCGCAGCCCGAAGGCCGCCGTCTTCTACGTCGACTACCTCGCGCTCTCCACCGACAAGGCCAACGCGCCGAACCCCGCCACCTACCCCGGCTCGTGCTACTCGTCGCTCCTCTACAGCCAGGCCTTCCCGTTCGGGACCGTCGACACCGTCTACATGGCCGATCTCCAGCAGCTGTTCACCGACACGGTCACCGCGAGGGCGGCCATCGCGGGAGCCACGGTGGTCTCGACGTACGCCGAGAGCCTCACCCACTCTCCCTGCTACGGCACCGCCGACCCCTGGGTGAACGGGATCACCACCCAGCTCACCTCGGTCCCCGCGCCCGGTGGCACGCCGACTGCCCCCGCGACCCCACCCTCTCCGACCGCGACGCCGCCCGGGTCGCCGCTCGACTCGCAGCTCGGCAGCTCCAACGTCACGGTCGGGAGCCTCCACCCCAACATCGAGGGCGCGATCCAGCAGTCCCAGGCGGTCACCTTCACGATCCTGGAGACCCTGACGGGAACGCCGGTGGGCACTCCCTCGCCGACGACGGCTACAACGACCACCACGACGACCACGGCGACCACAACGACGACCGGCTCGAGCTCCTCCGCCACGGCGCCGGTCACCTCGTCGTCGGGATCCGGGTCCTCGTCCGCGCCGCCCTCGTCGAGTGCGAGCGCGGCCGTCGGTGGCACGAACCCTCCGACCGCCGCGGCCCGACCGGGCCTCGCCACGACGGGCTCGTCGTCGGGCCTGCTCCTCTTCGCCGGAGCCGCGCTCGTCGTCCTCGGGCTCGTGGTGCTGCTGCTCCGACGAGGGCTACGCCGGCCGGACGCGGGCGCCCGCTGAGTCGGCCTCCCCGGCGCGTTCTCGTGCCCCCGACGAGATTCGAACTCGCACTGAAGCGATTTTAAGTCGCCTGCCTCTGCCGGTTGGGCCACGGGGGCGGACCCAACTGTATGCGGCGGGGACGGCCCTCAGAGGTACGTGCGCCGCGGGTGGACGCCGTGCGGACCGGCCACCCGGTCGAGGAACAGCAGGCCCTGGGTGTGGTCGACCTCGTGCTGCACGGCGACCGCCTCGAACGCATCGGTCTCGAGGGTGACCCACTCGCCGGTGACCGGGAGCTGACCACGCACCGTGAGCCGGCGGGCGCGGGCGACGTCGCCGGTGAAGTCCGGCACCGACATGCAGCCCTCCCGGCCCCGTTCCCGCCGGGACGCCTCGACCACCTCGGCGTTGCACAGGACGAAGAGGCCGTGGCCGGTCCGGGTCTTCGGATGACCGGTGACGTCGACGCTGAACACCACCCGTGCGACGCCCACCTGCTGGGCCGCCAACCCGACGCAGCCCGGTGAGATCGCCTGTGTGGCAACGAGGTTCGCGGCGAGCTCGATCACGTCCGTCGCGGTGGGGTCGACCGTCTCGCCCCGCATACCGAGCACCGGGTCGGGAGCCCGCACCACCTCGAGTACGCGACCGGGCGGGAGGTCCGGCATCCGCCACGACGGCGGACCGGTGGCGTCGGTCACAGCAGGTCGTCGTCGACGACCGACACGTGGAAGTCGACGCCGATCTCCTGCGCCACGGTTGCGAGGTCCTCCTCCACGGCATCGATGGCCATCGCCGACGGCAGCAGGAACTCCGCGACGAGCACGTACATCCCCGCTCCGAGCCGGGTCCCCAGGTCGACGATGTTGCCGCCGTGGCGCGCCACGACGTTGGTCATCGCGGCGACGATGCCCGGTCGGTCAGCACCGTGTACGTGCAGCGTGTAGGCGGTTCCCGGAACCGCCCTCTCGCCGTGCTCGGGGAGTGGCCGGACGTCGACGGCGAGGTCGCCGGACTCGGTGAGCGACCGCAGGGACGCCGAGACCTCGTCGAGCGACCGCTCGCTGCGCACCAGCACGACCATCGCGAAATGTCCGCGTAGCAACGTCATCGTGGAGTCCTCGAGGTTGCACCCGAGCCCGGCCAGCGCCGACGTCACGTCGGCGACGATGCCCGGCCGGTCGTCCCCGAGCACGGTCACGGCGACGAGGTTCGCGGGGGTCGGCACCGGTCAACCCTAACGACTCGGGGCGGGCCACAACCGTCTCAAAGGCGCAGGAGCACGGCATCGAGCATCGGCTCGGTGAGCTTGCCGGTGAAGGTGTTCTGCTGGCTCACGTGGTAGCTGGCGAGGAGCCGGACCTCCCGGCCGGCCTCGGTGACGAGCACGGTCTCGGCCCCGTGGCCGAACCTCGGCTTCGGCCGCGGAACGGTCCAGCCCACCCGTCGCGCCGAGGCGAGGGTGGCGTCCCACGCGATGCTCCCGAGGGCCAGCATCGACCGGAGCCGCGGAGCCGCCAGGGCGAGGTCACGGTCGAGCCAGGCCCCGCAGGTGTCGCGCTCGCGAGGGGTGGGTTTGTTCGCCGGCGGCGCGCAGCGCACCGAGGCGACGATCCGCAGCCCGGTGAGCACCAGGCCGTCACCGCTGGCCACGCTCGTCGGCTGGCTGGCATACCCCGTGCGGTGGAGGGCCGCGTACAGCCAGTCGCCGCTTCGGTCGCCAGTGAACATGCGCCCGGTTCGGTTGGTGCCGTTGGCTGCCGGGGCGAGACCGACGACCAGGACGCTCGCCTCCGGGTCGCCGAAGCCTGGCCCCGGCCGCCCCCAGTACGGCTGGTTCGCGAACGACGCCCGCTTCCCGGCCGTCGCGACAGCCTCCCGCCACGCGACGAGCCGAGGGCAGGCCCGGCATACCGAGATGTCCCCGTCGAGCGCCTCGACGTCGGCCGCCTGCGCGGCCAGCCGGCCGACGTCGGCGGCATCGCGCGCCACCGGGGTATGCGACGTGGCCGGGTCCCCGGGCCAGCCGGAGCCCGGCGGCACCGGCGACGGGAACGGCCGCCCGGTCACCGGGTGGGGCAGCAGTTCGACGGACATGCGCGCATGCTCCCAGCCGCGGCCCTATTCCTGAGACAGTGGCCGCGTGAACGAGATCTTCGTCGTCATCGCGGCGCTGATCAACGCGCTCATCCTCGGGTTCATCTCACGCCGGCTGCTGGGTGTGCCGGTGGGCTGGCCGCGCACGATCCTCGTCAGCCTGGTGGTGTCGTGGACATTCGGCGGCATCGTCCAGCTCATCTCCAGGATCCCCGGCATCGAGCTGGACGTCCAGACCACCGGTACCGACCTCACCGCCGAGGTCAACACCGTCCAGGCCTTGCTCCTCATCCTCCTGGGACTGGCGTGGGCCGTGGCCTTCGGGCTGGCCCTGCTGGTCATCCTCGAGGCGATCATCCCGACCGGGTCACTGCCCCGGATCATCCCGTGGGTCCGCGGCATCCCCGCACGGTGGCGTCGGTCCCGCCGGTATGCGCAGATCCTCACCATCGCCACGCGGCACGGCCTCGGTGGCTACCTTCGGGGACGCACCCGCCTGCCCGCCGGCGAGTCGGACTCGGCGGTGGCACGGTCGGTCCGGGAGGCGTTGGCCGACGGGGGCGTCACGTTCGTCAAGCTGGGCCAGATGCTGGCCACCCGCCCCGACCTCATCGGGCCGGCCTTCGCGCGCGAGCTGGCGCAGCTGCAGTCCGACGTCCCGGCGTCTCCGTGGCCCGTCGTGGCCCGCGCCGTCGAGTCGGAGCTCGGTCGGCCGATGCCCGAGGTGTTCGCCGTCGTCGACGAGGAGCCCCTGGCGGCTGCGTCCGTCGCGCAGGTCCACACCGGCACCCTGCTCGACGGCACGTCGGTGGTCCTCAAGGTCCAGCGTCCCGAGGCGCGCGCGCAGGTGACCGCGGACCTCGACATCGTCATCCGGCTGGCCACGTGGCTGCAGCGCTCGACCGGGTGGGGCCGGCGGCTCGGAATCCTGTCGCTCGCCCAGGGCTTCGCCGCCAGCCTCGACGAGGAGCTCGACTACACCGTCGAGCTGGCCAACCACGCCGCCGTCGCGGCGGACCTCGACCCCCGCGACGGTGTGGTGGTCCCGCACGCCTATCGCGAGCTCAGCACGCCCCGGCTCATCGTCATGGAGCGCATGACGGGCACGCCGGTCTCCCGTGCCGCGCCACTGCTGGCGACGATGGACCCGGCCCTGCGGGTCTCCATGGCACACCGGCTGCTGCGCACCGTGCTCCGGCAGGTGCTGGTCACCGGGGTGTTCCACGCCGACCTGCACCAGGGCAACGTCCTGGTCGACGAGACCGGCCGCCTCGCGCTCCTCGACCTGGGTGCCGTCGGGCGCCTCGACTCGGGCTCGCGGGACGCGCTGGGCCTGCTCCTGCACGCCATCGAGCGGCGCGACTCGGTGGCCGCCACCGACGCGGTGCTGGACCTCCTCGACCGACCCGAGGACCTGGACGACCGGGTGTTCGAGCGCGAGCTGGGTCAGCTGCTGCAGCGGTTCGCCGGGGCCGGGGGTGGCGGGTCCGGAGGAATGTTCCAGGCGTTGTTCTCGCTCGTCATTCGCCACCACTTCGCGGTACCGCCGCAGGTCGCCGCCGCCCTCCGAGCGCTCGGCGCCCTCGAGGGGACGCTGTGGTCGATCAGCCCGCAGGTCGACCTCGTGACCGCGGCGCGGGTCGAAGGTCGCGAGGTACTCGCTAGCCGGTTCGGCCCCAGCGAGGTCAGGGCGGCGCTGGAGGACCAGCTGGTCACCCTGCTGCCGCTGTTGCACCGCCTGCCGCGCCGGATCAGCTCGATCACCGAGAGCTTCGAGCGGGGCCGGTCCGTGGTCAGTGTTCGTGTCCTCGCCGACGAACGAGACCGCAGCTTCGTCACGTCCATCGTCCAACAGATCACGACGACCCTGCTCGCCGCCGCGTGCGCCCTGGGCGGCATCGTCCTGCTCGTCAGCGACACCGGGCCGTACATGCTGCCCACGCTGCGGCTGTACACGTTCCTCGGCGCCACGTTGTTCTTCTTCGGGTTCGTCCTGGCGGCGCGAGCCCTCGCCCTCGTCTTCCGCCGCAGCGCTCCGGGTTGACCCACCGACGCGCACCGGCAGGCGCCGGGGCCGGGAGGCGACGCATACCCGCGCATACCGGCCCCCGAGGCGAGGTTGACTCGATAGTAGGAAGCGGGTGTGGAAGATTCTCGGGGTGATGGCCGGCTACGCAGGTGCGAGGAGGCATCGGTGACGTTCAGGCGGATCGCCGTGGTCAACCGTGGCGAGGCGGCGATGCGTCTCATCCATGCCGTCCGCGACCTCAACGCGGAGACGGGATCGGCGATCCAGGTCGTCGCCCTCCACACCGAGGGCGAGCGGCGGGCGATGTTCGTGCGCGAGGCCGACCTCGCCTACAACCTCGGTCCCGCGTCGGCGCGGCCCTACCTCGACCACCAGCTGCTCGAGCGGGCCCTGCGCGAGACCGAGGCCGACGCCGCCTGGGTCGGGTGGGGGTTCGTCGCCGAGGACCCCACGTTCGCCGAGCTCTGCGAGCGGATCGGCGTCACGTTCATCGGTCCGAGCGCCGAGGCGATGCGTCGGCTCGGCGACAAGATCGGGTCGAAGCTCCTCGCCGAGGAGGTCGGCGTTCCCGTCGCCCCGTGGAGCGGCGGCGCCCTCGACACCCTCGAGGTGGCGCTGGCCAAGGCCGACGAGATCGGCTACCCCGTCATGCTCAAGGCGACCGCCGGTGGCGGCGGCCGCGGCATCCGCAAGATCGCGTCGGACACGGAGATGACCGAGGCGTACGAGCGGACCCGCGACGAGGCGGACCGGGCGTTCGGCAGCGGCGTCGTCTTCCTCGAGAGCCTGGTCACCGGCGCCCGCCATATCGAGGTCCAGGTCATCGCCGACGGCCAGGGCACCGCGTGGGCGCTCGGCGTCCGTGACTGCTCGATCCAGCGCCGCAACCAGAAGGTGATCGAGGAGTCCGCCTCACCGGTGCTCTCCGAGGAACAGACGCGCGACGTCAAGGCCAGCGCCGAGCGCCTCGCCCTCGCCGTCGGGTACGCCGGCGCCGGCACGGTCGAGTTCCTCTACCACCCGGGCGGGAAGTACTTCGCCTTCCTCGAGGTCAACACCCGCCTCCAGGTCGAGCACCCCATCACCGAGGCCACCACCGACACCGACCTCGTCAAGCTCCAGATCCACATCGCCTCCGGCGGCCGGCTCGAGGGCGACCCGCCGGTCGAGCGCGGCCACGCCATCGAGGCGCGCCTGAACGCCGAGGACCCCGACCGCGACTTCGCCCCCGCGCCCGGGCGGATCGCGTTGCTCACGCTGCCGGCCGGCCCGGGCATCCGCGTCGACACCGGCGTCGGCGAGGGAGACACGATCCCGGCCGACTTCGACTCGATGATCGCCAAGATCATCGCCTACGGCCGCAACCGCGACGAGGCCCTCGGCCGGCTCCGCCGTGCGGTCGCCGAGACCACGGTGGTCATCGAGGGCGGCGCGACCAACAAGAGCTTCATCCTCGACCTGCTCGGCCAGCCGGAGGTCATCGACGGGTCGGCCGACACCGGCTGGATCGACCGCGTTCGCGGCGAGGGCCGACTGGTCGCCCGCCATCACTCGGGAATCGCGTTGGTGGCGGCGGGGATCGAGGCCTACGAGGACGAGGAGCAGGTCGAGGTCACCCGGCTGCTCGAGACCGCTCGGGGCGGGCGACCGCAGGTCCAGCACAAGGTCGGCCGCGCCGTGGACCTCAAGCTCCGTGGCGTCGTGCACAAGGTCCTCGTCATGCGCACCGGCCCCCACCGGTTCCGCGTCGACGTCGACGACCATGGACCGCTCGACGCCTCGCTCGAGCGCATCGACGAGTATGCGAGCCGCCTGACCGTCGAGGGGTCGCGCTACCGCCTCATCACGGCCACGCACGGGCCGGTCCAGCTCGTCGAGGTGGACGGGGCGACCCACCGGGTCAGCCGCGACGAGGGCGGTGTGCTGCGGTCGCCCGCGCCCGCACTGGTGGTCGCCACACCGGCGGCCGTCGGCACCCAGGTCGCGGCCGGGGCTCCCGTCCTGGTGCTCGAGAGCATGAAGATGGAGACCGTCCTGCCGGCGCCGTTCGCCGCGACGGTCAAGGAGCTCCTCGTCGCCACCGGGAGCCAGGTCGAGACCGGGGCGCCGCTGGTCCGCCTCGAACCGGTCGCCGAGGGCGAGGAGGAGGCGGCCGAGGAGGACGACGGCCCCGCCGAGGACCTCGAGCTACCCGCCGGCCGCGCGGTGCGCACCCCGGCCGAGGAGGCCGAGAGCGAGCTGACCGACCTCTCGGGGATGCTGCTCGGCTACGACCTCGACCCCGGCGACGAGGGGCGCACGCTGGCCGCATACCTCAACGCCCGTGGGTCCCTGGCCGCCGACGGCGCGATACCCACCGAGCGAGAGGTCTCGCTGCTCGCACTCTTCGCCGACTTCGCCGAGCTGAGCCGCAACCGGCCGGTCGGAGAGGACCAGCACGTCGAGAACCGCGTGCACTCGCCCAAGGAGCGGTTCCACACCTATCTGCAGTCGCTGGACATCGAGCGGGCCGCGCTGCCCGACGACTTCCGGCAGCGGCTGCTGCGCGTCCTGCGGCACTACGGCGTGGACAACGTCGACCGCACCCGCGAGCTCGAGAACGCGGTCTTTCGGGTGTTCCTCGCCCAGCAGCGTTCGGCGCCGGACGTCCAGCTGGTCATGGCGCTGCTGCAGCTCTGGATGAACGAGACGGTGCCCACCGACCCGACGCTCGCCGCAGCCGCCCGCGAGGTGCTCGACCGGCTGGTCCTGGCCACCCAGCTGCGCTTCCCGATCGTGGGCGACCTGGCCCGCAGCGTGCGGTTCCGCTGGTTCGACCAGCCCCTCGTCGACGCCGACCGGGCCGCCGTCCTGGCATCGGTCCGCGACCAGGTCGAGCTGCTGGCCGACAACCCCGACACCGAGGACCGCGCCGAGCGGATCGACGCGCTGGCCGCCATCCCGGAGCAGATCGTCCGGTTCCTGCTGGAACGGCTCGAGAACGGCATGCCGTCGACGGAGCCGATGCTCGAGGTGCTGATCCGGCGCCACTACCGCGAGTACGAGCTGGTCCACCTGACGTCGACCTCCGTCGACGGGCGCCCGTTCGCCATCGCCGACTACACGCTGGACCAGCGGCCGACGCACCTCGTCTCGACGATCGGCCGCGTCAGCGAGCTGGTCCCGGACAGCGACCTGGTCAAGGCGGTGACCCGCGAGGTCGACGCCGCCGAACCGGGGCACGAGGCCGTCGTCGACCTGTACCTCTCCTGGCCCGAGGCGCCCGAGAACGTCGAGGACGCGTCGGCCGCGCTGCGCGAGATGGTGGAGCAGCTCGACGTCATCCGCCGGGTCCGCCGGATCGCGGTCGCCGTGGGTGCGGGCGAGAGCCGCGCCCCCGCCTACTTCACGTTCCGGCCCTCCGACGACGGCGTCGTTGAAGACGACCTGGTCCGTGGCGTGCACCCGATGGTGGGACGCCGGCTCAATCTGTGGCGGCTGCGGAAGTTCACGCTGACGCGGCTCGAAGCGCCGGAGGACGTGCTGCTCTACCTCGCCGTCGCGACGGAGAACCCCGCCGACCAGCGTCTCATCGCGTTGGCGCAGGTCCGGCAGTTCGGCGTCGTCCGCGACGAGTCCGGGCGGGTCACCTCGCTCCCCCACGTCGAACGGGCCATCGCCAACTGCCTCGAGGCCATCCGGCGAGCCCGAGCCGCGCGCGGCGCCAAGGGGTCCCGTCTCGACATGAACCACGTCTGGCTGCAGGTCTGGCCGGTCATCGAGGCCGAGGTCGAGCAGCTGACCGCGCTGCAGAACAGCATCGCGCCGCTCACCGCCGGCGCCGGCATCGAGGAGATCCGGGCGGACGGCCGGGTGACCGGCCCGAACGGGTCGGTCACGCCCATCTCGGCGCGGTTCTACTACCAGGCCGGCTCCGGCGTGACGTCAACCGTCGGGCTGCCCGCGACGGAGATGCTCAAGCCGATCGACGACTACCAGCAGAAGGTGCTGCGCGCGCGGCGTCGCGGGACGGTCTACCCGTACGAGATGCAGGAGCTCGTGGCCGGGGCCGGCGGGTCGTCGGTGGAGTACGACCTCGACGACTCCGGACGGCTGGCGCCGGTCGACCGGCCGCCGGGGCTCAACAAGGCCGGCATCATCGTCGGCGTCGTCACGACGCGAACCCCCTTGCATCCCGAGGGAGTTCGCCGGGTGGTGCTCAGTGGTGACCCGACCCGGGCCCTGGGCGCGGTGTCCGAGGCGGAGTGTGCGCGGATCATCGCGGCGCTCGACCTCGCCGAGGAGCTCGGTGTCCCGGTCGAGTGGTACGCGCTGTCGGCCGGCGCCCGCATCTCGATGGACTCCGGTACCGAGAACATGGACTGGGTGGCCCGCGCCCTCAAGCGGATCATCGAGTTCACTCAGGACGGCTACGAGATCAACATCGTCGTCGCGGGCATCAACGTCGGCGCCCAGCCGTACTGGAACGCCGAGGCCACGATGCTCATGCACACCAAGGGCATCCTCGTCATGACGCCGGACAGCGCCATGGTGCTCACCGGGAAGCAGTCGCTCGACTTCTCCGGCGGCGTCTCGGCGGAGGACAACTTCGGCATCGGCGGGTACGACCGGGTCATGGGCCCCAACGGCCAGGCGCAGTACTGGGCGCCGAACCTCGGCAGCGCCCTGCAGATCCTGCTGGCGCACTACGACCACACGTATGCGGCGCCGGGCGAGTCCGGCCCGCGGCGGGCCGAGACCACCGACCCCACGGACCGTGACGTCTCCGCATACCCGCACGCCATGGACGGCAGCGACTTCACCACCGTGGGCGACATCTTCTCCACCCGGGCCAACCCGGACCGCAAGAAGGCGTTCGACATCCGCACGCTGATGCGCGCGGTCGCCGACCAGGACCACCCGACGCTCGAGCGCTGGGCCGGGATGGCCGACGCGGAGACCGCGGTGGTCCAGGACGCGCACCTCGGCGGATATCCCGTGCTGCTGTTGGGGATCGAGAGCAAGTCGGTACCGCGGCGGGGGTTCCCGCCCACCGACGGACCGGACGTCTACACGGCCGGAACCCTGTTCCCGAAGTCGTCGAAGAAGGCCGCGCGGGCCATCAACGCGGCCAGCGGCAACCGTCCGCTCGTGGTGCTGGCCAACCTGTCGGGCTTCGACGGCTCGCCGGACTCGATGCGCGCGCTGCAGCTCGAGTACGGCGCCGAGATCGGCCGGGCCATCGTGAACTTCGACGGGCCGATCGTCTTCGCGGTCATCTCGCGGTACCACGGCGGGGCGTTCGTGGTCTTCTCCAAGGCGCTCAACCCTCGGATGACGGTGCTCGCCGTCGAGGGCTCGTACGCCTCGGTGATCGGCGGTGCCCCGGCGGCGGCCGTGGTGTTCGCGGGCGACGTCGACGCGCGCACCGAGGCCGACGAGCGGGTCCGGTCGGCCGAGGAGCGAGCCGACCAGGCGTCACCGGCCGAACGGGCCGGGCTGGTCGCGGCCGCCGCCGAGACCCGGTCGGCCGTCCGCGCGGAGAAGCTGGGCCAGGTGGCGTCGGAGTTCGACGCGGTCCACAGCATCCACCGCGCGGTCGAGGTCGGGTCGGTCGACGAGGTGATCAAGGCCGCCGAGCTGCGACCGAAGATCATCGCGGCCCTCGAGTCCGGCCTGGGTCAGCCGCGCTAGCAGCCGACTCCCACGAGACTCAGGTCGGTCCCACTCACCTGGGTGGGACCGGGCTGAGTCCGAGGAGTCAGGCGGCCGAGACCTGGGACAGGGCCAGGCCGTCGAGGATGTCGTGCTCGCTGGAGACGACGGTCAGCTCCGCACCGCGTCCCGACCGCTCGGCGACCTCGCGGATCACGACGTCCCACACCAGTGCGCCCGCGCCGATGACGTCGACCCGCCCCGGGTGCATGAACGGCAGCGCCGCCCGGTGGGCGCGGTTCATCGCGAGCAGGTCGCGGGCCGCCTTCCGCATCCGCTCGACCGGCGTGACCGCCAGGTGGATGCGGCGGGCGTCGTAGTAGGGCAGCGACCACGCCTGCGCGGTCACGGTCGTCACGCTGCCGGCCAGGCCCACCAACGTGCGAACGCCGGCGACCGGAACCGCCTGCAACGCCTCCGAGACCGCCGCCTCGATGTCCGCCGTGGCGGCAGCGATCTCCTCCGCTGTCGGCGGGTCGGAGTGCAGGTGCCGCTCGGTCATCCGCACGCAGCCGATGTCGACCGAGAGCGCCGCCTCCACCGAACCGGTCCCCCGCACGAACTCCGTCGACCCGCCGCCCAGGTCGACGACGAGGTACGGACCGTCGATCCCCGCCGCCACGAGGTCTCCCGTCGCGCCGCGGAACGACAGCGCCGCCTCCTCGTCGCCGGTGACGACCTCCGGCGAGGTGCCGAACCGCGCGAACGCCTCTCGGACCCCGGCCACGAACTCCGCCGCGTTCGAGGCGTCGCGCGAGGCCGACGTGGCGGCGAACCGGACCGACTCCGCCCCCAGTGAGGCGCACTGGTCCGCATACTCGCGCGACATCGCGAGCGTGCGCTCCATGGCGACCGGGTCGATCCGGCCGGTGCGGTCGACGCCGTACCCGAGCCGGACGATCTCCATCCGCCGCAGGACGTCGGTGAGCGCCCCGGTCGTGCGGTCGACGTCCGCGACGAGGAGGCGGATCGAGTTGGTGCCGCAGTCGACGGCCCCCACCCGCACCAGCCGGCCGGACTCAGCCATCCGACGCCTCGAGGGCCGCCGCGGCGCAGCTGGTCGGCTCCCACCAGTTGTCGAGCTGCTCGAGGGCCTCGTCGCCGAGCGGGTTGACCTCCGGCCCCCTCGCCAGGCTGTGCGCGACCAGCACGTGAAGGCACTTCACGCGGTCCGGCATGCCGCCGGCCGAGATCCCAGCGATCTCCGGCACGTCCCCGAGCTCGCCGCGGTGAGCGAGATAGTCGTCGTGAGCCGCCCGGTACCGTTCGGCGAGAACGGAGTCCGTCTCGAGGCGGTCCTCCATCGTCTTCATGAGGCCCGCCGACTCGAGGGTGCTCACCCGCCCGGTCAGCCGTGGACAGGTGGCGTAGTAGGTCGTCGGGAACGGCGTGCCGTCCGGCAGCCGGGGCTCGGTGCGGACCACGTCCGGCTCGCCGCACGGGCACCGATGGGCGACCGCCACGACGCCACGCATCTCCCGCCCGCGCTGCCGCGATGCCGCCGCGAGGTCGGCGGCGCTGATGCTCACTTGTCGGGAACGGGGGCCATGCCCGCGGTGGGCTGGTCGGCGAGCCGCATCGACTGCCACACCTGCCCGTACCAGGGTGCGTTGGCGTCGGCCTGGGGAGCCGCCACGACGGCCGAGTCCGGAGGCTTCGGAGCTTCGGTCGCCGGGTCGATGACGCTGTAGGACCGATCGCCCACCTTGACGAACTTCAGCCGCTCCCGCGCCTGCTGCTCGACGTAGGCCGGGTCGGCCCACCGCGCCTGCTCCCGCTGCAGGTCGGCGACGCTCTGCTGCTGCTGGACCACCTTGTCCTGCAGCGCCGCGATCTCGCCTCGCTGCCGCAGGAGGGACCGCGCGGTCGGCGCCAGGGTGACCGCCAGCACGACCAGGATCGACAGGAGGATGGTCCCGCGGACCCACGCGGAGCTGGTGCGCTCCTCCTCCGGGAGGGGGGTCCGCGCGCGGGACGCCGTGGCCGGTCGGGACGAGGCCGACCGCGCGCCCGACGGCCGAGACGGGCCGGTGCCGCGCGACCGGCTGGCCGGCCGCCCGGCGGTCTTCGGTGTCTTGGGTCCTCGCGCCGCCGCCGGCGGCGCGGGCGCGGGTGACGGGTCCGCCCGGCGGCCGAGCGGGTTCGGGGTCGCGGCGGGACGGCGGGGTCTGCCCCGGTCGTCAGCTCGCTTCCCGCTCATCCTCGCTCCACCTCCCCGGCCGCTGGCCTTGCCCGATGTCTAGCCCTCGGAACCCTCTCCGGTCCCGGCCGCCGACCACGACGCGAACCGCGGGAACGCGCCGGCACCCGCGTAGACCGCGGCGTCGTCCAGCTCCTCCTCGATCCGCAGCAGCTGGTTGTACTTGGCCACCCGCTCGGAGCGGGCGGGCGCGCCGCTCTTGATCTGGCCGCAGTTCGTGGCGACGGCGAGGTCGGCGATCGTCGTGTCCTCGGTCTCGCCGGAGCGGTGGCTCATCATGCAGGTGTAGCCGTTGCGCTGCGCGAGGGCCACGGCGTCGAGCGTCTCGGTCAGTGAGCCGATCTGGTTGACCTTCACCAGCAGCGAGTTGGCGGTGCCGGACGAGATGCCACGCTGCAGCCGCTCGGGGTTGGTCACGAAGAGGTCGTCACCGACGATCTGGACCCGGGCGCCGAGACGGTCGGTCATCGACTTCCAGCCGTCCCAGTCCTCCTCGTTGAGGGGATCCTCGATCGAGACCAGCGGGTAGTCCGCGAGCAGCTGCTCGTAGTAGTCGATCATCTCCTCGGACGACTTCGTCGCACCCTCGAACGCGTAGCCGTCGTCGCCGTGGAACTCCGACGCCGCGACGTCGAGGGCCAGCGCGATGTCGGTGCCCGCGGTGTAGCCGGCCTTGTCGATCGCCTCGAGGATGAGGTCGAGCGCGGCCCGGTTGGACTCGAGGTTCGGCGCGAACCCGCCCTCGTCGCCGAGGCCGGTCGCCAGCCCGCGGGCCTTCAGCACCGACTTGAGGTGGTGGTAGACCTCCGCGCCCCAGCGCAGCGCCTCGCTGAACGAGGGCGCGCCGATCGGCGCGATCATGAACTCCTGGATGTCGACGTTGGAGTCGGCGTGCGAGCCGCCGTTGATGATGTTCATCATCGGGACCGGGAGGATGTGGGCGTTGGGCCCGCCGACGTAGCGGAACAGGGGCAGCCCGGCCGAGTCGGCGGCCGCCCGGGCGACGGCGAGCGAGACGCCGAGGATCGCGTTGGCACCGAGGTTCTCCTTGTTCGGGGAGGCGTCGAGCCGGATCATCTCGGCGTCGATGAGGCGCTGCTCGCTCGCGTCGAACCCGACCAGCCGCGGGTGGATGTCGTCGAGGACCGCGTCGACCGCTCCGGCCACACCCTTGCCGAGGTACCGCCCGTCGTCGCCGTCACGGCGCTCCGACGCCTCGAACGCACCGGTCGAGGCACCCGAGGGGACCGCCGCCCGGGCGATCGTCCCGTCGTCGAGGGCGACCTCGACCTCGACGGTGGGGTTGCCGCGGGAGTCCAGGATCTCCCGGGCTCCGACTGCCTCGATGCTGGCCACGATGGCTCCTGTCTGAGGGTGGTCTGGGGATGCCGCTCGGTGCGGCGACCGGGCAGCGAGAACCGTCGCTCCCGGGGCGGACCTTGCTGGTCAGCGTAGTCGTCAGGCCGGTTCGCTCGGCGGAGCGACCCGCTCCGCGAGACCACGCAACGCGCCTCGGAGAGCGGCGTCCGGGTCCACTCCCGCGGCGGTCAGCTCCGCCACCAGCGCGAGCAGCCGGGCGCCCGGATCGTCGCCGGCGGACGCCTCGGCGAGCAGGTCCTCGAGCCCCGCCTTGCGGAGCCGCGAGGCCACCTTGGTGGCCCGGGCGAGCGGGGGCATACCCACCGGAACGCCGCGAAGCGGGCCGGACCCCTCAGGTGCGTCCTTCTCGGCCGCCTTGATCTCGTCCCAGCTGGTCTCGACCTCGCCCGGCGTCGACGCGGTCCCCTCGGCGAACACGTGAGGGTGGCGCCGAACCAGCTTCGCCACGATGCCGGCGGCGACGTCGTCGATGTCGAACGGCGCTTCAGGGTCCTCCTCGGCGACCCGGGCATGGAACGCCACCTGGAGCAGCACGTCGCCGAGCTCCTCGACCATGTGGTCGCGGTCGCCCGACTCGAGCGCCTCCGCGGCTTCGTGCGCCTCCTCGACGAGGTACGGCACCAGGCTGGAATGCGTCTGCTCCCGGTCCCACGGGCAGCCACCCGGCGAGCGGAGCCGGTCCATGACCGCCACGAGGTCGAGCAGGCGGGCACCCGGGACGTCGTGCGACCCGAGGAGAACCTCCACCTCCGGCGGCTCCACGGCGAGCGCCCCGGTCAGCCGCGACACCTCGGCCGCGACGACGTCGGTGAGCCCGGGGTCGCCGTCCGACGAGCCGACCCAGACCACCTGGGCGCCGGCCGCGGCCCGGCGGACCAGCTCTCGACCGAGGACGACCGCCGCGGCGTCCGCCGGCGCCTCGACGTCGACCCGGGAGTCGCGCAGGGCGTCGACCTGGGGTTCGTCCTCGTGGCCCAGGACGACGTCGGCGGCCTCGAGCGCCTGCCAGGCCTCGCGGCTCAGCAGACCGGACGCGACGCGAGGACTGGTGAGGAGCAGGACGAGGCGACCGGTCACTGCCCGGTCGGCGTGTCCGTGGGGGTGGGCGCCGGCTCCTGGGTCGGCGTCGGCGTGGCCCCGCCACCCTCGGTCGGCGCGGCGGTGGGCTTGATCCAGTTGTCCTGCGGGGCGAGGAAGCCGCCGGTGCTGGGGTCCCAGGTGCCGAACCGCGGGTCGAGGACGACGTCGGCCTTCTTCAGCTGGTCGAGGATGGCGGTGACGTCCTGCTCGGTCAGCGGGCCGCCCTGCTGCAGGATGATCGACGTCGCGAGGAAGTCCTTGGTGGCCTGGCTCGCGCCGGGAACCCGCTGTAGCGCCGTGTTGTAGCGAGCGTCCGGGGTCCAGCTGCCCGAGGCCTTGACCTGGCCCAGCACGAACGGAGAGAGGATCAGCACCCCGAGCGCCTGCGACTCCTGGATCTTCTGGTCCGGCGACGTGGCGAGGTTGTCGTTGAACTGGTTCGTCACCTCGGTGACCGTGGCGTCCGAGATCGCCGTGCCGTTGACGAAGGCCGCCGTGCTGGCCTTGTCGAACGTGGTGCAGCCGGTCAGCGCCAGGATCGCGTGAGCAAGGACGAGGCCGCGGCGAGGACCCCGGCCCGGCGACCTGCGCATCGTCGCCCCAACGAGCTGGCCAACCGGCATACCGAGTTCCTTTCGCCAGCCTGCGGGTCACTCGACCCGAGCGGCCCCATTCTGCACCAGGCCACGGCGAAGCTCGGACGGACGCCGCCCCTCGGTCAGAGCCGGCGCGGCGGACTCGGCGGGTGAGGGCTACTCGTCGGTCTCGACCGGATCCGTGCCCGGCATGCGACGGGACGCCACGACGGCAGCGGCGCCGACCGCGACGGCGGCGACACCGGCGGCGGCGATCCCGACGGTCTCCGAGGAGCCCGTCTGAGGAAGCTCACCCTCGGACACCGGTCCGGAGGCGACCGTCGTGCCGCCACTGGTCGTGGTCTGGACTCTCGCTGGCGGGGCGGACGCGGCGGCCGCGGAGTCCATGGAGATGACCTGCACCAGCGGGGCGACCCAGAGGGTGCCGACGGCGAGCCCGGCGCCCTTCAACGTCGCCCGCCGCGAGAGCGACCCTGCGCCGCTCGTGTTTGTGGACATACCTGTTAAGCCCCTCTGACGGTCGAGCTGTCAACTCGTTCCGGACGGCCGACGACGGTCCACCGTATGCCGCAAAGCGGATGACTCCGGAGGGCGGTTCGCGTGAAGAGTGGGCACCGACCATCCGAAGTGACTAGCCGAGCTGCGCGCAAGCGCGACCTTGCGTATTACGTCGGTTTGGACAGGCGCCGCCGAGGTGTCCTGGTCGCCGGGCGAGGAAGGGGACGCGATGTCAGAGTCGGTAGGGCGGCAGGCGCCGACGGTGAGCGGCGAGGAGCTGGGCGAGGACCTGTCCCTCTTCGACTCCGCCACCGGGACGGCCGTGGCGCTCAACGGAACCGCCCGCGACATCTGGGCGCTCGTCGACGGGGAGGCCTCGTTCGACGACGTGGTCGCGACGTTGGCGCAGGCCTACCGCGTCGAACCCGGGGACCATCGAGGGCGGACGTGCGCGTGGCCCTCGACCGGCTCGTCGCCGAAGGGCTTCATCGTCCGCCGCCGCCCCGTGACCGCACTGCGGCTGCGGAGTGCGAACGCCCGCGTCGACCTCGTCGGCGTCGACGCCCTTCCGAGGAGCCGTCATCGACGCGAGTGCGCGGACGTGATGGGGCAGCTGGAGGTCGGCGCTCCGCCACGGACGGTCGACGGTCGAGCCGGACCGAGCGGTGCACGTGACCGACCGCGACGACGTCCTGCGCCTCGACCGCAGCCCGTCTGCCGGACGACCCGGATCTCGCCGCCGCGGCGGTCGTCGCCGCGGTCCTGGACCGGGCGTTGCTGGCCAGCTACCCGCTGTCTGACCCTGCACGCCGCCGTCGTCGCCGGGCGCCGCGGTGGCGCGGCCATCGTCCCGGCGGTCTCGGGAGCGGGGAAGAGCACCCTGGCCGCGCGCCTGCCAGCAGGCCGGTCTGCTCCTTGTGTCCGACGAGGCGGCGTGCCTCGATCCCGGACCGGGACGTCCTGTGGCCGCACCCGCGGCCCCTCGGTCTCGACGCCACGCAGCCGCGAGCTCCTCGGCCTCCCACGCCCCGCGAGGACGGCCCGGCCGACGGGGAGCGTGCGACCGTCGCCGGCGTCTGCTCGGCGCGGTCGCACCAGTCGACCGAGCCGGTGATCCCGGTGGCCGTGGTGCTCCCCGACCGACGGGACCGATCCGGACCCGCGTCGGTCACGCCGGTGGGCACGGCGGAGGCGCTCGCCGTCGCTGCTGGCCAGCTGCCTCAACACCGGCACCGGCGCGAGTCTGGACCCCGCGAGCGCGCGTGGTCGCGGCTGACCTCGGTTCGCCCGGACGGCCCTGGGTGCTACCGGATGGTCGTACGGGAGCCCGCAGGACGGGGCCGAGATCCCTGGCGGCGCTGCTCGCCTGACCAGTCGGCGTCAGCCCGGTCCGTCGGCGACCTTGGCGAAGAAGGCCTTCCGGCCCTCGGCGGCCTCCCGCGGGGTAGAACGCCGGACCGGGGGTCGGTCCTGGCTGCAGCAGGACCTCGGTCCCGAGGACCGACGTCCGAGCGGCGCTCACGTCTCCACGCGGCCTTTCGCCGCCGCGGCGCCGCAGCTTGCCGGCACTGGGTGGATCGGCACGGACCGCGCCACCAGCCGCGACACGGCACCACCCTCGCCCGACGCAGTCGGCGGCGGCGCGCGCGGACGTCGGCCACGCGTCGCGAGCGCCGGCCACGGCCCGACCCGCTCGGCCAAGGTGAGCGCCAGTCCCGGGGACCGGCATACCGATGATGCGGTGGGCTCGGCGGACCATCAGGTCGACAGCGGGTCCAGGCCTGCCACTCGCCGCAGCCGTGTCCGAGCGAAGCCGTCCGGAGCCGACGCCTTCGGGCCTGGCTCGAGGGCGCCCCGCAGGTCGGTGAGCCACACCAGCCGATGGCCGCCGGACAGTGCGGCGTGGACGGCGACCTCGACGGCGAAGTCCCACGGGCGCGAGCGTCGGTATCGGCCTGCCGGTGCCCTCGTCGAGCTCGACCGCCGCGCCATGAGCCGGTCGACGGGTGGCGCCGCGTCCCGACACTCGCCGCCGAGCCCCCAGTGCAGGTCGATGGCGCCACCGGAGCGGTCCCTCGACGAGCAGCTCCTTGACCTCTAGCCGCGTCAGCAGCGGGCCAGTTCGCGTCGAGCAGGGTGCAACCGGCCTCCTCCAACGCCGCCACCGCGCGGCCGCAAGTCGGTAGGTCGGACCAGGAGATGTCGAGGTCGACGTAGGACCGCAGCGAGTGGCCCGCGTAGCACGTCGCGACCAGCGCGGGGCCCTTGACGACCAGGAAGTCGACGCCGGCGTCGCCCGAGCGCCCCGACGACCAGCGCGAAGGTCGTCCATCGCCCGCAGGTGCCGCGCCTGGGCCGCGTGGACGAGTCGGGTCCAGCTCCGGATGCGGACCGCCCGATGCCGCAGGCGCGCGAAGCCGGCGACGCCGTGGAAGTCGGCGCTCGCGGCAGAGCTCCGAGTCGGAGACCGACGGACGCGGACGATGGACCCGGGCGACGTCGCCCTCGTTGCCGACGTCGCAGGACGCGTCCAGGAGCCACGCGACACCTGGACGCCACCCTCTGCGGTCTGCTCGACGCTCATCGCGCAGAGGTCAACGCCGCCGCACCCGCGGCCGCGGCGATGTCCTCGAGGAACACGGCGCGCAGCAGATCGGAGGCCCAGCGCAGCACCGCCTCGTCGCGCAGCGGCTTCCCACCGACCCGCGCGGTCATCGGCTGCGGCACGAGGATGGTGCCGAGCGCCTCCTTGACGATCGAGCCCGGGTAGAGCCGCTTGAGACGCAGCTGCTGGCTCTCCCGCAGCGGCGCCGGCCCGAACCGCACGGTGCGACCCTGGACGGCGATGTCGCCGATCCCGGCCATCCGGGCGACGGTGCGCAGCCGGGCGACCTCGAGCAGGTTCTGGACCGGCTCCGGCGGGGCGCCGTAGCGGTCGCGGAGCTCCTCCTCGATCTCGGTGAGCTCCTTCTCGTCGATGACCGCGGCGAGCTTCTTGTACGCCTCGAGCCGGAGCCGCTCGCCCGGCACGTAGTCGTGCGGCAGGTGCGCGTCGACCGGCAGCTCGATCTTGATCTCGGGGAGCTGGGCCTCCCCCTCGCCCTTGAAGTCCGCGACCGCCTCGCCGACGAGCCGGACGTAGAGGTCGAACCCGACCCCCTCGATGTGGCCCGGACTGCTCGCCGCCGAGCAGGTTGCCGGCACCACGGATCTCGAGGTCCTTCATGGCCACCTGCATGCCGGCGCCGAGGTCGGTGTGGCTGGCGATGGTCATCAGCCGGTCGTGGGCGGTCTCGGTCAGCGGCTTCTCCGGTGGGTACATGAAGTACGCGTACGCGCGCTCGCGCCCACGGCCCACCCGCCCGCGGAGCTGGTGGAGCTGGCTCAGGCCGAGCACGTCGGCGCGGTCCACCACGAGGGTGTTGGCGTTGGAGATGTCGAGCCCGGTCTCGACGATCGTCGTGCAGACGAGTACGTCGAACCGCTTCTCCCAGAAGTCGAGCACGACCTGCTCCAGGCGGTTCTCGCTCATCTGCCCGTGGGCCACGGCGATCCGCGCCTCGGGGACCAGCTCGCGCAGCCGCGACGCGGCGCGCTCGATCGAGCTGACCTTGTTGTGGACGAAGAAGACCTGGCCCTCACGGAGCAGCTCACGGCGGATCGCCGCCGTGACCTGCTTCTCCTCGTACCCGCCCACGTAGGTCAGGACCGGATGGCGTTCCTCGGGAGGCGTTGCGAGAGTGGACATCTCGCGGATCCCGGTAACCGCCATCTCCAGGGTGCGCGGGATCGGCGTGGCGGACATCGCGAGGACGTCGACCGCGGTGCGGAGCGTCTTGAGCTGCTCCTTGTGCTCGACGCCGAAGCGCTGCTCCTCGTCGACCACGACGAGCCCGAGGTCCTTGAACCGGACCTCCGAGCCGAGCAGCCGGTGGGTCCCGATGACGACGTCGACCCGGCCGTCGGCGAGCCCCTCGAGGACCTCGCGGGCCTCCTTGTCGGTCTGGAACCGGCTGAGCGACTTGACGGTGACCGGGAACGGCGCATACCGCTCGGAGAAGGTGTTGTAGTGCTGGGTGACCAGCAGCGTCGTCGGGACGAGGATCGCGACCTGCTTGTCCTCCTGGACCGCCTTGAACGCCGCGCGGACGGCGATCTCGGTCTTGCCGTAGCCGACGTCGCCACAGATGAGGCGGTCCATCGGGACCTCCTTCTCCATGTCGGCCTTGACCTCGTCGATCGACGACAGCTGGTCGGGCGTCTCGATGTAGGCGAAGGCGTCCTCCAGCTCGCGCTGCCACGGCGTGTCGGGTCCGAACGCGTGGCCCTTGGTCGCCATCCGCGCGCTGTAGAGCCGGATGAGGTCGGCCGCGATCTGGCGGACGTAGCGCCGGGCCCGGGCCTTGGTCTTGTGCCAGTCGGAGCCACCGAGCTTGTTCAGCGTGGGCGCCTCGCCGCCGACGTACTTGGTGACCTGGTCCAGCTGGTCGGTCGGCACGTACAGCCGGTCGGCCGGCTGGCCCCGCTTCGACGACGCGTACTCGATGACGAGGTACTCGCGGGTCGCGTTCTGGACGGTCCGCTGGACCATCTCGACGAACCGGCCCACGCCGTGCTGCTCGTGGACGACGTAGTCGCCGGTGCGCAGCTGGAGCGGGTCGACCTGGTTGCGTCGCCGGGACGGCATCCGGCGCATGTCCTTGGTGCCGCTGCTGCCGGGCTGCCCGGTGAGGTCGGCCTCGGTCACGACGGCGAGCCGCTGCTGGGCGTCGACGAAGCCCCGACCGAGCGAGCCGGTCGTCACGTGGACGAGACCGGTCGCGATCTCCTCGCCTGGAGGGTCGAGCGTCGCGGCGACGTCGTGCTCGCCGAGGACCTCATGGACGCGGCGAGCCAGGCCGTGGCCGTCGGTGACGACGACGACGCGCCAGCCGTCGGCGACCCAGCCCCGCAGCTGGGCCACGGCCGCCTCGGTGTCGCCCCGGAAGGGCTCGACGTCGGTGGTCGCGAGGTCGATTCGCTCGACGAGGTCGTCTCGAATCCGACGGGTCCGCGAACTCCGCCAGCTCGGCGTCGCTGGCGAACGACGTCAGCGTCCACCACGGCAGGTCGGCGGCCCGGGCGTGCTCGCGCAGCTCGGCCAGGGTCCAGAACGACGCCGTCCCCAGCACGCTCTGGAGGTCGACCGGGACGGCACTACCGGCGGCCGCGCCCACCCAGCTGGCCTCGAGGAACTCGGCACTCGTCGCGACGAGGTCGTGTGCCCGGGTGCGGACGCGCTCGGGGTCGACGAGGACGACGAGCGAGCGAGCCGGCAGCAGGTCGAGCACCGACTGCATACCGCCGGAGTCCTTCAGCAGGACCGGCATCAGCGACTCCATGCCCTCGACGGCGATGCCCTCGGCCAGCTTGGTCAGCATGTCCCCGATCCCGGGCAGCTCGCCGGCGAGCTCTCTGGCCCGCTGACGGACGGCGTCGGTGAGGAGGAGCTCGCGGCAGGGAGGCGCCCACAGGCCGTGCTGGGCGATCTCGAGGCTGCGCTGGTCGGCCACCTTGAACCAGCGGATCTCCTCGACCGTGTCACCCCAGAACTCGACCCGGACCGGGTGCTCCTCGGTCGGCGGGAAGACGTCGAGGATCCCTCCGCGGACGGCGAACTCGCCGCGGCGCTCGACGAGGTCGGTCCGGCTGTACGCGGCTGCGGCGAGAGCGTCGACGACGTCCTCGAGCGGCGCCTCGTCTCCCGGTCGCAGGGCGACGGGCGCCAGCTCTCCGAGCCCGCGGGCCACCGGCTGCAGGACGGCCCGCACCGGCGCGATGACGACGGACAGCGGCCCGTATGCGGGGTCGGTCGGGTCCGGATGCGTGAGACGGCGCAGCACGGCGAGGCGTCGGCCGACGGTGTCGCTGCGGGGGCTGAGCCGCTCGTGTGGGAGCGTCTCCCAGCTCGGGAACGTGGCGACGCTGTCCCTCGGGAGCAGGCAGCCGAGCGCCTCGGCGAGGTCGTCCGCCTCGCGGGTCGTCGCCGTCACGAGCAGGATCGGCGACTGTGTCACGTGCTCTGGCCCGCCCGCGCGCCGCTCCTCGGCCGCGAGGTCCGCCACCACGAAGGATCGTGCTCCGGCGCTCACCGCGACGTCCACGAACGGGAGCCGGGAGCGGGCCGCCTCGATCAGGCGAGCGGCGTTCCCGCCGCGGGCCCAGGCGGCACTCAGGGGTCGAAGACCCACGTGTTCGTCGTGGACGGTGACACTCATGGCGAAGAGTTTCCCCGGAGTCGAAGCGCGTCCGGCCGGATGCCGGACAGCACGAATGCCCGGTTTCCGAGGAAACCGGGTCGGTCCCAGACTACGTGGGTCGGCGCTCAGCGGGCGACGGGGCGGAGCTCGCGCCAGGCGACTCCGTGCCATGGGCGAGCGCGGGAGCCGCGAGAAGGAGCGCGCCCACGCCGGCTGCCACCAGTCCCACCACGATCCCGACCAGACAGAGGACCGCGAGCCCGTCGGTCTCGTCCGTCGGCTGCGGACCGCCGAGTGCCACGGCGAGGGAGACGGCGGCCACCAGGACTCCGATCGGCACGGTCAGGACACCGGGCCAGTGGGACTTTCTTGCGGTCGACCCCCGAGGCGGGGACATCAGCCCGTCGGCGATGGTCATCCCTCCCAGGACGACCAGGAACGGGCACACGACCTGCGCCACCGAATGCCAGCCCGCCAGGACTACCCCGACGCCGACCACAGAGATGACGCCCACCGCGGCCACGGCGGCCGACGCCCGTCTCTCTCGTCGAACGCTGAGGGCCCACCCCAGCGCCACGGCTCCCGCCACGCCGACGTGACCGCTGAGAGGGTCGAGCATCTCCACGACCGGGAAGCTCCACGCCAGCGGATGCTTGATGATCTGGATGACGACATTGGTCGCGGCCATCGCACCGAAAAGCACCAGGCCGTCCCTTCGAGAGCGGCGCCAGGTGAGCACGACGACCGCCGCCCCGGCCGCCAGCAGTGCCGGGATGGCGGCATACGCCAGGACCCCACGCATCAGGCGCCATGGACCACCGCGGCCCTGAACGACGGAATCGAGCGCGTCGGACCAGGCCTGTAGGCCCGCCCAGCGAGTGAGCATCACGCCGACGGGAAGCGCCAGCACGACGACCAGTGCCCCCGTGACAACCCGCCGGCGCCTCCCGACGCCGTTGGACGACGACACGTCGCTACGTCGCTACGTCGGCGAGGTCGCGGATGTACACGAACGACATCGTCGCTCACCCCGGATCGGAGAAATGACGGTTACCGAAAACCTCGCCGAATGACCGAAAAGCCCGTCTCGGTGGGGCGGGGGCGCGTTCTTTCGGAGGGAGTTTTCCGGCGATTCCGACATACCCGCACAACCGGCCCAGCCGACCTTTCCCAATCCGCTCCGGATATGGATTCGGTTGACCTACTGTCGAATTGGACTCGAAGCGGGTGGGTCCGGGGGAGAGTCCAAATCGGGGCTCATCAGCATTGTTTCAGGCACTCGGGAGGGCCTGTGCAGTCGCATGCGCAATTGGTTGCGAGGGGAAGCATGACGTCCGTCGTCAACGACGTCGTCGGGAGTGACGTCGACCACCTACTCGGGCTCGCCGTGCGCGGGTTGCGGGGGATGTATGTCGCTCCGTCCCAGGAGTTCGTCCAGACCGTGCGCGGCCGGCCGGGTCCGAGCGGGCCTCGCGTGGTCGGGGAGGGGCGGAACCTCCGGTATGCGGCCATCGCGGCGTTGGGCCTTCACCGCAGCCCACTCTCTGTCCAGCGCGAGGTTCTCGCCGGCGGCACCGCCGTCGAGCTGTCGGCCCTGGTGGCCCAGCGAGCTCGTGACAGCGCAGATCCGGGTGCGGTCGCCCTAGCGGCGTGGGCCGCCGCGGAGATCGAGAACCGTTGCGATACCGTCCTTTTCGATCGCATCAGACTCTTGGTACATAGTCGGCAGTCCCTCCCTACGGTGGACGTGGCGTGGATGCTGTCCGCGGCGGTCGCGGCGGGGTTCGTCGGACCCACGGCGGACGTCGCACACCAGGCGCGGCAGCTGCTCTTGTCGCACCAGGGACAACTGGGCCTGTTCCCTCACGCGCTTCCGTCGGAGTCGCTGGGCCGGTTCCGGTCGCACGTCGGGCTGCTTCGCCGACCAGGTCTACCCCCTGCAGGCGCTGGCACGCTTCGCTGCCGCGCAATGCCGACTCCGACGCGTTGGACGCCGCGAACCGGTGCGCGGCACGGATCTGCGCCCTGCAGGGGGAGGCCGGTCAGTGGTGGTGGCACTACGACGTCCGAGGCGGCTCCGTCGTCGAGGGCTACCCGGTCTACAGCGTGCATCAGCACGCCATGGCGCCCGATGGCGCTCATGGACCTGGTCGACGCCGGCGGCGACGACCACCGCGAGGCGATCGCGCGCGGGGTGCGCTGGCTGTCCACGCATCCGGAGGTGCTCGGCGAGCTGGTCGACCCGCGGTTCGGGTTGATCTGGCGCAAGGTCGGACGCCGCGAACCGGCGAAGGCGGTGCGCACGCTGAACGCCGCGACGACCGCGATGCGCCCCGGCCTCAAGGCGCCCGGGCTGGACCGGCTCTACCCGACCACGGTCATCGACCACGAGTGCCGACCCTACGAACTGGGCTGGTTGCTGTACGCGTGGCAGCGGGCCACGCCTGCCGTACCGACGTCCGAGGCCGGGGGGCCGCAGCATGGCCAGTGATGTCGCGGCACCGTCGACGACCCGCCAGATCCTGTTCGGAATGCCCTTCGACGCGTTCACCCTGGAGCAGGCGGTGGACCGGTGTGGGCGATGCCCTGACGGAACGCCGCCGAATGCTCGTCGGGGTGGTCAACGCCGCCAAGGCCGTCAACCTGCGCCACGACGTGGTCCTGCGCGAGTCCCTGCTGGAGTGCGACATGCTCCTGGCCGACGGTCAGTCGGTGGTCTGGGCGGGCCGGGTCCTCGGGCGACCGCTCCCCGAGCGGGTGGCCGGCATCGACCTCTTCGAGGCGCTGCTCGAGCTCGCCGACCGCGAGGGCCGCTCGATCTATCTGCTCGGCGCCCGGCCCGAGGTGCTCGACCAGCCTGACCGCGATCATCCGCGCCCGGTGGCCGGGGGCCGTCATCGTCGGGGCGCGGCACGGCTACTTCGCCGACGACCGAAGCCGCGGAGGTGGCCGAGCGAGATCCGCGAGGCCGCACCGGACATGCTGTTCCTCGGGATCACCTCGCCCAAGAAGGAGATCTTCCTCAGCCGTTATGGCGACACCCTCGGCGTGCCGATCCTGCACGGCGTCGGCGGGTCGTTCGACGTCATGGCGGGCGTGACCCAGCGGGCCCCGCTCGCCTGGCAGCGAGCCGGTCTGGAGTGGGCCTACCGCCTGAAGCAGGAGCCCGGTCGCCTCTGGCAGCGCTACCTCAGGACGAACTCGACATTCATCGGACTGGTGCTCCGTCGACCTGCTTCGCCCGACCCCGGCGTACACCCGACCACGGAGCTCGCTAGGAACAGCATGGATGAGATCTTCAGCGGCCGCGTGGCGGTCATCGGCCTCGGCTACATCGGCCTGCCCACCGCCGTCGTCCTGGCCACGCGGGGGATCGACGTCGTCGGCGTCGACGTGAACCGGCGTGTGGTCGAGGCCGTCGAACGAGGTGAGGTTCCCTTCGTCGAGCCCGACCTGGCCGTCGCGGTCAAGGGCGCCGTCGGCATGGGCCAGCTCAAGGCCACCACCGAGACCCCGGAGGCCGACGCGTACATCATCGCGGTCCCCACTCCCTTCAATGACGACCACACGGCCGACCTCGGCTACATTCGGTCGGCCGTGGAGTCAGATCGCGCCAAAGCTGGGTGGTGGCGAGAGTCGTGATCCTCGAGTCGACGTCACCTCCGGGAACGTCGATGCGCATCAGTCGATGGCTGGCGGAGCTACGACCCGATCTGCGGCTTCCGCACGCGTCCGAGCAGTGTGCCCGACGTCCACGTCGCCCACTGCCCCGAGCGAGTGCTGCCGGGCCGGATCATGATCGAGATGGTGACCAACGACCGGGTGGTCGGCGGGATCACCACCAGCGCTGTGCCCAGAAGGCTGCGTCCGATCTACCGGGTCTTCTGCCAGGGCGAGATCCTGCTGACCGACGCGGCCAGCGCCGAGATGGCCAAGCTGGTCGAGAACGCCTACCGCGACGTCAACATCGCGTTCGCCAACGAGCTGTCGCTGATCTGCGAGTCGCTCAAGCTCGACGTGTGGGAAGTCATCGAGATGGCCAACCGCCACCCGCGCGTGAACATTCTCTCGCCCGGCCCCGGTGTGGGCGGCCACTGCATCGCCGTCGACCCGTGGTTCATCGTCGGCGCCGCGCCCGAGCTGTCCCGACTCATCCGCACCGCACGAGAGGTGAACGACAGCAAGCCCGACCATGTGGCCGGCCAGGTGATCGCCAAGGCGCAGCGGTTCCGGGAGCCGACCATCGCGTGTCTTGGCCTCGCGTTCAAGGCCGAACGTCGACGACCTGCGGGAGTCTCCGGCCGTCTACATCGTGCAACAGATCTGCGCGGGGCTGCCCAACGTCGAGGTCCTCGTCAGCGAGCCGTTCGTCAGCGAGCTGCCGCCCGTGCTGTCGGGCATCTCTAACTTGCAGCTCGCCGGAGCAGCGGACGCCATCGACCGTGCCGACATCGTCGTCGTGCTCGTCGACCACGACCCGTTCCGGACCGTCAACCGGAGCCACCTGGCCGGCAAGGTCCTTTACGACACTCGCGGACTCTGGCGCTGACGACACGCCCCTCGTGACCCGCCGTCGTCTGACGTCACCGGGGCAGGTGAGCTAGCGGTTGGCGTCGACCATGGCGCGGACTCGCGGCCGTCTGGCCACGGTCGGCGGTCGCCGGCGGCCACCCACGAGGAGCCACAGCATCACCAGCACCGTCACCGCGACGATGCCGGCTGCGGCGCGCTTGCGATCCCCGTTGTAGTAGTAGAGGGCTGGAGTCGTGGGGTTCAGGGTCACCGCGGCCCGGTTCCTCGGGGCGACCGAGTAGGTGTCCTGCCACGCGTCGATCTGGCCGCGAATCTTCGCCACGACGCCCTGCAGCCTCGCGAGCGCCTGGTCGGGGTCGTGGCTGGTTGCCTGGACGTTGAGCACCGGACGACTGAAGGACGTGGTCCACTGTCCACCGTCGTTGGGCTGTCGGACGACCCAGCCCTCCGAGACGCCCATACCGACCAGGGTCACCGACTCCGACACCGGAGCCGCGTTGCTCGACGCCCCCATGACCGACTTGGCGACGATGCCGGCGAAATCGACGAAACCGCGTGAGGGGTCGGTCAGGGCGTTGTTCGGATCCTCGCCCTGGGGTGGGAGCAGGACGACGTCTACCTCGGCCAGGAAGACGCCGGTGTTGTGCCCCGTCCACCACACACCGCCGAGACCCAACGCGAAGACGACGACAGCGAGCATCAGGCGAACGGTCCGGGCCGACCGGAGCCTCCGCTGCACTGCACCTCCCCACAAACCCTTGCGGGACATACGAATGGCGAAAGCCCCCCGCCTGCGGCACGACTTACCTATCCTAGAACGAGGCTCGCGAGCGGGGGTGCTCTTCGGGTGAAGGACTCGCTGAGCAACGCGGCGGGCTGGACGCGGGAGGCGGGAATGGCGGTTTCGGACCTGTGGGGGGCCGTAGGGCGACGTTGGTACGTCGTCCTTCTCGGTGTGCTGGCCACGGCCGCGCTGACCTTCGGCGTCTCCCAGGTCGTCCCCGTCACGTACGAGACGAAAGCTCTCGTCGTCCTGCTTCCACCGACGACCCAGAAGGACCTCGGTGGGAACCCCTTCCTGGGGCTGAACGGGCTCGACTCCTTGGCGGCAGTGCTGGGTCGGTCGATGACCTCCGACGCGCTCGCGGCCGAGGTCAAGGCCGTCAGCGACAAGGCCACGTTCTCCGTGGGTCCCGACTCCACGACATCGGGTCCGGTGATCCTGGCGACCGTCGAGGACCCCTCGTCGGCGGGAGCCACCAAGGTGCTGGACCGGATCCTGGCCGAGGTGCCGATCCGCCTCAAGGCGCTCCAGATCGAGAACGGCGCCCCAGCAGACACCCTGGTCAGCCAGACCCTCGTCAGTCGGGATGCTGAACCCAAAGCGCAGAACAAGGACCTGATTCGGGCTCTCATCGTCGTCGCCGGTGCCGGGCTGGCGGCCAGCATTGCGGCGGCTGCCCTCGTCGACCGGCTCTTGAGCGGTCGCCGCGCGTCGCGTCTGCTCGGACGGGTCCCGCACGGTTCGACCCCCCGGCAGCGGCCCCGTCCGCATCCACGCCCGCGACCTGAGCTGCGTCGCCACGACGAGCTCGGCCAGGACACTCGTGGGCGACCCCAGGAGGCGGGCTCGGCCTTGGCCCGCGACGACGACGCCGCGCCCCATGCTCCGGCCGACCCCGCCCCGGCGGCGACCACGAGCGTCAACGGAAAGCGCCCGCGTAGGCCGATCCCGGCGCCCGCCGCGGGACCGCCCGGCGATGAACCCGCGCCACCCGCACCGTCGTCGCCGGACGAGCGCCACGATCACAGCGACGTCGAACATGCTCAGTCGCCGCGCTGACCATGCGGACGTCATCACCGTTCCGTCGCGTTCGGCGCGCTTCGGACGACGTGGCGGCTGATCCGACCGACCCTGAGCTCGTGCCGGCGCGGAGCGGCGACGGGACCGCCGTCCTCACCGTCTTCCTCGTCCTGCTCCTCGCCATCCCCTCTCAGCTGGTCGTCGTGTCGGTGGGTTCGGCCGGTACACCGGCCCAGATCTACGGCGTGCTCCTCTTCCTGTGGTGGGCCTGCAGCCGCCTCATGGGCAGGACGCGGCGAGGCGGGTCCCGTGAGCTCCGGATCGTGCTCGCCCTCTTCGCCGTGTCCATCCTGGTGAGCTACGTCATCGCCACCACGCGCCCGATCGAGGCGGTGGAGCTCCGTTCGGCTGACCGTGGCCTGATCAGCCTGGTGGCCTGGATCGGCGTGGCCCTGGTCGCGGCTGACGGCATCACCACTCGCGACCGGCTCGAGACGCTGCTCCGGCGGCTCTCCTGGGGCAGCGGACTCCTCGCCGTCCTCGCCCTGCTCCAGTTCTTCTCCGGCAAGGCCATCATCGACGTCATCGAGATCCCCGGACTCAGCGCGAACTCCGACCTCGTCGGCGCGATCAGCCGGGAGGGATTCACCCGGGCCGCAGCGACAGCGGCCCATCCCATCGAGTTCGGCGTCGTCATGACGATGACGCTTCCCCTGGCGCTCCACTTCGCCCTGCTGGACACCGAACGCGCCGCGTGGAGGCGATGGTGGCCGGTGCTCGCGATCAGCCTGGCCCTGTTGCTCAGCCTGTCCCGGTCAGCCATCCTCGGCGCCATCGTGGCCGTCGTGATCGTCCTGACCGGGTGGGCGGGGCCCCAGCGACGGCGGGCCTACGCCGCGATCGCCCTCTTGGTGCTGGGCGTCTACGTCGCCATCCCCGGCATGCTGGGGACGCTGACCCGGCTGTTCACCGGAATCTCCGACGATGGCAGTGCGCTCTCACGGACCGACAGCTACTCCCTGGCGTGGGACTTCATCAGCGGGGCGCCCGTGTTCGGGCGAGGGTTCATGACCTTCCTGCCCTCCTACCGCATCCTCGACAACGCCTACCTGGGCACCTTGATCGAACTCGGCTTCGTGGGCCTGCTGGCCACGCTGGCCCTGCTGCTGGTGGCGATGCGAACAGCCTGGAGGTGCCGAACGGCCGTCGCCGCCCGTGACCGGTCGATGTCACGCGCACTCACGGCGTCCATCGCCGCGGGAGCGGTGAACTTCGCCACGTTCGACGCGTTCGGGTTTCCCCAGGTGCCGGGCGTGCTCTTCCTGCTGATCGGGGCGAGTGCCGCGTTGGTGGCGACGGTCCCACCGTCACCGCCAAGCACCGCGTCGGCGGACCCGACGACGGCTCAGGTCACGAACTAGTCACAATGGGTGGTAACGTCTCCGCCGGGATAGTCCGAATTAGCCATAACGCTGCGGGTCGGACCGTCCTTGGACCGAAGGACCTGGGGGGGCTCAGGTATTACGAACGCCTCCCTAGGAGTCAACCATGCGTGGACGTCACGAAGCTCCATCCGCTGTCCGTTCCCGAACGGTCCGGGTCATCCGGATGAGCAGGCCTTCCCGTCCCGTCCTCAGCGTCCTCGCTGGAGTCGGCGTCGCCGCCGTGTTGGGTGCGGCCGCCGTGCCGACCGTGTCGAGCCAGAGCGCGGCACCGGCCGTGGCCTGCGACGGGGCGGGCGTAGCCCTGTCGACGTTGACCCCGGTCTCCGCCACGAACGGGTGGGGGCCGTACGAGCTGAACGAGAGCAACGGCGAACAAGGCATCCGGGGACGGCGCCCCCCTGACCATCAACGGTCGCCAGTTCTCGTCCGGGGTGGGCGTCCACGCCCGGTCTGAGCTCACCTATGACGTGAGCGGCCGCTACGGCGAGTTCCGGTCCTGGATCGGTGTCGATGACACCGAGCAGAACTGGGGCTCCGTCACCTTCGAGGTGTGGGTGGACGGTGAGCGACAGTTCAACAGCTCGACGATGCGCGGCAGCGACAGCGCCCGCTTCGTCTCGGTGCCCGTGGCCGATGCGCAGAAGCTGACCCTCAAGGTCACCGACAACGCGGATGCGATCACGCACGACCACGGCGACTGGGCGGGAGCCGAGCTCACCTGCGCTCCCGACGGCAACGCCACCACAACGACGAGTCCCACGTCGAGCAGCTCCAGCTCGACGACGACCCGGTCCTCGACGACCACCACGACCACGCTTCCCACCACCAATCCCTCTACCAGCTCCAGCTCGACGACGCGAGCCGCCCAGCTCGACATCGTCGACGTCCGCCTCGCCGTCGTCCCCGCCCTCCTCGTCCAGCTCGACGACCTCGTCCGCGGCCGGCTTCCCGAACGCGTCGACGACCGGAGCCAAGGGCGCTCTGACCCTGAAGACCGGGAGCATGGACATCACCCAGGACGGCACGACGCTGTCCAATGTCGAGATTCACGGCACCGTTCGCATCTACGGCAGCAACGTCACGCTGAGGAACGTCAAGATCGTGTCCTCGGAGTTCTGGGCTCTGCGGGTCGATGGCCGCAACGTGCTCCTCGAGGACAGCACGATCGTGGGCGGCGACGGTACCCAGTGCTCCATCGTCGGCGGTAACTGGACGGGTCGACGACTCGACCTCTACGGCGCCGGGGACGGGATCAAGATGGGGGCCAACAGCCAGCTCTACGACAGCTACATCCACGACCTCTCGCGAGCCAACGGCAACCACAACGACGGCATCGAGATCACCAACGCCCCCAACACCAAGGTGATTCACAACACGATCCTCAACAGCAACAGCCAGACGAGCGCGGTCATGATCAGCGAGTTCGGGAGCACCAGCAACTCCGGAGTGGTGATCTCGAACAACCTGATCGGTGGCGGCGGATACACCGTCTACGGCGGCGCGCCCGACACCGCGCAGGGCCACCAGGTGACCAACAACCTGTTCACGACGCGGTTCTTCGAGGACTCGGGTTACTACGGTCCGGTCGCCTACTGGCGATCGAGCGGCAACACGTGGTCGGGCAACGTCTGGGCCGACGGTCCGAACGCGGGTCGCTCGGTCAACCCCTGACCGACGAGCGGGCGCGGAGGGCCGCGCTCGCTCGTCCGCGGGACCGAAGCGCCGTCAGACGCCCGGCCCGGTCCACCAGCCGACGACCGGTCGAGTTGACTGCTGTGGCGCCGAGGACGAGCAGCCCGAGCGAGAATCGGTCGAGGACGTGCGGCGAGAATCATGACGTCTCGCTCGCGTCGGCTCTGCGGGGCGACCGCCACCTTGTAGGCGGCGTCGCCGTGACCGAAGTCGACGACTCGGATGTCCGGGTCGTCGTGGAGGTCCCGCAACATCGCCAGCATCGTGTACCGGCCGACCGAGAGACTCGCGAGGTCCGGGTCGAATCCCGGCGTGCCCACAGCAAAATGACCGGCGAACGCGGTTCCCTGCCAGAACGCGACCGGCCGTCCGTCCACCCTGAGCACCCATGTCCGCAGCCACCCGTGCTCCCAGCAGGTTCTCGCCAACGTTCGGTGCAGCTCGTCACCCACCGCCACGCCCAGGGCCGACTGGTAGCTGAGCGCCGAGACCGCCGCGATATCGTCGAGCACGGCGTCCGGCCCTGGGTAGTCGCTCTCCCGACGGACGTGCACGGACCCAAAAGTCTCCTCGAGACGACGCGCCTCCCGACGCATCCGCGCACGGTGTTTGACGGAACCCGACACGACGTCGCCCAGCCCGGTCGTCGGTCCCGTCCGGCGAACGACCGATGGTAACGCCCGGAACGCGGCGCCACCAGGGCACCGCGTCGGATAGCGTTCGGGACGCCGGCATTCCCATCTTCGGGAAGAGCAGCAGGTCGGCCTCACCTGAGTCGAGTGTCTCCTGCAGCACCCGCACCGCCAACCGGAGGTCACTCGGGGATCTCACGCCGACGACCCCATCGAACGCCACGACGAGGCCCGGACGCGCAGCCGGCCCAGCGTCCGGTACCCCACGCGCAGCGGAATCGCCAGATCCTCCAACCGGCTCACGATGACCAGGGAGCGGTCGTCGAGGGCGACATGGACGACGTGCGGCCGCAGCACGTTGCCCGCCTGCTGCACGTACGCGAGGAAGTAGTCCGGATGCGCGTCCAGCACCTCGGGCTCCGCGGCGAGCCAGACGTCGCGCAGGGCCGCGACCTCCGCCACCGTGCGTGCGCACGTGACCTGGGGCACCGGTTCGCTCGCCGTTGCGAGCCTGAGATCGCCGTGGTTCCAGCATCATCGGAACGGTCAGGCGTCGACGCGAACGGCGGTGATGACCTCGAAGCCCCAGGTGGGCTTACGGTCCAGATCGACCGCACGGAACGTCGCGCCCCCTCGCGCGCAGTCGGCCAAGAGGTCCTCGCACGTGTAGGAGCCATGGCACTCGACGACGAGCGAGCGGACTCGCCCGATCCATCCCGAGCACGCTGCGAAGAGCTCACGCCCCGCTCCCTCGATGTCCACCTTGAGCAGATCGATCCGCTCCGCACCCGCGTCCTCCAGGACGTCGGGAAGCGGAACGAGCTGCACGTCCACCCCTCCCGCTGAGCCGGCGAGATCGTCGCCATAGAGCGTGAAGCCGAACGCGCCCGTGGTTGTGGTCAAGCGAGCCGTCCTGGTGTCACCTCCCACGGCCAGCGGGACGACGGTTGTCCCCGGTTGGTCGAGGTTCTCCCGCAGCACGAGGAGGTTCCCGGGTTCGGGCTCGATAGCGAGCAGACGTCGCGGACCCCACTGCGCCAACATCCACCGCGCCGCCAGCCCAGTGTTGGCGCCGAGGTCGACGACCGTCTCGGTGGGCGGCAGCAGTCGGGCGGCGGGGCCGTAACCGTCCCATACGACGAGCCCGTTGAGGACCGAGATGTCGCTGGAGTGCGAACGCAATGCCACCGTGCCCCCGAGGCTGCGAAACCGTACCCGCCGGGTCACCTGCTGCGGGCACACCACGGGGCCGGCGGCGGACTCGGAGAGCCGGACCTGCATCAGCCGGGCGAAGTCGGCGGGTGATCCGCGCCTCGCGGACGTAGACGCGGACCTCGCGGCCCCACTGCCGAAGCTCCTCCATCACTCCTCGCGAGGCCAGCGGGCTGGACGTTGGGACGGGCGAGAGGAGGGTCACCGAGGGCTCCTCGACGGAAGGGGTTCAGGATCCGGCTGCCGTCGCGCCATCGCGACCCGATAGCCGTCGACGACGAGCGCCGCGGCAGCCTCCCAGGTCAGGTCGTCGCGACGGCGTCCACCCGCGGCCGCGAGGTCGGCGAGCCGGCTGGGACGGTCGATGAGCATCCGAAGATGTGCAGCCAGCGCGTCGACATCTCCTGGCGAGTGGATCAGCGCGTCCACCCCGTCCCGGCAGGGAGCGCCCGATGCCGACGAGACGAGGGGGACCGCCCCGCTCGCCACGGCCTCGTAGGTCACCAGCGCACTCCCCTCCTCCACCGACGGCAGCAGGAGGACATGCGCCCGCCGTAGCACCGCACCGAGATCGTCGACCTGGTCGCAGATCTCGACGCTGGGATGCTCGAGCTCCGGTTGCAGCAGTCGTCGATAGTCCTCCTCGAAGGTGCCACAGACGTAGAGCCGACCGACCTGAGCGGCCCCCGACTCGTGCCAGGCCCGCAGCGCCGTGTGGAGGCCCTTGCGCGGCTCGCATCGACCAGCGAAGACCGCGACGAACGGGCGCGCCGCTCGGTCGGCGGCGGGAGGCCCGAAACGGCTCGGGTCGTACCCGTAGCGGTGTCGGTGCAGCCGTTCCGGACCGACGCCGCGGTCGACGAACGTCTCCCAGACGTGCTCGGAGGGAACGAGGAGGACGTCGGCCGCGGCGTACTCCGCCTCCTCTCGCGCCAGCCTCCCTGCCGTGCCCGTATGCGAGTGCCCCCGACGCGGGGGAAGGCCGAGCTGCTCCAGCTCTCGCTGCACCCGTTCTACCGCGTACGCCGTATGCGAGTTGGGAACCTCTCGCGCACCGGCGATCCCCGCCTCGTGCGCCGCCCTCAGGGTGGACAGGGCGGCCAGCGGCCACGTATGGACCACGTCCGCTGCGACGGCCCCGGTACGGATGGCCTGCGCTACCCGCCGGTCGTGGTATCGGTAGGCGCGCTGGACACCCACGACCCGATGCGGGATGCGCAACCCGGCCACCCTCAGCGTCTCGACCACGCGGACACCAGCCGGCGCCGGTCGGGCCAGCGATGCACACCACACCGTCACGTCGTGGCCGAGGTCCGCGAGCGCGGCGACCTGGTTGAACGCCGTGGTGCCGATCCCGGACTCGCCCAAGGCATGCGGGAAGCTGTAGAGAACTCGGAGCGGCTCGGTCACGGCCACGTCAACGCCCGCCTCCGCCAGGTCGGTACCAGCAGCGCCGCCAGCGCGTGCCGATGGACCACGCTGCGGCTACGGAGACCCTCGCCCAGGGCCACCGCGGCGGCGAAGAGCAGCGCCTTGCTCCGGCCGTTCCGGCGGCGGAAGAGGCGGATCCGGTTGAGGGTCAGCAACGCGTACAGGCGCGGCGAGGTATGCGCGTCGCCGCCGATGTGGGTCGCGACCGCGTCGGGGCAGTACCGGACTCGGAAGCCCGAGTCCCCCGCCCGGAGAAGGAAGTCCGTCTCCTCGGAGTACAGGAAGAACGACTCGTCCCACTCGCCGACCTCCGCCAGACATCGAGCGTCGATGAGCAGCATCGAACCGCTGGCCCACGCGACGTGGGCCGGGCGCAGGTACCGGCCCGGGTCCACCACCATCTCGCCGAAGGAGTCGACCCGTCCCGCGCGGCGACCTCCCAGCACCGCCTCCCCGATAGCGCGACCCAGCGTCGGCTCCCGTCGAAGCGAGAAGCTGAGCCGGCCGCGTTCGTCCTGCTGGCGGGGCGCAGCGACCCCGACCCCGGGTTCGGACAGGCCACGGGCCAGGGCCGCGACACAGCCGGGCGAGAGCTCGATGTCGGGGTTCAGGAAGAGGTATGCGTCGGCCGGACCCGCCGTCCGCACACCCGCGTTGAGTGCCGCGGCGTAGCCGGCATTGCGACCCATCGCGACGACGACGGCGTCGGGCGAGTGACGTGTGACCATGTCGACGCTGGCGTCGCTCGACGCGTTGTCGACCACCACCAGCCGCAGCGACACCTCGTGCCGGGCCTCGTGAAGGGACGCCAGGGCCGCGGTCAGGTGCACCTGGCTGTTATGGGTGACCATGATCGCGGCGACGTCCATCGTGACCTCGTCCACGAACGACTTCGACCCCCCGTCGACTCGTCTGCGGTCACAGGATATTTGGGCGCCGACGACCATGTCCGGAGTTCGGGAGAAGTACGCCGTATCGCCGGCACGCGCCGCTACAGTGACGGCGGCCGAATTCGAGAAAGGGTTCTGGATGAGCGTCATCGTGCCGGCCCACAACGAAGAGCGGACGATGTCGCGACTACTGCGTTCGCTGCTCGACGGCGCTGACCCCGGAGAGTTCGAGATCGTGGTCGTGTGCAACGGGTGCACCGACCGGACGGCTGCGGCCGCGCGGGAGGCCGTTCCGGCCGACACCGCCGGCTTCACCGTCATCGAGCTCGGCACGGCCTCGAAGGCGGCCGCGATCCGCGCCGGCGACGGTGTCGCCACCCGTTTCCCTCGCGTCTACGTGGATGCCGACGTGCAGCTGTCCCGCGGTTCCCTCCGGGTTCTGACCCGGGCCGTGCAAGGCGGTTCCATCCTCGCTGCGGCACCCCGACGTGTCGTCGAGACCGCTGGCGCGTCGAGGTCTGTTCGGTGGTTCTACGACGTGTGGTCCCGGCTGCCTCAGGTGCAGAGTGGGCTGTTCGGCCGCGGCGTCATCGTCCTGTCCCACGAGGGTTGGCGACGGCTCTCCGACCTGCCCTCGGTCATCGCCGACGACCTGGTGGCGAGCGAGGCGTTCTCCGTCGACGAACGCCGCGTCGTCGACGAGGCGGTCGTCACCGTGTGGCCGCCACGCACCCTGGCCGACCTGCTGCGCCGCCGCATTCGCGCTGTTGAAGGAAACCGTCAGGCGGACGAGCGAGGCCTCAGGACCGGGGGGTCGCGAACCGGCCTCCGCACACTGCTCCTGCTGGTCGGCTCAGAACCCCGTCTGGCCGGCAAGGTGCTGGTGTTCCTGGCCGTCGCGAGCGCCGCTCGGGTCGGAGCCCAGCGGCGACGGCAGCAGGGGGTCACCGACTGGCTGCGTGACGAGAGCAGCCGCTCGACCCCCCGGCCTACACCGACCGGCTGAGAAGGCCTCGGTAGGCGGCCAGCACGCTGGTTGCTTCGCGTTCGAGCGAGTACTCCGTAGCGATGAACCGGGCCGCGGCGGCTCCGCGGCCCGCGCACCAACCGGGGTCGAGACGGTCCTTCTCCAGGACGTCCTCCAGGGTCGTCGCCAGCGCGAGGACGTCGCCGGTGGGGACCGGGCAGGACAAGGCCGGGTCCATCAGCTCCTGGCCCCCGAAGCCGTGGTATCCCACGACACAGCAGCCGGAGGCCATGGCCTCGGCGATCGGCAGTCCGAAGCCCTCTTGGTACGTCGTGCTGAGCACGACCCTCGTCCTGCGGAGGGCGGCGGCGAACTCTCGCTGTGGCAGATTGTCGAACCGCCTCACCTCCCAGCCGCGCAGCCGTCCCCGCGCCTGGAGGATCCGGAGCACCTGCTCGGCATCGCTGGCACCGCGACGGGGGTGGTACCCGAGGGCCTGGTCGGTGGCGTCCCCAGCGTGGAAGATGGCGGGATCCACCCCGTTCCGCACTCGAACAATATGGATGTCGGGGTACGCGTGGGCCACATAGGCCGCGCTGTGGTCGGAGACGACCACCACACCGAGTAGTCCGGTCGGCGTTGCGTAATGGGAGACCACCAGCTCGGGCCGTTGCTGCCAGGTGAGATGCCCGCTCTGGTTGAGCACGACGTGGCGGACCGGTCGAGTCGCTCCCACGACGAGGTCGATGTCCAGCTCTCCGACCACGAGCGTATCGTCGGGTCCGACACCGGTCTGCTCGCTGTTGGTCACCGCGGTCTCGTTGGCGAACCACGTGCATCGAAAGCCGCGACGGTGGTGGAGGACCCGGGCGCGGACGCCGGCGTCGTTGAGGATGTCGACATGCCGATACATGATCCTGACGCCACCGCTGGGCCGGTCGTAGTCCGGAGCGAGGAGATAGACCGTCGGCGGACCCGGCTGGACCGGCGTGGTCCGGAAGGACGGCCGCACGGACCGCGACCGGCTACGGAGGGCGCTGAACGTGGCGGGCACCCGACGGCCCAGCCGATCCAGCCCCCGACGCGACCTCATCGGGCTGGTGATCGCGTCTGGTGCAGGGACCGGCCCCGTCGTCGGCTCCGGGTCAGTCCCCCCTCCAACAGCTCACGGCCGATCACGCGGACGTCCCACGCCATGAGTCGCCAGTGGCCCCTGACCAGCGGCCACCGCGCGACCTGGGCAACGCAGCGTGTCTTCTCGATGAGCGGAACCGGCGCCCGACGCACGGCGCGCGCAAAGCCGGCGTAGCGGCGCAGCGTCGGCATCGACCGCCCGGGCGTCAGGGACGGGCTCATCCACTGCGCCACCTCGTGACGCGACTTCCGGTAGGTCGACGACTGAGGATGACGACGAAGGAACAGCAGGTCGCCGTCGACGCGGTGGAACCGGCCGCGGAGGGCCAACCCCACGACAACCACGTTGTCCGAGGCGTAGTAGGCGCCGAGCGGCAGACAAGCCTGGAAGGCGTCCCGTCGGGCCAGCCCGTAGATCGGGTAGCAGGTACGCAGGAGGCTCTCGCTGTCCGGGGGACCGAGCAGGCTGGCCAGTCTCGTGGACGGGCTTCGGTCGTCCCAGATCGGTTCCCTTGCATACTCCGTGATCGAGCCGTGGTCGTCGAAGACGACGGGGTACGGCCACGCCAGCACGACCTCGGGGTCGGCGTTCAGGACCTTGACGCACTCCTCGATGCATGTCGGTGCCAGGACATCGTCGGCGGCGAACCAGCGAAAGTAGTCGCCAGTGGCCAGATTCGCGACGTAGGTGTGGTTGTAGGCGCCGCCCTGGTTCGTCGGCTGGCGAATGTAGCGGATCCGCGGGTCGGCGGCGGCGAACTCCTCACAGATGCGCTGGGTCTCGTCGCTCGAGGCGTTGTCGCTGATGATGATCTCGAGATCCCGGTGCGACTGGGAGACCAGGGAGCGCAGAGCGGTCTCAAGGTAGGTCGCGCCGTTGTAGACCGGGAGCCCCACCGAGACGGTGCTCATGCGGCTCGCCCTCGAGCCGCCGCCAGAGCGTCCGTGAGCCCGTCGGGACGCCAGATCCACACGAGGAGACCGTAGGTGACTACGCCGGTCGTCACGCCGACCACGAGTCGCACGACGTCGGACGCTCCCATCCCGCTCGTCAGCAGGCCAACGCCGAGAACGGCCAGGACCATTGCCGCCGTGCAGACCGCGAACGGCGCGAGCGCCCGGAGGTAGTCGCGAAGGCGCATGGACACGAGCCGAGCGGTGAGCAGGAGGGTGAACGGGGCGATGACCGTGACTCCGGCGGCGTACGCCCACGCCACCCCGGCCACGCCCCAGCGCGCGCCGAAGATCTCCAACGGAACCAGCAGCACGAGATGGACCAGGCCCCAGCGGAATGCCCAGTCGGCCCGGCCCTTGGCGAAGAAGATCTGCGCGGAGTTGAACGTGACCGACTGGACGGCTCCGGCCGGTGCCAGGGCGACGATCACCGGAGCCACCTCGCTCCACTTGGCCCCCAGGACGACGGACACGAACGGCACCGCGACCGCGGCGACCCCGCCCAGCATCGGGAACGTCAGGAGCGCGACGACGGCCGCCGAGCGGGTGAATCCCGAGCGCAGTGCGGCGTCGTCGTCCTGTCGACGTGCGAAGGCGGAGAACGAGACCTCCCCGACCACTCCGTACAGAGTCTGCAGCGGCGTGGAGACGAGGCGCTGGGCCATGGTGTAGCTGCCGAGTGCGGCTCCGCCGGCGAACCGACCGACGATGACCTTGTCCGCCTGGCTCCAGAGGATGTAGATGACGTTCGTCAGGAACAGGTTCCAGCTGAACGACCAGATGGACCGCAACGACGCGAAGCTGAAGGTCCACGTCGGACGCCAGGGGTGGCAGAACCACAGCATGACGGTCCCGACGACCGTCCCGACCACGGTGCCGAGGACCAGCGACCAGTAGGTCAGCCCGACGAAGGCCGAACCGAGGGAGACGGTCGCGGTCGTCAGGGTCTGCACGATCGTGATGATCGCGATCTGCCGGAACCGCATGGTGCGGCGCAGCAGGCTCTGGTGCACGAGCCCCGCGGCCGTCACCACCATGAGCGCCGCGAACACTCGGATCACGGAGGCGGCATCGGCGTTCCCGAGGGCGGCCGCGACCGGCCCGGCGAGGATCGCGAGTATGCCCGCGACGACCGCTCCCAGTGTGAGGTTCAGGACGAACACCGTGTCGAGCAGGACCCGGTCGACCTCCTTGCGCTGGATGATCGCCGAGGCCGTGCCGACGTCCTTGAGCTGGTCGAGGACGGTCGTCGCCACCAGCGCGACTGCGACGATGCCGAAGTCGGCGGGCGTGAGGAGACGAGCGAGGATGATGCTCGTGAGCAGGCGAACACCCTGCGACAGGCCTTGAGAAACGGCGGTTTGCCGGGAGCTTTTGGCGACGAGCGCACGGTCGACGGGCGGAGCCTGGTCCTCTTCCATCGGGAGCTGGCGACCTTCGGACGTCATCGGTGACCTCCGCGGCTCAAGCGACCCGCCGGAGCCAGGCCTCGCGCATCATGCCGATCATCCCTCGGGTGCACAGTCGGTGGTAGACGCCCTCGCACCCCACCATGCCGGCGACGACATAGAGGTCCTTCTTGATACGCAGCATCCGGCCCGACTTCTCGTCGATGAGCCGCTCGACGCGGAACAGGACGCGTCCACGCTTGCCGCACAGCTCCAACATCTCCTCGTCGAAGCGCAGCCCCCGGTTCCGACGGTCGGCGTCGAGAGTGCGCAGCGATCTCGTCCTTGCCCCGCACCTCGACCAGCTCGCCCGGCTGGAGGTCGAGCGGAGCCGACTGCGGAAAGCTACCGCCCACGACCTGGCCCTGCACGTCCGGCAGCCGGCGGCCGCCGCGAAACCGTAAGCCGGCGGGAAGGTGCTCCCGCGAGAACCGCTGGTAGCGATTGAGCGCCAGATAGCACCATCGCCTTGGCGAACCGGCCCAGAGGGACGTTGCGGTTCCGCAGGTCATCGAGGTAGTGGCCCTCGGCCCGTCGACGGCCCCGATGGCCTCGAGGAGCTGGGTCGCCTGGCATCGGTAGATGTCCGGTCCCGCGTCCGCGAACCGATCCAACCGGTCCTCCAGCTCCGCCCGAACAGTGGCGTTCTCCGCCTCCGCTGCTGGGTCGTCGCGCGCGGGAGAGCCGTCGGCAGACCGCGGCCCGCGCCCCGACGTCGGCTCGAGCCAGCTCTCGTTGAAGAACAGCAGGCAGTATGCCTGGCAGCCGCCGTGGAACCGACCGGTGCAGCGCGCACCCACCAGGTGCACGGTGTCGGTCATCTGCCGGTTGCACCCGGTCAGGTTGATCGTGTCGCACGTCTTGTCCGCACGTGACTCCACCAGCAGAGACTGTCCCTGAAGCTCGAGCATCTCGCGCATGAATGGCAGATTGTCGGTACGGCCATGCTCGTCCAGCGTCGCGGTGATCTCGTCCAGACTGCGCAACCTGACAACGTCCCCCGACCGCAGCTTCGTTGCGGTTCCCATGCCAGCGAGAGTAAGTGTTGCTCGCTCCACCGTCCGGGCATTGTGCGAAAGAGGCCCGGCCTAAAAGACGGACTCTGGAGACCTGGTGACTGAACGAGAACTCGAGCGACGCGCCAAGCACAAGCTAGCCGTGCTCAAGCATGTCGAAGAGGTCAGCGGCTGCGTCGCCGCGACCTGCCGCTACTACGGGATTAGCCGGAACTGCTACTACAAGTGGCTCAGGCGGTACGAGGACGAAGGCTTCGAGGGCTTGAAGGATCGCTCTAGCGCGCCGCACTGCTCGCCGAGGGCGACGAGGGCCGATGTCGTCGAGAAGGTCCTGTGGTTGCGCCAGCGCTACCACTTCGGGCCGGCGAGGATCGCGATGTACCTGCACCGGTACCACCAGGTGACGATCAGCCCGTCCGCGGTGTGGCGGATCCTGCACCGAGCCGGGGTGAACCGGCTGCCGACGTCTCAGCGCTGCAAGCGGCGCGAGACCCGCTGGAAGCGGTACGAGAAGCAGCGTCCAGCCCACCAGCCGCAGGTGGACGTGAAGTTCATCGAGCCGCTGGGTCAGCAGGGCCGCAAGAGCGGGCGACGGGACCCCTCGGGCGACTGAGGAGCGGGCAAGCCCATCGCCGCAACGATCCGGCTGGCGACGTCCGGCCATCGCGAACCTCGGGCGCGCGACGCCGCGAGGGAGCCGAGTCGCCGCGCCGTCGCCGCGACGCTCAGGTCATGCATGGCGGCCTCCAGGGCCACCGGGTCGTCCGGGTGGACCGCCCTCGCCGCGTCACCGAGGAGCTCTCTGGCCCCGCCCTCGGTCGTGGTGATGACCGGCATCCCGGCCGACGCCGCCTCGAGATACACGATGCCGGCCGGTTCGAAGCGACTGGGCACGACGAAGGTCGTCGACCGTCCGAACAACCGGTCGAGCCGGCGTTGCGCCTCCGGGTCTCCCATCGCCAGGCGCCCGTGTCCGGTGACGCCCGGCACGTCGATGCGCGGATGGTCGCCGACGACGTCCAACGTCGCCCCGGGTACGACATCGCGTAGTCGGGCATACGCCCGGACCACCGCGTCTCCGTTCTTTCGCTTCCAGTCGACGCCGACGAACAGGAACCGAGGAACCTCCCAGCTCCGCGGGACGGCCGCCACGCCGCCTCGGGGATCGTGGCCGATCCCCACCACCGCCACGCGAGACGTCGGAACTTCATAGTCCGATTCGACCGATTCGCCCGCCCAGGAGGTCGAGACGCAGCAGACGCTGGCTGACCTGGCCGAGCGGGCCTGCATCGTCGCCCACCGGGCCACGGTGGCTTCGCGGTAGCCCGCCTGCCGGACGTCAGAGTCCGGATGGCGCCACATCTGACGGAGGGTCGCGTCGTCATAGGTCGCGATGCGCCGGCCCGGCCCCGTCAGCCGCTCGAGGCTCATAGGTCTCGGTGCCCATGGCGACGATCCCGTCCAGGGGACCGGATGCGTCGAGGAGCCGGCGCACCGATCGCAGCCGCGCCGCCCGGGCCGGGACGGATCGCCCAGCCACGGCGCCCAGGATCGGGCTCACGGCCGAAACCGCGCCGATCGCGTGACGGAGTCCGGGTGCGACCCGCGGACCGAGCGGAACGACGTCCACGCCCAGCGCGGTCAGGCCCCGATAGAGGCCGTTCGGAGTACCCGACCAGTTGCTCGCAGCTGTCGGAGTGCCCGACGGGTAGAGCAACCCGAGGCGCACATCGCCGGAAGGACTCACGCCATCGGACGTGTCCACAGCACGCGTCCACGCGACGGCACGCGCATCGCCCGGCGGTCTCTGCACACACCTCCACGGTAATAGCGCTTCTCACCGGATTTGCAGGAACGGTGCGGAAAACCCGTAGGCACGGGAGGGCCGAGCGGGGCCGCGGAGAATCGCCAAACGCCCCGTGTAGGCGGCCGACGCCTGCCACGATGTCGGTGTCTCAGTTGGGGGGATAGGGAATCATGCGTGTTCTGGTAACGGGCGACGGCGGGTACATCGGCACAGTCCTGGTGCCGATATTTCGCTCTGCCGGCCATGAGGTCGTCGGTCTCGACAGCGGGTGGTACGACGGGTGCGACTTCGGACCGCAGCCCGACGCGTACGAGCGGCGCGACATCGACATCCGTGACGTCGAGCCGCGTGATCTCGACGGGTTCGACGCCGTCGTGCACCTCGCGGCGATCTCCAACGACCCGATCGGACACCTGAACCCCGCGGCGACGTACGGCGTCAACGCCGACGGTGCCGTGCATGTCGCGCGCGCCGCCAAAGCGGCCGGCGTGGGCCGGTTCCTCTTCTCGTCGTCCTGCTCCCTCTATGGGGCGGCCGGCGACGCTCCGGTCGACGAGGACGCTCCGTTCAACCCGGTCACGCCGTACGGGGAGAGCAAGGTCCTGGCCGAAGAGGGCATCTCACAGCTGGCCGACGACGGGTTCACTCCGACCTACCTGCGCAACGCGACCGCATACGGATCCTCCCCCCGGCTTGCGGGCCGACGTTGTCGTCAACAACCTGACCGGTACCGCCTTCACTCGCGGCGAGGTCCGCCTTCAGTCGGACGGCAGCCCGTGGCGGCCGCTGGTCCACGTCGAGGACATCTCCCGAGCCTTCCTGGCGGTGCTGGATGCTCCGGCGCGAGCTCGTCCACGACCAGGCTTTCAACGTCGGGCGACCGGAGGATGTAGTGCAGGTCCGCACCATTGCCGAGCGGGTCGCCGAGCGACTCGACGCCCCGGTGACGTTCGCGCAGGGTGCGGGTCCGGACGCACGGAACTACCGCGTCGACTTCGCCAAGATCACGACGAGGCTGCCCAGCTTCGTGCCGACCTGGACCATCGAGACGGGCATTGACCAGATGGCCTGCGACATGGCCGCATACGGTCTGCAGCGTGACGACTTCGAGGGGCCCCGCTTCGTCGGCTGGCGCGCATCCGCGAGCTGATCGAGGCCGGCGTGCTCGACGACTCGCTGCGCCGTCAGCCGTCCGGTGAGTCGATCGCCTCATGAAGGTCGTCCTGTTCTGCGGCGGGCATGGGCATGCGAATGCGGTCCGGGCCGGACTCGCTCCCCAAGCCGATGATGCCGATCGGCAACCGTCCGGTGCTGTGGCATGTGATGCGGTACTACGCACACTTCGGCCACACGGAGTTCATCCTCTGCCTCGGCTACGGCGCGAAGTCGGTCAAGGACTACTTCCTCGAGTACCGCGAGACCGAGTCCAACGACTTCGTCCTCGCCAAGGGCGGCGCGTCGATCGAGCTGCTCGGGACCGACATCAGCGACTGGCGGGTCTCCTTCATCGACACCGGGTACGACACGCCGATCGGCGAGCGGCTTCGCCGAGTACGGCCATATCTCGAGGGTGACGAGGTCTTCCTCGCGAACTACGGCGATGTCCTCACCGACGCCCCGATGGACACCATCATCGACGACTTCCTGGCGACCGACGCGGTCGGCTCGCCTCCTTGCCGTCCGCCCGCAGGACTCGTTCCACGTCGTCCGATCTCGACGGTGGAACGAGCGTGAAGGGGTTCCAGGCGGCCGCGGACATGAACCTTCGCATCAACGGCGGCTACTTCGTCCTCCGCCAGGGCATCTTCGACTACCTGAACGAGGGCGAGGACCTGGTCACGCACGCCTGCAGCCGGGCCGCCGAGGCGGGCCGTCTGCGGGCGTGTCACTACGACGGCTTCTGGGCTCCGATGGACACGCTGAAGGAACGCGCGGTTCTCGAGGACCTCTACCGCAGCGGAGAGTCACCCTGGGCGAAGTGGCGGGCCACGGAGCAGCGGCAACGGGTTGCCGCCCTCGAGGTCCCGGACGCTCTCATGGGGCTTCCCGGTCGCTGAGCGCGCGTGCTGCACCTCCCCCTTCCTCCCGATGTCTCGGTCCTGTGCCTCGGCGCTCACCCGGACGACATCGAGATCGGCTGCGGCGGAACGTTGTCGGCGCTGGCCGAGACGGGGCTGACCCTCACGAACGTCGTGTTGACCGCCTCACCCGACCGCGCCGAGGAGGCGGCCCACGCCGCGAGGCTGGTTCATCCGCAGTCCACCGTCGTCCAGCGGACCCTCCCGGACGGCCGGCTGCCCGCCGTCTGGAACGAGGTGAAGGAGACCCTCGAAGAGGTGGCCGCCTCGGTCGACGCGGACGTCGTGTTCGCACCACGTCGGGACGACGCCCACCAGGACCACCGTCTGCTCGGCACCCTCGCGTCGACGGTGTGGCGAGACCAGCTGCTCCTGCACTACGAGATCCCCAAGTGGGACGGCGACCTCGGGAACCCCACGCACTACGTCCCGCTGACCGATGCCCAGGTGGCCCGGAAGCTGCGGCTGCTCGATACCGCGTTCCCCTCGCAGGTGTCGCGTGACTGGTGGGACGAGGAGACCTTTCGCGGGCTGCTGCGGCTGAGAGGGATCGAATGCCGGCAGCGGTACGCGGAAGGGTTCTGGGCCGCGAAGACGGTGCTCCGCCTCACGTAGAGGCCGGCCGCAGTGCCTACCTCTGCGGACGCGACCCGGCTTCAGGGAGCGTGGAACCGCTGCTGGCTGGCGAGGAGACCGACGTCCACGAGCGACTCGACCGCGTCCGCGGCGATGTCGAGCGTGAACGGGAGCTCGGTGCGCTCGATGGTGGAGAAGTCACGCAGCACGAAGTCCGCCGGGTCCATCCGACCGGGAGGACGGCCGATCCCGACACGGACCCGAAGGTAGTCCTTGCTGCCGAGGGCGCGGCTGATCGAGCGCAGCCCGTTGTGGCCACCCTCCCCACCCCCGCGCTTCACCCGGACGGTCCCCGCTGGGATGTCCAGCTCGTCGTGGACGACGACGAGGTGGTCGAGGTCGACCGAGAAGAACGACATCAGTCCGGCGACCGAGGCGCCGGACTCGTTCATGAACGTCGTGGGGACCGCCAGCACCACCCGGTGACCAGGGCTGCCGCCAGAAGCGGTCCCCAGCCGGACCTGGTCGATCAGCGCACGCGCCCGATGCGCCTTGAAGGACCCGGCCGAGTCTCGGCGGCGGGCCAGTCGCTTGACCGACATCGCGCCGACGTCATGCCGGGCCCCGAGCTCGTGGACGACCATCGCCCCGACGTTGTGGCGGTTGCCGGCGTACGTCGGGCCCGGGTTACCGAGCCCGACGACCAGCCAGAGGGCGTTGGAACCATCCACGGACGGCACCGGACCCGGCGCCGACGCGGTCAGGACGCCGCGGACGGGGCGCCGTCGGCGCCCGCCTCGGCGGTGGTCGCCTCGGCGCCCTCACCCTCGGCACCCTCCGCCTCGGCCGCCTCAGCCGCGGCCTCGTCGGACTCCTCGTGCTCGATGCCCGCCTCGGCCTCGGCCTCGGCCAGCTCGGCCTCCAGGGCCTCCGCGGAGATCTGCTGGGTGATGTTGACGACGAGGATGTCGCCCGGGGTCACCAGCTCGGCGCCCTCGGGCAGCTCGAGCTGGGACGCCAGCACCTGCGTACCGGCCTCCAGGCCCTCGATGGAGACGACGACGTGCTCGGGGATGTTCGTCGCGAGGACCTCGAGCTGCACGGTCTGGGAGTCGACGGTGACGACCGTCTCCGCGGCGGCCTCGCCCTCCGTGGTCACCGGGACGTCGACGGTCACCTTCTCGTCACGGCGGACGATGACGAGGTCGACGTGCTCGATGACCGGCTTGATCGGGTCACGCTGCACGTCCTTGGCCAACGCCAGCTGGCTGTCGCCGTCGAGCTCGATGCTGAGCAGGGCGTTGGCGGACTTGAGCGCCATCATCGTGTCGTGGCCCGGCAGGGTGATGTGCACGGGGGCGGCGCCGTGCCCGTAGAGCACGGCGGGAATCTTGTGGTCGCGGCGGATCTTGCGAGCCGCGCCCTTCCCGAACCGGGTGCGGGTCTCGGCGACGAGCTTGATCTCGGGCATGTGCGGTGTCTCCTGGAAGCGTCGTGGTGGCCATAGGGCTCGAAGTGGGCCTCGACGCGGGACGTGGCACGGACCGGGCGCCGACCGGACACGATCCGGACGGCCGCCTTGTCGATCACGGACGGCGAGACGACCTGTCGGCCGTGCTCCGTCCCTCGCCGAGGCAACCGGACAAGAGTAGGCGAGGCCGCCGCATACGGGAAATCAGGCGGAGTGGTCGAGTCCGGACCGCTCGCCCAGCCGCACGGCGACCACCCCGGCCACGACGACCACACCACCGAGAAGCTGGACGATCCCGGGCAGCTCGCCGAGCAGGAGCCACGCGAAGAGGATGGCGAAGAGAACTTCGCTGAGCCCGACGAACGACGCCACGGTCGCACCGAGCGCACGCACGGCGTAGGTGCCGAGCAGGTAGGCGAACGCAGCGGCCACCAGCGCCAGCTCCCCGATCGCCGCCCACCAGGGCAGCGACTGCCCGGCCACGACGACGTCCGCCGTCCGGAACTCCAAGGGGACGACCCCGACGGCGCCGAGGACGGCCAGCGCCAGCGCGCCCACGCCCATCCCGAAGCCGGCCAGGGCGACCGGCGGCAGGCCGCCGTCCCCGTGCGAGGACGCCACGAAGTACGCGGCCAGGCCGACGGCGGCGAGGAGTCCCCACATCACGCCCACGAGGTCGGGTGGGCTCTGACCGGCGATGTCCAGGACCAGGCCCAGCCCGGCGAGCGCCACGACGGCGCCGACGAGGGTGAGCCGGCTCGGAGCCCGGCGAGTCCGCAGCCACACCCAAAGCACGACCAGGACGGTTCCGGAGTACTCGAGCAGCAGCGCCACGCCGACGGACAGCGTGCCGACCGCGTTGAAGTACGCCACCTGGCAGCCGGCGACGGCCACCAGGCCGAACACCAGGATGACCGGCAGGTTCGCCCGGACGATCCCCCAGCGTCCGCGGCAGGCGAGGATCGCGGGCACGGCCAGGACGAGCGCGGCGATCCCGACCCGCAGCAGGACGATGGCCCCGCTGCTCCAGCCCGGTCGTGAGGAGCGCCTTGGCGAACGGCCCGGACGTCCCGAACGCGGCGGCAGTGACGACCGCCGCGACCAGGCCGAGGTCGGCCCGGCCCAGGCGGCGTCGGCTCGATGTCGGCTCGGTGGTCCTCGTCGTCGTGACCGCCTCGGTCGTCATCGTGCCTCCTCCGTGCTGTCATGAGTGAAACGGCTTATACTCATGACACTAGAGGGATCACTGTCAGGAGTCAAGATGCTGTTCACTCATGACACCGAGGTGTCGCTGATGGGTGCCGCGGCCCTGGTCAACACCATGGCCGGCTCGGTGCCGGGCGACCACGACGTCGACCGGTTGACCACCCCCGACGAGCTCGACACCTTCTACGGCTCGTGGCAGTGGACCGGCAGCCGGGCTCGTGGCGAGGCCGCCCGGATCCAGGAGCTGCGCGAGGTCCGTGCGTTGCGACCGCGTCTGCGCGAGCTGTGGTTCCTCGACGAGGACGGCGCGGTCGAGGCGGTCAACGCCCTGCTCCGCGACGGCCACGCCCTCCCCCAGCTGGTCAAGCACGACGCCTGGGAGTACCACCTGCATGCGACCTCCCGCGAGGCGCCGCTGGCCACGCGGATGGCGGTCGAGGGCGCCATGGCCCTCGTGGACGTCATCCGCGCGGGCGAGCTCGACCGGCTCAAGCTGTGCGACGCCGAGGACTGCGACGACGTGCTCGTCGACCTGTCCAAGAACCGGTCCCGCCGGTTCTGTGACGGCGGCTGCGGCAACCGGGCGAACGTCGCCGCCTACCGGGCCCGCAAGGCGGGGGCCGCCTCTTCGGCCGAGTGACTAGGCCCGTCCGTCGAAGAGGCTCGTCACGGAGCCGTCCTCGAAGACCTCCCGGATCGCCTTGCTGATGAGCGGGGCGATCGACAGCACGGTGAGCTTGTCGAACTCGCGGTCGGCCGGGATGGGCAGGGTGTCGGTGACGATGACCTCCGCGGCGCTGCAGTTCTTCAGCCGGTCGACGGCCGGGCCGGAGAGGATCGCGTGGGTGGCGGCGATGACCACGCCGGCCGCGCCGGCGCCGAACAGCGCGTCGGCGGCCTTGGTGATCGTGCTGCCGGTGTCGATCATGTCGTCGACGAGGACGCAGATCCGGCCCTCGACCGCACCGACGACCCGGTTCGCCACCGACTCGTTGGGCCGGTTGATGTCGCGGGTCTTGTGGATGAAGGCCAGCGGCGCACCGCCGAGGCGCTCGGACCACTGCTCGGCCACCCGGATCCGGCCGGCGTCGGGAGACACCACCGCGAGCTGCTGGTCGCCGTAGTGCTCCGCGACGTAGTCGGCGAGGATCGGCAGGGCCATGAGGTGGTCGACCGGGCCGTCGAAGAACCCCTGGATCTGGGCCGTATGCAGGTCGACGGCCATGAGGCGGTCGGCGCCGGCCTGCTTGAAGAGGTCGGCCATCAGGCGGGCCGAGATCGGCTCGCGGCCGCGGTGCTTCTTGTCCTGCCGCGCGTAGCCGTAGAACGGGAGCACCACGGTGATCCGCTTGGCGGACGCGCGCTTCAGCGCGTCGACCATGATCAGCTGCTCCATGATCCACTGGTTGATCGGCGCCGTGTGGCTCTGGATGACGAAGGCGTCGGACCCGCGGACCGACTCCTCGTAGCGCACGTAGATCTCGCCGTTGGCGAAGTCGTAGGCGCTGGTCGGAACGAGGTCGGTGCCGAGCTCGAGCGCGACCTGGTCGGCGAGCTCGGGATGCGCCCGGCCCGAGAAGACCATGAGGTTCTTCTGGGTCGTCTTGATGATCCCGGTCACGTCGTGGGCTCCGTGGCGTCGCCGTCCTTCTCGCGACGGCGCTCGACCCAGCCGTCGATGTTGCGCTGGCGTTCTCTGGCGATCGCGAGATCACCGTCCTTGACGTCCTCGGTGATCGCGGAACCCGCTGCCACATAAGCGTTTCCGCCGATGTTCACCGGTGCGACGATCACCGAGTTACTGCCCACGAAGGTGCCCGGGCCGACGTTGGAGTGGCGCTTGCGGACGCCGTCGTAGTTGGCGAAGATCGTCCCCGCACCGATGTTGGCCTTCTCCCCGATGGTGACGTCACCCGCATACGTCAGGTGCGGGACCTTGGCTCCGGCGGCGATCTGCGCGTTCTTGGTCTCGACGAAACCGCCGATCTTGCCCTTGGCGCCCAGCTCGGTACCGGGTCGCAGGTAGGAGAACGGCCCGACGTTGGCTCCCGGACCGATCACCGCGAGCAGCGCCTGGGTCCGGACGACGGTGGCGCCGTCGCCGACCTCCACGTCCTCGAGCGTGGTGTCCGGCCCGATGACGCAGTCGGCGCCGATCGTGCTGGCGCCGTGGATCTGGGTATGCGGGCGGATGACCGTGTCGGTGCCCACGGTGACCGTCGCGTCGAGCCACGTCGTCGCCGGGTCGACGACCGTCGCGCCGTCGCGCATGACCCGCTCGAGGGTCCGCCGGTTGAGCTCGGCCCCGAGTCGCGCGAGCTGCACGCGGTCGTTCACGCCCTCCGTCTGCCAGACGTCGTCCACGGGATGGGCCTGCACGGTGAGTCCCCCGGCGTGGGCGATCCCGACGACGTCGGTGAGGTACCGCTCTCCCTGGGCGTTGTGGCTGCCGACCTCGCCGAGAGCCTGGCGAAGGGCCGGTAGGTCGAACGCGTACAGGCCCGAGTTCACCTCGGCGACCGAGAGCTGCTCCGGGGTGGCGTCCTTCTGTTCGACGATGGCGGTGACGCCGCCGTCCGGTCCCCGCAGGACCCGTCCGTAGCCGGTGGGATCGGGCAGGCGGGCCGTGACGAGGGTGACCGCTGCCGCCGCCGCTGTGTGGGACTCGAGCAGCGCCAGAAGCGTCTCGGAGGTCAGCAGCGGCACGTCGCCGTAGGTCACGAGGACCGTGCCGTCGAGGTCGTCCGGCAGCCGGTCGAGGGCGCACTCCACGGCCCGCCCGGTGCCGGGGACCTCGTCCTGGTCGGCGACGAGGACGTCGGGGTCGAGGCTCGTGACGTGCTCCGCGACGAGGTCGCGGTGGTGGCGGACGACGACGATGAGGTGGTCGGGATGCGTCCCGCGCGCGGCCGACACCGCGTGCTCGACGAGCGACCGGCCACCGATGGCGTGCAGCACCTTCGGTCGACGGGACCGCATACGCGTTCCCTCGCCCGCCGCGAGGACGATGACGGCGGCGGGGCGAACAGTGGTCACAGCAGGTGGCTCCCAGGGTCAGTCTGAGGCGGGGAACGACCTCCGAGGGCTGTGCAACGGGGCCATTGGTCATGCTACCGCCCGACGTAGCACGGCCACCTCGCGCGGGTCGCGCGGACCGCAGGGGTGAATTGTCGAATAACGCCGCCTGGCTGAACGGCAGCGCATACCGTGAGTGCTGTTCAGCGGACCGTGGGCGGCGTACGCCACGCCACGGGTACCGAGCATCGACGGATCCGGGGGGAGCCGTGAAGTTCACCGAAACGCGCCTGGCCGGCGCCTTCCTCATCGACCTCGAGCGTCGCGAGGACTCGCGCGGGTACTTCGCGCGCTCCTTCTGCCAGCACGAGTTCGAGGAGCACGGTCTGAAGACGACGATCGCCCAGGCCAACGTCGCGCTCAGCCGGGACAAAGGCACCCTCCGGGGGATGCACTTCCAGTTCCCACCCAAGGCGGAGACCAAGCTGGTGCGAGCGACGCGGGGCGCCGTGGTCGACATCATCGTCGACCTGAGGCCGGAGAGTCCGACCTACCTCGAGCACGTCAGCGTCGAGCTGAGCGAGGACAACGGGCGGGCGATCTACGTCCCTGAACGGTTCGGGCACGGCTACCAGACGCTGGTCGAGGACACCGAGACCAGCTACCAGGTCGGTGAGTTCTACGCACCGGAGACCGAGGGGGGCCTGCGGTACGACGACCCGCGACTGGGACTGTCCTGGCCCCTACCCGTGACGACCATGTCCGACAAGGACCAGGGCTGGTCCTTCCTCGACACCTACGAGCCGGAGCTGCGCAGGAGGATGGCGCTGTGATCCTCGTCGACACGGCACTGCGGGAGCGGGAGACCGAGGGCCGCCCGGTCCGGGTGGGCATGCTCGGCGCCGGCTTCATGGGCCAGGGCCTCACGAACCAGATCGAGAACAGCGTCCCCGGTATGCGGATGGCCGCCATCTACAACCGGAGGCCGCAACGCGCGGTCGACGTGTATGCGTACTCGGGGCACGAGGGGGTCCGCACGACAGCGTCGCAACGCGAGTTCGACGACCTGGCCGAACGAGGCCTCCCCGTCGTGGCGGAAGACGCTGTACCTCATGTGCCGGTCGCCGCACATCGACATCCTCGTCGACGTCACCGGATCGGTGGAGTTCGGCGCCCACGTCGTCCTCGAGGCGTTCCGGCACGGCAAGTCCGTCGTGCTGATGAACGCCGAGGTCGACGCGACGATCGGGCCGATCCTGCGCGTCCACGCCCAGAAGCACGGTCAGATCCTCTCGGCCTGCGACGGTGACGAGCCAGGCCTCCAGATGAACCTGGTGCGATGGGTGACCGGCCTGGGCCTCACCCCGCGCGTCGTCTGCAACATCAAGGGTCTTCAGGACCCGTACCGCAACCCGACGACGCAGCAGGCGTGGGCCGAGCGCTGGGAGCAGAACCCGGCGATGGTCACGTCGTTCGCCGACGGGTCGAAGATCAGCTTCGAGCAGGCCATCGTCGCCAACGCGACCGGGTTCTCGGTGCTCCAGCGGGGAATGTCCCGGGGTCAGGTCTTCGACGGCTCGGTCATGGACACCCCCTCCCTGTACGACGTCGACGAGCTTCGTCGCATCGGTGGGGCGATCAACTACACGGTCGGGCCGGCCCTCGTGAAGGCGTACGTCCTCGCCGAGCATTCGGACCCGAAGCAGCGTCACTACCTCGAGCTCTACAAGATGGGCCCCGGGCCGCTGTACCCGTTCTGGGTTCCGTACCACCTGGTGCACTTCGAGACTCCGTTCTCGATCGCGCGCGTTGCCCTGTTCGGCGACGACCTCGCGCCGTCGTTGGGTGGCCCCGTCGTCGAGGTCGCCGCGGTCGCCAAGCGGGACCTCAAGGCCGGCGAGACCCTCGACGACTACGGCATGTACATGACCTACGGCGAAGCCACGAACGTCGACGAGATGAGCTCGAGGCGCTACCTGCCCGAGGGCCTGGTGGAGGGATGTCGTCTCGTGCGGGACGTGCCGCAGGACCAGGTGCTCACCTACGACGACGTCGAGCTGCCGCCGGGTCGCCTGGCCGACCAGCTGCGTGCGGAGCAGTACCGGCACTTCCGGGGGGAGACCTGGCTCGAGGAGCGCCTGTCCGTACCCGCTGCGTCGGCGGTGTGACGCACAGCCGCAGTGCGGCTGCGGCTCGGCTCCCCGGGATGGAATCGAACCATCGTCGCTAGTCCTGATTCAAAGTCAGGCGGGCCCTGCCAGCAGACCAACCGGGGATCGCCCGAACAGGCTAGTGGAACGAACGGCGGTCACTCGGGGCCGACGAACTCGGGCAGCCGCTCGCCGACACCCACGAGGTGCGCGATGGCGGCGGCGGCCCGCGGTCCGGCGCAGCCGTCGCCGTAGGGGTTGACGGCGTTCGCCATGGAGAGGTAGGCGGCGTCGTCCTCGAGCAGGCGCAGCGCCTCGTCGCGGACCAGGTCGCGGTCGGTCCCGACGAGCTTGACCGTGCCGGCGAGGACGGCCTCCGGACGTTCGGTCGTGTCCCGCATCACCAGGACCGGCTTGCCCAGACTGGGCGCCTCCTCCTGTACGCCACCGGAGTCCGTGACGACGAGACGGCAGGCCCGCAGCACGTGGGCGAACTCGTGGTAGCTGAGCGGTTCGGTGAGCAGGACGTTGGGCTGGTCGAGCAGGTTCGCCTCGACCACATCGCGAACCACCGGGTTCCGGTGCATGGGAAGCAGGACGCACAGCTCGGGGTGCTTGATGGCGACATCGCGCAGCGCGAGCATCGCCTCCGCCATCCGGTCGCCCCAGGACTCGCGCCGATGGGTGGTGACCAGCAGGATCGGCTGGCCGGAGGCTACCGCCGCGGCCACGGCCGGGTCGACGAAGCGCACGGGCACGTCGACCGTCCGCATCAGCGCATCGATGACGGTGTTGCCGGTCACCGTGATCGACGACGGCGCCACGCCCTCGCGCTTCCAGGTTGGCCCGGGAGGTCGCGGTCGGAGCCAGGTGCAACGCCGAGAGCGGCGAGGTGAGCCGCCGGTTCGCCTCCTCGGGGAAGGGCGAGTAGATGTTCCTGGTCCGCAGTCCGGCCTCGAGGTGGACGAGCGGGATCTGGTGGTAGAAGGCCGCCAGCCCGGCGGCGAAGGCGCTGGAGGTGTCTCCCTGGACCACGACGACGTCCGGCCGGTCGACGGCCAGCAGGTCACTGACCCTGGTGAGTGCTCGGGCGGCGATCTCGGCCAACCCCGCGCCGGGGCTCATCAGGTCGAGGTCGTGCTGAGGAATGATGCCGAAAAGGCGGTTGACCTGGTCGAGCATCTCCCGGTGCTGGCCGGTCACGGCGACGACCGGTTCCAGCCCCGGACGGTGTGCCATGGCATCCAGGAGCGGCGCCATCTTGATGGCCTCCGGTCGGGTGCCGTAGATGGTCATGATTCGAGCCACGTGCACCTCCCCCCAGGACGCCCGATGCACGTCAATCTACCGGCGCACGTTCCCCGCTACGGCGGAAATGGCCGAACGGCAAAGGCGTTCGGACCGCCGAACCGTGTCGGCACGACCCGCGATGCGCGGACCCGCCCGAACTAGGGAACCGCCGCCTTGAACCCCACCGCCTGCATCACGTAGCTCCCGGATCTGAGGCGCCGTCGCCGCGTAGGACCCACCGGCAGTCGTCGTCCGGTCCTCGAGGATGTCGAGATCGGGGCTGGTGATGATCCTCAACGTGTACCCGGCGCCGGCGGCGCTGAACGCGCCGGTCGTGGTCCCGGCCCCGATCACGAGGCCCCTCGCGGTCGTCGTCAGCGCTGCCGCTCGTCGCGGTGGCGGCGTTGCCGGCCGGCTCGCCGCCCCGTCCAGGGGCGCGACACGGTCGACGCCGCTGTACTCGGCCACCCTGAGGTCGACGTACACCGCGGGCTGGTTGAAGGTGGCCGTGACGGAGTTGGCGCCCCCCACGATGTTCTTCGCGTAGTAGATCGCCTGGCTGATCCCGGAACCACGGGTGACGGGCGCCGCCAGCGAGTAGGTGTTGCCGGCCGTGTCCGTGACGGCCGTGATGGTCGAGGTCGTGTCGTTCCAGCCGACCACGACCACATTGAGGTTCCCGGCCGCCTGGTTCTGCCCGTAGGACTTCGTCACGGTCGACTGCGGTGTCTGGGGGTCGCGGCCGCGACCTGGACGAACGCCAACGGTGTGGGGGCCGTGGAGTACGTCGCCAGGTACGACGCGTCGGTGGCGGGTGCCGTCACGGTATGCGTCTGGGTCCGGCCGTCCGACCAGGACGTGAACACGTAGTCGACCCCGTTGGCGCTCTGGTTCCGGGCCTCTACGGTGTGCTGGAACCCGACCAGGGTGTCGAAGACGAACGGCGTCGTCTTGGCGATGCCGTCGAGGTACAGCGTGAGGCCGGCGGGAGCGGACTGGAAGCTGAGGTTGACCTTCGTCGGGTAGACGGTCACGCTGCTCGACGAGGTCAGCCCGGTCGAGTCCTTCACCGTGAGGCTGATCCGATATCGGGTGTTGCCACTGAAGTCGTGGCCGCTGGTGGGGATCGTGAAGGTCCCGCTCTTGACGCCCGTGACGGGCGTGCCCGGGTGGACGTGGCCCTCGTGGAGGAAGTCGATGTTCCAGGTGAACGCGCTCGCCGGCAGCGTTCCGTCCTCGGGGTCCGTTCCGGTTCCCGCATAGCTGATGACGTCGTTGGCGACGAAGTGCGCCGCGTCCGTCGGGGCGGTGATCGTCGGTATCGGCGGGCGCCCCACGGCATGGCGACCGGGACCGACGTGGCGGCGTTCGTCCCGTCCGACACGGTGAGCCGGGCCTGGTACGTCCCGGGCTGGGTGTAGACGTGCGTGGGGTTGGCCTCCGTCGACGTCACGTTGTCGCCGAAGTCCCAGGCGTAGGTCAGCGCGTGGCCCTCGGGGTCGGTCGACCCCGCGCTGGAGAACGTCACGCTGAGGGCGCGGGCCCGGACGTGACGTCGGCGCTGGCCGAGACCACCGGAGCCTGGTTGCCGCTGACGAACTTGATCCGGCGCACCTTGCTCACGCCGAAGCTGCCACTGATGTCCGAGTAGCCGAGGTCGAGGTAGTACAAGGCCTGGTCCGGGCCTTCGGTGAGATAGACGATGTCGCCGTACGGGCCGTCGAGGGATCCATCGGCGGGCTCGAAGTTGAAGACGCCCGTGAGGTTTCCGGCCGCGTCGACGGTGAGCCGCTTGATGAAGTTCTGCGTGTAGTCGGCGAAGAAGTAGCTTCCGTCGTACCCCGCGGGGAAGGCGGTGCCGTGGTAGACGAAGCCACCGGTCACCGACGCATCGCGACCGTTGTGCGCGTACGAGTACAGGGGCGACGTGCACGGCGACGAGCAGGCACCCTCGTGGTCGGGCCAGCCGTAGTTGGCCCCACGCGCGGCGATGTTCACCTCTTCCTTGGCGGTGGCGTAGTCGTTGCCCCCCACGTCGCCGATGTAGAGCCGTCCCGTGGGGCCGTCGTAGAAGGCGCGGTAGGGGTTACGCAGGCCGTACGCCCAGATCGAGTCCCAGTTCCGGCCCGCTCCGTCGTAGAAGGGGCCATCGCTCGGCACTGTTCCGTCCGGGTTGATCCGGTGCAGCTTGCCGCGCGGGTTGCTGAGGTCCTGCGCCTCGGCGGCGTCGAAGTGCTCCCCGGTGGTGAAGTACAGCTTGCCGTCGTTCCCGAAGACGATGGCGCCGCCATGGTGTTCCGCGTTCGCGTCCAAGGGGTCCTGGTACAGGATCAGCTCGCTGCCGGCGACGGTGCCGTTGAGCGTCGCGTTGGCGGTGAACCGGCTGAGCCGGTCCCGGTTGGGACTGCCGGCCGTGTAGAAGACGTAGAAGTAGCGGTTGGTCGCGAAGGCCGGGTCGAACGCGAAGTCGTAGATGCCCTGCTGGACCCCTGCGGACCCGAGGTTGGAGATCTGCAGGAACGGCGCCGCGTCCGGCGTCGTGTACGGGCTCGGAATGACACGGATCCGGCCCGCGAGCTCCGAAACGAGCAACCGGCCGTCGGGCAGGAACTTCATCGCGGTCGGGAGGTTCAGCCCGGTGGCGAGGACCTCGTTCTGGAAGGTGTTGGTGTTCGAGATGTTCACCGTCACGCCAGCCGAGGTCCCGAGGTTCCCTGCCGCGTCGCGGGCTCTGGCGGTCAGCGTGTGTGAGCCGTTGGGCGACGTCCGGGTGTCCCACGCGAGCGCATAGGGGTCAGTCGTGTCCTCGACCCCCGTGACGACGCCGTCGACGGAGAACTGGACGGCGACGACGCCCACGTTGTCGGCCGCATCAGCGGTCACGGTGACGATGTCGCTGACGGTGGCGCCCGCGGCCGGTGAGTCGATCGTCACGGTCGGCGGGGTGGGGTCGCCGGACGTCGCCGTGCCCAAGGGCGTGGTCATGTCGCTGCCGATCTCGCCGGCCGTGAGCGCGCGCCCGTAGATCCGGGCGTCGTCGATCCGGCCCGGGAAGTTGAAGCCCCCGTTGCCCCGCTGCCCGATGAGGACGGCGGTCGCCGGGTTCTGCTGGCTGCCCGTGACCGAGCCGACGAGCGGCCCGTTGTCGAGCAGCCCGTTGACGTAGACGTCCATCGTCCCGGCCGTGGCGTTGTAGACGCCGGCGACGTAGTACCACGTGTTCAGCTGAAGCGCGGTCGCTCCGTAGCGGAACATGTCGCCGCCCGAGCCGCTGGTCAGCTTGAATCCGACGACGCGGGGGCCGACGTCCACGGTCGTGTCGAGCTGGAAACCCGTCGACCCGCGCCTGGAGATGATCGCCCCGTCGTCACCTGGCGTACCGGTGGCGTAGATCCACGCTCCCAGCGTCATGCTCCCGGTCAGCTGGAGGCTCGCCGGGCTGCCGAGACCGACGTTGTCGTTCGCGCCGTCGAGGTTGACCGCCGACCCGAACCGGCCCACAGCCCAGCCCGCACCGTTGGCCAGGGCGCCGGTGAGCCCGTGACCGGAGGCATCGGCGACCGTCCCCCCACACCCTCGTCGAACGCGTACCCGGCCAGCAGCCCAGGCGGGCGCGGCGGGTTGTTGACGGTGACCGTCACCGGCGTCGAGGTGGTCAGGTGGCTGGCGCCGTCCCGCGCCCGCGCCGCGACGGTATGGGTGCCGTTGCCGACCGCCGTGGTGTCCCACGCGTAGGAGTAGGGCGCCGACGTGTCCTCGGAACCGACGTTCGCCCCGTCGACGAGGAACTGGACTCCGAGCACCCCGACGTCGTCGGAGGCGGTCGCCGTCAGCGTCGACGTGGCTACGAGCGTCGCCCCGGCGGCGGGTGCGGTGAGGATGACGCTCGGCGGCGTGACGTCCGTGGGCGGCGACTTCGTCGTGGCGGAGACCGGGGTCGACTGGGCGGACACGTTGCCGGCGCCGTCCACGGCGGCCACGGTGTAGCTGTAGGACGTGCTCGGGGTGAGCCCGGTGTCCTGGAACAGGGTGGTGCCCGGCGTTCCCGCCTGGGTGCCGTTGCGGAAGACCCTGTATCCCGCCACGGAGACGTTGTCCGAAGACGGGTTCCACGCGAGGTTGATCTGGGTCGTCGACGCCGGGGTGGCGGTCAGGGCGGTCGGAGCCGACGGCGGAGTGGTGTCGGCGGGCGCCCCGGGATCGGCCTTGAACGCGACCATGTGCATGACCCAGGCTGCGCCGTTCTGGGTGCCCGTCGCGGAGTTCGCGCCGGTCGCGGTCACGCGCTTGTCCTGGGTGCGGTTGCCGTAGTTGGTCAGCCGGCTGGTGAACCCCGTCCCACCGGCGTTGATCGTCCTGTCCGACGCTCCCGCGCCGAAGACGAGATCGGTCGGGTTGGTCGTCGTCGCCGAACCGCTGCTCATGGCGGAGGACGTGCCGGTGCCGACGACGCTCACGTCGATCGGGCTGACCTTGTCGATGCCCGAGTACTCATGGACGTAGACGACGCTCCAGGAGGTGACGGCCGCCGTGAGAGAGAGCGTGACGGTGTTCGCGCCTCCGGCGACGTTCTTCGCGTAGAAGACCTGGGAGCTCCAGGCACTGCCCTTCCACCGCGATGGGGGAGCAACACTGGCGTAGGTGTTTCCGCGGGTGTCCGAGATCGTCGCGGCGGAGGTGTTGTCCCAGATCGCGTACACCACCAGAAGGTTCCCGGCAGTGTTCGCGCTGGAGAACGCCACCGCGTTGGTCGTGGTGGCTCGGGCCGCCTCGTTCGCCCGGCCCTGGACGTAGGTCGGCGTCGCCGGAGCGGCGTGCACGGTCGACAGCCACCCATTGCCCGCGACCAGCGCCAGCAGGACCAGGATCACCGAGCGCGCGAGCCACCCGCGTCGTCCCGACCGTCGACGGACTCGACGCCACGCTCGACTCCCCACATCCCCATCGCCCGCTCGCTTCCGGTACCGCCGCGGTCGCCCCGTGGGCGAGCGTAACGCCGCCGGCAGTCCCGACAGGGCCCTTTGCCGGAAGCCCTCAGAGCCGCGCGCGGAACCGCGCGACGTCGGCGGGCTGCCAGTCGGCGTGGTCGTTGCGCCAGCCCTTCAGGTCGTGGAACTGTGGCGCCGCGTTGGCCATCGCGTGTCCGATCACGGAGGTCGTCGGGATCCCGAACTGGTCCTGGAGGCTGCGGACCAGCGCGAGCGACGCGCCGACCTGTGCGGGCCGGTCGAGGATCTGCTGGTCCGCCCACGCGGCGGACGTGCCCCCCTCCTGGACCATCTCGATGCCGATCGCCTGGTCGTTCAGGCCGATCGTGTGGCGGCACCGGATCGACGTCGGGACCAGCTGGTAGACGGTGCCGTCCTTGTCGACCACGTAGTGGGCGCACGTACCCGGCAGCTCGCCCAGGTTGACGGTGTCGGCGGCGAAGACCGCACGCGTGCTGGCCCAGGTGCCGCCCGCCGTGTAGTGGAGCACGATCATTGTCGGCGTCAGCTGCCAGCTTGCGGTGCCGTAGTGGCGAAGCGAGTACGCCGCCATCTCCTGCTGTCGGGTGGCGGGGTAGGGGATCAGCGCCGGCACGATCCGCAGGGTCCCTGACGGGGCCGGAGCGGCGGGCGGGGCCGCCGTCGCGGTCGGGGCGTTGGTGGCGGGCGGGGCCGAGGTGGCGGAGGACGCCCGGCGGCTGATGGTCAACGGCTCCGCGGGCGCTGACGTCGCCGTTGAACCGGTGAAGACCGGCTGCGACAGACCAGGATCCGCGACCGCCGGGGCGGTGACCCCGCGCGGCCCGTCGGCGACCGGGACGCTCGGCTGGCCGACGTAGGCAGCGGACTCCGCGCCGCACGCCGCCGTGAGGAGGACGACGGTCAGCGCACCCGCGAGCGCGCTCGCATACCGTCTCCTCGCCCCCTGCCCCACACGTCCACGGTAACGGTGGTGGCGGCACAATGCGGGGATGAGCCCACGCGACCCCGACAGCGGCCGGATGCGGATGACCGGCCCGCAACGGCGAGAGCAGCTGCTCGAGGTCGGCCGGAAGCTGTTCGCGGACAAGGGTTTCGAAGGCACGAGCGTCGAGGAGATCGCGGCGAAGGCCGGCGTCTCGAAGCCGGTCGTCTACGAGCACTTCGGCGGCAAGGAGGGGCTGTACGCAGTCGTGGTCGACCGTGAGATCCGTACCCTGCTCGACGGGATCAACGTCGCGCTGCGCGCCGAGGCGACCTCCCGGGGTCTGCTCGAGGCGGCGGCCCTCGCGCTGCTGGACTACATCGAGGGGTCGACCGACGGGTTCCGGATCCTCGTCCGCGACTCTCCGACCGGCCAGTCGACGGGGTCGTTCGCGAGCCTCATCAGCGACGTCGCGACGCAGGTGGAGCACCTGCTCGGCGCCGAGTTCAAGTCGCGCAAGCTCGACCCCAAGACTGCTCCGCTGTACGCGCAGATGCTCGTCGGCATGGTCGCCCTCACCGGTCAGTGGTGGCTGGACTCCCGCAAGTTCAAGAAGGCCGACGTGGCGGCGCATCTGGTCAACCTCGCGTGGAACGGCCTGAGCGGCCTCGAGCCCAAGCCACGGCTCAGCGTCCGCCGCTGACCGTCAGAGCGGCTTGCGGCCCACCGCGAAGATGCGGCTGAAGCCCAGGACGACGCCGTGCGGCTCGCGCGGGTATGCCGCGTCGAGCGCGGCGGTGTACGCCTCCAGGAACGCCTGGCGCTCCTCCTCGCCGGTCAGCACGTCGAGGACCGGACGCAGCCCCGTTCCGCGCACCCACTCCAGCACCGGCGACCGCTGCGCGCCCTCGGGGTCGAGGACGTGCTCGTAGGTCGTCTCCCAGACATCCGGCTCGAGGCCCTGCTCGGCGAAGGCGCGCAGGTAGGCGTGGGGCGTGGCGATGTGGGTCAGCCGGTCCAGCGCCGGCGCCAGCTCGGCCGCTCGGGGCTGGCGGGCGGCCACCTCCCTCATCAACGCGTGGGACGGTGCGTCGAAGTTGTTGGGCACCTGCATGGCGAACCAGCCGCCCGGCGCCAGGGCCTCGACCCACCGCGGGAGGAGGTCGAGATGCCCAGGGACCCACTGGAGGGCCGCGTTGCTGACGAGGACGTCGAGCGGGGCGCCGACCGAGGCAGGGTCCCACGACTCCGCGGTCGACTCGACCCACTGGACGCGGTCCTGCTCGTCGTTGCCGCGGGCGGCCTCGAGCATCTGCGGCGACGAGTCGACGCCGACGACCCGGGCGTCGGGCCACCGGTCGGTGAGACTGAGCGTCAGCGGGCCGTCGCCGCAGCCCAGGTCGACGACGACCACGGGGTCGACCGCCACCACGCGGGCGAGGAGGTCGGCGAAGGGCCGGCCCCGGAAGGAGCCGAACAGGGCGTACTGCTGCGGGTCCCAGGCCATCAGGGCCTCCTCTGCTGGGTCACCATAGTATCTTGATATCAAGATACTTGACGCCCAGTAGACTTCGCAAGGTGACCGCTCTCCCGGCGTCCTCCGGCGACGAGGTCGACCGGATCGTCGTCGCCTGGGCGCGCGAACGGCCGGACCTCGACGTCGCGCCGCTGCAGGTCCTGTCGCGGGTGTCTCGCCTGGCGCGCCACCTGGACCTGGCCCGCGGTGCGGCGTTCGCGGAGCGCGGGCTGGAGCTCTGGGAGTTCGACGTCCTCTCCGCGCTCCGCCGGTCGGGCCCGCCGTACCAGCTCTCCCCCGGACAGCTGGTCAGCCAGACGCTCGTCACCTCCGGGACCATGACCAACCGCGTCGACCGGCTGACGGCCCGGGGGTTCGTCGAACGCAGTCCCGATCCCAACGACCGCCGGGGCGTCATCGTCGCCCTCACCGAGGCGGGCCGGGTGACGGTGGACGCCGCGCTCGCGGACCTGCTCTCCCGCGAGCGCGAGCTGCTGTCCCGGCTCTCCGAGCGCGACCGTTCCACGCTGGCCGCGCTGCTGCGCGAGCTTCTGGAGCCCTTCGACGCCTGACCGGTCTGGTCCGCCGGATCAGGACACCTCGTCAGGAAGCAGGGCCCGGCTCATCGAGGTGCCGAGGTAGTCGGAGTACGCGCGGGCCGACCACCGGCGCTGGTTGACGAGAAGGTCCCACATCTCGTAGCTCGTGTGGGTCCAGACGATGTCGCGAGCGCGTCCGGCGGAGAGGCCGGAGCGCAGCGGGCCGAGCTTCAGGAGGGACTCCACGACCTCCGTCGCCCCGACGAGACGCTCCTTGGCCGTGGTCTCCAGCAAGGCGGTCAGGTCCGGGTCGCCCGCGCCGGCGCCCTCGCGGATGCGGGCGTAGAACGGTCCGAGCCGCTTCATCAGTACTGCGGCGATCCGCGCGTAGTGATGCAGGAAGGCCGACGGGTCCTGCTCCCGCTCCATGGCGAGGAACTCGGGTCGTCGGCCCATCGGGATCGGCTCGTCATCGCCGGCCAGCGTGGTGTCGAACACGGCTTTGAGCAGACCGGACTTGCTCCCGAAGGTGTTGTAGATCGTCTGGACCGAGACCCCTGCGGCCTGGGCGATCGCACTCATCGAGGTCCGCGCATACCCGCCCTCCTCGAAGAAGAGCCTGCGCGCCGCCGTGATCACCACCGCTCGCGTCTGAGCGCTCTGCTGCGCGCGCATCGTGCTGACGTAGGTCCGTCGCGAATTCACTTGACTCCAGTTCAAATGTATTTACTCTGATTCTACCCACTCCTCACCCTCGCGCGGACTCGACACACGAAAGGCCTCACGGCATGAGCACGTTCCTCGTCGTCAGCATCCCGGTGCTGGCGCATACGACCAACCCACTCCCGATCGCCCGGCGCCTCATGGACCGGGGGCACGAGGTGCTCTGGTACGCCTCGTCCGCCTACCAGGACCAGCTCGCAGCCTCGGGAGCGACGGTCTTTCCCTACCAGCGGGCCTACGACTTCGGCGGCGCCGTCCTCGAGGACGAGTTCCCCTGGCTGCGAAAGGCGTCCACCATCTCCACGCTGCGGAGGGTGTTCGCCGAGATCTTCGTGGGTGGCGCGCCGGAGCGGGTCGCCGACCTGCAGGAGATCATTGCCCGCCGGCCGGTCGACGCGGTGCTCACCGACGGACTGACCTTCGCCCCCGGTCTCCTCGACGATCTCGGCGGCCCGGTGTGGGCGACGTTCGGCGACGGTCCGCTTCCTCCGTCTGGCCCGGAGACGCCGCCGTTCGGACCCGGCCTCCGGCCGATGCGCGGTCCACTGGGGGTCGCGCGCAACGCCGTCGTCGGCGCGATCGGCCGTCGGATGGTCTTCGGGCCGGCCGACCGGCGATACGCCGAGATCCGGGCCGACCTCGGTCTGCCGCCGGCCACCCATCACGTCATGGACGCGATGATCTCGCCCTATCTCCACCTGCAGGCCTGCACGCCGGCGTTCGAGTACCCGCACAAGCACGTGCCGGAGCAAGTGCACTGGGTCGGCGCGCTGCGTCCGGACCCACCGACGAGCTGGGAGCCGCCAGCCTGGTGGAACCAGGTCACCGAGGCGTCGCGACCCGTGGTGCTGGTCAGCCAGGGCTCGCTGCGTCCCGACGTCACCGAGCTGCTCGTGCCGGCTATCCGCGGCCTCGCCGACCAGGACGTCACCGTGGTCGTGGCGACCGGACAGGGGGAGCCGGGTGACATCTACGGCGCGCTCCGCGGCCATCTGCCGGCCAACGTGATCATGACCCGCTTCGTCCCGTACGACATGGTCCTTCCCCACGTCTCGACCTTCGTCACCAACGGCGGGTACAGCGGGGTGACGCTGGCGCTGGCCCACGGCGTGCCGCTGGTCCAGGCGGGAATGACCGAGGAGAAGCACGAGATCGCCCGCCGGATCGAGTGGGCCGGGGTCGGGGTCCGTCTCGGCACCACTCGGCCCAGCCCGGCGGCGGTCGCGGGCGGCGTCCGTACCGTCATCGACGATCCGCGCTACCGCGAGGCGGCGAATCGGGTCCGAGCGGAGATGGCCCAGCACGACGCCGGTACCGAGGGCGCCGACCTGCTCGAGGAGCTGGCCCGGACCCGGGTCACGGTGCCCCGGCTGGACGGCGGGTCCGAAGAGGGCCCCTTGGTGGTCAGCCCGCCGTCTCGGCAGCGCTGAGCCAGTCCGCCTCGAGGTCGTCGCGCTCGCGCTGCAACGCGCGGAGGTCGGCGTCGAGGCGAAGCACGACCTGATGGTCCGCAGCACCGCGGGCCATCTCGTCGTGCAGCCGGGTCTCCTCCTCGGCGAGCCGGTCCAGGCGCCGCTCGATCCTGGTCATCTCCTTGCGGGCGGCCCGGATCTCGGCGGCGCTTGCCGGAACGGCTTCCCCATCGGTTCGTGGTGTCTCGAGCCGGAATTCGGTGCGGTCCAGAGCACGAACCGGGGAGGAGGGGGTGGCGGCGGGGGCCGAGACGGCGGCGGCGCGGAGGCGGAGGTACTCGTCGACGCCGCCGGGCAGGTCGCGCAGGCGGCCGTCACCGAGCAGCGCGACCTGGTGGTCGGCGACGCGCTCGAGGAGGTACCGGTCGTGGGAGACCACGACGAGAGTGCCGGCCCAGCCGTCGAGGACGTCCTCGAGGGAGGTCAACGTGTCGATGTCGAGGTCGTTGGTCGGCTCGTCGAGGATGAGCACGTTCGGCTCGGTCATGAGCAGGCGCAGCAGCTGAAGACGCCGTCGCTCCCCACCCGACAGGTCGCCGACCCGGGTCCGCTGCCGCGCGCCGGTGAACCCGAGGCGGGTCGCCAGCTGAGCGGCGGTGACCTCCTTGCCGCCGAGGGTCGTCACCGAGCGGACGTCCTCGACCGCCTCGATGACCCGGTACGCGGCATACCGCTCCAGCTCGCGCACCTCCTGCGTGAGGAAGGCGATGACCACCGTCTTTCCGGCCCGGCGCCGGCCCGAGGTGAGCGGCTGGTCCCCGCTCACCGCCCTCAGCAACGTCGACTTGCCCGCGCCGTTGACCCCGACGACGCCGACCCGCTCACCCGGCGCGAGCCGCCAGGTGACGTCGTCGAGGATGCGCCGGTCACCGAGGTCGACGGTCGCGTCGACGAGGTCGACGACGTCCTTGCCGAGCCGCCGCGTCGCGAACCGGACCAGCGCCACGTCGTCGCGCGGCGACGGCTCGTCCTCGATGAGCGCGTTGGCGGCGTCGATGCGGAACTGCGGCTTGCTGGTCCGGGCCGGCGGGCCCCGGCGCAGCCAGGCCAGCTCCTTGCGCAGCAGGTTCGTGCGGCGCTCCTCCAGCACGGCGGCGAGCCGGTCCCGCTCCGCGCGGGCCAGGACGTACGCCGCATACCCGCCCTCGTACGCCTGGACCCCACCGTCGCCGACCTCCCACGTCAGCGTCGCGACCGCGTCGAGGAACCACCGGTCGTGCGTCACGACGACGAGAGCCGCGTCCGTGCGCGTGCGGCGGGTCACCAGGTGGTCGGCGAGCCACGCGACGCCCTCGACGTCGAGGTGGTTGGTGGGCTCGTCGAGCAGCAGAAGGTCGGGATCGGCGACGAGGAGCCGCGCCAGCGCCAGCCGGCGACGCTCGCCGCCGGAGAGGGGACCGACGACGGCGTCGAGGCCGCCGACCGACGGGGCGCCAACGCCGCCGAGCAGGCCTGTCAGCACGTCGCGGACCCGCGCGTCGCCGGCCCAGACGTGCTCGGGCAGGGTCCCGACCACCGCCTCGCGCACGGTCCACGCCGGGTCCAGCGTGTCGACCTGGCTGAGCAGGCCCACCGTCGTCCCGCCGGCGCGGGTCGCCCGGCCGGAGTCGACCGGCTGCTCGCCGGCCAGGACCTTCAGCAGGGTCGACTTGCCGCCGCCGTTGCGGCCGACGACCCCGATCCGCTGGCCGGTGCCGACGCCGGTCGAGACGGCGTCGAGGACCGCGGTCGTGCCGTAGACGACGGTCGCGGTCTCGAGGGCGACGAGGTTGGCCATCCGGGTTCGGGGTGCGGCGGGGCGACGGTCAGGCGCGCGCGGTCGGGCCGGGCACGACCTGCGCTCCGTGGACCGGGCCCTTGGCGCGACGGACCTCGCCGGCGACGCCCGACGCGGCGAGCGAGACGCACAGGTCGAGGGCGGCCTCCGGCGAGTCGGTGAGGAAGGCCACGGTTGGCCCGGACCCGGACACGACGCCACCGATCGCGCCGTACTCGAGGCCGGCGACGAGGACCTCGCCGAGGTCGGGCAACAACGAGATCGCGGCGTCGCTGAGGTCGTTGGTCAGCGCCGCGCCCAGCGCATCGACGTCGCCCGACCGCAGCGCCGTCATCATCTCCGTGGAGGGTTCTGGGTGCGGGATCCGGGAGCTGCCGCGCAGCCGGTCGCACTCGGCATACACCGCCGGCGTGGACAGGCCCTTGTCGCTGACCGCCAGCACCCAGTGGTAGCTGCCACGCGCGAGGACCGGGGCCAGCCGCTCGCCGCGGCCGGAGCCCACGGCGATGCCGCCGGCGAGGACGAAGGGGATGTCGCTGCCCAGCCCGGCGGCCGTCTCGAGCAGGTCGTCGCGGGGCAGCCCGAGCCCCCAGAGGTGGTCGCAGGCCAGCAGGGCGCCCGCGGCGTCGGCCGAGCCGCCGGCCATCCCGCCGGCCACGGGGATCTCCTTGTGGATGACGACCGCCACGGGCTCGTCGATGCCGACCTGCTCGGCCAGGGTCCGGGCCGCGCGCAGGGCAAGGTTGCTGGCGTCGGTGGGCACGCCGTCGGCGTAGGGACCGTGGACGGAGACGGACCACTCGTCAGCCGGCACCACGGTGATCTCGTCGTGGAGGCCGACGGCCATGTAGACGGTGGCCACCTCGTGGTACCCGTCGAGGCGTCGTGGACCCACCCGGAGCTCGAGGTTGACCTTGGCCGGTGCCCGGACGGTCACCGACCGTCGCGTGGTCGCAGCCGAGGTCACGCGCTCACCCTATGGCAGCGGGTTCAGCCGACCGTCGTGCTCCTTCGCGGCGGCGATCGCCGCGAACTGCGCGATCTCGAGCTGCTCGCCCCGGGCGCTCGGGTCGACCCCGGCGGCCCGCAGGACGGCCTCGGCGGCCGGCGCTCCACCGGCCCACCCGCCCAGGGCGGCCCGCAGCGTCTTGCGGCGCTGCGCGAACGCCGCATCGATGCACCGGAACACCTCGTCGCGGGTCGCGGTCGTCACGGGCGGCGGTCGGCGGACCATCTCGACGAGGCCGGAGTCGACGTTCGGAACCGGCCAGAACACGCTCCTCGACACCGTCCCCGCGAGCCGCACGTCCGCATACCAGGCGGCCTTGAGGCTGGGCACCCCGAAGGTGCGCGAACCGGGCCGCGCGGCGAGCCGCTCGGCGACCTCGAGCTGGACCATGACGAGGACCCGCTGGAGCGTCGGCAGGTGCTGGAGGAACGACAACACGACCGGGACGGAGACGTTGTAGGGAAGGTTCGCCACGAGGGCGGTCGGCTGCGGGTCGGGGAGGGCGGTCAGCTGCAGAGCGTCGGCCTGGACGACCGTGAGCCGGTCGGTATGCGTCGGCTGCAGCTCCGCGACGGTGTCCGGGAGCGCGGCGGCCAGTGTCGGGTCGACCTCGACCGCGGTGACGTGGGCGACCTCGGGTAGCAGGGCGAGGGTCAGCGAGCCCAGTCCGGGACCGACCTCGACGACGACGTCGTCGGGCCCGACCCCGGCCAACCGGACGATCCGCCGGACCGTGTTGGCGTCGACGACGAAGTTCTGGCCCCACTGCTTGGTGGGCCGCAGGCCGAGCCGGGCGGCGAGGTGACGGACCCGCGCAGCGCCCAGAAGCTCCGGGGAAGGGTTCATCCCCGGAACTCTCGACGTGCTGCAGGCGCTCGGTCAGGGCTTGCAGCCCCAGGGTTGGAGGCCGGACTTGGCGTAGAGCCGGTTGGCGACGGTGATCTGCTGCTCCCGGAAGTACAGGTCCGCGCGCGCGGCGAAGTCGGCACCGCCGTTCGCGAGCCACGTGCTCTGCGCGAACTGCAGCCCGCCGTAGTAGCCGTTGCCGGTGTTGATGTGCCAGTTGCCGCCGGACTCGCACTGGGCGATCTTGTCCCACATCGCGGCGTTCGCGAGGTTGAGACCGGCGCCGGAGGTGTTGCCGGCCGGCGGCGCAGGCGTCGTGGTCGCCGGAGCGGGGAGCGGGCGCGGTAGCCTTGGTGCCGACGGCGACGATCTGGTCGACGGGGGTCTTGGTCACCTGGGCGCCGGTCTGGGTGCGGGCCTCGAGCCTGCCATCGACCCAGACCTCGTCGAACGTGACGCTCTGCTCACCGGCCACGCCCTTGGTGACGGTCTTCTTGGTGCCCTTGGCGAGGTTCGCGTCGTCCTGGTTGGTCACCTT
>CAWBEH010000009.1:0-76703 GCA_963787725.1 uncultured Actinomycetota bacterium | reverse complement strand
AGCGATCCGACGGGTTGGGGGGTGGCGGGCACGGGGGCCGGGGACCTCTGCAGCCACCACGCACCGCCGACGATCGCCGTGATCAGGAGCAGGACCGCGGCGGCGGCGACGAGCAGCCGGGCCCGCGGGCCTTGCGCTTCGGACCCAGCCGCTGCTGCAGATCGGTGTGCATCCGGTCCATATCTGAACTGGTCGTCACCACTCCGTTCGCATAGGTGGAGAGCGACTCGCGCAGCGTCCGCTCGTCCACGGTCATGAGGGCACCTCGATCCCGCGCTGCAGGGCGGCCAACGCACGGTGGCCGTGACGTTTGACCGAGCCAAGCCCGACATCGAGCAGCTGAGCGGTCTGGACCTCGGTCAGGCCCAGGTAGTAGCGGGCGACGACGACTTCCCGCTGGCGGGTGGGAAGGGCGTGCACCGCTGCGGCCATGCGGGCGGCTTCGTCCACCTCGACGGCCAGGTCCTCCAGGTTCTCCGAGTCGGCCGCGAGCGTCAGCTTCGGGGCGGCGGCAGCGGGCCCGGATGAGGCCGCGCTGTCGCGACCGACATCGACGGACCACGGCCGAGCGCAGGTATGCGCCGGCGGCGCTCGTGTCGCGCAGCTGTGACCAGTTGCGGTGCAGTGAGACGAACGCGTCCTGGACGGCCTCCTCCGCCTCGGCACGGTCGCCGAGCAGGACCACGGCCAGGCGCACGAGCGCCGCGCAGTGGGTCCGGAAGAGCACGTCGAGAATCTCGTCACGGTCGGCGAGCGTGACGGTCGCCGACGCGGATGAGGCGGGTTCCTCAGCCATGGCGCTCTCCCGACCACCATCGTTCATGCATCAAGGTCGCTGCGGTAGGGCAAAAGGTTGACCGGCTGACCGAGGAAGTTTTGTTCGGCCCGACGGCCGGCGAGGTGGGTCGGTTGCGTCCAACGTGCCCGTATGCGCACTCGTGCTCCGCCAGGCCAGGCGGGGCGAACTCCGCGGCGAGCCGGCGCACGACGATCTCGACGGTGAAGTCCGAGTCGAACAGCGGCCAGTCGGCGTCCACGAACCAGGATCCCACTCGCGAGTGGTCTATGGGTCGTCAGTCAGGGCGAAGAACAAGCCATCGAGTTTGGGGTGGGCCACGAATCGTGTTCTTCCGCTTGCCTTTTCGCTGCTTGTAGATACGTGGAGCCGGCGCTGGTGGCTCCGGTCGCAGGATCCTTCAGCCGCGCCGGGGGAAGCGGTCGGCGGCTGCGTCGATCCATCGTCCGGGTGCGTCGGTGATCCGGGTCATGGTTCGGGTCCACCAGCGGACGCCGTCCTGCGGGAGGAAGAATGCCCGAACCCGTTGTGGCCAGGGGCGGTTCGTCGCCGCCTTTCGGGTCACGGTGCGGATCTCCTCGGCTCAGCACGACCGGCGCCGAGCCCGGCCGCGCGTAGCGCGACCGCTCGAGCGTGGCGACGACGGTGCCCATCGCCTCGTCGGCCTGGGGGTCGAGGAAGGCCTCGCGCACATAGTGCTTGCGCCACTCCCGCAGCGTTCCGCCACCGCTCGGCTGCGGCACCCCGAGGTCGCCGAGACGCGAGACCAGCTCGTCCCATTGCGCCTCGGCCAGCTCGCCGGGAGAGGCGGCCTTCGAACGGCGCCGCCGGTTGACGAGGAACGCGGTGAGCGGCAGGACCAGGCTGCCGAGCAGGCCCAGGATGATGGCGACGAGCAGGAGGTGCAGCGGCTCGCGCAGCCAGGCCTGGACCTGGTCTCCGAACGAGCCGGTCTGGGTGACGACTGTTCCGTCGACCTCGGGGGCGCCGGGATCACGCGCGGTGCTCGTGGCCGAACCGGCGGCGCCGGGGTCCGTCGTGGCCGACGTGGTAGCTCCGGGGACCGGCGCGGTGGCGGGGATCGTGTAGGTCGGGGCCGCCCCGGTGCGGACCGCGGGCGTGGGTTCGAACCGCAGCCATCCGGCGCCGGGGAACCACAGCTCGGGCCACGCGTGCGCGTCGGACGACCGCACCGTGTAGAGGCCCTCCTCCTGCGTGCCGGGCAGGAAGCCGAGCGCCATCCGCGCCGGAATCCCCTTGGCGCGGGCCAGCATCACCATCGTGGAGGCGAACTGGACGCAGTAGCCGGTCTTGGACCGGAGGAACCTCAGGATCGGGTCGGTGACCTGCGAGCCGTTCTCGTCCAGCACCGAGTCCGGTAGCTGGAGCGAGTAGTTGAACCCGCCGTCGGTGCGGAGCCACTTCTGGATCGCGGTGGCCGCGGCGTAGGTCGAGGTCGTGTCAGCCGTGATGCTGTCGGCGAGCGCGATCACCCGCGGCGCGATCGCGGCATCCACCGTCGTCGCCGACTGGACGTCCGGAGAGTTGCGGCCGCTCGGGGCACCCGGGATGCCGGCCTGCAGCAGCTCCGGCGTGACGTTGACCTCGCGGTAGGTGAGCGAGTACGAGTCCGGTCGGGCCTGCGCGTAGAGGTCTCCCGTCGCGGGGTCGGCGTACCAGGCGGTGCCACCGAAGTCGGTCGCCACGACCGGGGAGACGAACGCGACGTTCGGTGAGCTGAGGTAGTTCGACTCCACCTGTAGCTGGCGGTCGGTGACCGGGACCTGCGACGAGATGACCCGGCTCTGGTTGAGCTGCTGGGTGGGGGCGGCGACGGGCCGCTGCGTCCAGTTGCCGCCGAAGTAGTTCGCGGCCACGACGACGCGCAGCGGCGGAGCCGACGGGGCCGACGTCCGGTAGGTCATGACGATGTTGTCGTCGCCGCTCTGCAGGCTGCGGGTCAGGTCGACCGTCGAGTTGAACCCGACCCGGCCGCCACGCCCGATACTGCCGTCGCTGCGCCCCAGGCCGTCGAGGACGTACCGGGTCGGCAGGTGCGGGATGACCGCCGGCAGGACGACCGCCGCGACGACGGCGACGACACCGAGCTGCCGGGCCACGTTGCCGAACCCCCACATCACCTGGCTCTCGACGTCGGTGTCGGCGACGGGCGTTCGCAGGCTGGCGACGGTGGTCGACCAGCGTTGGACCCGCCCGCGACCCTGGCGGGCGACGAGGACCAGCCACATCCCCGCGCCGACGACGAAGAACCACGGCGAGAGCGAGGAGCCGCCGTTGGCCGCCGCGGTGAGGAACGCGGCGAGCAGCGGCAGTCCCGCGACGCCCGGCATCTCCTCGGTGACCGCGAGGTAGTCGACGAGGACCGCCAACCCGGCGATGGCGGCGACGAGGACGAACATGACACCCTCGGTCGCGGGGATCGGTGCCGCATACCGCTGCATCACCGCCACGCACTCGTTGACGAGCTCGGCGACCCGCTGCCACGCCTCGGGGCCGGGCAGTCCGTACCAGAGCCGGTCGGCGGCGAACATCGCCATGAGGGTCCATGCCGTGAGCACGACCTGACCGAGCAGCACGAGGACCTTGACCGAGGTCAGCCATCGCAGCAGCAGACCCGCGGCGGCGACGGCGAGGCAGGCCCAGACGGCCCGGCCGAGCCACGAGGCGTTCTCGGTGAGGGTGGTGAGCCCGAGGATCGCCGCGAGAGTTGCCGCGGCCGCCACCAGGGCGTCGACTACGCGAGAGATCATCCGACCAGCGCCCCTCGGGTCGTCAGCGCGGACCACACCTCGGGGATGCGGTCGCCCTGTGCGGCCACAGCCACCGACCATCCCGCGGTGTGGAGCAGCTCGGCGTAGGCGCTCGCGGACGCTCCGATAGTCCGGGGTCCGCGCCGGTCGGTCGGATGCGTCCCCGACCGCGACCCGTCGGCGAACGTCGCGGTGTCGAGGACGATGGCCAGTCCGCTGCCGCCCGGCTGACGCAGCGAGGCGACCTGCCGCAGCGACTCCTCGTCGCGGTCGGCCAGGATCGCGACGACCAGGCCGCCGGACGCGGTCACCGGGTGGGCGGCACGGACCAGCTCAGCCAGCTCGAGCTCCGGCCCGGTCTCGGCCTCGGCGAGCACGTCGAGGGCGTGGTCGGCGTCGGTGGTCATCGCGGCCTGGCCGTCATGGACCGTCTCGGAGCAGATGAGGTGTGTGGCGTAACCGAGACCGGCCAGGTGGGTGACGACCGATGCGGCAGCAGAGACCGCCCACTCGAAGGAGCTGGCAGCCCCGTGGCCCTGGTGGGCGCCGGCCCGCGGGTCGAGCAGGATCATCGCCCGGCGGCGGGCGGGACGGTCCTCCTGGCGGACCATGAGGTCACCGGTGCGGGCGGTGGCCGGCCAGTGGATCCGGCGCAGGTCGTCGCCGTCGCGGTACTCCCGGATCGACTGGTCGTCCTCGCCGTGCAACGCGATCATGAAGGGAATCTCGCCCTCGGCCCCGACCCCGTTGCCAGGAGGTCGGCCGCCGGCGAGCGGCTCGATGCGGGGGAGCACGACGATGTCTCCGGTCGCTCCCGCCTCGGCGAACCGGTTGGTCAGGCCGAACGGGTCGCGCAGGACCACCGTGAGCGGGCCGAGCGGGTGCCGGCCGCGCAGGTGCGAGCGCACCGCATACTCGACCTGGCGTACCTCGCCCGGCTGGAGCTGGCCGAGGAGGAACCGAGGCCGGTCGCCCAGAGCGAGGTTGAGGCGCTCCTCCGCGAGGAGTAGCGGGGTCCGACGGGTGCCGGCGTTGGACATGACGACGGTGACGATGGCGCGCTCGTCGACGGACACCCGGGGGGGCAAGCTGTGCCGCTCGACGCGCAGCGACGCCCGCTGGCGCCGGGCGATGACGCCGGTCACGATGGGCAGGACGAGCAGCAGGACGCCCACCCGACTGATGTCGGGGAACCCGAGCCCCCAGCCGGCGGCGGCCAGGGTCACGCCGGACGCGACGAACGCGCGACCCCGTCCGGTGAGGACGTCCCGAAGGCGAGCCACGTCGGGCCGTCAGCGGTTGAACGGGGCCACGGGCACGCGGCGGAGGACGTCGCCCAGGACATCCTCCGCGGACCGACGGGCCAGTTGGGCCTCGCCGCTGAGGATGAGTCGGTGCGCGAGTACCGGGATGACGATGCTCTGGACGTCGTCGGGCAGCACGTGGTCACGGCCCTCGATCGCCGCGACTGCGCGGGAGGCCCGCAGCAGGTGCAGCGTGGCCCGTGGTGACGCCCCGAGCCGCAGGTCGCTGCTCGAACGGGTGGCCGTGCTGATGTCGACGGCGTACTGCCGGATCGCCGGGCTGGCGTAGACGTCGCGCACGATGTCGATGAGCCGCGCGATGGTCGTTCCGTCTGTCACCGGGGCCATCGTCGCGAGCGGGGACGCGCCGCCGTGGGTGTCGAGGATCGCCACCTCGGCGCTCGGGGCGGGGTAGCCCATCGAGATCCGTGCCATGAAGCGGTCGCGCTGCGCCTCGGGCAGGGGGTAGGTGCCCTCCATCTCGATCGGGTTCTGCGTCGCCATGACGATGAACGGCTTGTGCAGCTCGTAGGTCTGGCCGTCGACCGTGACCTGGCCCTCCTCCATGCTCTCCAGGAGCGCGGACTGGGTCTTGGGCGAGGCGCGGTTGATCTCGTCGCCGACGACGACGTTCGCGAAGATCGCGCCCGGCCGGAACTCGAAGTCGCGCAGGTCCTGGTTGAACACGCTGACACCGGTGATGTCGCTGGGCAGCAGGTCGGGCGTGAACTGGATACGGCGGACCGTGCAGTCGATGGACTTGGCCAGCGACTTGGCCAGCATGGTCTTGCCGACGCCCGGCACGTCCTCGATGAGCAGGTGGCCCTCGGCCAGGAGCACGGTGATCGCGGTCCGGACGACGTCCGGCTTGCCCTCGATGACCGACGTCATCGCCTCGGTGATCTTGCGCACCTCGGCGCGCACCTCGGCGAGTGCCTCGGGGGTGCTGCGATAGGTCGCCGTGGCGGCGACGGATTGCGTCGCGGCCACCCCCGACCCGCTCTCGGTCTGGTCCGTCACGTTGGTCACGCGTCCTCCGCCGGGTTCTGCAAACAGGTTCAGCAACGTCGATGTCCTTCAGGCCAGTGCCGCCCGGAGGAGTTCCCCCGAGGATCTTCCCCCACAACGCTCCACTTCCCCAACGGATCCCGTAGGACCGAAATCTTCGGCGGAGCTCCGGTATGCGTCGCCGCCGCCCCCGGGGGTTCTCCGAGAAGGCGCGAACAGCCTCCGTCAGCAAGGGCAGCTGGCGCGCACCCTCCACTGCGCTCCACTGCCGCTGACCTGCACCGTTGTCGCCGGAGAGGCGCCACGGCGGCAATGATTACCCCTGAAGTGGGGGAAAGTGGAGTACGGTGGGGCAACGCGGAGCCGACGGGTGCCGCGGGATGCCGCGAGGGTCGACGTGGGGAGGTGGCGAGGTCCGTGTTCCTCGGTACCCATACGCCGCGCCTCGACGAGAAGGGCCGGCTCTTCCTGCCCGCGAAGTTCCGCGACCGGCTGGCCGACGGCCTCGTCGTCACGAAGGGCCAGGAGCGCTGCCTCTTCGTCTATCCCACGGACGAGTTCGAGCGGATCGCGACCCAGATGCAGCAGGGCCCGACGTCGTCCAAGGCGGTCCGCGACTACCTGCGCGTGTTCCTCGCCGGGGCCCACGACGAGACCCCCGACCGCCAGGGCCGCCTCACCATCCCGCCGCCGCTGCGCCAGTACGCCGGCCTCACCCGCGACTGCGCCGTCATCGGCGCCGGGAGCCGCGTCGAGGTCTGGGACAGCGCGGCGTGGGCCCGCTACCTCGAGGCCAGCGAGCAGGCGTTCGCCGAGCAGTCCGAGGAGGTGGTTCCCGGGCTCTTCTGACCGGCTGACCTCCGTACCCACCGACCACATGGACCTGCGATCCGGCCTCCAGCCGCTGCCGTCCCGGGACGACTTCCCCCGTCCCGGGCCACCCGGGAGAGACAACCCGCCAGCGGATGGGGACCAGACCCCAGGTTCCCTGCCGACACCCCGCACCACCGCATGACTGCACGACTCGCACGCAGGCCAGCACGACGCATACCCGCCCCCGACCCAGAGAGCACCGGCATGGCGAAACCCGAACCCGCGCAGCGACATCGGCCCGTCCTGCGCGACCGGGTCGTGGAGCTGCTCGAGCCGGCCCTCGCCGAACCCGGGTCGGTCTGCGTGGACGGCACGCTCGGCATGGGCGGCCACGCCGAGGGCATCCTCGAGCGCTGCCCGGAGGCACGGGTCGTCGGCATCGACCGCGACCAGCAGGCCCTCGACCTGGCGGGGCAGCGGCTCGCTCCGTATGCGGACCGGCTCACGCTGGTGCACGCGGTGTACGACGAGTTCGCCACGGTGGTCGAGTCGCTCGGGCTGAAGACCGTCGACGCCGCCCTCTTCGACCTCGGCGTCTCGTCGCTGCAGCTGGACGAGGAGGATCGCGGCTTCGCCTACCGCGTGGACGCGCCGCTCGACATGCGGATGGACCAGTCGGAGGGGCTGACCGCTGCGGAGGTCCTCAACAGCTACGACGTCAACGACCTGACCCGGATCCTGCGCGACTACGGCGAGGAGCGGTTCGCCCGCCCGATCGCGCGGGCGGTGGTCCAGGACCGCGCCGCCGAGCCGTTCAGAACGTCCGGACGCCTGGTCGAGCTGCTCCGGTCCGTCATCCCCGCGGCATCGCAGCGCAGCGGCGGGCACCCGGCGAAGCGGACCTTCCAGGCCCTTCGCATCGAGGTGAACCGGGAGCTGGCCGCCTGGGAGACCGCGCTCCCGGCGGCGATCGACACCCTCGGTGTCGGCGGCCGGATCGCCGTCCTCAGCTACCACTCGCTGGAGGACCGGATCACCAAGCGGGCCCTCACCGCCGGGGCTCGCTCGAGCACTCCGGCAGGACTGCCGGTCGAGCTCCCGGAGCACGCCGCATACCTGCGGCTGCTGACCCGCGGGGCCGAGGAGCCGAGCCCGGCGGAGGTCGCCGAGAACCCGCGGGCCGCGTCGGCCCGGCTCCGCGCGGCCGAACGGGTGCGCACCAGTGACCGGACCAGTGACCGGACAGGTGACCGGACAGGTGACCGGACCAGGACGAGGGGACGTCGGGGATGAGCCAGAGCCAGCTGAGCACCGCGGTATCACCGGCGCGGGTCGGCCGCGAGACCGGCCGGGGCCGGGGTGTGCCGCGCCGCGGCCAGCTCGGGCCGCTGCGGGTCGTCCCCGCGGCCATCCGCCGGACCGGCGGCGGGGTCTTCGCCGTCCTCTGCATCGTCCTGCTGGCGGCGGGGCTCGTGGCCCTGCTGATGATGAACACCGCTCTGGCGTCAGGGATCTACCAGCTCAAGGACCTCCAGGGGCAGTCCGGGACGTTAACCGACCAGCAGGAGCAGCTCACCCAGGCCGTGGACGACCTGCGCTCCCCGCGCAACCTCGCCGCCAAGGCCCAACAGCTGGGCATGGTGCCGGCCAAGAGCATGGCGTTCATCCGGCTCTCGGACGGCTCGATCATCGGGGCGGCCCAGCCGGCGAAGGACGACCAGCGGCTCAACGTCGTCACCTCGCCGGTGGCGCCGCCGCCCGCCCCGCCCGCCCCCGCACCGGACCCGGCGGCCACCACACCCGCACCGGCCGCGACCGCCCCGGCTGCCGCATCGACTCCGAACCCGACTCCGACCCCGACCCCATGACGACGAAGGTCATCCCGTGACGCCAGCGAGGACGCGCCGCCGCCGTCGCCACGGTGCCCTCGTCGCGAACCCGCACCGCCGCGTCCGGTTCATGCTCGTGGCCGCCGTGTTCGTCTTCACCGTGTTCGCCGCCCAGCTGTTGCGGGTCCAGGCGTTCGACGCGGCCACCGTCCAGGAGGCGGCGTTCGACAAACGGGTCGTGACCGACGTGCAGCCGGCGCTCCGCGGCCAGATCCTCGACCGCAACGGGGTCGTCCTCGCCTCGAGCGTCGAGCGCAAGACCATCTACGCCGACCAGAAGGTGCTGCCGACGTACAGCCGCAAGATCGACGGCACGCGCACCGTCGTCGGCGTCGTCGGCGCCGCCCAGCAGCTGGCGCCGCTGCTCGGCACGACGCCGGAAGCGTTGGTACCGCAGCTGATGGGGAACCAGTACCGCATCATCGCCAAGGACGTGACGCCCATCGCCTGGCGCCAGATCAGCCTGCTCGGCATCCCCGGCATCTACAGCGAGCCGTCGACCAGCCGCGTCTACCCGGCCGGGATGACGGCGGCGCCCCTCGTCGGGTTCGTTCAGAAGGACGGCACCGCGGGCGGTGGCGTAGAGGTGATGGCCGACAGCGCCCTCAAGGGCACGCCGGGCAAGCTCGTCTACCAGCGCGCCCAGGACGGGACGGCGATCCCCGGTACCGAGGAGGTCGACCAGCCGACCCAGAACGGCGCCGACGTCACGCTCACGATCGACGCCGACCTGCAGTGGTACGCGCAGAACCAGATCGCCAACATGGTGACCCAGAGCCAGGCCCTGTCGGGGTACGTCGTCGTGCAGGAGGTCAAGACCGGCAAGCTGCGCGCCGTCGCCTCGTACCCGACCTTCGACCCGGACGACGTCGGCAAGACCGGCGCTGACGCCCTGGCCAACCGCGCCTTCCAGGAAGTCTACGAGCCGGGCTCGACCGGCAAGGTCATGTCGATGTCGGCGGCGTTGGAGGAGGGCGTCATCCAGCCGACGACGCAGCTGATCGTCCCGAACCGGCTGCCGCGAGGAGGCACCTCGTTCAAGGACGACGTCGACCACCCCACGCTCAACCTCACGGTGGCCGGCGCGCTCGCGATGTCCAGCAACATCGGCACGATGCTGGCGACCGAGAAGGTGCCGCCGCAGACGATGTACGACTACTTCCACAAGTTCGGCATCGGCTCGAAGTCCGGGGTCGGCTACCCGGGCGAGTCGGCCGGCCTGTTGGCCAAGCCCGAGGACTGGAGCGGCTCGCAGCGCTACACGCTGCTGTTCGGACAGGGGTACTCGCTCAGCGCGATCCAGGCTGCCGGCGTCTACCAGACCATCGCCAACGGCGGCGTCCGCATCCCCCCGAGCCTGGTCGAGAGCACCACCGACGCGAGCGGCAAGAACGTCCCCGCGGCGCCGGCCCAGGGCGTCCGCGTCGTCTCCATGGACACGGCCACCAAGGTCAGCCAGATGCTCGAGGAGGTCGTCGGCCCGCACGGCACCGGCCGCAAGGCGAAGATCGACGGCTACCGGGTGGCGGGCAAGACCGGCACCGCGGACCGGTACGACCCCACCGTCGGCAAGTACAACGGCTTCACCGCCTCGTTCATCGGGTATGCGCCGGCCGACGACCCGAAGTACGTCGTGGCGGTCACGCTGCAACGGCCCATCCAGGGCCACTTCGGCGGCCAGCTCGGCGCGCCGGTGTTCAAGGACGTCCTGACCTACGCGCTGCAGAAGGCGCAGATCCCGCCCACGAACTCGGCCGCTCCGGTGATCCCCCTCAACTCGGCGGACGCGGCCTGGGACCCCAACGACCCGGCGGTCCTCAACGGTGAGAAGAAGCGCACCCGGTAGCCTCGCCACCGTGCCGTCCCCCCGTCCTGCATCGGTCGGGGCGGTGGCCCTGGGGGAGGTCGCCGCCCTCGTGGAGGTCCCCCTCCCCACGGGCGGCACCGACGTGCGGGTGACCGGGGTGAGCCTCGACTCGCGCACGGTCCAGCCCGGCGACCTGTATGCGGCGTTGCCGGGATTCGTCGCCCACGGCGGGGCGTTCGTCGGTCCGGCGGTCGACGCCGGCGCGGTGGCGGTCCTCACCGACGCGAGGGGCGCCGAGCTGGTCGAGGGGGGCTCCGTGCCGGTCCTCGTCGTACCGGACCCGCGGGCCGTGCTCGGCGACGTGGCCGCCCTCGTCTACGGTCGAGCAGCTCGCGACCTCACGCTCGTCGGGATCACCGGCACCAACGGCAAGACGACGACCGCCTACCTCGTCGAGGCCGGCCTCCGCGCGCTCGGTGAGACGACGGGGCTGCTGGGTACCGTGGAGACCCGGGTCGACGACACCCGGATCAAGTCGGTCCGCACGACGCCCGAGGCCACCGACCTGCACGCGCTGTTCGCGGTGATGCGGGAGGCTGGCGCCGCCGACGTCGTCATGGAGGTCTCGAGCCACGCCCTCGCCCAGCACCGGGTCGACGGCGCCGTCTTCGACGTGGCGCTCTTCACCAACCTCTCGCAGGACCACCTGGACTTCCACGAGACGATGGAGGACTACTACGCCGCGAAGGCTCTGCTGTTCACGCCGACGTACTCGCGGCGTGGCGTGGTCTGCGTCGACGACGAGTGGGGCACCCGGCTGGCGAGGGAGAGCGGGGTCCCGGTGGTCACCGTCGGCTCGCATCTCGGGTCGCGGGCCGACTGGGCGGTGCGTCACCGCGACTGGCCGGCCTTCACGCTGAGCGGACCGGGCGGGGCACTCGAGCTCCAGTGCGGGCTTCCCGGCGACTTCAACGTCGTCAACACCGCGCTGGCCGCGGTGTGCCTCCTGGAGCTCGGCCATCCTCTCGACCGCGTCGTCGAGGCGATGCGTCACGAGCCGGTGGTCCCGGGCCGCATGGAGGTCGTCACCGCGACCCACCCCGACCTCGACCGGGACCCCCGCTGCATCGTCGACTACGCGCACTCCCCGGACGCGGTGACCGCCGCCCTCAAGGCCCTCCGGCCGTCGACACCCGGCCGCCTCATCGTGGTCCTCGGCGCCGGCGGCGACCGGGACCGCGGCAAGCGTGCCGGGATGGGCGCCGCCGCTGCCGCCTGGGCCGACGCGGTCATCGTCACCGATGACAACCCGCGGTCGGAGGAGCCGGCCGCGATCCGGGCCGAGGTCCGGTCCGGGGCCGGCGCCGGCGCGTCCTCCCGGGTCGCCGACCGCGGTGGCCGGGGCGAGGCGGTCGCCGAAGCCGTCCAGCTCGCGCGGCGTCAGGGCCGCCCGGCCGACAACACCGTCCTCGTCCTCGGCAAGGGCCACGAGACGGGTCAGGAGATCGCCGGGGTCGTGCACGCTTTTGACGACCGGGAGGCTCTCCGGGCAGCCTTGGACGGCCTCGTCTACCGACCGGAAGCGACCGCATGATCCCGATGCCCCTGCGGGACGTCGCCGTGCTCACGAGCGGGTCGCTGCATCCCTCGAGCACGGCCGGCGACGTCCTCGTCGACGGCTCGGTCGTCACGGACTCCCGCGCGGCGGGCGCCGGCTCGCTGTACGTCGCGCGGGTCGGTGAGCACGCCGACGGGCACGCCTACGTCGGCGCGGCCCGCGAGCGAGGCGCCGTGGCCGCGCTGACCAGCCGCGTCGTCGACGACCTACCTTGTGTCGTCGTCGACGACGTCCAGACCGCGTTCGGGCGGCTGGCGCGCGGGGTCGTCGACCGGGCGACCACCCTCACGGTCGTCGCCGTGACCGGCTCGTCCGGCAAGACGTCGACCAAAGACCTGCTCGCCCAGGTCCTCGGGGCCGCAGGTGAGACCGTGGCGCCGGTCAACTCGCTCAACGGCGAGATCGGCGTGCCGCTGACCGTATGCCGGGTGACCCCGGAGACCCGCTTCCTGGTCGCCGAGATGGGCGCCCGAGGAGTCGGCCACCTCGCGTACCTCACGACGATCGCGCCACCGGACGTCTCCGTCGTCCTCAACGTCGGCGTCGCCCACGTCGGCGAGTTCGGCTCGAAGGAGGCGGTCGCGCAGGCCAAGGGTGAGCTGGTCGAGGCGCTGCGCCCGGACGGGCTTGCCGTCCTCAACGCGGACGACCCCGAGGTGGCGAAGATGCGGTCCCGCACCCGCGCCCGCGTGGTCACCGTCGGGACCTCGGTGGACGCGGACATCCGTGCTCTCGACGTCCGCCTGGACCCCCTGGGCCGCCCGACGTTCACCGTCGAGGCGCCGGCCGGGACGACGAAGGTTGCGCTGCGGCTCTCCGGGGCGCATCACGTCGGCAACGCGCTCGCCGTGGTCGCCGCCGCGCTCGAGTGCGGTCTCGACCTCGACGCGGTCGCGCAGTCGCTGTCAGACGCCCATTCGGCCAGCCGGTGGCGGATGGAGGTCCACGAGCGCCCGGACGGGGTCACCGTCGTCAACGACGCCTACAACGCCAACCCCGACTCGATGCACGCCGCCCTCGACGCCCTGCGGGCGATCGGCCACGGCACCGGGGAGAGCCGACGGACCTGGGCGGTCCTCGGCGAGATGCTGGAGCTGGGCGACCTGTCGCGTGAGGAACACGAGCAGGTCGGCCGCTGGGCGGCGGAGCTCGGCACCGACCGGCTCGTCGTCGTCGGAGCGGGGGCGACCCCGCTCGCCGATGGTGCGGCCTCGGTCGCGGAGACCACCACCGAGGTGACAAGGGTCGCGAACTCCGACGAGGCGTACGACCTCCTGCAGTCAGAGCTGTCACCCGGTGATGTGGTCCTGCTCAAGTCCAGCCGCGACGCGGGACTGCGCTGGCTCGGCGACCGGCTGGTCGGGATCGAGGTGCCCGCGTGAAGGGCGTCCTCATCTCCGGAGCGGTGGCGCTGATCGCGGCCCTGCTCGGAACGCCGATGTTCATCCGGTTCCTCGTCAAGCGCGGCTACGGACAGTTCATCCGCGACGACGGTCCGACGTCGCACCACACCAAGCGCGGCACGCCGACCATGGGCGGCGCGGTGATCCTCGGGGCGGTGCTCGTCGCGTATTTCGCCGCTCACCTCGTCACGCTGCAGCTGCCGACGATGAGCGCGCTCCTCGTCCTCTTCCTCATGACGGGCCTGGGGGTCATCGGCTTCCTCGACGACTTCATCAAGATCTCCAAGCAGCGCAGCCTCGGCCTTCGCTCGAAACAGAAGCTGATCGGCCAGATCGCCATAGGCGTCGTGTTCGCGGTCCTGGCGCTGAACTTCCGCAACGACCAGTTCCGAACGCCTGCCTCGCCGTTCATCTCGTTCGTCCGCGACACGCACCTCAACCTGGCGTTCGCCGGCACGATCGGCGGGGTCCTGTTGTTCGTCATCTGGGCGAACATCATGATCGCGGGCACGTCGAACGGGGTGAACCTCACCGACGGTCTCGACGGGCTGGCCGCCGGCGTCTCGACCATGGTGCTCGGGGCATACGTCCTCATCGGCATCTGGACCTCCAACCAGAACTGCCAGACCAACCCGGGCATCAAGTGTTACGAGGTGCGCGACAGCCTCGACCTGGCCGTCGTCGCGGCGGCGGGGATGGGCGCCTGCTTCGGGTTCCTGTGGTGGAACGCCTCGCCGGCCAAGATCTTCATGGGAGACACCGGGTCGCTCGGGCTGGGCGGTCTCATCGCCGGGCTGGCGATCTGCACCCGCACCGAACTGCTGGTCGTCGTCCTCGCGGGCCTCTTCGTCCTCGAGGTCCTGTCGGTCATGGCCCAGGTCGTCTCCTTCAAGCTCACCGGTAAACGGGTCCTGCGGATGGCTCCGTTGCATCACCACTTCGAGCTGGTGGGGTGGAACGAGATCACGGTCGTGATCCGGTTCTGGATCGTGGCGGGACTCTTCGCTGCCTTGGGGCTGGGGATCTTCTACGCCGAGTGGGTGGTGGGGTCGTCGTGAGCGGCGATTCCGACCTGCCCGACTCGAGCGAGTACGAACCGCGCCCCGGGCTGACGCATCGCGACGCTGACTGGTCCGGGTTGCGGGTCCTCGTCGCGGGCCTCGCGGTGAGCGGGTTCGCGGCGGCCGACGCGCTGGCCGAACGCGGCGCGGTCGTCACCGTCGTCGACGCGAAGGGACCAGGCGAGTCGGCGGCCAACGACGAGCGGGCCAACATCCTCGACATCCTCGGCGCGACGGTCCGGCAGGGGCAGGAGCACACGCTCGGTATGCCGGCGGAAGACGTCGACCTCGTCGTCACCTCGCCGGGGTGGCGGCCCGACCAGCCGATGCTCCTCGAGGCGGCCGCCCGGGGGATCCCGGTCTGGGGCGAGGTCGAGCTGGCCTGGCGGATGCGCACGCAGAACGGTGCCGCGCCGTGGCTCACCGTGACCGGGACCAACGGCAAGACGACGACGGTCAACATGCTCGCGTCGATCCTGCGGGCCGCCGGGCTGCGGGCGACCAGCGCCGGCAACGTCGGGACCCCGATCCTCGAGGCGGTGCTGCACCCGCAGCCGTTCGACGTCATCGCCGTCGAGCTGTCCAGCTTCCAGCTGCACTGGCAGCGCTCGGTCTCGCCGGTGGCGTCCGCCTGTCTGAACGTCGCGCCCGACCACCTCGACTGGCACGGTTCGTTCGACGAGTACCTGCGCGCGAAGGGCCGGGTCTACCAGCACACGCACATCGCGTGCGTCTACAACGTCGCGGACCCGCTCACCGAGCAGCTGGTCATGGAGGCGGAGGTCGTCGAAGGCTGCCGGGCCATCGGCTTCACCCTCGGTGTCCCCGCGCCGTCGATGGTCGGGCTGGTCGACGAGGTCCTCGCCGACCGCGCGTTCGTCGAGACGCGGCAGCACTCGGCCGCCGAGCTCGGGACGCTGCGCGACCTCCAGGGCGACGCTCCGAGCATCGCCCCCCACTACGTCGCGAACGCGCTCGCCGCGGCGGCGCTGGCCCGTGCCTACGGCGTCGGCCCGCTGTCGGTCCGGGACGGGCTCCGGGCCTTCCGACCCGACCCGCACCGGATCGCCGACGTCGCCACGGTCGACGGCATCCGGTTCGTCAACGACTCCAAGGCCACGAACCCTCATGCGGCGTCGGCGTCCCTCCGCTCGTTCGAGAACGTCGTCTGGATCGCGGGCGGGCTGCTGAAGGGCGCGGACTCGGCGCAGCTCGACGAGCTGGTCACCGCGGTGCGGGCACGGCTGCGCGGTGTCGTCCTCATCGGCGCCGACCGGATGCGGATCGCCGAGGCGCTGGCCCGACACGCGTCCGACGTCCCGGTCGTGGACGCCGGTTCGTCGGAGACTGTCGGTATGGCGGGAGTCGACGTGATGGACGACGTGGTCGCCCGGGCCGCCGAGCTCGCGCTTCCCGGTGACGTCGTCCTTCTCGCACCCGCCGCGGCGTCCATGGACATGTTCGCGCACTACGGCGCGCGGGGCGACGCCTTCGAGGCGGCGGTACGCCGCTGGGCCGAGGGCCGCGGTCGATGACCAGCACGGCGACTCGTCCGCCGGCCCGCTCGTCCACGCCATCGTCCGGCGCCTCCGCGGACGGGACCGGCCTGCTGCAGCGGGCGTTGCCGTTCCTCGCGCGCCTCGAGTCGCCGGTCACCTCGTACTACGTGTTGCTCGGCACCACGGTGATCCTCGTCGTCATCGGCCTGGTCATGGTCCTGTCCGCGTCGATGATCACGTCCTACCGCGACGACGGCTCCACCTTCAGCGTCTTCCTCGACCAGGCCAAGTTCGCCGTGATCGGCGTCGTCGGCGCGACCGTCGCCGCCCACGTCCCGGTCCGGTGGTACCGCCGTCTGGCCCTGCCGGCGCTGCTCGGCGCGCTGGTGCTCCAGGCGTTGGTGTTCACCTCGTTCGGCGTGTCGGTCAACGGGAACCGCAACTGGGTTCGCCTCCCGCCGGGCGTCCAGGTGCAGCCCTCCGAGCTGGTGAAGCTCGGGCTGATCCTCGTCGGCGCGACCATCCTCACCCGGAAGCGCAAGCTCCTCGGCCGGCTCAAGCACGTCGTCATCCCGTTTCTCGTCCCCATCGTCGTGGTCACCGTCGGCATGGTTCTCATGGGCCATGACCTCGGAACGGCGTTGGTGCTCATCGGGATCGTCGCGGCACTCCTCTTCGTGTCGGGAGTCCCGGCGCGGTTCTTCGCCCTCGCGGCCGGGGTGTTCGCCGCCGTCGCGAGCGGGTTCGTGGTGACCAACCAGAACCGCATGGACCGCATCACGTCGTGGCTCGGCAACTGCGAGACCAGCGACGGCACGTGCTACCAGTCGATCCACGGCCAGTACGCGTTGGCCGACGGCGGCTGGTGGGGCGTCGGTCTCGGGGCCAGCAAGGAGAAGTGGAGCTGGCTCCCGGAGGCCCACAACGACTTCATCTTCGCGATCATCGGCGAGGAGCTCGGGCTGCCCGGCACCCTGGTCATCCTGGTCCTCTTCACCCTGCTGGGCTGGGCCTGTTACCGGCTGGTGCAGCGGTCACGCGACCAGTTCGTGCGCGTGGCGACCGCCGGCGTCATGGCGTGGATACTCCTGCAGGCGATCATCAACATCGGCGCGGTCATCGGACTGCTGCCGGTGATCGGTGTTCCGCTGCCGCTGGTGTCCGCCGGCGGATCGGCGCTCGTGACAACGCTGCTCGCCCTCGGCATGCTCCTCTCCTTCGCTCGCAACGAACCTGGGGCCCGCGCCATCCTCGCGGCGCGGCCAAGTGTCGTCCGCCGGTCGCTCGCGGTTCTGCCGAGTCGCAGGAAACGCTGATGGGCGTGGCTCCTCCGCCGGCGGGAGGGGCCCCCAGCGGGCCCTCGTCGGTGCTCTTGGCGGGGGGAGGCTCGGCTGGTCACGTGTCTCCGCTGCTGGCCCTGGCGGACGCGCTGCGTCGGCGCGACCCCGACGTGGCCGTGACGGCGCTCGGCACCGAGACCGGTCTGGAGGCCCGGCTTGTCCCCGCTCGTGGGTACGAGCTGCGTTACGTGCCAAGGGTTCCACTGCCGCGCCGACCCGACCCGGCGCTGTTCCGGCTGCCCGGAGCGATGCGCGGAGCCGTGGCGGCCGCACGCCGGGCCATCGACGAGACGGATGCGCAAGTGGTGGTCGGCTTCGGCGGGTACGTGTCGACGCCCGCCTACCTCGCGGCGCGGCAACGCCGCATCCCGGTCGTCGTCCACGAGCAGAACGCCCGCGCCGGGCTCGCCAACCGTGTCGGCGCGCGGATGACCCCGTTCGTCGCGACGACCTTCCGCGGCACCGCGCTACCGCACGCGTCCGTCCTCGGGATGCCCTTGCGGCGTGAGATCTCCCAGCTGGACCGTGCCGCGCGCCGGGCCGACGGGATGACCGCCTTCGGCCTCGACCCGCAGTGGCCGACCATCCTCGTCACCGGCGGATCCCTTGGCGCGCAACGGCTCAACACCTCGTTCGCCGCCCGCGCGGCCGAGCTCAGCGCCGCAGGCATACAGGTGCTCCACGTGACCGGCGCCGGCAAGGCGTTCGAACCCGAGCGACCCGATGTCGGCGCCCCCTACATCGTCGTCCCCTACGCCGACCGGATGGAGCTGGCCTACGCCGCCGCCGACCTCGTCGTCTGCCGGTCCGGCGCCAACACCGTGTGCGAGCTCACCGCGGTCGGGCTGCCCGCCGTCTACGTCCCGCTGCCCATCGGGAACGGGGAGCAGCGGTTCAACGCGGCGGACGTCCTCGCCGCCGGGGGCGGGCTCGTCGTCGACGACGCGGTGTTCACGCCGGAGTGGATCACCGACAACCTCGTCGCGCTCGCGGGCGACGGCGAACGGCTGCTCGCGATGGGGGACGCCGCGGCGTCGGTGGGCCAGCGCGACGCGGACGAGGCCCTCGCCGACCTGGTCCACCGCGCCTACGCATCACGGGGGACCGTGTCATGACGCTGCCGCAGACGCGGTTCGACTTCCTCGCCGACGTACCCGCCGCGGAGGATCTCGGCCGCGTGCACTTCGTCGCGATCGGCGGCGCGGGCATGTCCGGTGTCGCCCGGATCATGCTGGCCAAGGGGGTGCCCGTGTCGGGCTCCGACGCGCGCGAGTCGACGCTGCTGCACGCGTTGGCGGCGGAGGGTGCCGCCGTCCACGTGGGCCACGACGCGGCCCTGGTTGACGACGCCGACACCGTGGTGATCTCGTCGGCCATCCGGGACTCGAACCCGGAGCTGCGCGCCGCGCATACCAAGGGGATCCCGGTCCTGCACCGGGCCCAGGCGCTGGCCACCACGATGGCCGGGACGCGACGCGTAGCGGTCGCGGGCGCCAACGGCAAGACCACGACGACGTCGCTGCTGACCGTCGCTCTGCAGGCCTGCGGTGTCGACCCGTCGTTCGCGGTCGGCGGCGAGCTGGCGAAGCACGGGACCAACGCTCACCTCGGCAGTGGCGACATCTTCGTCGTCGAGGCCGACGAGAGCGACGGGTCGTTCCTCGTCTATCGGCCCGAGGTCGCGATCGTCACGAGCGTGCAACCCGACCACCTCGACTTCTACGGCGACCTCGCCACGGTCGAGGAGGCATACCGGGCCTTCGTCGGGACGATCGCCCCGGGCGGGCTGCTGGTCGCTTGCGCGGACGACACCGGGGCGCGGTCGCTCGCGGAGCACGCGCGGTCCGAAGGGGTCCGGGTGCTGACCTACGGGGAGTCGCCGGACGCGGACGTGCGGCTGTCCGACGAGGAGCATCGCGGGCTGGCGTGGTCCGCCATCGTGTCGACGGGCGACCGCCGGTTCCTGCTTCGGCCTGCTCGTCCCCGGACACCACAACGTCCTCAATGCGACAGCCGCGTTCGCCGCGGCCACCGCCGGCCTCGGCCAGCCCCCGGAGCCGGTGCTGGCGGGGTTGGCGTCCTTCACGGGCACGCGGCGCCGGTTCGAGCCGAAGGGTCGGGCGGCCGGGGTGCAGGTCGTCGACGACTACGCCCACAACGCCGGCAAGGTCGCGGCCGTGGTGGGCACGGCGAAACAGCTGGTCGAGGACGCCGGCTCCGGTCGGCTCGTGGTCGTCTTCCAGCCGCACCTCTACTCACGGACGCGCGACTTCGCCGCCGAGCTCGGCGCCAGCCTCGCCCCGGCGGACGTCGTCGTCGTCATGGACGTGTACGCCGCGAGGGAGGACCCGGAACCCGGCGTCTCGGGTCGCCTCGTGGCGGAGGCGGTCCGGGCGGCACGGGCGGACGCGGACGTCCACTACGTGCCCTCCTGGGCCGCGGTACCCGGCACGGTGGCCGGGCTGGTCCGGCCGGGCGACCTGCTCCTCACGGTGGGGGCGGGGGACGTGACGATGATCGGGCCGGAGGTGCTCCTCCGGCTCGACGAGGGTGACGGGGCCGGCGGTCCTCGTCGCGGGGACGAGCCGAGCGAAGGAGGCCAGCGATGAGCGAGCGACCTAGGTGGCTCACCGAGGCGGCCCGGTCGGGGCCGGCGGTCGACGAGGCGTCGGACCCACGTCCGGGTCACGGCTCGACGAGCCGACCGTCCGCGGGTGCACGGCGACTCGGCCGGCTTCGCCGCAAGGTCGGACGGCGCGCGGACGTGGCCGGGTCTCGCGTGCGTTTCGAGCGCCGAGCCGCGGCGGCCCGACGCCGGCCGCGCACCGTCCTGGCCGTCGCCGCGGGAGTCGTGGTCCTTCTCGGCGTCCTGGGCTGGCTGGTCGGGTTCAGCTCGGTGCTGGCAGCCCGGTCGGTGACGGTGACCGGTCTGGGGGACGCGGCGGAGCAGGCGGCGGTCGTCGACGCGGCCTCGATCCCGCTCGGAACGCCGCTGGCCCGGGTCGACGCCGCCGGCGCGGTCGACCGGGTGGGCCGGATCCCGACGGTGGCGTCGGTCACGGTGAGCCGGTCCTGGCCGTCCACGGTCGTCGTCTCCGTCCAGCGGAAGGTGGCCGTGCTCGCCGTCAAGAACCCTCAAGGTCAACTACAGGTCGTGGACGCCACCGGCGTCCCGTTCGAGACGGTGACCGCCTTGCCGGCCGGCGTGGCCCAGGTCAACACCACGTCGGACGCTCCCGATCCCGAGGGCATCCGCGCCGCGATCTCGGTGCTCGAGCTCCTCTCGCCAGAACGGCGCGCCCAGGTCACCACGGTGACCGTGACCAGCGCCGACCTCGTCACCCTGCAGATCGGTCCGGTCAGCGTGGTCTGGGGAGGCCTCGCCGACGGCCCGAAGAAGCTGGCCGTCCTCGAGGCGCTGCTGCGGACGAACCCGGCCGTGGTCGACGTCAGCGCGCCGGACACCCCGATCACGCGCTGAGCCGCAGACCCTGCGGGCGGGCCGAGCCCGATCGGCGGATCCTCGTCACACCAGTCACAATCTCCCCGTGCGTCACACGGGGGTCCGAGGGCAGCATGAATCTCCCGCAAAGGTCGAGGACACGCCGTCGCGTTGTTTGATCGAGGTGTAGGGACCGCATACCGTCGGGCACCAGCGAGACCCGAACGAAATCTAACCATCAGGTAGACATTTAGGCTTCGCGACACACCGAGACCCGACAACACCGATATACGTCTCTCGCTGAGGAAGGCCCACGCTCGTGGCTGCAGACCCGCACAACTACCTGGCCGTCATCAAGGTCGTCGGCATCGGCGGCGGCGGTGTCAACGCCATCAACCGGATGATCGAGGTCGGGCTCAAGGGCGTCGAGTTCATCGCCATCAACACCGACGCCCAGGCACTGCTGATGAGCGACGCCGACGTCAAGCTCGACGTCGGCCGCGAGCTCACCCGTGGGCTCGGCGCCGGCGCGGACCCCGAGGTGGGCAAGAAGGCCGCCGAGGACCACGCCGAGGAGATCGAGGAGGTCCTCAAGGGGGCCGACATGGTCTTCGTCACCGCTGGTGAGGGCGGCGGCACCGGGACCGGCGGCGCGCCCGTGGTCGCCCGGATCGCCCGGGGCCTCGGCGCCCTGACCATCGGCGTCGTGACCCGCCCGTTCACCTTCGAGGGCCGGCGTCGGGCCAACCAGGCGGAGTCCGGGATCGCCGGCCTGCGCGAGGAGGTCGACACCCTCATCGTCATCCCGAACGACCGGCTGCTGTCGATCAGCGACCGGAGCGTCTCGATGATGGACGCCTTCCGCAGCGCCGACCAGGTGCTGCTCTCCGGCGTCCAGGGCATCACCGACCTCATCACCACGCCGGGCCTGATCAACCTCGACTTCGCCGACGTCAAGTCGGTCATGCAGGGCGCCGGCTCGGCGCTCATGGGCATCGGGTCGTCGCGCGGGGAGGACCGCGCGGTCCAGGCGGCCGAGCTGGCCATCTCCTCGCCGCTGCTCGAGGCGAGCATCGACGGCGCCCACGGCGTGCTGCTCTCGATCTCCGGCGGGTCCGACCTCGGCCTCTTCGAGATCAACGAGGCGGCGCGCCTGGTCCAGGAGGCTGCGCACCCCGAGGCCAACATCATCTTCGGCGCGGTCATCGACGACGCGCTCGGCGACGAGGTCCGGGTCACCGTCATCGCGGCCGGGTTCGACGGCGGCGGTCCGGTCAAGCGTGGCAGCAGCGAGGACCGAGGACTCGGCGCGGTCCAGAACGCCCGCCCCGCGACCAACGGCGCGGCGACGAACGGCTCGCACGCCAGCCCCGTCACTCCCCGTCCCGCGGTTCAGCCGGTCCGCGAGGAGCCGGAGCCGGTTCCGGCCGCGGCTCCGGTCGGTTCGGGTGCCGCCGAGGCGTCGCCCCGGCCCGCCGCTCAGCCGCTCCAGCGGCCGCCGCACACGGTCACCTTCGACGACGCGGACGACCTCGACGTGCCGGACTTCCTCAAGTAGGACCCTCCGACGAGCGGAGCGCCGGGCCGACCAGGCCCGGCGCTCCTTCGTTGCGGGGCCGCCTGGGAGGATGCGGCCGTGTTCTTCTGGACCCACGAGCTCGCCGCCGCATCGGGCCGGCATGGGGTCCGGTTCGCGGTGACCGCTCGCCGTGGCGGACCCGGCGGACCCGGACCGTCGACCGAGCTCGACCTCGGCGGTCGTTCCCCTGACCGGGTGTCGGTCGAGGCCAACCGGAACGCGGTCGCCGCGGCGTTCGACGTGCCGCGCGACCGGCTGCTGTTCATGAACCAGTGCCACGGCGCCGACGTGGTCAGGGCCGACGGTCCGTGGACGAGTGACGCGCCGAGGGTCGACGCTGTCGTCACCGTGCGCGACGACCTCGCCCTGGCGGCGCTCAGTGCCGACTGCGTCCCCGTCCTGCTCGCCGATCCGGTGGCGGGCGTCGTCGGCGCGGTCCACGCGGGCCGGCCCGGGATGGTGGCACGGGTGGTCGAGCGCGCGCTCGACGCCCTCGTCGAGGCGGGGGCCACGCCGGCCGACACCGTCGCCGTCGTCGGGCCATCGGTCTGCGGCCGGTGCTACGAGGTACCGGAGGGTATGCGCGCCGAGGCCGCCGGGGTCAGCCCGCCGAGCGCGACGGTGTCCTGGTCCGGGACGCCGGCGATCGACGTCGCCGCCGGCGTCGTCGACCAGCTCGCGGGTCGTGGGGTCGCCGTCACCTGGGTGCCGGGCTGCACGCGCGAGAGCTCCGAGCTGTACTCGTACCGCCGTGACCGGACGACGGGCCGGTTCGCGGGAGTCGTCCGGCTGCTGCCCCCGAGCGCGCCGTGACCGACGCCCGTCGCGACGAGATCGCGAGCGGCCTCCACGGCGTCCACGCCCGGATCGCCACCGCCTGCGCCGACGCGGGACGCGAACCCGGCGAGGTCGAGCTGGTCGTCGTCACCAAGTTCTTCTCGGTGAGCGACGTCCGCACCCTCGCCGAACTCGGCGTCCGCCACGTCGGGGAGAACCGAGACCAGGAGGCACGCGAGAAACTGACCGACCCGCTCCTCGACGGCACTGCACTGACCCGCCACTTCATCGGGCAGCTCCAGTCCAACAAGGCCGCGTCGGTCGTCTCCTACGCCGACGTCGTCCACACCGCCGACCGCGGGAAGGTCGTCAACGCCCTGGCGAGGGCCGCTGAGCACCAGGGTCGCCGCCCGCGCGTGCTGGTCCAGGTCAGCCTCGACGACGCGCCCGGGCGGGGCGGCGCCCCGGTCGCCGAGGTCTCTGCCCTCGCCGAGACGGTCGCGAAAGAGCCGTCGCTCGAGCTCGGCGGGGTCATGGCGGTAGCCCCGATAGAGGCCGATCCGGACACGGCCTTCGCCCGGCTCTGGGAGGTGGCGACGCGCATACGGGCCGATCATCCCGACGCCACGTGGGTGTCCGCGGGCATGAGTGGGGACCTCGAGGCCGCGATTCGGCACGGTGCGACACACCTGCGTGTCGGCAGTGCAATCCTGGGGAAGCGTCCGCCGCTTCGCTAACGTCGCTGGGGACGACGGTTGACCGCAGTTTCAGTGCACTAGCAAGGGAGTTCCACGATGGCTGGGGCGCTTCGAAAGACGATGGTGTACCTCGGGCTTGCTGAGGACGACGACCGCTACGACGACGACGACCACCGCGACGCCGAGGGCTACGACGACGACCGTCGCCGCAGCACCCCCGAGCGCGCCGAGCGTCCGGCCGAGCGTGCCGACACCGGCGCCGCCGTCACCCAGCTGCCGCGCCGACCCGCGCCGGTCGCCAGACTCGTGCGCGAGCCCGAGGTCGGCCCGCTGAACCGGATCACGACGATCCACCCGCGCACCTACAACGAGGCCAAGACCATCGGTGAGTCGTTCCGCGACGGCACCCCCGTCATCATGAACCTGTCCGACATGGGAGACGCCGACGCCAAGCGCCTCGTCGACTTCGCGGCCGGTCTCGTCTTCGGGCTGCACGGCACCATCGAGCGGGTCACCTCGAAGGTCTTCCTGCTCTCGCCGGTGCACATCGAGGTCGCCACCGAAGAGGTCGAGGCGGCCCCGACCACGCGCGGGTTCTTCAACCAGTCGTAGCCCCCGGTCCTACCGTTCACAGCATCGACGAGGACCCGGGCGACGGTTCCACAGGATCCATCAGCGAGACTTGACGTATGCGCACCATCGGCACGGTGTTCTCGACCGCCGTCTTCCTGTTCTTCCTGACCCTCATCGGACGGTTGGTGTTCGACTGGGTCCAGGTCCTGTCGCGCGACTGGCGGCCCAAGGGCGCCGTGCTCGTCGTTGCCGAGCTCGTCTACACCGTGACCGACCCTCCGTTGCGACTGCTCCGGAAGGTCATTCCGTCCATCAACCTGGGCGGAATGCGCATCGACATCGCCTTCCTCGTGCTCATGGTGATCACGTCGTTGTTGATGACGATTCGCATCGCCTGAACGCCCACGCGGGTCGTCCGAAAGGGTTGGCTCCCGTCGACGAGGTTGGTCGTGCCGTTGCGGTTCGATAACGTTGCTCGGGAACGGACCCCCACAGGCCGGCCGCGGTCCAAGAAACAAGGTGGTACCCCATGGCTCTGACGCCCGAGCAGATCCTCAACAAGCACTTCCAGACAACGCAGTTCCGGAAGGGCTACGACGAGCGCGACGTCGACGACTTCCTCGACGATGTCGTGGCCGAGATGCGGGCGTTGACGGCGCAGCGGGACGACTACAAGCACCAGTTCGAAGAGTGCCAGTCGCGGTCCGGCTCGGTCGTCCAGAACCGCGCGCCGGTGGACGCCGGGGTCCTCGAGGAGCACGAGCGCCGGCTGGACGACGTCCGGAGCCGGATCGCCGAGGCCGAGGCCACCGAGAAGGAGGTCGGCGAGCGGCTGGCCACGGCTCAGGCCGAGGTAGCGGCGGCCGAGGCGCAGGTCCGCGACCGGCAGGGCGCGATCGACGCCTCCGTCCAGGAGCGGCTCGACGCCGCGGAGGGGCGGGCCAAGGCGGAGAGCGAGGCCAAGGCGGCTGCGGAGCAGAAGGTCGTCCAGCTCGAGAACGAGCTGCAGCAGGCCCAGCAGCGGGCGACCGAGGCGCAGGGCCAGGCCCAGCAGGCGGAGCAGACCGTCGGCGAGGCCCGCAAGCGGGCCGAGGACGCCGAGGCTCGGGCCGGCGAGGCCGAGCGCCGTGCGTCGGAGGCCGCTCAGGCCGCGGAGGCCGCGCGGGCGGAGGCTGCGGAGGCCGCTCAGGCCGAGATGGCGAAGACCGCCGAGGCCATGCCGGCAGCGAGCGACGACAGCGACACCGGTGTCATGCGCGCGGTGGCCGGGGGGGCCGTGGGCGGCACCAGCGCGGCCGCCCTCATCGAGCTGGCCCAGCGGGTCCACGACGAGCACGTCGGCAAGGGCGAGTCTCGCCGCGACGAGCTGGTGCAGGAAGGCCAGCGCAAGCACGACGAGCTGCTCGCGACCGCCCAGGCGCGGCACGACGAGCTGATGGGCACCGCGCAGACGCACCACGACGAGCTGATGGGCACCGCCCAGACCGAGTCCGAGCGCCTCCTGGCGGAGGCCACCGAGCGCCACGAGCAGCTCATCACCGAGGGCCGCGAACGGTCCACGGGCATGGTGGCCGAGGCGCAGCAGAAGAAGGCCGCGATCCTCGCGGAGCTGGAGCAGGAGAAGAGCCTCCTCGAGAAGAAGATCGACCAGCTGCGCGGCTTCGAGCGCACCTACCGGAGCCAGCTCAAGTCGTACCTCCAGGGCCAGCTCGACGAGCTCGACAGCACCGGCGTCGAGCCCCACGAGAACGGCGCCGAGAACGCCGAGGCGAACGGCCAGGTCGCCGGCCAGGTCGAGCACCACTGACGGTTCCCGTCGGACGGTGAGGCCGGCTGGTCTCACCGTCCACCTCACCTCGAGGCCTGATATCGAGGTCGCGCGGGTCGTTCGCCCGGTAGGGGTCGGCGGCACGCGGCGGACACGGTGGTGTTCCGTGCGGTGAGCCTGGTTTGGAGTGGGGGTGTGCGGGGCTTATCCTCGCCCCGACCATCTTCGAGCTCGCTTACCCCCGAAGGGGCCGGTACGCCATGGCAGCCAGACAGACTCCCGCCACGAGCAGGGCGGGTCGGACGACGTCCGCGGCACGGTCCGCCGCGGCCCCCGCCGCCCGGTCTACGGCCCGCGCCGGCGGCAAGGCCGTGGCCAAGACCGCCCCGGCGAAGGCGGCCGGGAAGCGTGCCGCGTCCGCCCCCGCCAAGGCTTCGTCGACGAAGCCGGCGAAGGCCACTCCGGCGAAGGCAGCTCCGGCCGAGGCCGCTGCCAAGACCGCCAAGGCGACTCCGGCGAAGGCCGCCGTGAAGACCGCTGTCAAGACCGCCGCCAAGACCGCCGCCAAGACCGCGAAGGCGACTCCCGCTAAGGCGACCGCGAAGACGGCGAAGACGGCCGCGACGAAGACCGCTACCGCGGCGACGGCGTCGACGGCGGCGACGAAGACCGCTGCGAAGGCGACGCCCGCGAAGTCGGCCACCACCAAGGCGGCGCCCGCGAAGTCTGCGGCCAAGTCTGCGGCCAAGTCTGCGTCCAAGGCGACGGCGTCGAAGGCGGCGACGAAGACCGCTGCGAAGGCGACGCCCGCGAAGTCGGCCACCAGCAAGGCGACGCCCGCGAAGTCGGCAACCAAGGCGACGCCGGCGAAGTCTGCGGCCAAGGCGGCACCCGCGAAGTCCGCGGCCAAGGCCGCGCCGGCCAAGAGCGCGACGACCAGGCCGGCTCGCGCCACCAAGGCAACCAAGGCCGCCACTGCGACGGCGACCCCCACGGCGACGCTTCGGGTCGCGACGACGGACAAGCCATGGACCGCCAAGGAGCTGCGCGAGATTCGCGAGGAGCTGAACTCGGAGCGGGCCCGCGCTCTGGCCGACCTCGAGATCGCGGAGCACGACCTCCAGGGCCTCATGCGCGACGCCGGTGAGGGTGCCGGCGACGACCAGGCCGACGCGGGGGCGAGCATCTTCGGGCGCGAGTACGAGATGAGCCTCGTCGCCAACTCTCGCGACAAGCTCGACCAGGTCGAGCACGCCCTGGAGCGTCTCGACAACGGCACGTACGGGATCTGCGAGTCGTGTGGGAACCCGATCGGCAAGATGCGGCTGCAGGCGGCGCCCCGGGCGACCCTGTGCCTCGCGTGCAAGACGAGGCAGGAGCACCGCTGATCCCCGCTTCCCCTGCACAGCGCGACCCGATCGACCCCGACTCGACGCATACCGACTCGGAACCGGAGAGCGGCGAGGACCCGCATACCCCCGAGCCGTCCTCCGCAGTGCAGGGACCGTCGCCGGCGAAGCGCCGGCGGCTGTTCCTGCTGCTCGCGTCGATCGCCGTCGTCACCTACCTCCTGGACCAGCTGTCCAAGTGGTGGGCGATCCGCACGCTGACCGACGAGGACCCGGTGGACCTCATCGGGTCGTTCCTGCGGCTGGACCTCATCCGCAACCCCGGGGCCGCGTTCTCGATCGGCACCGGCAACACGTGGGTGCTGACGATCATCGCCGTGGTCGTGCTCGTCGTCGTGATCCGCGTCAGCCGGCGCCTCGGGTCGAGCGGCTGGGCCTGGGCGCTCGGCCTGCTTCTCGGGGGCGCGTTGGGCAACCTCACCGACCGGATCGTCCGGGAGCCCGGCCTCGGCCGCGGCCACGTCATCGACTTCCTCAACTACAACGGCTGGTTCATCGGGAACGTCGCCGACATCGCCATCGTCAGCGCCGCGATCCTCATCGGGCTGCTGGCGATGACCGGGCGGAGCGTCGACGGCACGCGGGAGACGCGCGAGTCGGGCCGCCACGAGGCGTCCGACCATGACGCCTGAGGCGCGGACCCTCTTCGTCCCGGACGGGCTGGAGGGCGAGCGCGTCGATGCCGCGATGGCGCGGTTGTTCGGGCTGTCGCGGACCAAGGCGGCCGATCTCGCCGCTGCCGGCAACGTCTCGCTGAACCACCGGCCGGCGGTCAAGTCGGACCGGGTCTCGGCGGGAGACCTCCTCGAGGTGGCTCTCCCGCGGGCCGAGGACAGCCCGTCCCTGGCCGTCATCGCCGAGCCGGTCCCGGGGATGACCATCGTCCACGACGACGACGACATCGTCGTGGTGGACAAGCCGGTCGGCGTCGCCGCGCATCCGAGCGTCGGGTGGACGGGGCCGACGGTGCTCGGCGGCCTGGCCGCGGCGGGGTACCGCATCTCGACCTCCGGCGCGAGTGAGCGGCAGGGCGTCGTGAGCCGGCTCGACGTCGGCACGTCGGGGCTCATGGTGGTGTGCAAGAGCGAACGGGCGTACTCCGTGCTGAAGCGGGCGTTCAAGCACCGCACCGTGGACAAGACGTACCACGCGCTGGTCCAGGGCCTGCCGGACCCGCTGGTCGGGACCGTCGACGCCCCGATCGGGCGGCATCCGGGCGCCGACTACAAGTTCGCCGTCATGGACTCCGGCCGTACCGCGGTGACCCACTACGAGGTGGTCGAGGCGTTCCGGCACGCGTCGCTCCTCGAGATCCACCTCGAGACGGGAAGGACCCACCAGATCCGGGTGCACTTCGCGGCGCTGCACCATCCGTGCTGCGGCGACCTCACCTACGGCGCCGACCCCCGGCTCGCCGCGCGGCTCGGGCTGGAGCGCCAGTGGCTGCACGCGTCGGGACTGGGGTTCGAGCATCCGACCCGGCACGAGTGGGTCACCTACTCCAGCCCGTTCCCAGCGGACCTTCAGCACGCGCTCGACGTGATCTCGTCCGGTTAGAGAGGCCCACAGCGCGCCCGGCCGGGCCAGAATCCGGGTATGCCGTTCGCCTCCTCGCTACCCTCGTCCCTCGGACCGCCGACGCACAGCGCGGTGATCATCAGCGTTCCCGAGGCCGAGCCGGTCGTCGGCCACCACCGACGCGCGCACGACGAGTCCGCGCCGTGGGGCGTGCCGGCCCACGTGACCGTCCTCTTCCCGTTCATGGCCCCGACCGAGCTCGACGACGACGTCCACGCCAAGCTGGCCCGGGCGGTCGCGACGGTGCCGGAGTTCACGGCGACCTTCGGCTCGACCGCCTGGTTCGAGGACAAGGTCCTCTGGCTGGCGCCGGACCCGGCCGAGCCGTTCCGCGCGTTGACGTCGTCGGTGGCGGCCGCGTTCCCGGAGCACCCGCCCTACGAGGGGGCCCACGAGGAGGTCGTCCCGCACCTCACGGTGGGGCAGGATGCGCCGGTCGAGACGCTCCGCGCGGTCGAGCGGCAGGTCCAGCCGGCGCTGCCGGTCCAGAAGCGGGTGACCGAGGTGGAGGTCATCGTCGGCCGCCCCGAGGTGGGCGGCTCCTGGGACGTGATCGGCCGCTTCCCCCTGGCCTGACCGCCCAGAAGTGGCCGATGTGACAGCCGTGGCGTGTCGCATCGGCGTGTCGTGAGACACGCCCGGAGAGGTCTCAGCCCTGTCCGCGACCCCACCTAGAGTGGGTCCTCTCATGGCCGCCAAGGACGACAGTTTCGCGCACCTGCACGTGCACACCGAGTACTCCATGCTCGACGGCGCCGCCCGCATCGACGAGCTGCTCAAGAGCGCGGCCGAGATGGGAATGCCGGCCATCGCCACAACCGACCACGGTTACGTCTTCGGCGCCTACGAGTTCTGGTCCAAGGCCCGGCGCCACGGCATCAAGCCCATCATCGGCGTCGAGGCCTACCTCACGCCCGGCACCCACCGGCGCGACAAGACCCGGGTCCGCTGGGGCGACGACACGGCCGGCCGCGACGACGTCGGTGGTGGCGGCGCGTACACCCACATGACCCTGCTCGCCCGCACCACCGGCGGCATGCACAACCTCTTCCGGATGAGCTCGCTGGCCTCGATGGAGGGCCACTACTTCAAGCCGCGCATCGACCGCGAGCTCCTGTCGCAGTACTCCGACGGACTCATCGCCACCACCGGGTGCGTGGGCGGGGAGATCCAGACGCGGCTCCGCCTCGGCCAGTACGACCAGGCCCGGCAGGCCGCCGGCGAGCTCCAGGACCTGTTCGGCAGGGAGAACTTCTTCGCCGAGGTCATGGACCACGGCATCCCCATCGAGCGGCAGACCCAGCGCGAGCTGCTCCGCCTCGCCAAGGACCTCGACATCCCGCTGGTCGCCACCAACGACCTGCACTACACCAAGGCCGAGGACGCCAAGGCCCACGCGGCGCTCCTCTGCGTCCAGTCCGGCTCGACCATGATGGACCCCAACCGGTTCAAGTTCGACGCCGAGGAGTTCTACCTCAAGACCCCCGAGCAGATGCGGCACCTCTTCCGCGAGCTGCCCGAGGCGTGCGACAACACGCTGCTCATCGCCGAGCGCTGCGACGTCTCGTTCGTCGAGGGCGAGGGCCGCTACATGCCGCGGTTCCCCTGCCCCGAGGGGGAGAACGAGGAGTCCTGGTTCGTCAAGGAGGTCGAGCGCGGCCTCCGGATCCGATACCCCGACGGCGTTCCGGAGTATGCGTCGACCCAGGCGACGTACGAGACCGAGGTCATCCTCGGGAAGGGCTACCCGGGGTACTTCCTCGTCGTCGCCGACTTCATCAACTGGGCCAAGGACAACGGGATTCGCGTCGGCCCGGGCCGAGGCTCGGGAGCCGGCTCGATGTGCGCCTACGCCCTGCGGATCACCGATCTCGACCCGATCCCGAACGGCCTGATCTTCGAGCGGTTCCTCAACCCCGAGCGCCCGTCGATGCCCGACTTCGACGTGGACTTCGACGAGCGCCGCCGCGGCGAGGTGATCCGCTACGTCACCGAGAAGTACGGCGAGGAGCGGGTCGCCCAGATCGTCACCTACGGCACGATCAAGGCCAAGCAGGCGGTCAAGGACGCCGCCCGGGTCATGGGCCACCCCTTCGCGATGGGGGAGAAGCTCACCAAGGTGATGCCGCCGCCGATCATGGGCAAGGACATGCCCCTGTCCGGCGTGTTCGACAAGGAGCACCCGCGCTACCACGAGGCGACGGAGTTCCGCGGGGTGCACGACGAGGACCCGCAGGCCAAGGAGGTCGTCGAGACCGCCCTCGGCCTCGAAGGGCTGAAGCGCCAGTGGGGCGTCCACGCGGCCGGCGTCATCATGAGCAGCGAGCCGCTCATCGACCTCATCCCGATCATGCGCCGCGAGCAGGACGGCCAGATCATCACCCAGTTCGACTACCCGAGCTGCGAGACGCTCGGCCTGGTCAAGATGGACTTCCTCGGCCTGCGCAACCTCACGATCCTCGACGACGCCTTGGCCAACGTGCAGGCCAACCGCGGTGAGGAGATCGACCTCGAGGTCCTCTCCAAGGACATGACCGACCCCGAGACCTACCGGCTCCTCCAGCGCGGCGACACGCTCGGCATCTTCCAGCTCGACGGCGGCGGAATGCGCACGCTGCTGCGGCAGATGCAGCCGGACTCCTTCGAGGACATCTCCGCGGCGCTCGCGCTCTACCGGCCCGGACCGATGGGCGCGAACTCGCATACCAACTACGCCTACCGGAAGACCGGCAAGCAGGAGATCGGCTCGATCCACCCCGAGCTGGCCGAGCCGCTCGCCGAGATCCTCGCGCCCACCTACGGGCTGATCGTCTACCAGGAGCAGGTCCAGCTCATCGCGCAGAAGGTCGCGGGCTACAGCCTCGGCAAGGCCGACCTGCTCCGCAAGGCGATGGGCAAGAAGAAGAAGGAGGTGCTCGACGCCGAGTTCGTCCCCTTCAGCGAGGGGATGAAGGCCAACGGCTACTCCGCCGGCGCGGTGAAGACGCTCTGGGACGTCCTGGTCCCGTTCTCCGACTACGCGTTCAACAAGGCCCACACCGCCGCCTACGGCCTGGTCTCCTACTGGACGGCGTACCTCAAAGCCAACTACCCGGCCGAGTACATGGCCGCGCTGCTGACCAGCGTGCGCGACGACAAGGACAAGTCGGCGCTCTACCTCAACGAGTGCCGTCGGATGGGGATCAAGGTCCTGCCGCCCGACGTCAACGAGTCCGTCGCCAACTTCGCCGCCGTCGGCACCGACATCCGCTTCGGCATGGCCGCGATCCGCAACGTCGGCACCAACGTCGTCGAGGCGGTCGTGCGCAGCCGCGAGGAGAAGGGCGCGTTCTCGTCGTTCAAGGACTTCCTCGGCAAGGTGCCCGCCGTGGTCTGCAACAAGCGGACCATCGAGTCGCTGATCAAGGCCGGCGCCTTCGACTCCCTCGGCGAGAGCCGGCGCGGCATGCTCGAGGTCCACGACCGCTACGTCGACGCCCTCGTCGAGGTGAAGCGCCAGGAGGCGATCGGCCAGGACAGCCTGTTCGGGGCGTTCGGCACCTTCGAGGCCGACGACGACGCGATGCCGGGGATGGCCGCGGTCGACGGCCTGCCACCGGTGCCCCGGCAGGAGTGGGACAAGCAGACCCTGCTCACCTTCGAGCGGGAGATGCTCGGGCTCTACGTCTCCGACCACCCGCTGTTCGGCATCGAGCACGTCCTCACCCAGCACGCCGACACCTCGATCGCCGCGCTCATGGGCGACGAGCCGAAGCCCGACGGCACTCCCGTGACCATCGCCGGGCTCATCACGGGTCTGCAGATCAAGCGGACCAAGAAGGGTGACCTCTGGGCCATCGCGACCGTCGAGGACCTCGAGGGCGCGATCGAGTGCCTGTTCTTCCCCAGCTCGTATGCGACGGTCGCGCCACTGCTGCGCACCGACGTCGTGTGCGTCGTGCGGGGCCGGGTGTCCAGCCGCGACGACTCGGTCTCGGTCTACGCGCAGGAGCTCACCCTCCCGGACATCAAGGAGGGCCCGCGCGGGCCGGTCGTCGTCAACCTGCCGCTCGGTCGGGCCACCGACGCGCTCGCGGAGGAGATCAAGCGGGTGCTGGGCGAGCATCCGGGGGCCACGGAGGTGCACCTCAAGCTGACCCAGCCCGGCCGCTCGGTGCTGATGAAGGTCGACGACCGGCTGCGGGTCACCGCGTCACCGGCGCTGTTCGGCGACCTCAAGGCGCTGCTGGGCCCGTCCTGCCTCAGCTGACCGTCCTGCCCAGCTGACCGTGCTGCTCGCCGACCGCCGCCGCATCGCCTCCGAACGGCTCGCCGCCATGCGGATCGCGCCGGCCGCCGAGCCGGAACGCTCCATCGTCGACACCATCACCCGCACCGTCCACCACCACCTCGCCATGCAGGCACAGGACGTCGGGAGCGGGATGTGGTCCCTCGGGGTCCGCACCGGCGCGACCCGGGCCGACGTCGAGGCGGCGATCGAGGCGCGCCGGGTGACCCGGAGCTGGCCGATGCGCGGCACGCTCCACCTCATGGCCACCGAGGACGTGCGCTGGATGTGCCGCCTGCTCAACGAGCGGATCGTCGCGACCACGCGAAGGGTGTTCGAGGCCGAGGGGCTCACCGAGGCGATCGTCGGCCGCGCCCGCGACGTCCTCGTCGGCGCGTTGACCGGCGGCGTCGCGCTCAGCCGGCCGAAGGCGATCGCGTTGCTCGAGGCGAACGGCGTCGACCCGAGCGGACAGCGGGCGTACCACCTCGTCGGCCGGTTCTGTCAGGAGGGCCTGCTCTGCCAGGGCCCGGCCGAGGGGCGGCAGCCGACGTTCGTCCTCATCGACGAGTGGGTGCCGACGTCGTGGGAGCCGAGTCGCGAGGAGGCGATGGCCGCCCTCGCCACCCGCTACGTCGCAAGCCACGGACCGGTGACCGAGCGCGACCTCGCCGGCTGGTGCAACCAGAACCTCACCTTCGCCCGCGAGGCCGTGGCGCTGGCCGGCGACGCGGTGACCAGCGAGACGATCGGCGGGCAGTCGTACCTCGTCGCCGCCGACCGGCCCGAGCCGGCCGCCGGTAGCCCGGTCCGGTTGCTGCCGGGCTTCGACGAGTACGTGCTGGGCTACAAGGACCGGTCGGCCGTCCTCACGCCCGAGGAGGAGCTGCGCGTGGTGCCGGGCAAGAACGGGATGTTCCTCGGCACCGTCGTCGTCGGGGGCCTCGTCGTCGGCACGTGGAACCGCAAGACCACCTCGAAGCGGACCGTCGTCACCGTCACCCCGTTCGGGTCGCTCAGCGCGACCCGGCGCAGCAACATCGAGCGGGCGGCGGCGGCGTACGGGCGCCACCTCGGCAGTCCGGCCGAGGTCGCGTATCTGGATCCGGTCGCGCCCGTCCTCTGAGGCGGTACGGCGGTGCACACGCACGGGGCGGGGACCCCGAGGGGGATGCGTGGGCACCGCCTACTGTCGTCCTCGTGAGCACGCCCCCCATACCCCGGGCGCCGCGGGACCCGTCGTCCCGCACCGTCCACGGGGACACCGTCGTCGACGAGTACGCGTGGATGTCCGACCGCGACGACCCGCGCCTCACGGCGTACCTCGAGGCGGAGAACGCGTATACCGCCGCCCGCACGGCTCACGTCGAACCGCTCGCCGCGCAGGTCTTCGAGGAGATCCGCACCCGGACCAAGGAGACCGACCTCAGCGTGCCGGTGCGCCACGGCGGCTGGTGGTACTACGGGCGCACCGTGGAGGGGCTCCAGTACGGCATCGCGGGCCGGATCGACATCGCGACCTTCCCCGAGCGTCCGGTCCTCAACACCGACGGACCGCCCGAGGGCGAGCAGGTCGTCCTCGACGAGAACGTCGAGGCCGAGGGGCACGAGTTCTTCGCCCTGGGGGCCAGCGACGTCTCCCCGGACGGGACCCGGCTGGCCTTCGCCGTCGACATCACCGGGGACGAGCGGTACGACCTGCACGTGCGCGACCTCGCGACGGGGACGGACCTCGACGACGCGGTCACCGGTATCGGCGCCGGCGTGGCGTGGTCCCTCGACGGCAGCCAGGTCTTCTACACGCGCTACGACGACGCCTGGCGACCGTTCCAGGTGTGGCGCCACACCGTGGGTGGGCGCGCCGAGGACGACGTGCTGGTCCACGAGGAGACCGACGTCGTCTTCCGCGTCGGTGTCGGCTCGTCGCGGGACGATCGGTGGGTCGTCGTCGGCGTCGGCTCGTCGACCTCCACCGAGTACCGCCTCATCGACGCGGCGGACCCGACCGGCGACCCGATCCTCGTCGCCGAGCGGGCGCCCAAGGTCGAGTACGACCTCGAGCCGCTGGGGGACGAGCTGTTCGTCCTGCACAACCGCGACCGCGTCAACTTCGAGGTCGCCCGCGCCGTGATGAGCGACGGCGTGGTCGGGGAGTGGGAGGCGCTGGACCTCACCACCCAGGACGAGCTGGTCACCGGCGTCGACGCCTTCGCCTCGTTCCTGGCGGTGTCACTCCGCACGGACGGCCAGACCGCGGTCCGCATCGTCCCACGAGATCCTCTGTCTCCCAACGGCTTTGGCGATGCGTGGGACATCGAGGTCGACGAGCCCATCCGCACGGTCGGCGTCGGTGACAACCCGGAACCGGACACGCATACCCTCCAGGTCTTCTACACGTCGCTGGTCACGCCGGCCTCGGTGGGCGAGTACGACGTGTCCACGCGAGAGCTGCGCCTGCTCAAGCGGACCGAGGTGCTCGGGGGGTACGACCCGGTCGACTACGTGCAGACGCTGGAGTGGGCCGACGCCCCGGACGGTGCGCGCGTCCCCGTGTCCGTCGTGAGGAAGGCGACGACAGCGCTCGACGGCACCGCGCCGGCGGTGGTGTACGCGTACGGCGCCTACGGCGTGAGCACCGACCCCTGGTTCTCCGTCGCCCGGCTGTCGTGGCTCGACCGTGGCGTCGTCTTCGCCGTCGCGCACGTGCGGGGCGGTGACGAGCGCGGACGTCCCTGGTACGACGACGGCCGCCTCATGCACAAACAGCACACCTTCGACGACTTCGTCGCGGCGGGTTCGCTCCTCGTCGAGAAGAGGTATGCCCACCCCGATCGCCTTGCTGGAAAAGGCGGTTCGGCCGGTGGGCTCCTGATCGGCGCTGTCGCGAACCAGGCGCCGACGCTGTTCCGCGCGCTGCACGGACAAGTGCCGTTCGTCGACGTGCTGACGACCATGCTCGACCCGAGCCTGCCGCTGACCGCGGGCGAGTGGGAGGAGTGGGGCGACCCGATCCGCGACGCGAAGGCCTACACCTACATCAAGGCGTACGCGCCGTACGACAACGTGGCCCCGCGCGCCTACCCCGCGGTCCTCGTGACGACCAACGTGCACGACACCCGCGTCTACGTCACCGAGCCGGCCAAGTGGGTGGCCCGGCTGCGTGATCGGGCGACGAACGACCCCGAGCGCGACCCGATACTCCTGCGCACCTGGATGACCGCCGGACATATGGGGCAGTCCGGTCGGTACGACGCGTGGCGGGAGACCGCGTGGGAGCTCGCGGTCCTGCTCGACCTCGTGGCGCAGCGAGACGGCGCGGACCCGGCCGGGTAGCGTCGAGGGACGTCGTCGATCGGTGGAGTACGTGATGAGCAGGCTCTGGACCCGGCCGGGCGCGGCCCTCGTCATCGGCATCGTTCTGGGGCTGGTTCTGGGGTTCCGCACTCACAACTTCGGGCTCTGGCTGACGATGGGCGTGGTCCTCGGAGCCACCTTCGAGGCGATGCACTACGGCCGCCGTCGCAGCGAGAACCGTGATGGAGGCGAACCGGGACCTGAGGACCGCCACTGAGCCCTTGCGGCTGAGGTCACGCCGAGGTGCCGTGGGCGGCCGAGGCTCCCGTTCGGGGTGGGAGAGGATGCCGGTATGCCCGATCCCGGGTCCGTGCCGATGATCAGGTACGCGACGACCGCAGACGGAGTCTCCGTCGCGTGGCAGTCGACCGGGGACGGTCCGCCACTGGTGTGGATGCCGTCACTGGGCAACCTGGTGGCGCAGTGGCGGATCCCGTTCCTGCGGCGGGCCTACGAGGCGCTTGCGGGCTCGGTGCGACTGGTCCTCTACGACGGACGGGGGACCGGCAGCTCCAGCCGTCAGGTCGACCCTGACGACCTCGGCGTCGACGCGCAGCTGCGCGACCTGGACGCCGTCGTGGCTGCTGCCGGCCTCGAGCATTACGCGCTGCTCGGTTACTACCACTCGGTTCCGGCGGCTCTGACCCACGCGGCCGCTCATCCCGAACGGATCACCCGGATGGTCCTGTTCGGCGGCTCGGCGCGAACTCGTGACGTGATGAGCCCCAGCCAGACGCAGGCGTTGCTGTCCCTCGTCGAGCAGGACTGGGACCTCTTCGCCGAGTCGGCGGCGCACGCCTGGCTCGGTTGGCAGGCGGGCGAGGCCGGACGGCTGCTCGCGGAGTCGTTCCGGACGGCCGCAAGCCCCACGGTGGTGACGGCGATGTTCCGGGAGGCGGCGCAGACCGACGTCCACGCGCTGCTGCCCTCGATCCGCACGCCGACCCTCGTGGTCCACCGCCAGTCGGACCGCCAGATGCCGCCGGAGGTCTCGGCCGGCCTCGCCGCCGCGCTGCCGAACGGCCGGCTCGTCCAGCCACCGGGGGACCGGCCGGCCCTGTTCCTCGAAGACCTACCCGCCGATGTCGAGCTCGTTGCGCGGTTCGTCGCAGACGGGACGGTGCGCGAGCCGTCCGCCGCACCGGCTTCGGTCGACCGCAACGGCCTGACGCCGCGGGAGCGCGAGGTGCTCCGTCTGCTGGCAGGCGGCGGGACGAACGCGGCGATCGCGCGGTCTCTCGACATCACTGAACACACCGTCGAGCGGCACGTCGCGAACCTGTACCGCAAGATCGGTGCGCGCGGGCGGGCGGAGGCCACCGCGTACGCCGTCCGGCACGGCTTCGCCTGAGATCTCGCCCGCGGGAACCCGTCAGTCCACCTACCGGGTGGCCGGGATCCGTCGACGGTGAGCCGGAGTCATCCTGGGGGCATGACTGCCACCACCAATCGCCGCCGGCCGCCGGCCTGGGCCGACCGAGCGAACGCGTTCGCAATGCGCGTCGCGGGCCATCGCTGGTTCCCGCTGTATGCCGTTGTCGAGCACGTGGGGCGGAAGTCGGGCCGGGCGTACGAGGTCCCGATCGCCCTTATCGCATCGCCGAGCCAGTTCGTCATCTGCCTGCCGTTCGGCCGTGGGACCAACTGGGCGCGGAACGTCATCGCCGCGGACGGTTGCGACCTCCGGTGGAAGGGGACGGTGCACCACGCCACGTCACCGCGGGTCGTAGGCCGGGACGTGGCCCTGCCGCTAGCCAACCGGTTCGAGCGGTTCATGATCCCGCGGCTCGGGTTCGAGGACTTCCTGCTGCTGCAGCGGTGAAGTGAGAAGCCGAAATTCGTTGATACAAAACATGATTGGGTCTTGTTCGAATGGGGGTCGACGGATAGACTGGACATATGTTCGAATCGGGAAGGGCGTCGACGGCGGACCTGGAGGGTCTGCTCTCCGCCCTGTCCGGGCTCGAGGGGGCGGTCGACGACGCGGACCGGGTCGACCAGCTGGACCTGCTGGAGCGGGTCAAGTCGGCCTGCGCAGCGGCCCAGGCACGGGTCACCGTCGACCTGGCCGAGTCCCAGCGGCAGATCGCCGAGCAGTGGCGTGAGCACGCTCGGGCCGTGGCCGACGCGGGCGACTTCGAGTCGTGGCGACGGGCGCGAGCGATGTCGCGAGCCGCGTCCTGTCCGGAGGCGGACGCGCCGCAGCCAGCCGTGGACGGTGGCCGCCGAGGTGGTCGCCGCAGGGGCGGAGTGGAGACCGGCGTAGCCGCGCAGGTGGCCTTGGCGCGACGGGAGTCCCCGCACGCCGGGAGCCGGCTGGTGCGGCTGGCGTACGCGCTGACACACGAGATGCCGTTCCTGCTCGAGCTGCTGGAGCGTGGGGTGCTGTCGGAGCGCCGAGCCGCGCTGGTCGTCGGTGAGTGTGTGGCGCTGTCACTGGAGCAGCGGGCTCGCGTGGACGCCGAGCTGGCCCACACCGTTGGCGAGCAGCTGGGACGGCTCAGCGAGAGGGAGCTGACCGCCCGAGTGCGGGCGATCAGCTATCGGCTGGACGCGCAGGCGGTGGTGGACCGGGCGGCCTACGCGGAGGGCGAACGCCGAGTGTCGTTGCGGCCGGCGCCGGACACGATGTGCTGGCTCACCGCGCTGCTGCCGGCCGCTCAGGGGGTCGGGGTGCTGGCGGCGCTGACGAGGGCCGTGGACTCGTCGAGGGTCGTCGGTGACGCCCGGGGCCGTGGTCAGGTGATGGCCGACACGCTGGTCGAGCGGGTCACCGGTCAGGCGGTTGCCGATGCGGTCCCGGTCGAGGTGCAGCTGGTGGTCACCGACCGGACCCTCCTGTCCGGTGATGGCACGCCGGCCTGTTTGACCGGCTACGGCCCCGTGCCCGCCGGTTGGGCGCGACGGCTGCTGTCCCAGACCCGGACGCCGACGACCGCCTCCGGTGGGAATCCGGACCCCGCCGAGGAGGCGCAGGTGTGGCTCCGCCGGCTGTACACGCACCCGGGAGACGGCACGCTGGTGGCGATGGACTCCCCGCGACGGGTCTTCGACGGAGCATTGCGACGCTTCCTGCTGGCTCGCGACGGCGGAATCTGCCGGACGCCGGGTTGTGGGGCGCCGATCCGGCACCTCGATCACGTCAGGGCCCACGCGCGGGGCGGAGACACCAGCGCGGCCAACGGACAGGGCCTCTGCGTGCGCTGCAACCTGGTCAAGGAGCTGCTCGGTTGGCAGGCACGGGTGGTCACCCCGCAAGGACTGCCGGGCCACCGCGACGGTGGACGCGACTCCCCGCATACGGTCGAGGTCACCACTCCGACCGGACACCGCTACTCCGGGGCGGCGCCGCCGCTGGTGTCCGAGGACCCGGGGATCAGCGACAGCCCGCTGGAGCGCGCCCTGGAGCTGGCTCTCGCCGCCTGAGCCCTCACGGACGGTTCGAACCGCGCGTCCGCCCGGAACCTAGACTTGACGCCATGATGTCCACCCTCGACCTGCGGGGACGCCCGCTCGAGGTGCGCGCCCTGCGGTCCGCGCTGCCTCGCGCCGAGTTCGACGTCGAGGCGGCACTGCACCAGGTCCGCCCGATCGTCGAGGACGTCCGGCATCGCGGAGCGGACGCGCTGCGCGACCTCAGCGAGAGGTTCGACGGCGTGAGGCCGGAGCACCTGCGGGTCCCGGCCGAGGTGCTCCAGCACGCCCTGGACCGGCTCGAGCCGTCGCTCCGGGCCGCCCTCGAGGAGTCGATCCGTCGCGCGCGGCTGGTCCACGCCGACCAGCGGCGCACCGACACGACGACCCAGGTCGTCCCCGGCGGGACGGTCACCGAGCGGTGGGTGCCTGTCGACCGGGTGGGCCTCTACGTGCCCGGCGGCCTGGCCGTCTACCCGTCCAGCGTGGTCATGAACGTCGTCCCCGCGCAGCTGGCGCGCGTCGGAGCGCTCGCCGTCGCGAGCCCGCCGCAGAAGGAGAACACCGGCGAGCTGGCGGGGTACCCCAACGCCACCATCCTGGCCACCTGCGCCCTCCTCGGGGTCGACGAGGTGTACGCGGTCGGCGGCGCCCAGGCGGTGGCGATGTTCGCCTACGGCTACACCGAGGGCGGCGAGGACTGCGAACCGGTGTCACTCGTCACCGGCCCCGGCAACATCTGGGTGGTCGCCGCCAAGCGGCTGCTCAAGGGACTCATCGGGATCGACGCCGAGGCCGGCCCCACCGAGATCGCCGTCCTCGCCGACGCCACCGCCGACCCCGAACACGTGGCCGCCGACCTCGTCAGCCAGGCCGAGCACGACCCGCTGGCCGCCGCAGTCCTCGTCACCGACAGCGAGGAGCTGGCTGCCGCCGTCGAGGAGGCACTGACCCGCCGCGTCGCCGCCACCAAGCACAGCGAACGGGTCACCCAGGCGCTCACCGGTACCCAGTCCCGGGTCGTCCTCGTCGACGATCTCGACGCCGGCCTCGACGTCGTCAACGCCTACGCCGCCGAGCACCTGGAGATCCAGACTCGTGACGCGGCGACGGTCGCGGCCCGGGTGCGGAACGCCGGCGCCGTCTTCGTCGGCCCGTATGCGCCGGTGTCGCTCGGCGACTACGCCGCCGGCTCCAACCACGTCCTGCCCACGGCCGGCTGCGCCTGCCACAGCAGCGGGCTCTCGGTGCAGTCGTTCCTGCGCGGCATCCACGTCGTCGAGTACGACGAGCCCGCCCTGCGCGACATCGCCCCGCACGTCGTCACGCTGGCCGAGGCGGAGGACCTGCCCGCCCACGGCGAGGCCGTGACCGCCCGGTTCGGCGACAGCGTCCCGTGAACGACGCCGTCGAGAACCTGCTCCGCGAGGACCTGAGGGGCAGGACGCCCTACGGCGCGCCCCAGCTCGACGTCCCCGTCCGGCTCAACACCAACGAGAACTCGTATGCGGTGCCGGACGACGTCGTCGCGGCCATCACCGCGTCGGTGACCGAGACCGCCCGTCACCTCAACCGGTACCCCGACCGGGAGTTCACCGAGCTGCGCGAGGCGCTCGCCGCATACCTCCGATCGCAGACCGGCGTCGGGATCACGCCCGAACAGGTCTGGGCCGGCAACGGCTCGAACGAGGTGCTGCTGCACCTGGTCCAGGCGTTCGGGGGAGTGGGACGGACCGCACTCGGGTTCACGCCGGCCTACTCGATGCACCCGATCATCACGCGCACGACCGGCACCACGTGGGTCGACGGGCTGCGCGGCACGCCGTCCGGCGTCTTCGACCTCGACGCCGGGCTCGCGGTGAGCCAGGTCCTCCAGCACCGGCCGCAGATCGTCTTCCTCTGCTCGCCCAACAACCCGACGGGTACGGCCCTCACACTCGACGTGGTCGAAGCAGTCGTCGACGCGGCCCCCGACTCACTGGTCGTCGTGGACGAGGCCTACGCGGAGTTCGCTCGCCCCGGAACGCCGAGCGCGATGACCCTCCTCGAGGGCCGGCCGCTGCTCGTCGTCACCCGGACCATGAGCAAGGCGTTCGCCCTCGCCGGCGCCCGGGTCGGCTACCTCGCCGCCGACCCCGACCTCGTCGACGCGCTCCGGCTGGTGCGGATGCCGTACCACCTGTCCGACCCCACCCAGGCCGTTGCGCTGGCCGCGATCCGCCACGACGCGAGCCTGCTGGCGACGGTCGAGGCCATCAAGTCCCAGCGTGACCGCATCGTCACCCAGCTCGACACCCTCGGGTACCCACCGGTGCCCAGCGACGCGAACTTCGTCCTCTACGGCGGCCTCGCCGACGCCCGCGCGACGTGGGAAGCGCTGCTGGACCGCGGGGTACTCGTGCGCGACGTCGGCATCCCGCACCACCTGCGGGTCACCGCCGGCACGCCCGACGAGAGCTCGGCGTTCCTGCAGGCGATGGCCGATCTGCCAGACTCGCACCGGCAGCACGCACGCGACGCGCAGGAGGCGAGGGCATGACGGCGAACCGGCGAGCCAGCCTGAGCCGTGCCACCAGTGAGTCGAAGGTCGACCTCACGCTCGACCTCGACGGCACCGGCGAGTCCGAGATCTCCACCGGCGTCCGGTTCTACGACCACATGCTCGCGTCCTTTGCGAAGCACTCGCTCATCGACCTGACCGTGTCGGCCAGCGGCGACGTCGATATCGACGCGCACCACACCGTCGAGGACGTCGCGATCGTCCTCGGCGACGCCCTGCGCGAGGCGCTCGGCGACAAGCGCGGCATCTCCCGGTTCGGCGACGCCACGGTCCCGCTCGACGAGGCGCTCGTCCAGGCGGTCGTCGACGTCGCGGGCCGCCCCTACTGCGTCCACACGGGCGAGCCGGAGGGCCAGGAGTACGTCGTCATCGGTGGCGCGTATGCGGGTTCGCTCACCCGGCACGTGTTCGAGACGCTCGCGCACCACGCCGGCATCGCCCTGCACATCCGGGTGCTCGGTGGCCGCGACCCCCACCACGTGGTCGAGGCCCAGTTCAAGGCGGTGGCCCGGGCGCTGCGCGCGGCCGTAGCCATCGACCCGCGTGTCACGGGCATACCCAGCGCCAAGGGCAGCCTCTAGAGGTGGCCCTGCCCGAACCTCCGAGGGGCATCCTGCTCGTGCACGGCGGCGTCGACGCCGCCGTCTCGTGGGCCGAGAGGGGTGTCTCACCGTTGGCCGTCGTCCCCGAGGACGGCCGCTGGACCGCGGTGCTGCCTGTCGGCGACGTGACCGCAGCCCGGCGGCCCTACGACGACGTGGTGACGATGCTGCTCAACCGGCCGTTGCCGCACCGGCTCCGTCCCGCGGTGGGGGTCGGTGTGGTCGGCCGTCGGGCGGTGCTCTGCGTGACGCCCGGCGGGTGGCGGGCGGTCCGCCGCTGGCTGGTGTGGCAACCGGGGCACGGCGTGGTCCACCCGGGTGGGCTCCCCGTCGCGCGGCTCGCCGACGTCGTTGCGGCAGCCGGCGTGGACGACCCGGCCGCCGTCGGTGAGCTGGCCGACGTGCTCCACGACCCGGCCGGCGATGCCCGAGTCGTGATGCGGGACCTCCTCGAGGTCCTCGGTCTGCCCGGCGGGACGTACCTCGCCGGCGCGGCCGTCGCGGGCGACGCCTTCGGCGCATCCGTGGTCGCGCCGTCGCCCAAGGTGGCGCGCCGGTTCGACAAGGCCGTCCAGGACGACGTGACCTGGCGCGACGAGATGGAGGGCCGGCAAGGATGACTCTGAGCTCTCCGCCGACCGTCGTGGTCTTCGACTACGGCAGCGGCAACGTGCACTCCGCGGTGCGCGCCCTGGAACGGGTCGGGGCCGCGGTCTCGCTCACCGGGGACCACGGGGCGGCTCTGAGCGCCGACGGCCTGTTCGTCCCAGGAGTCGGCAACTTCCACGCCTGCATGCGCGGACTCCGCGATGCCGACGGGGCGCGGGTCATCGACGTGCGACTCGCCGGTGGGCGGCCGGTCCTCGGTGTCTGCGTCGGGATGCAGGTCCTCTTCGACGGCTCGACCGAGCCGTCGACCGGGCCACCGGAGGAGGGCCTGGGGGAGTGGCCCGGCATGGTCGACCGCCTCCCCGCCGAGATCGTCCCGCACATGGGCTGGTCGACCGTCGGCGTCGGCGCCGACAGCCGTCTGTTCAGCGGCGTCGAGGACGAACGGTTCTACTTCGTCCACTCGTACGCGGCGCAGGACTGGACCCTGTACCCGGAGGGCTCGTTCGCGGCGGTCGCCCCGGTCGTGACCTGGGCGACCCATGGGGTCGACTTCGTGGCCGCCGTCGAGAACGGTCCGCTCTGCGCGACCCAGTTCCACCCCGAGAAGTCCGGTGACGCGGGCGCTCAGCTGCTGGAGAACTGGGTGCGGTCCCTGTGAGCGGGCCCCGGCTGGAGCTGCTGCCCGCCGTCGACATCGCCGACGGACGGGCGGTCCAGCTGGTCCAAGGGGTGGCCGGCAGCGGCGGCGAGTTCGGCGACCCGCTGGACGCGGCCCTCGCCTGGCAGGAGCAGGGCGCGGAATGGCTGCACCTCGTCGACCTCGACGCGGCGTTCGGGCGGGGGTCGAACCGTGAGCTCGTCGACGGGATCGTCGGCGCCCTCGACATCAAGGTCGAGCTCTCCGGCGGGATCCGCGACGCCGACTCCCTCGCTTCGGCTCTCGCCACGGGCTGCCGGCGGGTGAACCTCGGAACCGCGGCCCTGGAGCAGCCGGAGTGGACTGCCGAGGCGATCGCGGACCACGGGGACCGGATCGCGGTCGGCCTCGACGTGCGGGGGACCACCCTCGCGGCCCGCGGGTGGACCCGGGACGGCGGTGACCTCTGGGAGACGCTGGCGCGGCTCGACCAGGAGGGCTGCGCCCGCTACGTCGTCACCGACGTGAACAAGGACGGCATGCTGGCCGGTCCGAACCTCGGCCTGCTCCAGCAGGTATGCCAGCGAACCTCGCGACCGGTCGTCGCCTCCGGCGGGGTCTCGACGCTGGACGACATCCAGGCGCTGCGCGGACTGGTCGACGCGGGGGTCGAGGGGGCGATCGTGGGATCCGCGCTCTATCGTGGCGCGTTCACCCTGCCGGAGGCACTGGACGTGGCGGGACGGCCGTGACGGAGGAGAGGACGATGGCGGCTGACGGCTTCACCGACCGGGTACGGCACTCGTCGGGCGGGATCTGGGAGGAGGCCTACGGCTACTCGCGCGCGATGCGGGTGGGTCGCCAGGTCTTCGTCTCGGGGTGCACCTCGATGATCGAGGGCCGGGTGCGGTTCCCCGCGGACCCCGCCGCCCAGGTCCGCGTCGCCCTCGAGACGGCTCAGACGGCGCTGGCGGAGCTCGGTGCGCGAGTCGAGGACGTCGTGCGGACCCGGATGTACGTCACGCACCGCCGTGACTGCGACACGGTCGGACGGGTGCACGCGGAGGTGTTCGGCGCTCATCCGCCGGTCGCGACCATGGTCATCGTGGCGGGCCTGCTGCACCCCGATATGCGCGTCGAGATCGAGGTCGAGGCGGTCCTGCCGCCCGCCGAGGACGGATGACGGCTTCCGACAGCGCGGGCACGCCGTGGGCCGGCCGGGCGCTGACCTCCACCGGCTTCGACGACGACGACGGCCGCGCAGACCCCGAGCTCCTCGCGGCCCTGAAGCAGGTGCACGCACGGCCATCGGCGGAGTCCGACGCACGGCTGGTCCGGGCCGCGGCCGCCGCCCGTTGGCTCGTGCCGGTCGTCGCGGTCCTCGACGAGGGGGGCGACGGGGCGCACGGGCAGACCGTCGACCACCGGACCGACATGGCGGTGGTAACCCTCACGGCCCCGGACGGCCGGCGCGCGCTCCCGGTGTTCACCAGCGCGGCGGCGCTCGCGGCCTGGGACGCCGACGCGCGGCCGGTTCCGGTCACGGCGGCGCGGGCCGCTCAGGCGGCGGTGGCCGAGGGCTGCCAGGTGGCCGTCGTCGACCTCGGTGGCGGCGCGCCGACCGAGCTGCGGCCGAGCATGCTCTGGGCGCTCGCGCAGGAGACGCAGTGGCACCCCGCGCACGATGATCCCTTTGTGGCGCAGGCCGTCTCGCGCGCCATCGCGGACGAGCCGGATGTCCTGAACCACCGGGTCGAGGAGGGCCAGCCCGCTGGGGGCGGCGTGCTCCGGGTGGTGCTGGGACTCCCGGCCGGGCTGCCGGGCGACGTGGTCGAGGCCTTGGCGACGCGAGTGGGAGAGCGCCTCGCCACCGACGGCGAGTTCCGCGCCCGCGTCGACGAGCTGACCTTCGCGGTGGAGGCCGGCGTCAGGCGATGAGACCGAGCGGGGCCGGCGTCCGGTCGAGCACCCGCGTCGGGTCGGCGCCGAGGACCTTGTCGAGGACCTCGCCGTAGACCGCCCGGAAGTCGACGGTCGTCTTCAGGTCGCCGTTGTCGAGGTCGGTCAGGGACGGCTGGTCCCCGTGGAACCCGGCGTGGACCGTGTCGCCGACCAGGAACACCGGTCCGGCTGTGCCGTGGTCGGTGCCCTGAGAGGCGTTGGCCTTCACCCGGCGCCCGAACTCCGAGTACGCCACGACCACGACGTCCTTCTCGTGCGCCGACCCGGCCAGGGCCGAACGGAACGCGGTGATCGCCTTGTCGACCTGGGTCAGCTGGGAGGTCTGGGCGACCTTCTCGTCCGCGTGGGTGTCGAACCCCGACGCCGACACCGCGTAGACCCGGGTCGGCACGTCGGCCTTGATGCACCGAGCGACGACGTCCAGCTGCGCCGACAGCGCGGCACGCTGGCCGTTGCCCGCCGCGTCGCCGCCGGCCTCGGCGCCCGCGTCGGAGGTGATCGGGCCGAACGTCTGCTCACAGCGTTGCTGGGCAGCGTACGACGCGACGACGAGCCTCGCCGCCGGGCCGTCCGCGGGGTCGTCGCTCGCGAACCCCTTGAGCACCGCCGCGGTCATCGCCGACGACGTCGACTTCCCGACTGACAGCGCGGCCGCCGTGGCCTTGGCCCCGACGGCCAGCGGCGGGAGGACCTCGCCGATGTTCAGCGCCAGCAACGGGTCGTCCCCGGCCGTGTCGAGCCAGCGGCCGACCCACCCCGACGGCACGGGGGTCTCGGGCGACGCGGTCTGCCAGATGTCCATCGACCGGAAGTGGCTGTGGTCCGGCTTCGGGTACCCGACGCCGCGGACGATGGCCAGCTTCTGCTGGCTCCACAGGGCGGCCAGGCCGGTCATCCCGGGGTTGAGCCCCAGCTGCCCGTCGAGGTGCAGCACCTCCTCCGGTGCGTACGCGAGCTCGGGCCGGGCATCGTGGTAATCCGGATCCGCGTACGGGACAACGGTGTTGAGCCCGTCATTGCCTCCGTACATCGTCACGAGCACGAGGATCCGGCTCTTCGCCGGCAGCGGGTCGGACTGCCCGCGGGCCAGCACGTGCTCGAGCGTCACCCCGGCCGCCCCGGCCAGGAGCGCGGTCGCGCCGGCCACTCCGGACGCGCGCAGCAGGGCCCGGCGGGTGAGGCCGTCCATCGGCTTCCGGGGGTCGAGCGGCGGGATGGTGGCCATCAGATCACCAGGTTCTCGGGGGAGACCAGCGCCATGGCGACGAGGCGCTGGGGGTCGTTGGTATGCGTCGTCAGCTCGGCCAGGGTGCGGTTCGACAAGGCCGGGATCCCGAGGAGGTGCGCCACGGCGGCCACGCGTCCCGGGGTTGGCGCGTCCTGCACCGAGTGAAGGTCGCCGGCCCGGGCCAGGAACGCCGCGGTCTGCACCCGGGTCGTCGCCGACGCCGTGGAGAGCCAGGCCTGCCCGGAGGGCCAGCCGCTGACGTTGGGCGGGAAGAACGGCAGCTGGCCAAGTGCGCGCATCGCGCCGGCCGCCTTCTTGACCGTGTCGCCGTCGGTCTTGACGTGGAGGGAGCGCATGGCGCCGACGACCCACTCGACCGGTGACACCACCAGCGAACCGGCGGTCGCCGCATACGCGTCGTCGGTCAGCATCGCCCGGAAGAGCGCCGCGAGGTCGCGCTCGGGTCCGTACGCCGCGACCATCCGGTCGAGCTCGTCGGACCGCGGCGCGGTCGGGCCGGCGAGCAGCTGCCACCACCGGGTCGCGACGAACGGCGCGGACGTGGGCTGGTCGAGCAGGACGCCGACGAAGCCGGTCGCGTCGAGGTTCGCCGTCGTGCCGAGCACCGTCTTGGGCTTCGCGTCGTGGCGACGGGGTACGAAGGTGGCCGTTCCCTCCTGCCGGTCGAGGGTCCATCCGGTGAGCGCGCGGGCGCCCTCGCGGACGTCCTGCTCGGTGTACCCGCCCGAGCGACCCAGCGTGAACAGCTCCATGAACTCGCGCGAGAGGTTCTCGTTGGGCGCCTTCACGGTGTTCTGCTGACCGTCCAGCCAGAGCAGGAGCGCGGGGTCGACGACCATCGCCTCGGCGAGGTCGGAGAAGCGGCCGCGGCCCTTGGCGCGAAGGGTGGCGTTCTGGGCTGACAGCATCGCGGCGGACCGGACCTTCGTCGCGGAGGTGGCGAAGTGGTTGTGCCACCCGAAGGTCAGCTTCTCGACCAGCGGGTTCTCGACCGCGACCATCCGGCGGATCCACCACGCGACCAGCTGGGCGACCTTGTCGGTCTCCTGCTGGCGCCGCTTCTGGCGGTCCTCCCGCGAGGCGTCCAGGGGCAGGGGGGCCGGCGTCGCGAACGACGGCGCGGGAGCCGCGGCCGCCCCGGGATCGGACTCCGGGGCGGCCCGCAGCGACGCCTCCAGCCAGCTCGACGCTCCCGCTGCCGCGACCGTGTCGACGAGGTCCCCCGCGGCCCCGAAGCCGGTGGACCGCACCAGGTGGGCCGCGGCCGCCCAGTCGGCTGACGACGTCATGCGCCCACCTTCACGCCGGCGTGTTCGAACCGTGTTCGGGACGGTTTACAGCTCGGTACGCGTCACGAGCGGCGGCGTCGGATGCTCGGGGGCGAGCACCGGCATCCGGATGGTGAACCGCGCGCCGCCCTCGCTGGCGTGCCCGGCCTCGACCGTGCCGCCCAGCCGTTCGACGATCCGGTGGACGATCGCCAGGCCGAGGCCGGTGCCGACCTGCCGGACCCCGCGGTACCGCTCGTACAGGGCGGACCGCTCGAAGGCCACCGGCAGGTCGTCGTCGGTGAGCCCCGGGCCACCGTCCCGAACCTCGAGGACCGCCAGGCCTCCGGGCTCGGTGCGCGCGGCGACGACGATCGGCGCGCCCTGCGGGGTGACCCGCAGCGCGTTCTCCAGCAGCCCGTCGAGCGCCTGGCGCAGCCGCTGCGCGTCGCCGAACACCACGATCGGGGCATCCGGCCCCTCGACGCGGAAGTCCACGCCCGCGGCGGCGCAGCGATGGCCCCAGGTGGCCGCGGCGCCGTCGACCACACCGCGCAGGTCGACCGGCGCCGAGTCCATCCGCATCTCGGTCGCGTCGAGCCGGGCCAGGTCGAGCAGGTCGCTGACGAGGCGTTCCAGGCGCTTGGCCTCCGCACCGATGACGGTCCCGACGGCGGGCAGCCGGTCCGGCGGGACCACCCCGTCGGCCAGCGACTCGGCGTACCCCGTGATGGCGGTCAACGGCGTTCGCAGGTCGTGGGACACGGAGAGGAGGAACTCGCGCTGCCGCGCCTCCGAGTGGGACAGCGCACCGGCCAGCCGGTTCACCGACGCGGCAACGTCGGCGACCTCGCGCGGACCCTCCTCCGGGATCGCCACGTCGCGCGACCCCTGAGCCATGGCGGTGGCGGCCGCCGCGGTGCGCTTCAGCGGACGGGACAGCCGCCAGGCCACCAGCAGCCCGAGGGCCACCGCGATGAGTCCCGTGACGACCAGACTGATGGTCAGCTGCCGGAGCGCCTGCCCGCCGAGGGCCAGTGCGTCGCCGCGGCGCTGGGCCAGGACGATGCCGCCGGCCGCGGTGGGACGGGCCTCCACGAGGACGATCCCGTCCTCCCGGGGCAGCCGGAGCGAGAGTGACTCGCCGTCCGAGAGCCGCTGGGTCTGTTCGGCGGTCAGCGACCGCACGGCCACAGCGTCTCCGACCAGGGCCGGACCGCCGGTACCCCGCGTGCGTACCACCGCGACCTGGACGTTGATGGACTGCAGCGCCTTCCGCGCCCGGGCCTGGGCCACCTCCGGGCTGACCCCGACCTGGGCGGTGGCCTCGGCCTGGTCGGCCAGCGCCACCAGGGCCGCCCGAGCGGTCTGCTCGCTGGCCCGTTGCAGCAGGTCGACGCTGATGACGATGCCGGCGATCGAGGTGACCACCGCGACCGACACCGCCAGCAGCGCGATGCGGGTGGCCAGCGTGGGCCGCAGCCGGGGCCTCACCGACGCGGCCGGCCCGAGCCGCGGTCCGGCGGCTGCGCCGCATACCCGACCCCGCGGACCGTGCGGATGACGTCGTGCTTCCCGAGCTTGGCGCGGACCTGGGCGACGTGGACGTCGACGGTGCGCTGGCCCGCGGCGGTGTCGTAGCCCCAGACGTGACGCATCAGCTGCTCGCGGCTGTAGACCCGTCCGGGCGAACCCATGAGGTAGGCAAGGAGATCGAACTCCGTTGCGGTGAAGGCGATCTCGTCATCATCCGCATACGCGCGCCGCTCGTCGGGGAGTAGGCGCACGTCGCCGCAGACCAGCTCGTTGGCCGCGTCGCCGCGCTCATGGAGCCGGGTGCGACGCAGCACGCTGCCGACGCGCGCGATGACCTCACGGGGAGAGAAGGGCTTCGTGACGTAGTCGTCGGCGCCGAGCTCGAGACCCACGACGCGGTCCACCTCGTCGTCGCGCGCGGTCACGAAGAGGATCGGCGTCCAGTCGTCCTCGGCGCGCAGCCTTCGGCAGACCTGGATGCCGTCGAGGCCGGGCAGTCCGATGTCGAGCAGCACGACGTCGGGCCGGTCGCGCCGGATCGCCGCGAGCGCCGCGAGGCCGTCGCGCTCCACGTGGGTCCGGTAGCCGGACAGCTCCAGCTGGAGGCTGACCATCTGCGCGATCGCCGGGTCGTCCTCGACGACCATGACCAGCGACGCGCGCGGGTCGGACGTCACGTCCGGCAGCCTACGTCGCGGCCGGTGACAGCCAGGTCACCCTCGTGTTCGGGTTGTGTATGCCTCCGGCGTTCGCCCGCGGAACCCCCGGCGGCGCGTGAGGCGTTCTCTCGCCGGGCTATCGTCGTGCTCCGGCTCGCGGGCGGGCCGAACCGGGCAGGAAGGAGGGGGTATGTCCCAACCGTCTCTCACCCTGTCGCTGGCGACGGACCCGGTGCTCGACGCCGAACGCCGTCGAGGGCTGCGGCAGATGCGGCTCGTCGCCCTGTCCCTGCTGGTCTTCGCCGCGATCGTGTTCCTCGCGACGCTCCGCGTTGCCGACCAGGGGTTCTGGGGTTTCGTGCACGCCGGCGCCGAGGCCTCGATGGTCGGTGCGATGGCCGACTGGTTCGCCGTGACAGCGCTGTTCCGGCACCCCCTGGGGATCCCCATCCCGCATACCGCCCTCATCCCGCGCCGCAAGGACATGCTCGCGCGCAGCCTTCAGGACTTCATGGGCGAGAACTTCCTGCGCGAGGACATCATCCGCGACCGGGTCCTATCGGCCCAGGTCAGCGACCGGTTGGGCCGGTGGCTGCTCGAGCCGGCCAACGCCCGCCGGGTCGTCGACGAGGCGTCACACATCACCACGCTCGGGCTGGAGCGGATGCGCGACGAGGCCGTCGCCGAGATCCTCGAGGAGGCGGTGATCCCGCGGCTTCGCGAGGAGCCGATCAGCCCGATCGCGGGCAGCCTGCTCGGCGAGGTGGTCCGCGACAAGGCCCACTACGGGCTGGTCGACCTGGCGCTCGGCGAGTTCCACCGATGGCTGACCGACAATCCCGAGACGTTCTCGCGCGTGCTCGAGGAGCGGGCGCCGTGGTGGGCGCCGCACCAGGTCAACGACCTCGTCATCACCCGGGTCCACAAGGAGGCCCTCAAGTGGGTCGCGGAGATCCGCGACAACCCTGCGCACCAGGCTCGGATCGCCCTCGACGACCTGCTCGCCGACCTGGCCGACGACCTGCTCCACGACGAGGCGACGATGGAGCGCGCCGAGCGGCTCAAGGTCCGGATCCTCGACCACCCGCAGCTGATGGAGACCGTCCTGTCGCTGTGGCGGGCCTTCCGTGCGGCGCTCATCGCGGCGCTGAAGGACCCCGAGGGCGCGTTGCGGACGCGGGTCCAGTCCGAGCTGGAGAAGTTCGCCCAGCGGGTGGTGACCGAGAAGGACCTGCGCGACCGCCTGGACGGCTACGTGGCCGACCTCGCGGCGTTCGCCGTGAACCGGTACGGCACCGAGCTGACCGCCGTCATCAGCCACACCATCAACCGCTGGGACGGCAAGGAGACGGCCTCACGGATCGAGCTGTTCGTCGGCCGCGACCTGCAGTTCATCCGGATCAACGGCACTATCGTCGGCGGCCTCGTCGGCCTGGTCATCCACGCCGTGGCCGTCCTCGCCAGCTGACCCGGTTTCCCGCTTCCAACCCGACTTTTGTCCGCACCTTCCGCCCGTTCTGGACGGCGAACGTGGCACTAGGTCGGGTTGGAAGCGGGACAGGGGTCAGTGCGCGGCGTTGGTGGCCGTCTCGACGATCGGGTCGTTGACCACCTTGGCGTCGTCCGCGTCGCCACCGGGGTTGGGCTCACCGACCCCGGCGCGCACCATCTCCTCGATCTGCTTGCCGGTGTCGGCGTCGACGTTCTTCCAGTACTCGAACGCCCGCTCCAGCACGGGGCTCTTCACGCCGCCGAGCAGGTGGCCGGCGACCGTGTCGACGAACGCCGAGCGCTGCTCGTCGGTCCACACCTCGCGGACCAGCGTGCCGGCCTGGCCGAAGTCGTCGTCGTCCGGGCGCAGCGTGTACGCCTGCCGGACCATCGCGCCGTCGGTCTCCCAGCCGTCCTCGACCTCGCCGACCTCGTCGGCGTACCCGCGGCCCTGGCTGTTCGGCGCATACACCGGAGCGTTCCCGTTGTGGTCGTAGGCCATCGGGCCGTCCTGCGTGTAGGTGTTGACCTCGACGCGCGGGCGGTTGACCGGCAGCTGCAGGTAGTTCGGGCCGATCCGGTAGCGGTGCGTGTCGGAGTAGGCGAAGGCCCGTCCGAGCAGCATCTTGTCCGGCGAGAACCCGATCCCCGGCACGAGCGCCGACGGTTCGAACGCGGCCTGCTCGATCTGGGCGAAGAAGTTGTCGGGGTTCTTGTTGAGGGTCATCCTGCCGACCTTGATCAGCGGGTAGTCGCTGTGCGGCCACACCTTGGTCAGGTCGAACGGGTTGAACCGGTAGGTCTTCGCGTCCTCGTAGGGCATGACCTGGACGGACAGGGTCCAGCTCGGGAAGTCGCCCGCCTCGATGGCGTCGTAGAGGTCGCGGCGGTGGTGGTCGGCGTCCTGGCCGGCGATCCGCTCGGCCTCGGTACCGGTGAGGCTCTCGACGCCCTGGTCGCTGTGGAAGTGGTACTTGACCCAGTGCTTCTCGCCGGCCGCGTTGACCCAGAGGTAGGTGTGCGAGCCGTAGCCGTTCATGTGGCGGAACGTCTTCGGGATGCCGCGGTCGCCCATGAGGTAGGTCACCTGGTGCGCCGACTCGGGGTTCAGCGACCAGAAGTCCCACTGCATGTGGTTGTCGCGCAGGCCCGAGCCGCCGAGCCGCTTCTGGCTGCGGATGAAGTGGGGGAACTTCATCGTGTCGCGGACGAAGAACACCGGGGTGTTGTTGCCGACGAGGTCGTAGTTGCCTTCGGACGTGTAGAACTTCAGCGCGAAGCCGCGCGGGTCGCGCCAGGTGTCGGGAGAGCCCTGCTCGCCGGCGACGGTCGAGAAGCGGGCGAGCATCTCGGTCGTCGTGCCCCGCTGGAACAGGGCGGCCTTCGTGTAGGCGGAGACGTCCTCGGTGGTCTCGAAGACGCCGAACGCGCCGGACCCCTTGGCGTGGACGTTGCGCTCCGGGACGCGCTCGCGGTTGAAGTGCGCCATCTGGTTCAGGAAGTGCACGTCGTGCAGGAGGATCGGGCCGTCGGGGCCGATGGTCAGGCTGTTGCGGTCGCTGACCGCCGGCGCGCCGGTGTCGGTGGTCGAGCCGAGCTCGGCCTCCTGGCTGGGCGCGGTCTGGATCGACTCGATACGGGGTGTCGTGTCCGTCATCACTGCTCCTTCTGGGTGGGCGGCTGAGGGGTATGCGGGGTGGCTCGGCACTGGGGGCACATACCCCAGAACACGACCTCCGCCTCGTCGACGGTGAAACCGTTCTGGTCGCCGGGCTCGAGACACGGCGCGGCGCCGACCACGCAGTCGACGTCGCCGATGGCGCCGCACGCCCGGCAGACGACGTGGTGGTGGTTGTCGCCGACGCGGTTCTCGAAGCGGGCGGGCGAGCCGGACGGCTCGATCCGGCGGGTCAGACCGTGCGCGGTGAGGACGCGCAGGACGTCGTAGACCGCCTGGGTCGAGACCGTGTGGTGGCGCTCGCGGACGGCGCGCACCAGGGTGTCGACGTCGGCGTGGGCGTGGCCCTCGAGCTCACGCAGGACGGCCAGGCGGGGCGCCGTGACGCGCAGGCCCGCGGAGCGGAGGCGCTCCTCGTGGGTCGCGGCGGTCGCTGTCGGCATACCGTCCACGCAACCACCTTTTCTGGAACGAGTCAAGAAAAGGTCCGTCGCGTCCACGCAGCCGCCACCACTCGACGACAACTGGGCTCTCGTTGCGGGGTTTGCGCCGATGTCGCCACCACTCGACGACAATTGGGCTCTCGTTGCGGGGTTTGCGCCGATGTCGCCACCACATCGGCGCAATTACATCCAGGTGGCGGTCGGCTGGGAAACCTGGTGTCGGCGTGTCCGGCCCGGATGGCAGTCTGAGCCGGTGCAGTTCTCCGCGTACCGGCCCGTCCTCGCCATCCCGGCGGCCCGCGCGGCGCTGTTGCTCGGGTTCTTCATCCGGATCCCGCTCTTCGCGGCCGGAGTCATCCTGACCCTCCACGTCGTCGGGGCCCTCCACCGCAGCTACGGCGCCGCCGGCCTCCTCAGCACGGCCGCGACGATCGCCCTGGCCGCCTCGAGCCCGTGGCGCGGCCGGCTGCTCGACCGCAAGGGCCTGCGTCGCGTGGTCCTGCCGTCCCTGTTCGTGCAGGCGGTCTGCTGGTCGATCGCCCCGTGGGTGGACTACTGGTGGCTGATGGGCCTGGCCGCGCTCGGCGGACTGTTCGCGATCCCGACGTTCTCGATCCTGCGCCAGGTCCTCATCGCCTCGGTCCCCGACGAGCAGCGCCGGACCGCACTGTCGCTCGACTCGGTCTGCACCGAGTTCTCCTTCATGGCCGGCCCAGCCCTCGGCGTATGGGTGGCGACCGTGTGGGACACCGCCATCTCGATCTTCGTCTTCCAGTGGCTCTCGATCGTCGCCGGGATCGTCCTGTTCGTGCTCAACCCCGCGCTCCGGGCCAAGGGCGGCGACCAGGAGACCGAGGCTGTCCCGTCGCGGCGCTCGTGGTTCGGGCTGCCGGTGTTCATGGTTCTCGCGGCAGCCGCCGCCACAACCCTCGTCCTCGGCGGCTCCGACGTGGCCATCGTCGCGACCCTGCGCGCCATGGACGCCCAGCAGCACATCGGCTGGGTCCTGGCCATCTGGGGTGCGGGCTCGATGGTCGGCGGCCTGGTCTACGGCGCCTGGCACCGCTCCGTGGCCGCGTTCTGGCTGCTCGGCGGTCTGGCCCTCGTCACCGCACCGGTCGCCTTGGCCACCAACCTGCCGGTGGCCGTCGTGCTGCTCTTCGTCTCGGGCCTGTTCTGTGCGCCGGCGATCACCGCCACCGTCGACACGCTGACCCGGCTCGTGCCGCTCGGCGCGCGGGGTGAGGCGATCGGCTGGCACGGTTCGTCGATGACGCTCGGTATCGCCCTGGGCGCGCCGCTGGCCGGGTTCGCCATCGACGCCGGCGGCTGGCAGTGGGGCTTCGTCGTGGTCAGCGCGGTCGGCCTCCTCGTGGCCGTCGTCTGCGGCATCGTCATCGGGCGGCGCGGCGACGGAGACCCCACCCCGGTGGACGATTCACGGCTCGCGACGGCGCACTGATAGCCTGGTGGGGACCTGACGGGCGGTCCGGTCCGGCTCCATGAGCCGAGTCGGGACGTCCGTCGTGCAAGAGAAGTCTTCGGCTTCCACCCGCGCCGATCGCGAGATCGCCGGGTCGTATGGTCCGGACACGGTCCGGCGGACGGGTTCCTCGTGGCGACACGACACCCACCCGCTCGGAGTCGTGGGGATGCTGCGCAGGCGACTGCGTCGCATACCGGACATCCCGAGGCTCCTCGTGCACCCACGGTGACGGGGAGCCTTTCCCGTCCCCGGAGGTCACTCACACTGACCCCACAGAAGGAGCACCACATCAGCGAGCCTCGCATCAACGAGCGCATCCGGGTCCCGGAAGTGCGCTTGGTCGGCCCCAACGGCGAACAGGTCGGGATCGTCCGCGTCGAAGACGCGTTGCGACTGGCTGCGGAGGCGGACCTCGACCTGGTCGAGGTGGCCCCCATGGCCCGACCCCCGGTCGCCAAGCTCATGGACTTCGGCAAGTTCAAGTACGAAGCCGCGCTCAAGGCCCGGGAAGCACGCAAGAACCAGGTCAACACGGTCATCAAGGAGATCAAGCTCCGTCCGAAGATCGACCCGCACGACTACGGCACCAAGAAGGGCCACGTCGAGCGGTTCCTCAAGGCCGGCGACAAGGTCAAGGTGACGATCATGTTCCGCGGCCGTGAGCAGTCGAGGCCCGAGCTGGGCTTCCGACTCCTGCAGCGTCTGGCCGAGGACATCAACGAGCTGGGTTACGTCGAGTCGAGCCCCAAGCAGGACGGCCGCAACATGGTCATGGTCATCGGCCCGACGAGGAAGAAGGCCGACGCCCGCGCCGAACAGCGCCGTCGCCGTGAGAGCGGATCCGCATCGGTCGCGCACGACGAGCCCATCGACTTCGGCGACCTGACCCACCTGGCCGACGAGATCGAGGAGCCCGAGGTGATCGAGACGGCGGAGGTGTCCGACGCGCCAGCGCCGGCCGAGCCCGCCGCCAGCACTCCGGCTCCCGCCGCCAGCACTCCGGCTCCCGCCGCCAGCACTCCCGCTCCCGCCGCCAGCACTCCGGCTCCGGCCGCCAGCACACCGGCACCGGCTCCGAGTAGGCCGACCCCCGCTCCCAGCGCACCGACCAAGGCACCCAGCGCACCGACCAAGGCACCCAGCGCACCGGCCAAGGCCACCCCGGCCAAGGTCGCGTCGCCCGCGCCCGCCGCCAGTGCCCCGAGCACCCCGGCCAGCTCGACGCCGGCCACGCCCACCCCTACCCCGCGACCGACCCCCCGGCCGGCTCCGCGCCCCGCACCACCCGCCAAGACCACCACGTCGGCCGAGTCGGCCTGACGCCTACCGCTGGGGTCGCCCGCACGCACACCGTGCGGGCGGACCCGAGCGCCACACCAAAGGAGCATCGGCACCACGCCGAGGATCACCATGCCGAAGATGAAGACGCACAGCGGTGCGAAGAAGCGGTTCCGCATCACCGGAACCGGCAAGGTCATGCGCGAGCAGGCCGGCGGCCGCCACCTGCTCGAGGGCAAGTCGAGCAAGAAGATGCGCTCTATCGCCGACGACGTCGAGCTGTCCAAGCCCGACGCCAAGACCGCTCGCAAGCTGCTCGGCCGCTGACCCGGCCGACGCACCGACGCACCGAACTGACTGAAGGAGAACTCACGTGGCACGCGTGAAGCGGGCGGCCAACGCCCAGAAGAAGCGCAAGGTGACCCTCGAGCGGGCCAGCGGATACCGCGGCCAGCGCTCCCGCCTGTACCGCAAGGCCAAGGAGCAGGTCACCCACTCGCTCGGCTACGCGTACCGGGACCGTCGCGCGAAGAAGGGCGACTTCCGTCGCCTGTGGATCCAGCGCATCAACGCCGGCGCCCGCGCGAACGGCATGACGTACAACCGGTTCATCCAGGGCCTCAAGGCCGCCGGCGTCGAGGTCGACCGCAAGATCCTCGCCGACCTCGCGGTCACCGACGCGGCGGCGTTCACCGCCCTCGTCGAGATCTCGAAGGCCAACGTCACGGCCAATGTCGCGGCCGCCGGCGCCAGCGACGCCGCCTGACCACCTCAAGAATCCTTCCCGTGTCTCGTGCTTCGCGCGATCCACGGGTGGCTCCCGTGGGGGCCGAGCGCGTGCGCTCGGTCCGCTCGCTGGGCCAGCGTTCGGTCCGCGACCGCCAGGGACTGTTCCTCGCCGAAGGCCCGCAAGCCGTCCGCGAGGCCGTGCGCTGGCGGCCCGACCTCGTCCGTGACCTCTATGTCACGGACGAGGCGGGACACCGGTACGCCGACGTCGTCGCCGCAGCATCCGACGCCGGTCGGCCGGTCCACGACGTCACGCCCGACGCGCTCGCGGCGATGGCCGACGCGCAGACCCCGCAGGGGCTCCTGGCCGTGTGCCGCATCCCGTCGGTCGACCTCGACGAGGTCCTCGCCGCGCGGCCGCGGGTCGTGTGCGTCCTCGCGCACGTCCGCGACCCCGGCAACGCCGGCACGGTGATCCGGGCCGCGGACGCCGCCGGGGCCGACGCCGTCGTCGTCAGCGACGGCAGCGTCGACGCCTACGCCCCCAAGGTCGTCCGCTCGACGGCCGGCTCGCTGTTCCACCTGCCGGTCGTGACGGGTATGCCCGTGCCGACCGTCGTCGCACGGCTGCGCGCCGCGGGGCTGCGGGTCCTCGCCGCCGACGGCGCCGGCGAGCGCACCGTCGACGACGCCGACCTCGCGACGCCGCACGCCTGGCTGTTCGGCAACGAGGCGTGGGGGCTGCGTGAGGAGGATCTCGCCCTCGCCGACGACGTCGTGCGCGTGCCGATCCACGGCCGCGCCGAGTCGCTGAACCTCGCCATGGCCGCCACCGTCTGCCTGTATGCGTCGGCGCGCCACCGGTCCGAGTCGGCCGAGTCGCCTGCAGGTCCCTAGACTGCGGGCCATGGGGCCAATGCGGAGGCCGTCGCCATGGACGTGACGAACCCGCCGCCCGGCGTGACCGAGATGGCCGACGTCCTACCCGACGGCCTGGTGGTCGTGGACGGCCAGCAGACGCTCGTCTTCTGCAGCGCCCGCGCCGGACGGCTGATGCACCTCGACCACGAGGCGATGCTCGGGCGCCCCGTCCGCGAGGTCCTGCCGCTGCACGACAGCGACGGCCGCCCCTGGTGGGACTTCGCCGACCCCTGGCACACCCTCCACACCGTCACCGGCCACCGCGAGAAGCTGTTGTGGACGACCGCGGGGGTCGAGCTGCTCGTCACCGCGCGGTACCTGCGCAAGCCCCTCAAGGGTCCCGTCCGCCGCGTCCTGATGTCGGTCCGCGACGCGTCCGCCCGCCAGCGCGCCGAGCAGGACCACGCGGCGCTCATCTCGACGATCGCGCACGAGCTGCGGTCGCCGCTCACGTCGGTCAAGGGCTTCTCCGCCACCCTCCTGCGCGGCTGGGAGAAGTTCACCGACGAGCAGAAGCGGTTCATGATCGAGACGATGGAGACCGACGCCGACCGGGTGTCGCGACTCATCACCGAGCTCCTCGACGTGTCCCGGCTCGACGCCGGCCGCCTCGACGTGCGGCTCCAGCCGGTGGACCTGCCGGCCATGGTGGTGCGCCACGTCGAGCGGCTCAAGGCCGGCGGTCAGCCCGACAGCCGGTTCGTCGTCGACGTCGGCGACGACCTGCCCGAGGTGTGGGCCGACCCCGACCGGGTCAACCAGATCCTCGCCAACCTCATGGAAAACGCCGTGCGTCATGGCGACGGCACTGTCACCGTGGGCGTCATGAAGGACGGCAGCGGCGGGAACGGGGCGGCGCCACGCAGCGGCGACGCCCCGAACGTCTGCGTGTCCGTCGCGGACGAGGGCGAGGGCGTCCGCGACGAGCACCTGCCCTTCGTGTTCAACCGGTTCTGGCACGGCACCCGGCGCGGCAGCACCGGTCTCGGCCTCTACATCGTGCGGGGCCTCGTCGAGGCCCACGGCGGCCGCATCAGTGTCGGTCGCGCGCCCTCCGGTGGCGCGGACTTCCGATTTACCCTGCCCTCGGGCGCCCCGGAGCACGTCCTCTAGGCCACCCCACGAAGTTCTCCGCTTCGCTCCGATACTTCGTGGGGACCCCGACCAGCGACGGCTCCCGCCGCATCCGTCGGGCTGGTCCGCAGCACGGACCCCCGATGGTCCGCATACCCCTGCACCTAGACTCGGGCCCGCTCGCCGGGCCGCCCGGCCGACCAAGGAAACGAAGGCGATGTCCGGACCGAACACCCAGTACGACCCTGTCGAGGTCGCCACGCTCGACCCGGCGGCACTCGACGCCGCCGTGCGCGAGGCGACCGCCGCGTTCGCGGCGGCGAGCACCCTCGACGAGCTCAAGGCCGCCCGGATCGCGCACGTCGACCGCGGCGCCGTCGCCCTGGCGAAGCGCGAGATCGGTGCGCTGCCGCCGAGCGCCAAGGCGGAGGCCGGCAAGCGCGTCGGCGCGGCCCAGGCTGCCCTCGGCCGCGCGCACGCGGCCCGGCTGGCCGAGCTCGAGGACGAGCGCGACCGCCGCATCCTCGTCGAGGAGGCCGTCGACGTCACGCGGCCGGTGTACCGGCGCCCGCCCGGCGCGCGACACCCCCTGGAGCTGACCCAGGAACGGCTCATGGACGCCTTCGTCGGCATGGGCTGGGAGGTCGTCGAGGGTCCCGAGGTCGAGTCGGAGTGGATGAACTTCGACGCGCTCAACCTCGGCAAGGACCACCCGGCCCGGCAGATGCAGGACACCTTCTTCGTCGACCCGGCCGACGGCGGGCTGGTCCTGCGCACCCAGACCTCGCCGGTGCAGATCCGGACCATGCTGGAGCGCACCCCGCCGATCTACGTCGTCTCCCCGGGCAAGGTGTTTCGGACCGACGACCTCGACGCCACGCATACCCCGGTCTTCCACCAGATCGAGGCGCTGGCCGTCGACAAGGGGCTGACCATGGCGCACCTGCGCGGCGCCATCGACCACTTCGTCAACGTGATGTTCGGCGAGGGCACCCGGACCCGGGTCCGAGCGTCGTACTTCCCGTTCACCGAGCCGAGCATGGAGACCGACTTCGTCTGCTTCGCCTGCCACGGCGACAACCCGGCCTGCCGGACCTGCGGCGGCTCCGGCTGGATCGAGCTCGGCGGCTCGGGCATGGTCAACAACAAGGTGCTGCGCGCCTGCGGGATCGACCCGGACGTCTACTCCGGTTTCGCGTTCGGCCTCGGCATCGAGCGGGCGCTGCAGCTGCGCCACGGCGTCACCGACATGCACGACATCGTCGAGGGCGACGCCCGGTTCTCCGAGCAGTTCGGGATGGAGGTCTGACGTGCGCGCACCACTGTCGTGGCTCGCGGAGTACACCGACCTCGCCCCGGGCGCTACGGGCACAGCCGTCGCGGAGTCGTTCGTGTCGGTCGGCCTGGAGGAGGAGGCGATCCACGGCGGCGACATCAGCGGCCCGCTCGTGGTGGGACGGGTGCTCTCCTTCGACGAGCAGGTCCAGCAGAACGGCAAGAAGATCCGCTACTGCCTCGTCGACGTCGGCCCGCACGGGCAGATGGAGACCGAGGGGAAGCACCAGGAGATCGTCTGCGGCGCCACGAACTTCGAGATCGGCGACCTCGTCGTCGTCGTGCTGCCCGGCGCAGTCCTGGCCGGCGGGTTCGAGATCGCCGCGCGGAGGACCTACGGCCGGATGTCCAACGGGATGATCTGCGCCGAGGACGAGCTCGGCATCGGCCACGACCACACGGGGATCATCGTGCTGACCCGCCTGCTGTCGCCGGAGCAGCTCGCCGGCGTCCAGGTCGGCGACGACGCCATCGCCCTGCTCGGCCTCGGTGAAGAGGTCGTCGAGGTCAACGTCACCCCGGACCGCGGGTATTGCTTCTCGATGCGCGGTCTGGCCCGCGAGTACTGGCACTCGCAGGGCTCACCGGACGGCGGTTTTCGAGACCCTGCGCTGCTCTCCGTCCCGGCGCCGACCGAGGACGGCTATGCGGTCCGGCTCGCCGACGCGTCGCCGATCGACGGGCAGGCCGGCTGCGACCGGTTCGTCGCGCGGATCGTCCGTGGCATCGACCCGACCCGGCCGTCGCCGCCGTGGATGCAACGACGGCTGACCCAGGTGGGGATGCGGCCGATCTCGCTGGCCGTCGACGTCACGAACTACGTCATGCTCTCGCTCGGACAGCCGCTGCACGCCTACGACATCGACACACTCAGCGGCTCGATCGAGGTGCGCCGCGCGCGGCCCGGAGAGACGCTGAGAACCCTCGACGACGTCGACCGGAAGCTCGACCCGGAGGACCTGCTCATCACCGACGGCGGCGACGCGCCACTCGGCATCGCCGGCGTCATGGGCGGTGCGACCAGCGAGGTCAGCCCGACGACGACGGACGTCCTCATCGAGGCCGCCCACTTCGACCCGGTGACGGTGGCGCGCTCCTCACGGCGCCACAAGCTGGTCACCGAGGCGTCGAAGCGGTTCGAGCGGGGCGCCGACCCGGCGCTGCCGCCGGCCGCCGCCCAGCTCTGCGTGGACCTGTTGGTCGAGCACGGCGGCGGGACCGCCGACCCGGCCGTCACCGACGTCGACGAGACGACGCCGCGCTCGGCATACGCGCTCGACGTCGCCCTGCCGACAAGGGTGGTGGGCGTCGAGTACCCGCGCGAGCGCGTCGTCGAGATCCTCCGGGCGGAGGGCTGCCTCGTCGAGGACGGCGGCGGCGCGACCGTCCTGGTGACGCCGCCGACCTGGCGGCCGGACCTCGTCGACGGCCCGGACTACGCGGAGGAGGTCGCCCGGATCGACGGCTACGCCAAGATCCCGTCGATCGTGCGGACGCCGCCCTCGGGCCGCGGGCTGACCCACAGCCAGCGGGTACGGCGCATCGTCGCCAACGCGCTCGTGGCGCGGGGGTTCGTCGAGGTGCTGACCTACCCGTTCGTCGGCACGGAGGTCGCGGACGCGTTCGGGCTGAAGGCCGACGACGAGCGGCGGTATGCGGTCCGCGTGGCCAACCCGCTGTCCGACGAGGCCCCACTGATGCGCACCTCGGTGCTCTCGACGCTGGTCGAGGCGGTTCGCCGCAACCTGTCCCGCGGCCGCAAGGACGTCGCGCTCTTCGAGCTCGGGATGGTGACCCTCCCCGGGCCCGACGCGACGCATACCGCTCCCGTCCCCGGCGTCGAGCAGCGTCCCGACGACGAGACCATCGACGCGATCTACCGGGCCGTGCCGCCTCAGCCCCGCCACGTCGCCGCCGTGATGGCCGGCGAGGCGGAGCGGACCGGCTGGTGGGGACCCGGACGGGTCGCGTCGTGGGAGGACGCCGTGGAGTCGGCGCTCGCGGTGGCCCGCGCGGTCGCCGTCGCCGTGGCGGTCGAACCCGAGACCGACCACGCGCCATGGCACCCCGGCCGCTGCGCGCGGGTCGTGCTGACCGACGGCACCCTCGTGGGCTACGCCGGCGAGCTGCACCCCAAGACGCTGGCCGCGCTCGGCCTTCCCGCGCGGACCGTCGCCCTCGAGCTCGACGTCGAGGAGCTGACCCGGGCGAGCGAGGAGACGACGCGGTACCACGAGATCTCGACGTTCCCCGCCGCCCTGACCGACGTGGCGCTGGTCGTCGCCGACACGGTGACGGCGGCCCAGGTCGAGCGCTCGCTGCGGTCCGGAGCCGGCGACTTCCTCGAGGAGGTCGCCCTGTTCGACGCGTATGCGGGGGAGCAGGTCGGCGATGGGCGCACCTCGCTGGCGTACCGGCTGACCTTCCGAGCCCCGGACCGGACGCTCACGACCGAGGAGGTCAACGAGTTCCGTGACGCCGCGGTGGCGTCGGCCGGCGAGGCGGTCGGCGCGGTCCAGCGGACCTGACCGCACCCGGCGACACACGTCGACCGTTCGGCTCGGCTGCGAGCCGAGCGACTCGGCTCCCGACATACCGCGAGCCGAGCCGGTCGGCTGCGAGCCGAGCCCGGCGAGACAGCGCGCCTGACCGCGCCGTGGCGGGTGTATGCATGATGTGTATAGTCATGCAGCATGGTTGTGGCAGCAGTCGCCGGCGCGAGCGGGTACGCCGGGGGTGAGATCGTCCGGCTCCTCCTGGGTCACCCGAACATCGAGCTCGGCGCCGTCACCGCGGACTCTCAGGCCGGAAAGCGGCTGGGCGACGTCCACCCGCATCTCGCGGCCGTGGGTGACCGGATCCTCGAGCCGACCACGTCGGACACCTTGCTCGGCCACGACGTGGTCTTCCTCGCGCTGCCCCATGGCGCGTCCGCCGACCTCGCCGCCCGGCTGCCGGACGACATCGTCGTCGTCGACTGCGGCGCCGACTACCGCCTGGCCGACGGCGAGGCGTGGCAGGCGTTCTACGGAACCGCCCACGCCGGCACCTGGCCGTACGGGCTCCCCGAGCTGCGGATCCGCGGTGGCGTCGTCCGCGACGAGCTGAAGGGCGCCACCCGGATCGCCGTCCCCGGCTGTTACCCGACGGCCTGCTCCCTCGCCCTCGCGCCCGGGTTCTTCGCGGGGCTGCTGGAGGTCGACGACGTCGTCATCGTCGCGGCCAGCGGGACGTCCGGCGCGGGCAAGGGGCTGAAACCGCATCTCCTCGGCTCGGAGGTGATGGGCGCGATGTCGCCGTACGGCGTCGGCGGTGGGCACCGGCATACCCCCGAGATCGCCCAGAACCTCGCGCTGGCCGCCGGCGAGCCGGTCTCGCTCTCCTTCACTCCCACTCTCGCGCCGATGGCCCGCGGCATCCTCGCCACGTGCACCGCCCGGGTCCGGCCGGGCACGAGCGGTGAGCAGCTGCGAGGCGCCTGGAGAGACGCCTACAACGACGAGCCGTTCGTGCACCTGCTGCCCGAGGGCCAGTGGCCGCGTACCTCGGACGTCCTCGGCTCCAACGCCGCACACCTCCAGCTGACGCTAGACGAGACGGTCGGGCGAGTGGTCGTCGTCGCCGCCATCGACAACCTCACCAAGGGCACCGCGGGCGGCGCCATCCAGTGCGCGAACCTCGCCCTGGGCCTGCCGGAGACCGCCGGTCTCCCCGTCGCCGGAGTCGCCCCGTGAGCACCCTCCCCAGCGGCTTCCGCGCCGCCGGCGTCACGGCCGGGCTCAAGGCGAGCGGCAACTCCGACCTCGCCCTCGTCGTCAACGACGGGCCCGACCACCACGCCGCCGCCGTGTTCACGAGCAACCGCGTCGTCGCGGCGCCGGTGGTGTGGTCGCGTCAGGTCGTCGCCGACGGACGCGTCGACGCGGTCGTCCTCAACTCGGGTGGGGCGAACGCGTGCACCGGCCACCAGGGTTTCCAGGACACCCACCGCACGGCCGAGGAGGTGGCCGCCGCCCTCGGCCTGTCCGCCGCGGACATCGCCGTCTGCTCCACGGGGCTCATCGGCGAGCTGCTCCCCATGGACAAGATCAGCGCGGGCATCACGACCGCGGCGGCCGCGCTCGCGACCGACGGCCACGACGCCGCCGCAGAGGCGATCATCACCACCGACACCCACGCCAAGACCGCCGAGTTCCGGGGCGACGGCTGGTCGGTCTGGGGGATGGCCAAGGGCGCCGGGATGCTCGCGCCGTCACTCGCGACGATGCTCGTCGTCCTCGTCACCGACGCCGGCACCGAGGCCGCAGCGCTCGACCCGGCGCTGCGCGCGGCCACGTTCACGACGTTCGACCGCGTCGACTCCGACGGCTGCCAGTCGACCAACGACACGGTGCTGCTGATGGCGTCCGGCGCGTCGGGCGTGGCTGTCGACCCGCCCGCCCTCACCGACGCCGTGACCTCGGTCTGCGCCGACCTCGCCCGACAGCTGGTCGCCGACGCCGAAGGCGCGCACCACGACATCGCCATCGAGGTTCGCGGCGCGGCGTCCGTGGACGACGCCCTCGAGGTGGCCCGGAGCGTCGCGCGCAACAACCTCTTCAAGTGCGCGATCTTCGGCGCCGACCCGAACTGGGGCCGCGTCCTCGCGGCGGTCGGCACGACGACCGCGGCGTTCGACGCCGACACGCTCGACGTCTCGATGAACGGCGTCCAGGTGTGCCGGTCCGGGGGCGTCGGTGAGGACCGGTCCCTCGTCGACCTGGCCGAACGCGAGGTCCACGTCCTCGTCGACCTCCACGCCGGCGACGACACCGCGACCGTCTGGACCAACGACCTGACCCATGACTACGTCCACGAGAACTCGGCCTACAGCACATGACCACGACCTCCGGAGCGTCCTCCTCCAGCACCGTCCGCGGCATCATCGACGCGGCTGCTCTCCGCGTCGCCGCGAGCAAGGCGCAGACCCTCGTCGAGGCGTTGCCGTGGCTGGAGCGGTTCCGCGGCGCGCTCGTCGTCGTCAAGTACGGCGGCAACGCCATGGTCGACGACACCCTCAAGCGGGCGTTCGCCCAGGACATCGCCTTCCTCCGGTATGCCGGGCTGCGCCCGGTCGTCGTGCACGGCGGCGGCCCGCAGATCGCCCAGATGCTCGGCCGCCTCGGGCTGACCAGCGAGTTCCGCAACGGGCTGCGGGTCACCACGCCCGAGGTGATGGAGGTCGTCCGGATGGTCCTGACCGGCCAGGTCGGCCGAGAGCTGGTCGGGCTGCTCAACCAGCACGGCCCGCTGGCCGTCGGCCTGTCCGGCGAGGACGCCGGGCTGCTCGGCGCCCGCCGGCGCTCCGGCGTGGACGACGACGGCGGCGACATCGACCTGGGCCTCGTCGGGGACGTCGAGAGCGTGAACCCGTCGGCCGTCATGGACATCCTCGACGCCGGACGGATCCCCGTCGTGTCCACGATCGCGCCGGACCTCGACGTCGACGGACAGGTCCTCAACGTCAACGCCGACACCGCCGCGGCGGCGCTCGCCGTCGCTCTCAAGGCCCACAAGCTCGTCGTCCTGACCGACGTCGAGGGCATCTACGCGAGCTGGCCCGACCCGGACTCGCTGCTCTCGTACCTCACCGTCATGGACGCCCAGGACCTGCTCGCGAAGGTCGACTCCGGGATGGTCCCCAAGCTCGAGGCCTGCATCCGCGCCGTCCAGCAAGGTGTCCCGCAGGCGCACGTCATCGACGGCCGCAAGCCGCACTCGCTCCTGCTCGAGGTGTTCACCGACGAGGGCATCGGCACCATGGTCGTCCCGAACCCCCAGGGAGTGGTGCGGGCATGACCCACAGCCAGCAGATCCTCGACCGCTACCAGGCGGCGCTCATCCCCGTCTTCGGCGTCCCCCAGACCGTCCTCTCGCACGGCGACGGCTGCTACGTGGTCGACGTCGACGGCAAGCGCTACCTCGACCTGCTCGGCGGCATCGCCGTCAACACCCTCGGCCACGGCCACCCGGCGTTGGTCGAGGCGATCACCAAGCAGGCGAGCCAGGTCGTCCACATCTCCAACTTCTTCACCTCGGAGCCGCAGGTCGAGCTGGCCGAGAAGCTCCTCGAGGTATGCCGCGCGCCCGCCGGTTCCGGGGTGTTCTTCGCCAACTCCGGGTCGGAGGCCCTCGAGGCTGCGGTGAAGCTGACCCGGCGCACCGGCCGGAGCCGGATCATCGCCGCCCGGAACGCCTTCCACGGCCGCACCACGGGCGCCCTCGCGCTGACGTGGAAGGAGGCCTACCGCGCGCCGTTCGAGCCCCTGATGCCCGGCGTCACCCACGTCCCCTACAACGACGAGGACGCCCTGCGAGCGGCGGTGGCCGACGCCGGGGAGGACCTGGCGGCCGTCGTCCTCGAGCCGATCCAGGGCGAGGCCGGCGTGGTGCCCGCCACCGACGCATACCTCCGGCTGGCCCGTGACCTGACCCGCGACGCCGGCGCACTCCTCGTGCTCGACGAGGTGCAGTGCGGGATGGGGCGGACCGGCCACTGGCTGGCCCACCACGCGACCGACGTGGTGCCCGACGCGGTGACGTTGGCCAAGGGGCTGGCCGGGGGAGTGCCGATCGGCGCACTCGTCACCTACGGTTCCGATGTCACCGGGCTGCTCACCGGCGGTCAGCACGGGTCGACGTTCGGGGGGAACCCCCTCGCGTGCGCGGCCGGACTCGCCGTCGTCCACACGATCGAGGCCGACGGGCTGCTCGAGCACGCGAGCGAGCTCGGGGCATACCTTGCGGACGCGGTGACCGGCCTGGGCCACCCGCGCATCGGCGGGGTCCGCGGCCGGGGGCTGCTCATCGCCATCACCCTGACCGAGCCGGTCGCCGCGTCGGCGATGGCCTTGGCCCGCGAGGCCGGGTTCCTCGTCAACGCGGTCGCGCCGGACGCGATCCGGCTCGCGCCGCCGCTGATCCTCACGAGGGCGCAGGCCGACACCTTCGTCGACGCGCTGCCCGGGATCCTCGACGCGGCGGTGCGCGCGTGACCAGCCGCACCGCCCGTCAGACCCGCGTCGTGGACCTGCTCCGCGCGCACGACGTCAGGTCGCAGGGCGAGCTGCTCTCGCTCCTCTCGCGGGACGGCGTCGAGGTGACCCAGGCGACCCTGTCGCGGGACCTCGTCGAGGTCGGCGCCGTGAAGGTCCGCAAGGGACGACAGCTCGTGTATGCGCTGCCGGACGCCGGCGGCTCGGTCGCCTCCTCGGGCGGCTCGGACGACCTGCCGGTCCGGCTTCACCGCGCCGCCGACGAGCTGCTCGTCAGCGCGCGCTGCGCCGGCAACCAGGCGGTCCTCCGCACGCCGCCCGGTGCCGCGAACTACTTGGCGTCGTGCATCGACCAGGCCCACCTCTCCGACGTCCTCGGCACGATCGCCGGCGACGACACGATCCTCGTCATCGGCACCACCCCGACCGCCGCGCGTGGTTTCGTGCGCCGGCTGGAGTCGGCGAGGAGCGCGGGCGCATGACCGGGCTCCCCGAACCGGCCACCGACGGCCGGGTCAGCCTCTGGGGTGGTCGCTTCGCGGGCGGCCCGGCCGACGCGCTGGCCGAGCTGTCGCGGAGCACTCACTTCGACTGGCGCCTCGCCCGCCACGACATCGCCGGATCCTGCGCCCACGCGCGGGTCCTGCACGCCGCCGGACTGCTCGACGACCCCACGCTCGCCGCCATGCTCGACGCGCTGGACCGGCTGGACGCCGACGTGGCGAGCGGCGAGTTCCGGCCGGACCCCTCCGACGAGGACGTCCACACGGCGCTGGAACGCGGCCTCATCGAGCGGGCCGGCGCCGACGTGGGCGGCCGGCTGCGCGCGGGTCGCTCCCGCAACGACCAGGTCGTCACGCTCTTCCGCCGGTACCTGCGGCACGAGGCCCGGACCATCGCCGGGCTGGTCCTGGACGTCGTCGACGCGCTCGTCGACCAGGCGACCCGGCACCTCGGCGTGGCCATGCCCGGCCGGACCCACCTCCAGCACGCGCAGCCGGTGCTCCTCTCCCACCATCTCCTCGCCCACGCGTGGACGCTGCTGCGCGACGTCGACCGGCTCCGCGACTGGGACCGGCGCGCCGATGTGTCCCCCTACGGTTCCGGGGCGCTGGCGGGCAGCTCCCTCGGCCTCGACCCCGACGCGGTCGCCCGCGACCTCGGTTTCTCCGCCTCGGTGGAGAACTCGATCGACGGCACGGCCAGCCGCGACTTCGCCGCGGAGTTCGCGTTCGTCGCCGCGATGACGGCGGTCGACCTCTCCCGGATCGCCGAGGAGGTGGTCCTGTGGGCGACCAAGGAGTTCTCCTACGTGACGCTCGACGACGCCTACTCGACCGGGTCGAGCATCATGCCGCAGAAGAAGAACCCCGACGTCGCCGAGCTGGCCCGGGGCAAGGCCGGCCGGCTGGTCGGTGACCTCGCGGGGCTGCTGACGACGCTCAAGGGCCTGCCGCTGGCGTACAACCGCGACCTGCAGGAGGACAAGGAACCGGTCTTCGACGCGATCGACACGCTCGAGGTGCTGCTGCCGGCGTTCGCGGGGATGGTCGCCACGCTCCGGGTCAACGTCGAGCGGCTGGAGTCGCTGGCGCCGCAGGGCTTCGCACTGGCCACCGACGTCGCGGAATGGCTGGTGCGTCAGGGCGTCCCGTTCCGGGTGGCGCACGAGGTCGCCGGAGCGTGCGTCCGGACCTGCGAGGCGCAGGGCATCGAGCTGTGGGACCTCAGCGACGAGGACCTCGCGGCGATCGACCCGGTCCTCACGCCGGGCGTCCGCGAGGTGCTCTCCGTCGAGGGGTCGCTGGCCTCGCGGGACGCCCGCGGGGGCACGGCTCCGGTCCGCGTCCGGGAGCAGCTCGAACGGGCCCGCTCGGCGGCGGCCTCGGCCCGCGCCGTCGCGACGCCGCTCGCCTGACGTGCCACGCCGGCTGCCGCGGTCGTTCTTCGCCCGCGAGGTGCTCGACGTCGCGCCGGACCTGCTCGGCTGCACGGTCGAGCGCGGCGGCGTGGTCGTGCGGCTCACCGAGGTCGAGGCGTATGCGGGCCACCTCCACGACCCGGGTTCACACGCCTACCGCGGGCGCACGCCGCGCACCGAGCCGATGTTCGGGCCGGCCGGGTTCACCTACGTCTACTTCACCTACGGCATGCACTGGTGCCTCAACCTCGTGACCGGACCGGTCGGGGCCGCCTCCGCCGTCCTCATCCGCGCGGGGGAGGTGGTCGCGGGGCACGAGACCGCCGCGGCCCGGCGGCCGGGTGTGGCACCCCGCGACTGGTGCCGCGGCCCGGCCCGGCTGGCCAGCACTCTCGGACTGGTCGGCGCCGACTCCGGACGCGACTTCTGCACTCCGCCCGTCGCCCCGGAGGAGGGTCGGTCGGACCTCGTGGTCCGGTCCCCGGCAGCGCGCTACGACCCGGACCGGTTGCGGACGGGACCACGCGTGGGGGTCGCCGGCGCCGGCGGCGACGTCGCCACCTACCCCTGGCGGTTCTGGCTCGACGGGGAGCCCACGGTCTCGGTGTACCGCCCGGCGAAACCCCGTGTCCGGCGGACGACGAGGTAGGGCAGGCTGTGCCGCTGTGACCGACACCCCACTCGTCGCCGTTCTGGACGAGCTGACCTGGCGCGGGTCCGTGGAGCAGTCCACGGACGAGTCCGCGCTGCGCGCAGCCCTCGCCGAGGGACCGATCACCGTCTACTGCGGGTTCGACCCCACCGCCCCCTCACTGCACTTCGGCAACCTCGTGCAGCTGGTGGTGCTGCGGCGGTTCCAGCGGGCCGGGCATCGGGTCATCTGCCTCGTCGGCGGCTCGACCGGCCTCATCGGCGACCCGAAGACGACCTCCGAGCGGGTCTTGCGGACCAAGGAGCACACCGCCGCGAACGTGGCCCGGCTCAAGGAGCTCGTCCGGCCGTTCCTCGACTTCGACGGGGACAACGCAGCGCTGCTCGTCGACAACCTCGACTGGACCGCGCCCATGTCGGCCATCGACTTCCTGCGCGACGTCGGCAAGCACTTCCGGGTGAACCAGATGATCCGCAAGGAGGCCATCGCCCAGCGGCTGGCGAGCCAGGAGGGGATCTCGTTCACGGAGTTCAGCTACCAGCTCCTGCAGGCGCTGGACTACCTCGAGCTCTACCGCGCCCACGGGTGCACGCTGCAGACCGGCGGGTCGGACCAGTGGGGGAACATCACGGCCGGCGTCGACCTGGTGCACCGGGCCGACGGCGCGACGGTGCACGCGTTGACGACCCCGCTGATCACCGACGCGTCCGGGGTGAAGTACGGGAAGTCCGAGGGCAACGCGATCTGGATGTCGCCCGACATGACCAGTCCGTACGCCTTCTACCAGTACTTCCTCAACGTCGAGGACGCGTCGGTCGTCAAGCTCCTCAAGTTCTTCAGCGACCGCGGGCAGGAGGAGATCGCGGAGCTCGAGCGGGTCACGGCCGAGGAGCCGTTCCGCCGCACCGCCCAGCGCACCCTGGCCGCCGACGTCACGACGCTGGTCCACGGCGCGGGGGTGACCGAGGCGGTGCAGGCCGCGTCGGAGGCGCTGTTCGGCAAGGGCGACCTGGCCACTCTCGACGAGCGCACCCTCCTCGACGCGACCGGCGAGCTGCCGGGTGCCGAGGTCGCGCCGGGCACCAGCCTCGTCGACGCCCTGGTGGCCGTCGGCCTGGTCGAGTCCCGGAACGCCGCCCGCCGCGCGATCGGTGACGGCGGTGCGTCGGTCAACAACGCCAAGGTCGCCGACCCCGAGCGGGTGCTGGGTCCCGACGACTTCCTCCACGGCCGCGTGGCGCTGCTGCGCCGGGGGCGCAAGTCCCTGGCCGCGGCCCGCCTCGAGCAGTAGGGAATGCCCTGGCGCGCAACGGCGTTGGACCTCGTGAGACCGTGACGACACGCCCGGGCGCAAGCGATTTGTGCTCGACGGCGGGGCCCGTCTAGTGTTTCCCAGTCAGCCCGAAAGGGAGGAACGGACACCACGGGGAAGGCGCCCAGCGCGGCTCCCGAAGCAGGCCGGTCCCACGAGCTGACCCCCTCGAACAGTCGCTCTCGCGACGGTCCGACCCCCCGCCGGGTTCGCCCGGCCGGTGGTGCGGAGCCGGCCCGGAAGCCTGCTAGAGTGGGTCCTCCCGCCGAGAGCCAAGCGCGCTCGGATCCGGCCGCTCTGAGAGCGGGTCACGGATTTGACGCCCATGAAGCAGGCGGGTAAATTTGAAGGGTTGCCCCGACGCCTGGTCCACTGGACCGGAACTCGGTGCGCGTCCGAACCTTGAGAACTCAACAGCGTGCCAAAAATCGATGCCAATAACCTCGTCTCGAGGGGCGTCACGATCCGTGTCCTCTGGGCACGGTGAGTGGAACCTCGAACGAAAATCCTTTGGTTGACAATGAATAACGCAAGTTGTTCTTGCTCAGCCAGTGATTCAACCCTTCAAAGGGTCTAGATTTCCGCCGGTTTCGACCGGTAGGAGCTAAACATCAACGGAGAGTTTGATCCTGGCTCAGGACGAACGCTGGCGGCGTGCTTAACACATGCAAGTCGAACGGTGACCTCGGAGCTTGCTCCGGGTGATCAGTGGCGAACGGGTGAGTAACACGTGAGTAACCTGCCCCAGACTCTGGGATAACCCCGGGAAACCGGAGCTAATACCGGATACGACACGAAGAGGCATCTCTATCGTGTGGAAAGTTTTTCGGTCTGGGATGGACTCGCGGCCTATCAGCTAGTTGGTGAGGTAACGGCTCACCAAGGCGACGACGGGTAGCCGGCCTGAGAGGGCGACCGGCCACACTGGGACTGAGACACGGCCCAGACTCCTACGGGAGGCAGCAGTGGGGAATATTGCACAATGGGCGAAAGCCTGATGCAGCGACGCCGCGTGGGGGATGACGGCCTTCGGGTTGTAAACCCCTTTCAGCAGGGAAGAAGCGAAAGTGACGGTACCTGCAGAAGAAGCACCGGCTAACTACGTGCCAGCAGCCGCGGTAATACGTAGGGTGCGAGCGTTGTCCGGAATTATTGGGCGTAAAGAGCTTGTAGGCGGTCTGTCGCGTCTGCTGTGAAAATCCGGGGCTCAACCCCGGACTTGCAGTGGGTACGGGCAGACTAGAGTGTGGTAGGGGAGACTGGAATTCCTGGTGTAGCGGTGAAATGCGCAGATATCAGGAGGAACACCGATGGCGAAGGCAGGTCTCTGGGCCACTACTGACGCTGAGAAGCGAAAGCATGGGGAGCGAACAGGATTAGATACCCTGGTAGTCCATGCCGTAAACGTTGGGAACTAGGTGTGGGTCTCATTCCACGAGATCCGTGCCGCAGCTAACGCATTAAGTTCCCCGCCTGGGGAGTACGGCCGCAAGGCTAAAACTCAAAGGAATTGACGGGGGCCCGCACAAGCGGCGGAGCATGCGGATTAATTCGATGCAACGCGAAGAACCTTACCAAGGCTTGACATATACCGGAAACATTCAGAGATGGATGCCCCGCAAGGTCGGTATACAGGTGGTGCATGGTTGTCGTCAGCTCGTGTCGTGAGATGTTGGGTTAAGTCCCGCAACGAGCGCAACCCTCGTTCTATGTTGCCAGCGGATAATGCCGGGGACTCATAGGAGACTGCCGGGGTCAACTCGGAGGAAGGTGGGGATGACGTCAAATCATCATGCCCCTTATGTCTTGGGCTTCACGCATGCTACAATGGCCGGTACAAAGGGCTGCGATACCGCAAGGTGGAGCGAATCCCAAAAAACCGGTCTCAGTTCGGATTGGGGTCTGCAACTCGACCCCATGAAGTCGGAGTCGCTAGTAATCGCAGATCAGCAACGCTGCGGTGAATACGTTCCCGGGCCTTGTACACACCGCCCGTCAAGTCACGAAAGTCGGTAACACCCGAAGCCGGTGGCCCAACCTTTTGGAGGGAGCCGTCGAAGGTGGGACTGGCGATTGGGACTAAGTCGTAACAAGGTAGCCGTACCGGAAGGTGCGGCTGGATCACCTCCTTTCTAAGGAGCACTGGCCGGCGGCCTGTTTAACGACAGACGTTGGTCCAGAGCCTGGCCGTGGACGATCGCTCCACGGCAGGTGCTCAAGGGTGGAACATCGATTAGTTGGCGCTGACATCAGCTCGCGCAGCAAGTACAACCCCGGCCTTCATTGGCCATGTCTTTCAGTAGACAGAGGGGAGTGGAAAGCGGCGACCGGTGGCAGCGCCTGGCACGTTGTTGGGTCCTGAAGGCTCGGGCGATGAGCTCGACTCCTTCTGGATCGGTATACGCCGGTCAGGACCCCTCCTCGTGGACGAACCACGCCGCACACCCGCTGGACAACCAGCCCGTATGCGGCGCAGGCGCCACTCCTGAGGACGGGGGACCGCCCGTATGTTGAGAACTACACAGTGGACGCGAGCATCTTTTATTTGTAGCCAAGTTTTTAAGGGCACACGGTGGATGCCTTGGCACCAGGAACCGAAGAAGGACGTAGGAATCTGCGATAAGCCTCGGGGAGTCGATAACCAGACTGTGATCCGAGGATTTCCGAATGGGGAAACCCGGCTGGAGGCAAGTCCAGTCACCCTCGCCTGAACACATAGGGCGAGTGGAGGGAACGTGGGGAAGTGAAACATCTCAGTACCCACAGGAAGAGAAAGCAACCGCGATTCCGTGAGTAGTGGCGAGCGAAAGCGGATCAGGCTAAACCGAGCATGTGTGATAGCTGTCAGGCGTTGCATGTTCGGGGTCGTGGGACCTCTTGGCCGGCTCTGACAGGCCGGCATGGAGTCAAAAATTCGCGTTATAGTCGAAGGGCATTGAAAGGCCCGGCACAGAGGGTGCAACCCCCGTAGACGAAATGGCGCGAACTCCAGAGAGTCATCCCAAGTAGCACGGGGCCCGAGAAATCCCGTGTGAATCTGGCGGGACCACCCGCTAAGCCTAAATATTCCCTGGTGACCGATAGCGGACAAGTACCGTGAGGGAAAGGTGAAAAGTACCCCGGGAGGGGAGTGAAATAGATCCTGAAACCGTGTGCCTACAATCCGTCGGAGCCTCCTTGTGGGGTGACGGCGTGCCTTTTGAAGAATGAGCCTGCGAGTTAGTGCTCAGTGGCGAGGTTAACCCGTGTGGGGAAGCCGTAGCGAAAGCGAGTCCGAATAGGGCGATTGAGTCGCTGGGTCTAGACCCGAAGCGGAGTGATCTACCCATGGCCAGGTTGAAGCGCAGGTAAGACTGCGTGGAGGACCGAACCCACTTAGGTTGAAAACTGAGGGGATGAGCTGTGGGTAGGGGTGAAAGGCCAATCAAACTCCGTGATAGCTGGTTCTCCCCGAAATGCATTTAGGTGCAGCGTCACGTGTTTCTTGCCGGAGGTAGAGCTACTGGATAGCGGATGGGCCTTACCAGGTTACTGATGTTAGCCAAACTCCGAATGCCGGTAAGTGAGAGCGTGGCAGTGAGACTGCGGGGGATAAGCTCCGTAGTCGAGAGGGAAACAGCCCAGACCACCATCTAAGGTCCCTAAGCGTGTGCTAAGTGGGAAAGGATGTGGAGTTGCATTGACAACCAGGAGGTTGGCTTAGAAGCAGCCACCCTTTAAAGAGTGCGTAATAGCTCACTGGTCAAGTGATTCCGCGCCGACAATGTAGCGGGGCTCAAGACTCACCGAAGCTGTGGCATTGACACATCTGCCCGGCCGTGACATCCGAGGATCCACGGTCCAAGCGTGTTGATGGGTAGGGGAGCGTCGTGCGGCCAGGGAAGCGGCGGAGTGATCCAGCCGTGGAGGCCACACGAGTGAGAATGCAGGCATGAGTAGCGAATGACGGGCGAGAAACCCGCCGCCGAATAACCAAGGGTTCCGGGTCAAGCTAATCTGCCCTGGGTAAGTCGGGACCTAAGGCGAGGCCGACAGGCGTAGTCGATGGACATCCGGTTGATATTCCGGAACCGGCGAAGAACCGCCCATACCGAAC
>CAWBEH010000008.1:0-274785 GCA_963787725.1 uncultured Actinomycetota bacterium | reverse complement strand
GGCCCGGGCGAAGGCGATGCGCTGCTGCTGGCCGCCGGACAGCTGCCCGGGACGTTGCCGCGCCTGCGGGGACATCGCCATCCTGTCCAGCCGGCTCCATCGCCACCGCGCGAGCCTCTCGGTCGCGGACGCCAGTCACTAGGAGCGGCGCCATGACGTCCTCGAGTGCGGTGAGGCTCGGGACGAGGTTCTTCTCAACGCCTGGAAGACCACGCCGACCCAGTGGCGCCGGGATCTCGATGAGCGTGCGACCGACGAGGTCGGCTACCTCGGTGTCGCCGAACCGGACCCGTCCGGCGGTCGGTCTGAGCAGACCGGCCAGGACCGACAGCAGGGTGGTCTTGCCGCAGCCACTCGGTCCGAGTGCCAGGACCAGCTCACCGTCGTGGGCCGCGAAGGTCAGGCCGTCAAGGACGCGGGAGACGCGAGAGCCCAGGACGTACTCGACGCTCAGGCCGTCGATGGAGAGCAATGGGGGCGGGCGGTCCACGGCTTCTCCTCCCGAGCTGGATCGGGCATCCTCCGGTCGGAGGCCCCGATTCCTGCCCCGGAAAGACGGTCAGCATATGGGAGCATCTCGCCGTATCCGGCCCGAACTGGTGAAAGGTCAACGGTCGAACCATGCTTCGTCGGGCGCTGCTTCGAGTGGCCGTTCGGCTTCGCCCACCGGACACCGGCGTCGACGTCCTGTCCCGCTGCCCGATGCTGCGCTGGCGGCCCTACGCAGAGACGAGCTGGACCCCCTTCTGGATCCGTCGGCCGGTCCCGCGCCGAGGGTCCCGCTGCCGTGGGGGTTCCGGGGCCGGCCGGTGAGCGGCTATGACGAGGTCCGGCAGGTCTTGGCCGACCATGAGTCCTTCAGCAACGACTTCGGCAACCTCGTCGGCCGGAACAGGGTGAGCGCCGACTCCGACCCCGGCGGGCTCGGGTTCACCGACCCTCCTGAGCACACGCGACTCCGCCAGATGCTCACGCCGCACTTCACCGGCCGACGGCTCCGGGCGCTCGAGCCCGCCGTGTCGGGGTTCGTGGCGGACAGCGTCGCCGAGGTGGGGCGTCGGATTGCGTCGGACGGGTCGGCCGACCTCCTCGAGCACTTCGCGCTACCCGTGCCGAGCCTCACCATCTGCGAGCTCCTGGGAGTTCCGTACGCCGAACGTGACCAGTTCCAGCGGTTGAGCCGGGCGCGGTTCGACGTGTCTGGAGGCGGGTCGCCGTCGCTCGCAGCCGTACGAGAGTCATTGGACTACCTGCAGGAGCTGGTTGTGCGGCTCCGCCGCGAGCCCGGCCCCGGGCTGATCGGCGGCCTCGTTGCCGAGCACGGTGCGCAGCTGGGCGACCGGGAGCTCGCCGGGGTCGCCGACGGACTCCTGACCGGAGGACTCGAGACCACGGCCAGCACCCTCGGAATGGGCGCCCTGGTGCTGATCCGCAGCGCCGACCACCGGATGCGACTCGCGGACGACCCGGAGCTCGTCGCGCCCTACGTCGAGGAGCTGTTGCGCTACCTTGCCGTCGTCCAGGTGGCGTTCCCCCGATTCGCGCGCCGGGACGTCGACATCGCCGGGCTCCGTGTCCGCCGGGGCGACGTGGTGCTCTGCTCGCTCAGCGCGGCCGGGCGGGATCCGCGGGTCGGGGTCCATCCGCACCGGATGGACCCCTCAGTGGAGCGCCCACCGCAGCTGGCCTTCGGGTACGGCATCCACCGGTGCGTCGGCGCAGAGCTGGCTCGGCTGGAGCTGCGCCTGGCGTTGCCCGAGCTGTTCCGTCGACTCCCCGGACTGCGGCTCGCCGTCCCGGACCACGAGCTGGAGTACCGCCGGCTCTCGCTGGTCTACGGTCTCTCGTCGCTCCCGGTGACCGTGACCGGGTGAGCGGCTGCTGCTCAGGTCCGGGCTCGAGCGGTGGCGGAGGACGCGGAGCTGCCGGCGCTGCCGGCCGTGGTGTCGGCGGGGGAGTGGCTCACCCAGTAGCGGCGGTCGGCGACCAGGAGGACGAAGGCGACGAGGCACCACGCGATGGCGTAGGTCCAGTTCAGCCGCTCGAGGTCCGCTCCGGCGGCCCAGAAGCTCGTGACGCGGACGCTGCCTTCCGCGCCGTGGGCGATGAGGGTGAGGAGCGCGCTGCCGGACGCGTGGTTGAACAGCCATCCGTAGAAGAAGGTGACCGCCACCGTCGTGACGAAGCCGATCGGGTGGGCGGCGAAGACCCCCATGAGGAACAACGGGGCATGCCAGCCGCTGATGGCCAGCGCCATGATCGCCGTGGCGCCGAGGCGGGACCGGGTGCGCTGCAGCTCGGGCTGCGCGTACCCGCGGAAGCTCGGCTCCTCCATGATCGGGCCGCCCATCGGGCTGACCATGTGCATGCCCAGGGCGAGAGGCAGCGCGTACCAGGGAGAAAGGAAGTCGAGGGCGGGTGCCGACGCGCCGGCGCCGACGTTGAGGGTGACCGCGAGCGCGTCCACACCGAGCGGAACGGCGATGGCCAGCATGTACCAGACCCAGCTCACCCGCCACCGGGTCAGCCGGGCCCCGATGTCGCGCAGTCCCGACCATCCGTCGGTCAAGCCCGCGACGACGAGGGCCGCGATGAGCGCTCCGGGAGCGAAGAAGCTGCCCCACGGGATGGCGCCCCACGCCAGCACGTAGGCCAGCACGAAGAAGCTGAGCACGCGGTGCCGCCGCACGAGTTCCATGACCGTCCTCCTTCTGCGAGCCATCGGTTGGCTCCGGAACCAGCCTCGGGGGCATCGGTAGGTGCCGACAGCCGGTGCGCTGGCGGAGGGATTGGCGGGTTTTCTGGTATGTCCGCGGGTGCTCCCACGCCGTTACCGTGAGCCATGGTCGAGGAGACGCCCGCCGGTCGGTCGTGGGTGCTGTGGGCACTCGCGGTCGCCGGCCTCGGCATCCTCACCGGGGTCCTCATCCTCGGCGTGGCCAGCGCGCGCCTCGAGCCGTCGGCGCTGAGAATCTTCCTCATCGCGTGGATCGTGGTCCCCTACGTCCTCAGCGGGGCGGTGGCCTGGTGGCGGCGGCCGGCCAGCCGGCTCGGCCCTCTGATGATGCTGACCGGGTTCGTCATAGGGCTGACGCCGATGCAGTGGTCGAGCCAGCCGCTGGTGCACAGCGTCGGCAACTTCTTCGACATGCTCCCGGCGGCGCTGTTCCTGCACGTCTTCCTGGCCTTCCCGAGCGGCCGGGTCCGGGACCGGGCCGAGGGGGTCCTCGTCGCGTTCACCTACGCCGTCACCCTGGGTCTGCAGCTCGTCAAGATTGTGCTCGGCAGCAACCCCGACAGCCTGTTCACCGTCGTCTCCGCGCCGGCCGCCGGCACGGTCGTCGAGCAGGTCCAGCTCGCCTTGGTGGCGGGCTGCCTCATCGTCGGGACCGTGCTGTTGCACCGGCGCCGGACGGGCCACGAGCGGCTGCGGCGACGTCCGGCGACGCTGGTCGTCGACGCCTTCAGCTTCGCGCTGGTGATGCTGGCTCTGCTCTACATCGGCGGGCTGTTCAGCTGGCCGTTCCTCGATCCGATCCGGCTGGTCACCTTCGCCGCCCTCGGTCTGGCGCCGATCGCGTTCCTGTTCGCCCTGCTCGATCTGCGGCTGGCCCGCGGTGACGTCGCGGGGCTGCTCGTCGAGCTGCAGTCGGAACCGACCACCGACCTCCAGGCTCCACTGGCGCGGGCGCTGCGCGACCCGACCCTCCGGTTGTCCTACTGGTTGCCCGAGTTCGGCACCTGGGCCGACCAGGACGGCGCTCCGACATCGACGCCGACTGCGAGCGCCAACCGTGGTGTCCGGGTGCTGTCCCGAGAGGGGGAGCCGATGGCGGCGCTGACGTTCGACCCCGCCCTCGATGAAGAGCACGAGCTGCTCGACGCCGTCGTCGCCACCACCAGCATCGCCCTGGAGAACGGTCGGCTCCGGGCCGAGCTGCGCGCCCGGCTGAGCGAGCTCCAGGAGTCACGGGGCCGTGTGCTAGAGGCGGGTCGGCAGGAGCGGCAGCGGCTCGAGCGGGACCTCCACGACGGCGCCCAGGTGCGGCTCGTCGCCCTGTCGATGGAGCTCGGGATGCTCGGCGCCGCTCCGGGTACGGACGACGAGCTCCGGACCCGGTTGCTGCACGCGAAGAGCGAGGTGTCGGCGTCGCTGGAGGAGCTGCGCGACGTGGCACGCGGGATCTACCCCGCCGTGCTGTCGAATCACGGTCTCGACGTGGCCCTGGAGTCGCTAGCGGCGCGGGCACCCGTGCCGGTCCATCTCACCGTCGCCATCCCGGAGCGGCCGCCGCCGGCCGTCGAGGTGGCCGCCTACTACGTCGTCAGCGAGGCCCTGGCCAACGCCGGGAAGCACTCTCAAGCCACGGCGGTCCAGGTATGCGTCGAACGCCAGGACGCGTGGCTGGTCGTCGACGTCCGCGACAACGGACGGGGAGGGGCGCAAGCGCATACCGGCTCGGGGCTGGACCGTCTCGCCCTGCGGGTGGAGGCGCTGGGCGGTCGCCTCTCCCTCCGGCCGGCCGACGGTGGCGGCGTCCAGGTGCATGCGGAGCTCCCGTGTCCCTGAAGGTGAGCATCGCCGAGGACAGCGTGCTGCTCCGGGAGGGCCTCACCCGGATCCTCACGGAGTCCGGCCTGGACGTGATCGCCGCCTACGACAACGCGGACGACCTGCTCAACCGCCTGAAGGTCGAACCGCCCGACATCGCCCTCCTCGACATCCGGCTGCCACCGACGCATACCGACGAGGGGATGCGGGCTGCGCTGACGATCCGCAGGGAGTATCCCGAGGTCAGCGTGCTCGTGCTCTCCCAGTACGTGGAGCTGGGGCTGGCGATGCAGCTGCTCAGCGAGTCCGCCGAGGGTGTGGGCTACCTGCTGAAGGACCGGATCGGCGACGTCGCGGACTTCCTCGACTCGATCCGGCGGGTGGCCGCGGGCGGTTCGGCGATCGACCCACAGATCGTGTCCACGCTGCTGCACCGTCGCCGGACCGGCAGCCCGATGGAGCGCCTCACCCCGCGAGAACGGGAGGTGCTCGGCCTGATGGCCGAGGGGAACTCCAACGCCGGGATCGCGGCGAAGCTCGTCATCACCCAGCGGGCGGTCGAGAAGTACGTGTCCAGCGTGTTCGACAAGGTCGGGATCCCGTCCACCGGAACGGAGTCCCGGCGCGTCCTCGCGGTGCTGCTGTACCTCCGCGGCTGAGCAGGCGAGAGCCCCGTGGTCGTGACGACCACGGGGCTCACGCTCTGGTGCTCAGCTGGTCAGCCGAAAACCGGCGTGATGATGACGATCCCATCGGTGTGGCCGAGGCCGCGGTAGCCCTTGGCGTTGACCGCCTGACCGTCCGACACGCGGGGACTGTCGGTGTAGCTGAGGCCACCGCCCCCGCCGCCGCCACCGCCGCCGGCCAGCGAGCCGTCGGGCGAGGTGCCGCCGGGCGCACCGGGCCAGCTGGGGCCCCGCCGAGGGGGCCACCCGAGGCCCAGCCGATGCCCTCACTGCACTGTCGCGGGAGCGGGCATCGCGAGCTGCCCACCGGATGGGCCACGGCCCGGGTGAGGCGCGGTTCGCCCGATGGGCCGACCGCGGGTGGGGCCAGCCCCACACGCAGGCGTTGGTGGCCCGGCGGACGAACCGGTACCTCAGGAACGCTTACGGCCCCACGACGATGATGATGGGGACGAGCGCGACGAACAGCCCGGCCGTGCGGGAGAACTCGTCGATGGTCATGCCGAGCGACGTCCCCGCGTCGGCGAGGGTCTGGCCGGATGCCCCGGACATGCTGACAGCGATCGAGTCACCGACGACAGGCTGTCGGCCGCTGGGCGCACCTCTTGGATCCCGCTGTAGACGTTCCACCGGCCGAGACACAGAGCACGAGCCACACGACGGCCAGCATGTCGGAGAGGATCTGCCACTGCCGGCGTTGGTGGAGTCGGCGTAGTCCTTCATCGAGCGCATGGAGGGCATGGACCTCATCGGACTCACGGAACTCATGGAGGCCTCCTTGGCGGTGGGTGCGCGTCGTCCCCGCGATAGGTGTCGACGGGCCACACAACCAACGGTCCTCGGTCCGGCTGCGCTGCGGAGGTACCGGGATGTTTCCCCCGAATTCCGACATCAGCGCACGATGCGCTCTCTACACTCGACGAGGAACGTGACGGCAGTCGGGGCTGAACCCGTCATCCGGAGGAACTGAGGAGACGCGAATGAGCGACCAGTTCAGCATGGGACGAACCGACGCGAAGGGCCGCGGGCAAGAGGAGAAGCTCCGGAAGTCCCTCCAGGACGGCAAGGGCTCGGTCGCGGGAGCGCGGAAGTCGTTGAGCAAGGTTCCCGACAGCTTCAAGAGTCAAGCGGAGGTCCTGGTCGACCGAGCTGAGGCGGCGTTCAGCCAGGTCGCGAAGCTGGTCGAGCAGGGCCAGTACACGCAAGCGGGGGAGGTCGTCGACGCATTCGAGAAGACGAACGGGACCACGCTGACGGCGCTGGAGGAGCGAGTCGAGAGTGGTCAGATGCCACTCAGCATGGTCGCGGTACTCGTCCAAGACCTTCGCACCGCGCAAGACCTGACCGTCGGGCTGTAACGAAGAGCGGGTGATGGTCTCGGACCGGCAGCTGGCCAGCGCCATCACGGGCGTCGTGCGGGTCGTGGGGTGGTCGCAGGACGCCGTGCTCGGTGAGATCGCCCAGAGCCCGGTCCTCGACCAGCGCGCGGTCGATGCGGCAATCGACGCGCTCTCCTTGGACGGCCCTGGCCCTCCGGTCGTATCCGCAGCCGACGCTGCCGAGCCTAGGGCGCCCGAGGGAAAGAGTCGCGACCGCATGCGCGAGTTGACGCGCCGCGCCAAGGATGTCGCCGACCGGGTCGACCCCCTCACCGACGCTGCGCGAGACCTCGCGCAACCCATGACCTCCGCCGCCGCCGACGTCGTCCGGGGGGACGTCTATCCCGGACACGAGCAGTGGTCGTCCGTCGAGCTATCGCAACGGGCCGACTGGTGGGCCCATCGCATCGGCACCCTGATCGGCGCGGTCGCGGCCCTGCCGGCGATCACCGGTGGCGGGGCCAAGCTGGTCAAGGTCACCCCTCTCATGGGATGTGCGGCACAGTCCGTGTCCGTTTGCGCGGTCGCCCGAGAGGGCCAGGTCGACGACGAGGCTCGCACGGTCGGGCTGGTCTCACGGGTGGTCTTCAACCGAACCCTGAACCCGGACGACGTCGCTGAGGCGATCAGCGCCTTCTCCCTTCCCACCAGGGACCTCGCCGTCGACGACGACGTCTCGTCGCTGCGTCGCCTGGGGGCAGCGGGACGGGCCGTCCAACAGATCCGGGTCATCCGCGGCGCCATGCAGGCCCTGAGAGAGGTCGACTCACTGCTGGAGGCCCGACCTCGCGCCGGGTGGGCCGTGAGGACCATGACCAACATCCCGGTCGCCGGAGCGGCGGCCACCTTCGTCTCCGAGCGGGCGGGAATCCACAAGGCGGCCGAGGAGACGGTGCGCCTCCTGGGCTGACGCACGCGAAACGCCGCCCGACCGGGCGCCACGCTGTCAGAGCGTTCGCGCGGATCGGACGGCGTTTACGTCGACAGCCTCGGGTCAGACCTCGATGTCGAAGTAGAGCCGAGATCCTCTGTGCGCCGGGCTCTGTCTGGTGTCTGGTCGTGTGAGATCTGCGGCGAGACGGTTAGTCGGCTGCTGGGCATGGCGGGGGGAGTGGAGCTGGCCGACGGTGGCGTCCGAGTCAGGCCTGTCGTTCGCGGTTACTGCGCGGTCCATTGGACGACGTGCGAGAAGCCCTTGGTGAGGAGCTCGAGGCCGCCGGCACCCTTACGTGGCTCTTCACAGTTGAGGGTGTAATCGCTGGCTGGATGTTGGTTGGCCCGTCGGTCCCGGGGCAGCGATGCGCAAACGCGGCCGGAGGCCCGATCTTGTGTCACCGTTCGCAGTGGACTTCTTCGCGCACCCGCTCAAATCGGTCAACGGCGCACCCGATAGCGCAGGTGAAGCACCCGGTTGCCCTGAATCACCACGTCGGGATCCTCCAACAAGTGCTGTGCGTGGACCGACCCGAAGTAGCGCTTGCCGGACCCGAACACGACGGGTATGACGTCCATGCGCACCTCGTCGACCAGGCCCGCGGCAAGCATCTGGCCACCGACCTCACCAGCGGCGACCTCGACGATGCGGTCACCCGCAAGCTCTTGCGCCTTGGCCATGGCTGCCTCGACGCCGTCGACGAAGTGAAACGGCGCTTCGGGGTCCCAGCCCTCGGGCTGCGGCCGGTGCGTCACGACGACCACGTGGTCGACCCCGCTCGGAGCCTTCCCTTCCCAGCCGTCCGTCAGGTCGAAGACGTGGCGGCCGACGAGTGTCGCCCCGATCTGGTCCCAGTACGGCCGGGTGTAGTCGTAGGACGTCTGCGAAACCTTCACCTCGCCGCTCTCGTCCAACGGGACGTCACCGTTGGACAACCAGTCGAACAGCGGTCCGGGCTGGTCATCCTCGTCAGCGACGAAGCCGTCCACCGACACGGAGCTGTACATGACCACCTTGCCCACGAGGCTCTCCTCTGCGTTGGGGTGCCCGCACATTAGCGTGTCGAGAGCTGTCGCTCTTGTACGAAATCAGTCGGCCGGCAGCGGCCAGCCGTCCAGCGGGTCGCCGGGATGTTCGCGCACGCACCGCCGCCGGACTTCGACGTACCGGGTGGGCGTGAGCCCCTTGAACGCCCAGGACTCGTGGCGGAAGTGGCGTCAGCATCAAGGCGGTATCGGAATATCTCGGGCGCGTCGATCCGGGCTTCACGTTGAGGGTCTACACCCACGTGATGCCGACATCGGGGAAAGGGCGCGCATGGCACTGGACGAGGCGGTGGGCCCGGCCGGCAGGTAAGTGGGCAGTCGCTGAGGTCTGTTGCGGTGCGCGCGGGTTCGGAGCACCTGGGTCCTTCGGTCGGCCGCGGAGTTGCCACGTCGACCATCGCACGGGTCTAGCTGGGACTCCGCAATGACCTGACGCGCTTAGCTACCTCTGGCATGTGCTCGAAGGCGAGTGCTGGCGGTTGGGCTCCAGGTTCGCCTACCCGAGTCTTGCTTGGCGTCTCGGTTGACGACGCGTTCACCCTGATGCGCGACCAACTCGAGACGAAAACCACCTCCGGCTGACCGACCTCGCCCCTGGCCGAAGTGACCGACCCCGCCAGCCACCCGGAGCTCACCGGCTGGCCGGGCCGGCGAACCGTAGCGCGCCCGAGGCGGGGGGCGCCACGACTTGAGGGCCATCGGGCGGAATCGGTTAGGTTGCCGCCGTTTCGGGCGTGTCGACGCAGGCGAGGGCTAGCGTTGATCCACCCTAGGGTCTGGCCCTCTGACCCCTGCATGGGGGCCGTTCGACCACCACAGGGCGCGTCGCCGCTCAACCTGCCCCAGCGAGCGGCGGCGCTCTGTAGAGAGCGGCGGACCTTCGAGTCCTGAACTGTTGTGCCCATCTGGTCGCCGGGGCGCAAGGTCCGGACGGCTCCCCCTGCTGCCGTCCGGACCGGTACGAACGTTGCCCGGTCGAGGCAGCGCCGAAACCCACTGTTCGGCACCGCCCGCGGGGGGGTCCGACAGATTGCCGCCGTTACAGGCGAAGCCGACGGGACCGAGCTCTAGCGTTGATCTGCCCTGGGTCGGCCCCCCATCCACCAGCGGGCCGCGGGGTGCGCCGCCGCTCAGATTCGAAGGCTGAGCGGCAGCGCTCCGTGAGGGCTAACGAAGGCGTTGGCGCCGTCCACCCCGTGGGCGGAGCATCGCGTACGTGGCTGCCACGACACCGCCTACCACCGTAAGTGTCAGCGCCAGGGCGACCCAGTTCCCCGACACAACCAGGAGCCCAATCTCCAACGCCAACAACACCAGACACGCCAACAAGCCCCCGAGGATCACCCGGTTCCCCATGCACCAACGATGCCCGCTCGCGCGAGCGTTCAAACTCGCCGGCAGGCTACCGTGGAGCGATGCTTCGGCGGACGCGCCGCACCCTCGAACACTGGACGCCTGACCTCGGCCCCTACGACCAGTGGCTCACCGAACGCGCCGCCGCAGGGTGGGTTCCCGAGTACCCGTGGTCGCCGACCGAGGTCCCCATCAACGGGCGGGACGTGTGGGTCGTCGCGCTCATCGACACCGAGTCATTCGCGCGCGGACTGGCATACCGGAAACCTTCGCTGGTGTGACCAACCCCCGGCCAATCGAGTACCTCACTGTCGGCGACGTCGCGACCGAACTGAACGTAAGCGTCAACCAGGTGCGGACTCGCTCGTGGTACGACGCGACGGTCCGGGTCCAGCACTGATGCCAGCCCGTTCACTTCCGAGGAGCTTGGCGAGCTGGCGGCTGATAGTCCTCAGGCAGCGCGACTACCTGTGGACTCGGGGCGCGCCGGATCTTTCGTCGCACCCATCTGCTGGCCGGCTGCTCCACGCACCACCACGACATTGCCGCCGCGGCGACCGCGCCGCTCAGGCAGATAGGGAAGCGGATCCAGGTCGGCGTGGTTTGGGTGTACTCGATGAAGATGGCCTGCCAGAGGTAGATCCCATAGGAGATGCGCGCCACGTATGCCAGCGGGCGGCTGGCGAGCAGCGGGGTCTGCGTTCGCATTGGCTCGTCACCGGCACGCACGTCTCGCCGAAGACCGCCCGCACGACTGTCGAACAGTGGTGCGCCATGTGGCTCGGGGGCTATGCCATGCGCCGGCCGTCGACGGTCCGTCAGGCTCGGGTGCACATCCGGCAGATCGTGAAGGCGTTCGGGCCGATGCGGCTCGGCGACGTGCGGCCGTCGCAGGTGAAGGCGTGGACGTCACGGATGAAGGCCGAGGGGCTCGCCGACTCCTACGTGTACGCGACCTATCGACGCCTCGCGCAGATCATGGGCGACGCGGTCCACGACGGGCTCCTGCCGCGCTCGCCGTGCTCGCGGCGCACATCGCCCGGCCAAGGGAGTCAGCGGCCCTACGTGGCGACGACAGAGCAGCTGTGGGCATTCCATGACGCCATGCCCGAGCATCTGCGCCCCGCGGTGCTCCTGGGCGCGTTCGTCGGGCTGCGGGTCTCCGAGGCGGCCGCGCTTCGGGTCACCGACGTCGACTTCATGCGCGGTGTCGTCTCGCCGGCGATCCAGTACCCGGCCGACCCGCTCAAGTCGGAGACTTCGAGAACGCCCGTGCCGATCCCGCAGGAGCTCGCTCTCGAGCTGGCGGCCGCGGTGCAGCGCTGGGGCGGCCGGACCGTCGTCACGGATGAGATCGGCCGGCCGACGTCGCCCTGGGCGATCGAGCGGGCCGTCAGGTCGTCGCGGAAGCGCGTTGAGGACCTGCCCGCGGGCTTCCGGTTCCACGACCTGCGGCACTACTTCGCCTCGCTCCTGATCGCGAGCGGCGCCGACGTGAAGGTCGTCCAGAAGCGCGTAAGGCACGCGAGCGCGATGACGACGCTCAACACCTACGGGCACATGTGGCCCGACTCAGACGAGACCACCCGCACCGCCGTTGCTGCTGTGCTGACGGCGCGAGTGGTCTCGGAAATCCCACGAGTTGCGGACTAACTGCGGACTAGCCGTGGTCAGCCAGCAAGAAAGCGCAGGTCCGCCCCTGCAGGGATGACCTGCGGAAACGTCCTAGATGTCGAAGTACAGCTCGAACTCGTGCGGGTGCGGACGGAACCGCATGGGGTCCACCTCGTTGGTCCGCTTGTAGTCGATCCACGTCTCGATGAGGTCCGGGGTGAAGACGTCTCCGGCGAGCAGGTACTCGTGGTCGGCCTCGAGCGCGTCGAGGACCGCGGGCAGCGAACCGGGGACCTGCGCGATGTTCGCGTGCTCCTCCGGCGGCAGCTCGTAGAGGTCCTTGTCCACCGGCTCCGGCGGCTCGATGCGGTTCTTGATGCCGTCGAGGCCGGCCATCAGCTGCGCCGCGAACGACAGGTACGGGTTCGCCGACGGGTCCGGGATCCGGAACTCGATGCGCTTGGCCTTCGGCGACGTTCCCGCGATCGGGATGCGCACGCAGGCGGACCGGTTGCGGGCGGAGTAGACGAGGTTGACCGGCGCCTCGTACCCGGGCACGAGCCGGTGGTACGAGTTGACCGTCGGGTTGGTGAACGCGAGCAGTGAGGGCGCGTGCTTGAGCAGGCCACCGACATACCAGCGAGCGATGTCCGACAGGCCGCCGTACCCGCTCTCGTCGTAGAAGAGCGGCTCGCCGTCCTTCCAGAGCGACTGGTGGGTATGCATACCCGAACCGTTGTCACCGAAGATCGGCTTGGGCATGAACGTCGCCGTCTTGCCCAGCGCCCACGCGGTGTTCTTGACGACGTACTTGAACTTCATCATGTCGTCGCCGGCGTTCAGCAGCGTGTTGAACTGGTAGTTGATCTCCTGCTGGCCGGCGGTGCCGACCTCGTGGTGCGACCTCTCCACGCTGATCCCGACCTCGGCGAGCCCCAGGCAGATCCGGTCGCGGGCGTCGGCGAAGTGGTCGACCGGCGGGACGGGGAAGTACCCACCCTTGTAGCGCGTCTTGTACCCGCGGTTGCCGCCCTCCTCGGCGCGGCCGGTGTTCCAGGCCGCCTCGATGGAGTCGATGTAGTAGTAGCTGGCGTTCGCCTTGGTCTCGAACCGGACGTCGTCGAAGATGTAGAACTCCGCCTCGGCGCCGAAGTAGGCCGTGTCGGCGATCCCCGTCGACTTCAGGTACGCCTCGGCCTTGGCCGCGATGTTGCGCGGGTCACGGCTGTAGGGCTCGTCGGTGAACGGGTCGACGATCGAGAAGTTGAGGATCAGGGTCTTCTCGACCCGGAACGGGTCGACATAGGCGCTCCGGATGTCCGGGATGAGCTTCATGTCGGACTCGTGGATCGCTTGGAAGCCGCGGATCGACGAGCCGTCGAAGGCCTGTCCGTTGGTGAAGAAGTCGATGTCGACGCTCTTCGCGGGGACGTTGAAGTGCTGCATGACACCGGGCAGGTCGCAGAACCGGATGTCGACGAACTTCACGTCCTCCTTCTCGATGAACGCGAGGACTTCCTCAGGCTTGCTGAACATCCAACCTCCTGTAGTGGGGGACTGCAGTGGGGCGTCGTTGGGGTAGGGGCAGGTGGCTCCCGACCGCTCGTGCTGTCCGGGTGAGAGACTAGGTGGAGGGCATTTCCCGCCCGTGACCCTAATGTTTCGCACGAGTTACAGGAATGGCAGGAGGCGCCCGCGTGGTGGACCGCAAGGACGTCGCCTCCTGGTTGGAGGGTCCGAACGCCCAGCGCCCCGACGCCGACACCGACTATCCCGGACGACGGCTCGGTATGCCACAGCACGGCCCGGGTTCGGTCGGCCGGTTCGGCCGTCGGCTGGTGGCGATCCTCATCGACTGGACCCTGTGCCAGCTCATCGCGTATGCGTGGTTCGGCGTCCGTCTCGGAGAAGGCAGCTCCGGGTCGTGGTGGCCGCTGCTCATCTTCGCGGTCGAGAACCTCGTGCTGCTCTCGACGCTCGGGTCGACGTTCGGGCAGCGGCTCCTCGGACTACGGCTGATCTCGATGAGCGGTGGCCGCGCCACCGTCCTCCAGGTCCTCTCGCGGACGGTGCTGCTCTGTCTCGCCATCCCCGCCCTGATCTGGGACCGCGACCAGCGTGGGCTGCACGACAAGGCGGCCCAGACGGTCCTGGTCCGCCTGTGACCCGCCGGTGACCGCGCCGGACCCGCGCGCTGCCGAGGTGGCGCTGGTGACGTGCGCCGACGAGCGGTACGTCGAGCCCGAGGTGTACGACGCGGCGGCCGCCCTTCGGGCCGGCGGGGTCTCCACTGACGTCGTCTCCTGGGACGAGGACCGCGACTGGGGCGCATACGAGCTGGTCGTCGTGCGCACTCCATGGGACTACTTCGACCGCGTGACCCAGTTCCTCGACTGGGCCGCGGGTGTCGAGCGGGAGACCGTGCTGGTCAACCCCGCGGACGTGCTGCGCTGGAACTCGCACAAGGGCTACCTCGCCGAGTTCACCGCCAAGGGTGTGCCGACCGTCCCGACCCGCCTCGTGCCCGGTCCCTCGACCGACGTGGCCGACCAGGTGCGCGAGGTGCCGTGGGAGGAGATCGTCGTCAAGCCGGCGGTCGACGGCGGCGCGCGCCACGCCTGGCGTGGGCTGCGCGACGATCCGTCGCTGAGCCGGGTGGCCGAGCGCCTCACCGACCACGGCGACGTCGTCGTCCAGCCGTTCGTGCCGGCCATCGTCGACGGCGAGCGATCGCTGGTGTTCCTCGGCGGCCGGTTCTCCCACGCGGTCCGCAAGGTGCCCAAGGCGGGGGACTACCGCTCGCAACGGCACCTCGGCGGCAGTGAGGTCGACCACGACCCGAACTCGGCGGAGCTCCAAGTCGCGTTGTCGGCCATGGCGGCGGCCCCCGGCCGGCTCACCTACGCCCGGGTCGACCTCGTCGACTGGGAAGGCGCGCCCGTCCTCATCGAGCTCGAGGTCATCGAGCCGGACCTGTTCCTGCGCGATGTCCCGGAGCGCGTCGACCGGTTCGTCGAGGTCGTGCGGGAGGAGCTGGCGCTGGCCCGTACGCCGGCGCCGTGACTGGTCAGGCGGCGCGGTGCCCCGTGGCGGCGGTGAGCCCCCCGAGCCCGATGTACGTGAGTCCGACCGCGATGCGTCCGCGCCGCACGCCACGGCTGCTGCGCCGCGCCAACCGGGTACGGACCAGCCCTCCGAACACCCCGTAGGACACGTCGAGGACCGTGCCGATGGCGATGATGACGGCGCCGAGCACGAGGACCTGGAGGTAGGCCGGGCCGGCCTCCGGGTGGATGAACTGCGGGAAGAAGGCGAGGAAGAACAGTGCGGCCTTGGGGTTTCCGATGCCGACCAGGAACCCCTGCCGCCAGCTGGTCCACGGCGTCAGCGACCCGGCGGTCAGAGCCGGTGCCTGGGGGTTGCCCCGCTCGCGCAGCGTGCGGACGCCGAGGTAGACGAGGTAGGCCGCACCCGCGTACCGGACGATCGTGAAGGCCGTCGTGGAGGCGGCGAGGACTGCCGTCAGCCCGAGCGCCGTCGCGACGACGTAGACCGCGTTGGCGGTCTCCACGCCGACGGCCGAGAGGGCGCCCACGCGAGGGCCGCCGGCCACTCCCCGCGCGACGAGGAACAACATCGCCGGCCCGGGGAAGAGGACGAACAGCAGTGCCGTCACGGAGAACGCGGCGAGGGTGGACGGGCTGGGCATACGCCGGATCGTATGCGGGTGAGCTGACCCGGGGCAGCCGGATTTCAGCCGGCCTCGCGAACCCGCTCGTCGTGCACGGCGTGAGCCCTGGCGATGAGGTCCAGGAGCTTCTGCTCCTCGCGGATGTGGCGGCGGTACTTCTCGGGCAGCGCCTTGACCCGCTTCTCCTCGTCGACGAGGCGCTGGTAGCTCGCGGCGCGAACGGCCTGGTCCTCCTCGTAGTCGATGTCGAGGTAGTTGTCCGCCAGGTGGCGCAGGCTCGACACGGCCTGCTGGGCCCGGCCGCGGGGGCTCAGCAGCGAGGCGACCACGGTGACCAGCAGGACGCCCACGATGACGCCCAACGACACGGCCGTGCTGATCTCCACGACGTTCACCGGCTCACCGCCGTTGATGAACGGGACGTTGTTCTCGTGCAGGGCGTGCAGGATCAGCTTCACCCCGATGAACGCGAGGATCGCCGCCAGGCCGAAGGACAAGTAGATCAGCCGGTCCAGCAGGCCGTCGATGAGGAAGTACAGCTGCCGGAGCCCGAGCAGCGAGAACGCTGTTGCCGTGAAGACGATGTAGACGTTCTGGGTCAGCCCGAAGATGGCGGGGATCGAGTCGAGGGCGAAGAGGATGTCGGTGCCACCGATGGCCGCCATCACGAGCAGCATCGGCGTCATCACGCGCCGGCCGTTCTCGACGGTGAAGAGCTTGTCGCCGTCGTACCGGTCGGTCGTGTGGAACAGGGCTCGGGCCAGCCGGATCATGATGTTGTCCGCCGAGTGGCTGTCCTCGCCCTCCGGCTTGAGCATGTTTCCGGCCGTCATCAGCAAGATGAGGCCGAACAGGTAGAAGACCCAGGCGAACTGGTTGATCAGGGCGGCGCCGAGGAGGATGAAGCCGGTCCGGGCAATCAGCGAGAAGACGATCCCGAAGAGCAGGACCTTCTGCTGGTCGGCCCGGGGCACCCGGAAGCTCGTCATGATGATGAGGAACACGAAGAGGTTGTCGACCGAGAGCGCCTTCTCCGTGACGTACCCGGCGAAGTACTCCGACCCCGCCTCTGTGCCGCCGAACACGAGGACGCCGACACCGAACAGCAGTGCGATTCCGACATACAGGGCCGACCACGTGGCCGCCTCGCGCAGCGTCGGCGTGTGGGCCTTGCGGACGTGGAAGTAGAAGTCGAAGAGCAGCAGGCCGCCGATCGCCACGACGGTCAGCGTCCACACGAGCGGCGAGACGGTCATCCCGGGATACTCCTGGTGGCGGGGGTTCTCGAGAGGGCCGAACGGCTAGCGGCCGCGCATCGCCTTGCGGTCCATGCGCACCTTGGTCGGGTCGATGCCCTTGGGCAGCGGCGGCCGCACGCCGCCGATCGACTTGAGCCGCTTGTTGACGACGGAGACCTCGTCCTTGGTGAGGACCGGCTTCATCCGCTGGACCCGGCTGGCCAGCTTGCGGATGGTCACCTCGTCCTCGGTGCCGCCATCACCGACGCGCAGCAGCGTGACGGGAACGCCGGAGGCGACGCGCTCGACCTTGCGGCGCTCCGCCACGAGCAGCTTCTGGGCGCGGCCGGACGGCCCCTCACCGATGAGGACGATGCCCGGACGGCCGACGGCGCGGTAGACGAGCGCAGCCGACTGCAGGTCGGTCGCCCGCTGGGCGTCGGCCGCGACGGGGGTCTCCTCGATGTACCAGCCGCGCCGGATCGAGCGCAGTGCCGCGCCGACCGCGCCGGGCTGGCCCTCGATCTGCTTGTATGCGGCTCGCTCGGCCCGACGGCTGAGCACGATCGTCGCGGCCAAGAAGGCCAGCGGAAGACCGATGATCAGGGCGTAGACGATGGCGTTGAAGAACAGGCCGACGACCGCCGCGACGACGAGGACGCCCAGGGCGGCCAGGGCCATCCACCAGCCGATGGCCGGGTCGACGGCCTTCGCGGACAGGAAGACCTGCTTGACCTGGGCGATCCGTCCGGGCTTCTTGGCGGGCTTCGTCGCCGGTTCCTTGGCCATGCGGCTCAGGATACGCGGGCGGTGAGCGCTGCGCTGCGCGCAACCAGGGAGGCGGCCTCCTGGCGGGCGGGGGAGTCAGCGGCGGCCGCGAGGTGGGCCAGCTGTTCGGGGATCGGGCGCCCCCAGTGCCTCATCGCGGTGGCCCACAGCCGGCCGGCGCGGTAGGACGAGCGGACCAGCGGACCGGCCATGACGCCCTTGAACCCCAGGTCGTCGGCGACCTCGGACCAGTGGACGAACTCCTCCGGCTTCACCCACCGGTCGACGGGGTGGTGACGTGGGGAGGGGCGCAGGTACTGGGTGATGGTGATGATGTCGGTGCCGGCCTCGTGGAGGTCGCGGAGGGCCTGCTCGATCTCGTGGTCCTCCTCGCCCATCCCGAGGATGAGGTTGGACTTCGTCACCAGGCCGGCGTCGCGGCCCATGGTGATGACGTCGAGCGAGCGGTCGTAGCGGAACGCCGGGCGGATCCGCTTGAAGATCCGCGGCACCGTCTCGACGTTGTGCGCCCACACCTCGGGGCGGGCGTCGATGACCTGACCGACCAGCTCGGGGATGGCGTTGAAGTCGGGCACGAGGATCTCGACGCCGGTACCCGGGTTCAGGCCGTGCACCTGGCGGATGGTCTCGGCGTAGAGCCACGCGCCGCCGTCGGCGAGGTCGTCGCGGGCGACGCCGGTGATGGTCGAGTAGCGCAGGCCCATCTGCTGCACCGACTCGGCGACCCGCCGGGGCTCGTCGCGGTCCAGGTCGGCCGGCTTGCCGGTGTCGATCTGGCAGAAGTCGCACCGCCGCGTGCACTGCTCGCCGCCGATGAGGAAGGTCGCCTCGCGGTCCTCCCAGCACTCGAAGATGTTGGGGCAGCCGGCCTCCTGGCAGACGGTGTGCAGTCCCTCGGACTTCACCATCGCGCTGAGCTGGGTGTACTCCGGGCCCATCTTGGCGGTGGTACGGATCCACGACGGCTTGCGCTCGATCGGCGTCTCCGCGTTACGCGCCTCGACGCGCAGCATGCGCCGGCCTTCCGGGGCCACGGTCACGAGTGCTGCCTCCCTGGTTCATCTCGCCATGCGACGTCAAGGCTACGTCAGCGACCGTCCGGCTATTCCCACGCCCTCCCCGTCCTCGGGCGCGGTGATGCCGAGACGCTCACCGAGCAGACGCATACCCGCGTCCGCCGCTTGTCGGTCCCCGGTCAGGGCGAGGTCGAAGAGCAGCCCACGAACGGCGGCGAGGTTGACCCGGGCCAGCTCGGCCGCCTCCTCGTGAGGCCGGCCCAACCGGGTCCAGAGGTCGGTGAGCGCCTCGGTCCAGCCGTCGGCGAGCCAGTCGCGCAGCCCGGCCGCCCACGGCCGGCCCTGCATCGCGTGACCAGCCAGCTCGAAGTAGAGGGGGGCGAAGGTGATGGCGGAGTCGGCGACGTGCTCCCAGAACCGCAGCCCGGCGGCATACGCGTCGTCGACGTCGTGCAGGAGGCGCTGCAGGAGGTCCCGCTCGCTCTGCTCGACCGTCTCCACGACCGCCGCGAGCAGCCCCTCCCGCGACCCGAAGTGGTAGAGGAGCATCCGGTGGCTGGTGCCGACCTCGGCGGCGAGCGTCCGCAGGCTGGTGTCGCCCACCCCGTGCTCGGCGAACCAGGCGACGCACCGTGCGAGCAGCTCGTCGCGGGCGACGCTCACGCGGCTTCGGCCCGCTCCTTGAGGTTGCCGCCCTCGATGTCGACGTAGCGCTGGGTGAGCTTCCCGTAGGCGAGCCGCACCACCGGCGCGAGGGGCCCGGTCCACTCGATCGCGAGGGTCGCCCGGCTGCCGCCACCGGGGAGCGGCTCGACGACGTGCGAACCGGTGGTCGTGACACCCAAGGTCCGCGACGTCCAGGTGAACCGCTGGGTCGGGGCCCACTCGGTGAGCTCCCACGTCGCGCGGGGGATCCTCGGCTGCTCTATGACGTAACGGGCGCCGACCTGCTCGGGCCGAGCGGGCTCGAGAGGCGTCACGGACGTCACGGTCGCGGGCAGCAGGTCCGGCCAGTGGCGGACGTCGGAGATGAGGCTCCAGACGGTCTCGGGCGGCGCGGCGATGTCGGTGGACGAGGAGATCGGCATGTACCAAATGGTACACCCGGTAGTTGGGCCGGTCTCAGCCGAGGACGTCGACCAGGTGCTTCTCGACGTGTGGGAGCACCTCGTGCACCGTGACGTCGCGGCCCAGCTCCCTCGACAGGGACGTCACTCCGGCGCCGACGATGCCGCACGGGATGATGACGTCGGCCCAGCCGAGGTCGTTGTCACAGTTGAACGCGAACCCGTGCATCGTGACGCTCTGGCTGACCCGGATGCCGATGGCTCCGATCTTCCGGTCCGGCCGCACGGTTGGGTCTGCGGGGTCGCCGTCGGCGAGGACCCAGGTACCGCTGCGCCCGTCGATCCGTGTGGCGGCGACGCCGAAGTCGGCGCAGACCCGGATCATCACGTCCTCGAGACGGCGCACGTGGGCCACCACGTCGATCGGCTCGGGCAGCCGGACGATCGGGTACCCCACGATCTGGCCCGGGCCGTGCCAGGTGATCTTCCCGCCGCGGTCGACGTCGATCACCGGCGTCCCGTCGAGCGGTCGCTCGTGGGGCTCGGTGCGCTTGCCGGCGGTGTAGACCGCGGCGTGCTCCAGCAGCAGCGCCGTGTCGGGCTCGTCGCCGGCGACCACCTTCGCGTGGAGGTCGCGCTGGAGGTCCCACGCCCGCTGGTAGTCGACGAGATCGGGGGCGAACCCGAGGCGGATGACCTGCATCCCCCGAGGCTACGCCGGGCGAACCAACCACCATGATGGGCACATGACGAGGGGGGCCGGCCGTGCGGTGCGGTGGGTTGCGCTGCTGGTCGTCGTCGGATGGCTCGCGGTGGGCGCTGTCGGCGGTCCGCTCGTCGGGCGGCTGTCGGAGGTGCAGACCAACGACAACGCCAACTTCCTCCCCGAGTCGGCCGAGTCGACGGCGGTCAACCAGTTCGTCCTGAAGGCGACGGACACCCAGACGCTGCCCTACCTCCTCGTCGTCGAGAAGACCAGCGGGCTGACCGACGCCGACCGGCAGGCCGTCCAGGCCTATGTCGCCTCGATCCCCGGGCTGACCTTCGCCGAGGACCCGTCACGCACCGTCGGCGAGTTCCTGCTCTCGCCACCGCAGACCGTGGTCCCCAGCCAGGACAACCAGGCGGTCCTCATCCCGGTCGCGTTCATCGCGGACAAGGCCGAGGACACGATCGCCGGGAGCTCTGCTCTGTACGCGGTCGCCGAGGCCCTGCGCGCGGCCGGTACCTCGGCGTTGGGCCCGGCGGGGATGGCCTTCCACGTCACCGGACCCGGCGGGTTCTTCGCGGACTTCATCACCGCCTTCGGCGGGATCGACGGGATCCTTCTCTTCGTCGCCCTCGGCGTCGTCTTCGTCATCCTCCTCATCGTCTACCGCAGCCCGATCCTGCCCATCGCGGTGCTGGTCACCGCACTGTTCGGCCTGTCCGCCGCGGCACTGGTGATCTATCCGCTGGCCAAGAACGGGTCGATCAGCCTCAGCGGGCAGAGCCAGGGGATCCTCTCGATCCTCGTCGTCGGCGCCGCAACCGACTACGCCCTCCTGCTCGTCGCGAGGTACAAGGAGGAGCTGCACGACAACGAGTCGACGTGGGCGGCGATGAGGACCGCCTGGCGCGCAGCGGTCGAGCCGATCGCCGCCAGTGCGGCGACGGTGATCCTCGGGCTGCTCTGCCTGCAGCTGTCGGAGCTCGGCAACACGCGGGGGCTCGGACCGGTGGGCGCATTCGGCATCGCGGGCGCGTTCATCGCGTCGCTGACCTTCCTGCCCGCGATCCTCCTGCTCATCGGACGCCGGATCTTCTGGCCCGGCATCCCTCACGTCGACCATGCCCACGCCGAGGACTCCGTCGGCCGCCGCGGCATCTGGGGCCGCGTCGCGGGGATGATCGGGTCCCACGCTCGGCGGACCTGGATCGTCACGTTCGTCCTGCTGGCCGCCTGCGCGGCGTTCGTGCCCACCTTCGAGGCCAAGGGCGTCACGCAGTCGGACCTGTTCCTCACGACCGTCGACTCGGTGACCGGCCAGGAGGTCCTCGCCCGGCACTTCCCCGCGGGTTCGGGCTCGCCGGTCCAGATCGTCACGCCCCAAGGCAAGGCCGACCAGGTGGTCCAGGTGCTCGGCACCATCGAGGGCGTCCAGAACCCTCAGGTCGGGCTGGTCCCGGGCCAGCCGCCCACGGTCGTCGACGGCCAGGTGCTCGTCCAGGCGACGCTCGTGGCGCCGGCCGACAGTGTCGAGGCCGAGTCGACCGTCGAGACGATCCGTACCCGTCTCGACGAGGTCGGCACCGAGGTCATCGTCGGCGGCAGTACCGCCGTCAACCTGGACGTCCGGCAGGCCAGCGAGCGAGACCTCAAGGTCATCATCCCGGCGATCCTCGGCGTGATCTTCGTGGTCCTGCTGCTGCTCCTGCGCTCGATCACGGCGCCGCTGGTCCTCGTGGCGGCCAACGTCCTGTCCTTCGCGGCCACCATCGGGGTGTCGGCCCTGGTCTTCAACCACGTGTTCCACTTCCCGGGATCAGATCCGTCGACGCCGCTCTACGGGTTCGTCTTCCTCGTGGCGCTGGGCATCGACTACTCGATCTTCCTCATGACGCGGGTACGCGAGGAGTCCCGGATCCGCGGTACGCGGCCGGGCATACTCGTGGGTCTCGCCGTGACCGGCGGCGTCATCACGAGCGCGGGAATCGTTCTCGCGTCGACGTTCTCGGCCCTGGCAGTGCTGCCGATCCTCTTCCTCGCGCAGATCGCGTTCATCGTCGCCTTCGGGGTCCTGCTCGACACCCTCGTCGTCCGGAGCCTCCTCGTCCCGGCGGTGTCGTACGACCTCGGTGACCGCGTGTGGTGGCCGTTCGGGCTGCCGCGAGCGGGGGCCCACGAGGCCGCGACGGTCCGCGCCACGCACCACGAGGACGAGGTGGTGGCCGCGGAGGTCGACGACCTCACCGGCGACCGCGTACTTCCCGCCGAACCCGGGCGCGGCGTAGGGGACTGATCCTGTGTTCGGCCATCCGACCTGGTCACGCCCTCGGTACGTTGGCCCCCATGACCGTCCCCAGCTCCGGCACGCCCCGGATCGGCCTCGTCGGCTACGGCGGCGCCGGCCGCGGGTTCCATGCGCCCCTCCTGGCCGAGGCGGGCCTCGACGTGGCCGCGGTCGTCACGGCCAACCCGGAACGGGCCGAGCAGGTGCGCGCAGACCTCCCCGCTGCCGAGATCGTCCCCGACCTGGCGGCCCTCCTGTCGAGGGGTGGTCTCGACCTGGTGGTCCTCGCCTCGCCGAGCGGCGTGCACGTCGAGCAGGTCCACGAGGTCGTGGCGGCCGGTGTGCCGGTCGTGGTCGACAAACCGCTCGGGGTGACGGCCTCGTCGGCGTTGGAGGCCGTGGACGCGGCCACGCGGGCGGGTGTCCCGCTGACGGTGTTCCAGAACCGTCGCTACGACCCGGAGTTCCGCACCCTGCAACGTGTCCTTGCGGACGGCCTGGTGGGGGAGGTCCTGCGTGCGGAGCTGCGGTGGGAACGGTGGCGCCCGGTGCCGAAGACCCGCTGGCGCGAGAACGCCCCGCCTGAGGAGGGGGGCGGCCTCCTGCTCGACCTGTTCCCGCATCTCGTCGACCAGGCCCAGCTGCTCTTCGGGCCCGTCGAGACGGTGTACGCGGAGCTGTTCGCCTTCGCCACGGTCGCCGAGGACGCTGCCTTCCTCAGCTGTCGGCACAGCTCCGGTGTCGTCAGTCACCTCGGCTCGACGTCCCTCGCTGCGGCGCCGGGTCCCTGGCTCCGGCTACTGGGTCGGCAGGGCGCCTACCTGGTCGGCGGGCTGAACGAGGAGCCGACCGCGTTCGCGGAGTGGCAGCCGGCGGACGACGCCCACCTGGGCTGGCTGGTCCGCGGCGACGGTGAGCGGGAGGCCATGACCCGCGTACCGGGGGAGCAGGCCGACTTCTACCGCGAGGTCGCCCAGGCGCTCGCGCAGCCGGACTCGCAGGCGGCCATGCCGGTCGACCCGCGGGACGCGGTGCGCGCCCTGGCGGTCATCGACGCCGCGCGCACGAGCGCCGAGACCGGTCGCGTCATCGAGGTGGTCACGCCCGGCGAAGCCCCGTGACACGGCGCCGTGTCGTCGTCACCGGCGGTGCGGGGTTCATCGGCTCGGCGGTGGTGTCGACCCTGGCCGGCGGCGGTGACGACGTCGTCGTCCTCGACAGCCTGCGGCCCGACGTCCACCGCGACGGCGGGTCGGCCGCCCGTCGTCGGCTGCACGTCGCGGAGCTCGTCGTGGGGGACGTGCGCGACCCGGAGGTGCTGGACCGGGTCCTCGACGGAGCGGACGCCGTCGTCCACCTCGCGGCCAAGGTCGGCCTCGGCGTGGACGTCGACGACATGGACGACTACGTGTCGAGCAACGACCTCGGCACGGCGGTGCTCCTCCGCGCCGCCGCCCGAGCCGCCGTGCTCCGAGTCGTGCAGGCCAGCTCGATGGTCGTCTACGGCGAGGGTCGCTACACCTGCGCCGAGCACGGGGTGGTGCCGCCAGGAGCGCGAACCGCAGAAGCCTTGCAGCGCCTGGAGTTCGAGCCCCCTTGTCCGGTGTGCGGCGGAGCCTTGAGCCCGGGGTTGGTCGGCGAGGACGCCCCCCTCGACCCCCGGAACACGTATGCGTCGACGAAGGTCGCGCAGGAGCACCTGGCGTCCTCATGGGCTCGGGAGACCGGGTCGGCGGCGGTGTCGCTGCGGCTCCACAACGTCTACGGGCCAGGGCTGCCGCGCGACACGCCCTACGCCGGGGTGGCAGCTCGCTTCGTCTCGAGCCTCGACCGCGGAGAGCCACCTCGCGTCTTCGAGGACGGGCGGCAGCGGCGCGACTTCGTCCACGTCGACGACGTCGCGCGGGCCTTCGCGGCGGCGCTCGGCGCCGCCGGCACCGCCGGCACCGCCGGCCACCACGCGTACAACGTGGGTTCCGGCACGGTGACCACCATCGGCGGGATGGCTCAGGCCCTCGCGGACGCCCGTGGCGGCCCGGACCCAGTGGTCACCGGGGAGTACCGGCTGGGCGACGTCCGGCACATCACCGCGTCGAGCGACCGGGCCCGTGACCGGCTCCACTGGTCGGCGCGGGTGGCTCTCACCGAGGGCGTCCGCGACCTCGTCGGCGTCTGAGTCCCGTCAGGCGACCGTCTCGACGACCGGCTCCGGTGGGAGACGCACCCCGAACCGGCAGCCGCCGTCGACGTTCTCCACGCCGATCGACCCGGCGTGGGCCTCGATGACCCCCTTGGCGATGGCCAGACCCAGCCCGGCGCCGGCGTCGTCGGGGGTGCCACGCTCGGGGGTCGCCCGCCAGCCGACGTCGAAGACCCGCTCGAGGTCGGGCGCGGGGATGCCGCCGCAGCCGTCGGTGACGCCCACCTCGATCCGGCCGTCGGCCGCGCGCCGGGTCGTCACGACGACGGTGCCCCCGGAGGGGGTGTGCCGGATCGCGTTGCCCACCAGGTTGGTGAGGGCGCGGGCCAGCTCGTCCGCGTTCCCGCGCACGGCCAGCCGGTCGTCGCCGGCGGGAACGTCGAGACGGAGCTGGACCTCGCGTCGGCGAGAGTGCGCCGCGAGCTCGCCGGTGACGTCGTGGGCCAGCTCCACGAGGCTGACCATCGACCGCTGCGGCGTCGTCGACGCGGTGGGAGCGTGCAGCCTCGACAGCTCGAAGAGATCGCCGACCAGGCCGCTCATCCGGTCGACGGTCTGCCGCATCTGGTGCAGGGCGGCCGTCCGGTCCTCGATGACGCCGTCCTCGAGGCCCTCGGCCAGCGCCCGCAGGCCCGCGAGAGGGGTCCGCAGGTCGTGCGACAGGAAGGCCACCAGCTCCCGCCGGCTGTCCTCGAGCGCTCGGGCGCGCTGCTGGGCGTTGGCCAGCCGCTCGCGGGTGGCAGCCAGCTCCTCGGCCAGGGCGACGATCTCGCCGGGCTGGCCGGAGGTCGGGATCTCCGCGACCGGACGAGGCGGATCCCCGTGCCGGGACACCGAACCCAGGTCGCGCAGCGCGCTGGTCAGGCGTCGCGACCCCGTCGCGACACGGCGGCCCAGCACGAACGACAGCAAGACCCCGATGACGGTGGCGCAGGCCAGCGCGACGGAGACCGCCGTGGAGTCGTGCGCCGAGATGAACATGAGCTGGACGTTGAGCACCACCGACGCCGTGACGGCGACGAGGGGGATGAGGGCGGCCACGACGATGGACCAGGTCAGCGACCGCATCTGCACCAGGCGCAGCGCCACCGCGCCCAGCAGGGCCGTCCCGACGCATACCGCAACGGTCACCAGGACGATGGTGAGCATGTCACCCACGAGGGGCCACCTCCGATGGCCAGCCGGTCGTCACCTTCGCGAGGGTATCCGGCGGTATGCCCGGCCTCATCGGTCTGCGCGGATCCGCCCTGGTCCGTAAGCGTTTCGTCATCGCACACGCGGGTCGGCCCAGGCGTGCCAGGCGGCTACCGTCGACCACGTGGCCGCGGTGGAGATGAGGACGGCGGCGCGCGCGGTTCCCCGCCGATCCCTCCGGCCCGGTTCCGTCGTGCTGGCGGCCGTCGGCGTCACCTCCGTGCTGGCCTACGTCGTCGTTGCGCTGCAACGGATCTCGTACCCCTACGAGCTGACGTACTTCGAGGGCAGCACGGTCGAGGCGACGGCGCGGGTGGTCTCCGGGGAGCCGCTCTACGGACCGCCGACCACCGCGTTCGTGTCGTGGCCATACCCACCGCTGTACTTCTGGATGACCGGCGCCCTGGCCCGGCTCACCGGTCTCGACCTGCCCACCATGCGGCTCGTCTCCTTCGCCGCCAGCCTCGCCGTTCTGGTGCTGCTGGCATTGATCGTCCGCCGGGCCGGCGGCAGCACCGTCGCTGCGATCGTCGCGGCGGGCCTGTGCGCGGCCACCTTCCGGGTCAGCGGAGCCTTCGCAGACACCGCCAGGGTGGACTCCCTGCTCCTTGCCTTCCTCCTGGCCGCCGTCCTCGTCGGGATGCGGGCGCGCACCTGGCGTGGCGGCGTGGCGTTGGGTGCGGTGCTCCTGATGGGGTTCCTCACGAAGCAGAACGCGCTCATCGTCGCCGCGCCGATGCTGCTCTGGCTGCTGGTGCGGCGCCGCGGAGTCGGAGTGGGCGCGACCATCACCCTCGGAGCCGGGGTGGTCGGGTCGACGGTCCTCGGCAGTCTGGTGACCGACGGCTGGTATGCGCGGTACGTCCTGTTCCAGCTCCCGAGCCAGGCGTGGTCGCTGCGGTGGATCTGGGACTTCTGGCTGCACGACCTGGTGATCCCCTTCGCCGTGACCCTGGTGGTCGTCGGAGCTCTCGTCCTGACGGACCTGCCGCGAGCCGGCCGGACGTCGTGGTGGCCGCTCCGGGTCGACGACCAACGGGCATACCTGGTGGCCTGCGCCGCCGGGATGCTGCTCGCCTCCTGGGTGGCCCGGCTGCACGAGGGCGGCTACGCCAACGTCTCGATGCCCGCGCAGGCCGCGTTCGCCGGAGCGGCGGGTCTGCTCCTGGCCGCGTGGCTGCGGTCCGAGCGGACGACCGCAGGAGCGACCGGGGTCATCGGCGCGCTTCTCGCCGTGCAGGTCGTCCTGATGACGCTGTCGAACCCCGATGTCGTCGCGTCCGATGCGGACCGAGCCGCCGGCGACCGGTTCGTCGCGACGCTCCGTGACCTTCCTGGCTCGGTGTTGGTCCCCACACACCCCTACTACCTGCGCCTGGCCGGGCGACCGACGCACGCCTCGTCGATCGCGATCTACGACCAGCTGCATACAGCGGACGGGGCGGAACAGCTGGCTGCCGTCGTCCCGTGGGACCTCGACGGCGTCTCTGCGGTCGTCCTGGACAACTCGACCGACACGCAGCTGTTCGGACCGGCGTTGGCACGTGACTTCACGCTGGTCACGTCGACCGTCGTCCCGGACGGTGTGTTCGTCCCGAAGACCGATCTGCCGACGCATCCGGCGCTGCTGTACGTCCGGACCTCGGCCCTCGCGGGTCGCTGACCGCGCTGCCCCGCTCCGCTCAGGCCTGGGTGGTCACGTCTCCGTCGAAGCGGTAGCCGGCGCCGCGTGCGGTGACGACGAGCTGGGGGTCGGAGGGGTCAACCTCGATCTTCTCGCGGAGTCGGCGGACGTGGACGGTCACCGTCGACGTGTCGCCGAAGTCCCAGCCCCACACCCGGCGCATCAGCTGCTCCTTCGTGAACGCCTCGCCCGGATGCGCCATGAGGTACGCCAGAAGGTCGAACTCCCTTGGTGTCAATGCGGTCTCGTCACCGGCGACGGTCACTCGTCGCGCCGCGATGTCGAGTCCGAGATGTCCGGCCATGAGGCGGCGCGGGACGAGAGGTCCCGAGCCGAGCCGCTCGGCCCGTCGCAGCAGTGCCTGCACCCGGCCCACCGCCTCGCGCGGGCTGAACGGCTTGACCATGTAGTCGTCGGCGCCGAGGTCGAGGCCGAGCAGACGGTCGTCCTCGTCGCCCAGGGCGCTGAGGACCATGACCGCGGCGGTGTCGTCGTCCGCGCGCCGGCGCCGCAGCACGTCGAGGCCGGACATGCCGGGCAGCATGATGTCGAGGATGACGACGTCGGGTCGTCGCCGGGTCCACTCCGCGAGCGCGCCGGGGCCGTCCTCGCAGACGTACGCGTCGAAGCCCGCTCGGTGCAGGTACGCCAGGAGCACGCCGGAGACGGTGGGGTCGTCCTCGGCGACCATCACGGTGGCGGCCACGAGGCTGAGGCTAGCGCCGACCACCCGGGGTGAGGCTCCGCCCCGCGGTGGCCGTAAGGGGTTCGTCATCGCCGCCGACCGTCGCTCCTCCGGCGGCGCGCATACGGTGCCGGAATGGACCGGACCGTCGACGTGGTGCTGCCGTGTCTCGACGAGGCGTCCGCACTTCCCTGGGTTCTGTCCCGGATGCCGTTGTGGGCCAACGCGATTGTCGTCGACAACGGCTCCACCGACGGTTCGGCCGAGCTGGCGGCGTCGCTCGGCGCGACGGTGGTCCACCACCCCGTGCGCGGGTACGGCGCGGCCTGCCACGCCGGTCTCGAGGCGGCGACCGCTCCGCTCGTCGCGATGATGGACTGTGACGCGACCCTCGACCCGCAGGACCTCGCACCGCTGGTGGATGCAGTGGCCGGGGGTGGAGGTGTCCTGGCCGTGGGCCGTCGCGTCCGGGTCACCTCGGCGGCCTGGCCGTGGCACCTGCGGCTGGCCAACCGAGTCGTCGCGCGGCGGGTGAACCGGCGAACCGGGTTGCTACTGCCTGACATCGGACCGATGCGAGTCGCTCCGCGTGCGGAGCTGCTGGCCCTGGGCCTCCGGGACCGACGCTCGGGGTACCCCGTCGAGACCGTGGTCCGCGCGGCCGAGTCTGGATGGCGGGTGGTGTCGGTGGACGTCCCGTATGCCGCCCGCCGCGGCCGGTCCAAGGTCACCGGCACCCCCCTTGGCGCAGCCAGGGCGGTCCGCGACATGACCGCCGTCCTGGGGCGGTGACCGCATGGTCCCGGACGTCGTCGTCGTGCTGGCGAAGTCGCCGGTACCCGGCCGCGTCAAGACTCGGCTGCAGCCGACCTTCAGTGCGGCCGAGGCCGCGGCCCTGGCCGGCGCGGCGATCCACGACACGCTCGACGCCGTCGCGGCACTGGGCCCACGGCGCATCGTGGTCGCCTGGGACGGGCCACGCGTCCCGTGGCTGCCGACCGCCGCATACGTTATCTCGCAACGGGGTTCGACGCTCGACGACCGTCTCGAGAACGTCTTCCAGGACGTCTACGCGTCGGAGGGGTACGCGCCGGCCACGGTGCTGCTCGTCGGGATGGACACCCCTCAGCTGACCGCCGCCGACCTCGACATCTCGTGGGGTGACCGGGATGTGGCGTTGGGACCCTCGTGCGACGGCGGCTACTGGGCCATCGGCTTCCGGCGGCACGTCCCCGGCGCGATCCGTGGTGTCCCGATGTCGACGTCGCGGACCGGCGCCGACCAGCTCGCGCGGCTGCGCGGGCTCGGGCTCGGGGTCGGCCTACTGCCGCTCCGGCGCGACGTCGACGACGCGGCCGACGCGGCCGAGGTGGCGGCCGCGGCGCCGGGAAGCCGGTTCGGGCGGCTCCACCGACGGCTGGTCGCCTCTCCATGTTCGCCGACGACCCTCTTCGACGCCGCTCTCGCCGGCTCGTCCGTCGAGATCCGGGTGGCCGACGACAAGGCGGTCGACGGGTTCCTCAGCGCGGGCCTGCTCGACGCGTCGGCGTGGGGGCGGTTGACCGAGGCGGACGAGGTCGTGGTCTCGCGGTGCGAAGGGCCGGTCCTCGACGTGGGCTGCGGTCCGGGACGGTTCGTCGAGGCCTTGGCCAGTCACGGGATCCCGGCCCTCGGTGTGGACCTGTCCCGGGAAGCGGTGGGACGAACCCGCGACCGGGGTGGATCGGCTCTGGTCCGCGACGTGCGGGAGCGGCTTCCGGGTGAGGGGCGGTGGGGGACGGTTCTCCTGGCCGACGGGAACATCGGCATCGGCGGTGACCCGGAGGCCCTCCTGCGCCGGTGCCGGTCGGTCCTTCGGCCCGGAGCCGTCGCCCTGGTCGAGACCAGCCCCGACCCGGCCCACGACGTGAGGACGGCGGTGACCCTGCACGGTCCTTGGGGTCGCCGGTCCCATCCGGTCCCGTGGGCCGTCATGGGCGCCCACGCGCTCGTTGAGGTGGCCGCGGCGGCCGGGTTCGTGGCCGTGGAGGACTGGCGGGTCGGCGGTCGGGCGTTCGTCATGCTGCGGCACGCGGGCTGACCCGGAGGCTGTGGATAAGGTCCAGGTCGCTGTCGCGGGTTCCGCCACGATGACCGGATGACCCTGACCGCGCCCGCGCTGCTCCGGTTTGCGGGACCGCCCACGGTGCCGGGGTATGCCGTGGACGAGTTCCTCGGTCGTGGGTCGACAGGGGTCGTGTGGGCCGCCACCCGTCGCGAGAGCGGTGAACGGGTCGCCCTGAAGCTGATGGAGTCCGGCGTCGTCGGTGGGGTCGACCGGTCGGCCGTCGAGCGCGAGGTCGCGCTCGGCCGGTGCGTGTCCGGTGCGCATCTCGCGCGGGCCATGGAGCACGAGCTCCTCGACGACGGGCGCGTCGTCCTCGTCATGGTGCTGGCCGACGGGGGCAGCCTGCGCGACGTGGTGGCCATCCGTGGCGCGGTTCCGCTCGGCGAGGTCGTCACCGCGCTCACGCCGATGGCCACCGCGCTGGCCGAGCTGCACGAGGCCGGCGTGGTGCACGCAGACGTGGCGCCGGGCAACGTGCTCTTCACGACCGACGGTCGGCCGATGCTCGCCGACCTGTCGTCGGCCTGGCTCGAGGACGACGGGTGGCCGGAAGAGTCTCTGGGTACGTCGGGGTTCACCGCGCCCGAGGTCGTGCTCGGTCGACCTCCGGTGTCCGCGAGCGACGTGTGGTCGCTCGGCGCTCTGGTCTGGTACGCGCGGACCGGCGGCTCCACGCCGCCGGCCTGGGTCGGCGACCTGCACTGGCGGCGGGCGATGGCGATGGCGGCCGACTCAGACGACGAGGCCGGGTCCGACGCCGCGACCGGGACGCTGGAGGACGTCACGGCGGCGGTCGGCCCGGAGCTCGCTCCGCTGGTGATACGGCTGCTCGCCGAGCATCCCGACGCTCGGCCGTCCGCGGCGGAGGTGGCGTTGGCGCTGTACCGGGCGGCGGCGCCCGAGCCGGTCGGTCTCGTGGGCCACCATCCCGACCCGGCAGCGGCCATCACCACGAGGATCCGGCGTGACGCCGAGGAGACACGGTCACGGACACAGCTGCGTGAGGAGGAGCGTGCTGCGCGGCAGCGCGACCGGCGACTGCGGCGCCGCCGACGTGTTCGGCGGGTCGTGACCCCGTGGGTTCGGGAACCGGCCCTTGCGAGTCAGGCGCCGGCTGCGGACATCGCGGAGGTGTCGCGGGTCGCCTCCGGAGCCACGACGCGGTCTCGAACGCCGTCGTGGCGGCTCCGGCTGCTGGCTGTCGCGGTCGCCGGGCTGGTCCTCGCCGGCGGCATGCTCGGGCTGCTGCGCCTGACCGGCGGGCCGCTGGAGCTGGTGGCCGGATCCCGGTCAGACCGAACCCCAGGCGCCATGGCGTCGACGCCGGCCGCCGACCAGGAGGCGGCCGGCCTGCCCGCGGCGGAGAACACTGCGGAGGCCGGAGCGGAGGCTGGAGCAGAGGCCGGAGCGGAGGCCGTGGCGGAGGCAACGGCCACGACGGTCGCGGCAGCGACCGACACTGCCACCACAACGGCAGCGGCACCGGCCGGGGCCGAGGATCCGGCTCGGCCCCGGCCGGTGCCGCTGCCGAGTGAAGCGGTGGCGCGCGACCCGGTCGGCGTCCTCCAGCAGCTGGCCGACCGACGGGCGGCCGCCCTCCTCGCCGCCGATCCCGTGCTGCTGGTCGGCGCCGAACCGGACGGTTCGAGGGCCCACGAGGCCGACGCCCGGAGCATCGCCCGGCTGCGCGAGCAGCGGCAGCGCTACGTCGAGCTGGCCTTCGCGGTCCGCTCGGCCGAGGTGGTCAGCATCGCTCCGACGACGGTGGTGCTGACCGCCGTGGTCGACCGGTCGGCCTACGGGGTCGTGGGGGAGGACGGCTCGGCCCAGCGCGTCGAGGCGGGCGCAGGAGTACCGCTCCGCTACACCCTCACCCTCGGCGACGGCGCGTGGCGGCTGACCGAGGTTGGTCTGCCGTGAAGCGGCGTGGTGGGGGGCGCCTCAGAGGACCGTGGCGACGGCGCTGGAGATCGAGTCGTGGACCCACTCGAAGCCGTTCTCGCGCAACCGGGTCGGGACGACGCGCTGGCTTCCGGTCACCTCGCCCGAGAACTCCCCGAGCACCGCCCGGAGCGCGAAGCCGGGCGCGGGGAGGACCGTGGGCCGACCCAGCTGGCGGCCGATCTCGTCGACGACCTCCTTCTGGCGCAACGGATCCGGCCCCACGACGTTGACCGGCCCGACGATGTCGCGGCGCTCGACGAGGAAGACGAGCGCCCGGATCACGTCGTCGAGCGTGATCCAGGGCCACCACTGCCGCCCGGAGCCGAGCGGGCCGGCCAGCCCCAGCCGGCCCAGTCGGACCAGCGGCTCGAAGGCGCCGCCCATGCGCGACATGACCAGGCCGGTCCGCGACATCGCCACCGGTGCGCCGGCCACGGTGGCGGCGGCGGTCGACGCCTCCCACGCCTGGGCCACCTCGGCGAGGAACCCGGATCCCTCCGGGCTCTGCTCGGTGAGGATCTCGTCACCGCGGTCGTTGCCGTACCAGCCGATCGCCGAGGCGCTCACCAACCGGATCCGGTCGCCGTGGGCGGCCACCGCGCCGGCGACGGTCGCGGTCCCGTCGGTGCGGGAGGCGAGGATCTCCTGCTTGTACCGCGGTGACCAGCGGTGCTCCCCGACGCCCGCGCCCGCGAGGTGGACGACCACGTCCACGTCGGCCAGGGACTCCGGGTCGAGCCGTCGCTGGGCTGGGTCCCAGGAGATCTCCGAGCCGGTCCGCGGGTCCCGGCGCACCAGGTGGCGGACGTCGTCGCCGCGCGCGACGAGGTACGACGACAGGGCGCTGCCGATGAGGCCGGAGGCTCCCGAGATCGCGACGCGCTGGCTCATGGCGTCATGCAACCACACGCCCGGCGAGCGTCCCTGTGCCGTCTCGCCGGGCTCCGCAGTCGACTCAGAGCCCCAGCGACGCCTCGAACCGGCCCTCTTCGAGCCGGGTCTTCATCGCGCCGAGGAAGCGTGCCGCATCCGCGCCGTCGACGACACGGTGGTCGTACGACAGCGCCAGGTACATCATCGAGCGCACGGCGATCGTCTCGCCGCCGTCGGCGTCCGACACGACGACCGGACGCTTGACGAGCGCGCCGGTCCCGAGGATCGCGACCTGGGGCTGGTTGATGATCGGGGTGTCGAAGAGCGCACCTCGACTGCCGGTGTTGGTGATGGTGAAGGTCCCACCCGCGAGGTCGTCCGGCGCGATCTTGTTGTTGCGCGTGCGGTCGGCGAGGTCGGCGATCGCCCGCGCGAGACCGGCGATGTTGAGGTCGCCGGCGTTCTTCACCACGGGGACGATGAGGCCCTTCTCGGTGTCCACGGCGATGGCGAGGTTCTCCTGGCCGTGGTAGACGATCTCGTCGCCCTCGACGCTCGCGTTGACGTTGGGGTGGCTCTTCAGCGCCTCGACCGCGGCCAGGGCGAGGAACGGCAGGTAGCTGAGCTTGACGCCCTCGCGCCGCTCGAACTCGGACTTCGCCCGGGCCCGCAGCCGGGCGACCTTGGTGAGGTCCACCTCGACGACCGTCGTCAGCTGGGCCGAGACCTGCAGCGACTCGACCATGCGCTGCGCGATGACCTTGCGCAGCCGCGACATCTTCTCGCGGGTGCCGCGCTTGTCGGAGACCGCCGCCGCGGGCGCACCGCCGCCGGACGCCGCCGGAGCCGCCGTCGCGGCCGCTGCGGGAGCGGCGGGCTCCGGCTGAGCGGCAGCCGCCTTCGCCTTCTCGGCCGCGTCGAGGACGTCCTGCTTGCGGATCCGGCCGCCGATCCCGGTGCCGGTGAGGCTGCCGAGGTCGACGGAGTGCTGGGCGGCGAGCTTGCGGACCAGCGGTGTGACGTAGGCGCTTCCCTCGTCACTGCCGCCGTTGCTGTCGCTCGCGGGTGTGGACGTGCCGGTGGAGCTCGACGGGGCAGTGGCTGTCGCGGCAGCGCCCTGACCCGAAGGGGCGGGCTGCTCGGCGGCCGCGGTGGCCTCCTCGGCCTCGGCCTGCGCGGGGGCCTCCTGCGCAGGCGCCTCCTGTGTCGGTGCCTTCTCCTCCGCGGGCGCCTCCTGCTCGGCGGACGGCTCGGCCGGAGCTTCCGCGGGGGCGTCCGCCGAGGCCTCCGCTTCCGAGGACTCCTGGGGCTGCTCGGCTGGGGCGCCACCCGAGTCGCCGCCGCCCGACGACTCCCCACCGATGACCGCCAGCTCGCCGCCGACGGGGACGACCTCGTCCTCCTGGACGAGAATCTTCGAGACGACGCCCGCGACCGGTGAGGGGATCTCGGTGTCGACCTTGTCGGTCGAGACCTCCAGCAGCGGCTCGTCGACCTCGACGGTGTCGCCCTCGGCCTTCAGCCAGCGCGTGACCGTGCCCTCGGTCACCGACTCGCCGAGCGCCGGCATGGTCACCGTCTCCCCGCCCGACGACCCGCCTGACGACCCACCGGCAGGGCCGGAACCGCCACTGCTCTGCTGCTGTCCGCCCGAGCTCTGCGACTGGCTGGCCTCCGGCTCGGAGGTCTGCTCCGCGACCGGCTGCTCGGCCGACGGGGCCTCCGGCTCCGGCTGCTCCGGCTCCGGAGCCGAGGCGTCCTCCGCCTCCGCATCCGCGCCGCCCTCGGACCCGCCCGAACCTCCGGACTCGGCACCCTCGCCGATCACGGCCAGGTCGGCGCCCACCGGAACCGTCTCGTCCTCCTGGGCGAGGATCTCCTGCAGCGTCCCGGCCACCGGCGACGGGATCTCGGTGTCGACCTTGTCCGTCGACACCTCGAGGAGCGGCTCGTCGACCGCGACGGCGTCGCCGACGTTCTTCAGCCAGCGAGTGACCGTCCCCTCGGTGACGGACTCGCCCAGGGCCGGCATGGTCACGCGTTCGGACATGAGTTGTGTCTCCTGTGATGGCTGCTGGTCGGTTGGCCCATCTTGGCCGAGGGTGCGGCCTCGTGGGGATCTGCTGGTCGGTGGGTGGTCAGGGCTTCCGTCGTCAGGCGTGGGCGTGCAGCGGTTTCCCGGCCAGGGCGAGGTGCGCCTCGCCGAGGGCCTCGTTCTGGGTCGGGTGCGCGTGCACCAGCGAGGCGACGTCGGACGGGAACGCCTCCCAGTTGACGATGAGCTGGGCCTCGCCCACCTGCTCGCCCATCCGGGCGCCGATCATGTGGACGCCGACGACCGGTCCGTCCTTCTCGCGCACGAGCTTGACGAACCCCTGCGTCTGGAGGATCTGCGACTTGCCGTTGCCGCCGAGGTTGTACTCGTAGGTCTCGACCTCGCCGTATGCGTCGCGCGCCTGCGCCTCCGTGAGTCCCACCGAGGCGATCTCCGGGTCGCAGTAGGTGACCCGCGGGATGCCGCGGTCCTCGACGGGTGCGGGGGAGAGGCCCGCGATCTCCTCGGCCACGAAGATCCCGTGGGCGAACCCGCGGTGCGCGAGCTGAAGGCCCGGGACGATGTCTCCCACCGCATACACGGTAGGCAGGTTGGTCCGAAGCCGCTCGTCGGTCGGCACGAGGCCGCGCTCGACGGTGACTCCGGACTCCTCGTACCCGAGCCCGTCGGTGGTCGGCCCGCGGCCCACCGCGACGAGAAGCAGGTCCGACTCGATGGTGTCGCCGCCCTCCAGCTCGACGGTGACCACGTCGCCGTCCTGCCGCGCACCGGTGAACCGCACCCCGGTGCGGAAGGCGATCCCGCGCTTGCGGAAGGCGCGCTGCAGCTGCTTGGAGATGGCCTCGTCCTCGCCGGCGACGAGCCGCGGCAGCGCCTCGACGATCGTCACCTCGGACCCGAACGAGCGGAACACCGAGGCGAACTCGACTCCGATGACCCCACCGCCGAGGACCACGACTCGCGCCGGGACGTGGTCGATGGCCATCGCCTGGTCGTTGGTCATGATCCGGCCGCCGATCTCGAGGCCGGGCAGCGTCTTCGCGTAGGAGCCGGTCGCCAGCACGACGTTGCGGCCGGTGAGGCGACGGCCGTCGACCTCCACGGTGTCGGGCGAGACCAGCCGTCCGGAGCCCTCGACGAGCTCGATCGAGGCCGCGGACACCAAGCCCTGGAGTCCCTTGTAGAGCCGGTCGACGACGCCGTCCTTGTAGGCGTGGACGCCGCTCATGTCGACCGACTCGAATGTGGACTTGATGCCGAACCGGCTGCCTTCGCGAGCGGTGTCGGCGACCTCGGCGGCGTGGAGCAGGGCCTTGGTCGGGATGCAGCCGCGGTGCAGGCAGGTGCCGCCCAGCTTCCCGCGCTCGACGAGCGCGACGGTCAGGCCGAGCTCCGCGGCTCGTAGTGCGCACGCATACCCTCCGCTGCCACCCCCGAGGACAACGACGTCGTAGGGCGTGTCGGCGTCAGCCGGCATGAACATGCTCCTTCGCAAGCGGGTACCGCAGCATCTTGTCACTGATGACGTATGCGGGTGAGCCCGGGTCAGCGGGTGAGGGCCCGCAGCTGCTGGCATCCACCCAGGACGTGGTTCTTGACGTCGGCCGACTGCTCGAGCCAGTCGAGCTTCGCCTTTCCGTTGGACGGGTCACCCTCGATGAGCTGAGGGAGCAGGGGGCTCGACGGGCCGATGGCGCACCAGATTCCGAAGGTCTCGGCGAAGTCCTCGGCGGGGTCGGTCGCGGCGTACCCGTCGACGAACTGGTCCGCGTGCTTCTCGTAGAACGCCTCCAGGGCGTCGGCACGCTTGGCGTCGTCGGGCGTCGCATCGGCCGTGGACCACTCGTCGAAGACGTCCTCCGTCCAGTTCTCCGTGAGGAAGCCGAAGAAGGCCGCGTCGTCGCGCAGGCACCCCGTTCCGGTGTAGAGCGTCTGGCAGGCCTTCTCGTCCTGGCCGGTCATCTGGGACCGGCTGAGGCTCACCAGGTGACCGACCTCGTGGGCGACGGTGAGCGCGACCTCGAGGCCGGAGGCCCCGTTGGGTGCGAGCGACAGGCGCCAGTGGCTCGCCGCCTCGGTCGTACTGGGCTGGGCCATGACCTCGCCGACGTACGGGTCCGACCCGGCCCCGAGGTCGGCGTCGAAGACGAGCAGCTCGTCGATGTACTTCAGCGCGTCGGGTGGTGTGGCCGCCACGACGATCCGCCACAGCTGCTCGTCGCAGTCGCGCACCGGACCGGCGCCGTCCGCTGGAGCGAGCGACCCGCTCCGGACGGCGTAGAGGCGCTGGAGCTCGGCACCGCTGCCGAGGTGCGAGAGATCGGACCCGAACGGGTCGCCGGAGGCGATCCGGGCGGTGGTGGGCGGGTTGTCGGCGACCAGGCAGGCGTGGTCGATGTGCAGCGCCGACCCCGCACCGGGGGAGCCGGGGGAGGTGGTGGGGTTCGGGGTGGGGTTCGCGGGTGGGGACGGGACCGGTCCGCGAGTCGGCGGCGGGGCGGTCGGAAGGACGACCGAACCCGACGACGTCGGGGGACGGCGAACAGTGCCGTTCATCAGCACCAGCGCGATGATGCCGTGGACGGTCAGGGCCACGACGGAGACCGCCACGACGGCGACGAGAAGCCCGGATCCCTGGGGCTGCCAAGGGCGCTGCCGTCCCGGAGCAACCACGTCCGCAGGGTACCCTCAGCCATGCGCTTGTTCGGCAGGTTGCGCGGCAAGAAGAGCGGGGACCCCGGCCGCACCGACGGTCCCAGCATGGGGGTGGACCGCAAGGCGGTCCGCGACCATCTGCACTCGTTCGCGACGACGCGTCGGGGCGTCGAGGCCTACGTCGAGCCGGCCACCAACGTCACCGCGGAGAGCATCGTGCTCGTCGCGACGGACGGAGAATGGACCCGTCGGGCCGTCGGTTCGCGCAAGACCGCGTTCGAGCTGGCGCGGTCCCTCGACATCCCCGTCTACGACGTCCTGCTCACGGGGTACCCGAAGCGGATGCGGGAGTGGAGCTCGCGGCAGCGCCGCGGCCAGGCCTGAACCGCGTGGCGCCCGGCGGGCGCCGGATGACAGAGTGGGCGGACGTCAACGTGACGTCGAGACGTCAAGGAGCTGACATGTCAGGCAAGGCCAAGAAGAAGTCGTCCGGACCCTCGGAGGAGATGAAGGCGAAGTTCCGCGAGGCCCTCGACAAGAAGCACGCGCACACCGGGGTGGACGTCTCGGCCGACGGTGACGCGCCGAAGGTCAACGAGGCCCACGGCCCCGCGAAGGCGCAGCAGATGTTCCGCCGCAAGGCCGGCAGCTGACCTGCCACTAGGTCACCCCACGAAGTTCTCCGCTCCGCTCCGATACTTCGCGGGGACCCCGACAAGACACCCCACGAAGTTCTCCGCTCCGCTCCGATACTTCGCGGGGACCCCGACTAGCCTCGGCGGCATGCCTGACCTGAAAACATCGCCTCTGCACGACCGCCACGTCGCTCTCGGCGCGAAGATGGCGGACTTCGGGGGATGGGACATGCCCATCGAGTACCCCGGCGGCGGCGTCGTCGCGGAGCACACCGCGGTGCGCGAGCGCGTGGGGATCTTCGACGTCAGCCACCTCGGCAAGGCGTCGGTCGTCGGCCCGGGCGCGGTCGACTTCGTGAACGCCTGCCTCACCAACGACCTGCGCCGGATCGGGCCGGGCAAGGCGCAGTACACGATGTGCTGCGACGCGTCGGGAGGCGTCGTCGACGACCTCATCGCCTACGTGCGCGCGGAGGACGACGTCTTCCTCATCCCCAACGCCGCCAACACGACCGAGGTCGTCCGGCGGCTGACCGAGGCCGCGCCCGACGGGATCGCCGTGGAGAACCTCCACGAGGCGTACGGGATCGTCGCCGTCCAGGGACCGAGGTCGGACGAGGTCCTCCGCGCCCTCGGCCTGCCGACCGAGCACGACTACATGGGCTTCGCCGTGGCCGACTGGGAGGGTCGGCCGGTCATCGTGTGCCGAACGGGCTACACCGGCGAGCGCGGGTACGAGCTGGTGCCCCGGTGGGAGGACACGCCGGCCCTCTGGGACGCGCTGACCGAGGCCATGGCGGCATACGGCGGACTGCCTAGCGGGCTGGGCGCGCGAGACACGCTGCGCACCGAGATGGGGTACCCGCTGCACGGCCAGGACCTGTCGCTCGACATCAGCCCGGTCCAGGCCCGCGCGGGCTGGGCGGTCGGGTGGAAGAAGCCGGAGTTCTGGGGCCGGGCCGCGCTGGTCGCTGAGAAGGAGGCCGGTCCGAGACGTCAGTCGTGGGGGCTCCTGGTGACCGGGCGCGGGATCCCGCGCCAGCACTGCACGGTCACCGAGGACGGCCGTCCGGTCGGCGAGGTGACGTCAGGGACGTTCTCGCCGACGCTGCGTCAGGGCATCGCCCTCGCGCTGCTGGAGCCGTCGGTGGGCCTGGGCGACGACGTCGTCGTCGACGTGCGCGGCCGGGAGGTCACGGCCACGGTGGTCAAGCCGCCGTTCGTGGAGGTGCAGACGCGGCAGGCCTGAACTCGGGCACCGCGTCGAAGTTCGCCCGGCGCACCGCGCGCCGCAGCATCGCCATGATGGCCGGACCGACGAGGACGACGAGCACCGCGGTCAGCACGGCCCGGGGCAGGTCGTACCCGAGCGACGTGGCGAGGTAGAACACGCCGTAGTGCTGGGCGTTCGTGGCGACCGACGCGCCGGGAACGAACGAAGCACCCGCGGGGCCGGCACTGGTGGTGAGGAACGGCCAGAACCACAGGTTCAGCAGGGCCCCGTAGACCAGGCTCGACACGAAGCCGTATGCGGCGAGCATCCACCGCTCGGCCCGTTCGCCGACCTGGGGCAACAGCGCGGCGCCGAGGGCGACCCAGCCGCACCCGAACATCTGGAACGGCAGCCACGGTCCGACCCCACCGGTGAGGAGTGCCCCGGTCAGCAGGGCCAGGCACCCGAGCAGGAACGCCTTGCTGGCGCCGAGGACTCGACCGCCGACGACGAGCAGGAAGAACAGCGGCTCCAAGCCGGCGGTCCCGGCCGAGAGCACCCGCAGCGCCCCGCCCATGGCGGCCAGGACGCCGAGGACGGCCACGGCCTTCGCGTCGAGACGGTCGGTCGTCAGCTCAGCGACGAAGACGACCGCAAGCAGGCCCAGCAGCAGCGCGAACAGCCAGGGCGCGTCGTGGCCGTGCTCCTCGCTGACCCGGGGATCGGCGAAGAACGGCCAGAAGAACGCGGCCAGACCGACCAGGCTGACCAGTCCCAGGGCGACGACCGAGGGCGTCCGGAACCTCATGACGCCTCCCCGAGGGCCGCGACGACGTCGGAGACGGTGAGGTACGGCAGCGGGTGGAACACCTTGGCCACCTGGGGAGCGAAGGCCGGCGACCCGGCCAGGATGTCGCGCGCCGCCCCGTCGGCGACCACCTCACCGTCCGCAAGGACGACGACCCGGTCGGCGACATCGGCGGCCAGCTCGACGTCGTGCGTGGCGACCGCGACGGTATGCCCGTGCGCGGCGAGGTCTCGAAGCACGCCGACCAGCCGGGCCTTGGCGGGGTAGTCCAGCCCGCGGGTCGGCTCGTCGAGCAGGACCAGGCCGGGGCGGCCGACGAGGACGACGGCGAGGGCGAGGCAGAGGCGCTGCCCCTCCGAGAGGTCGCGCGGATGCGTCTCGTCGTCGATGCCCTCGGTGAGCTGGTCGAGCAGTGTCCGGGTGCTGCCTCGGGCGACACCGCGCTCGGCGTCCGCCGCGGCGCACTCGGCGGCGACCCGGTCCGCATACAGGAGCAGGTCGGGGTCCTGGGGGACCAGCCCGACCTCACGGACGAGCCGCTCCGGTGGGGTGGCGGTGGGGTCGAGGCCCGCGACGCGGACCAGCCCGGACGTGGGGCGGACCTGGCCGGCCAGCGCGGCGAAGAGCGTGGACTTGCCGGCGCCGTTGCGGCCCATGACCGTGGTGACGGTTCCGGCCGTCAGGTCGAGGTCCACTCCGCGAAGGGCCTGCGTCACCCCGCGGCGGACCGCCAGCCGGGAGACCGTGGCGGCGGCGGGACCTGGCCGTCCACCGACTGTTGGATTCGACGCGCGCGGATGCTCGTCGGCGGCGAGCCGTTCACGGAGGCTCCGCGCCTGACGGCGGGCGTCGCGGACCGACAGGGGCAGCGGCGACCACCCCAGCCGGCGGCCCAGGTCGACCACCGGGGGGTGGACGCGCGAGAGCGCCATCGCCTCGGCCGGGTCGAGCGGCGCGGAGACGGTGCCGTCGTCGACGAGCAGGACGCGGTCGGCATGGTGAACGACCCGCTCGAGCCGGTGCTCCGCCAGCAGCACGGTGACGCCGAGGTCGTGCACCAGCCGGTGCAGTGCGGCGAGGACGTCCTCGGCCGCGACGGGGTCGAGGGCCGACGTGGGCTCGTCGAGGACGAGGATCCGCGGACCTGCGGCCAGCACAGCGCCGATGGCCACCCGCTGCTGCTGTCCACCGGAGAGCTCACCGAGGGTGCGGTCGCGCACGTCGGCCAGGCCGAGGAGGTCGAGCGTCTCCTCGACGCGGCGCCGCATGGCGTGCGGGTCCACGCCGAGGATCTCCATGCCGTACGCCAGCTCGTCCTCGACGGTGTCGGTGACGAAAGACGCGAGCGGGTCCTGGACGACGAACCCGACGATGTCCGCGAGGTCGCGTGGCCGATGGGTCCGCGTGTCCCGGCCGTCCACGCGCACCGTGCCGGTCATCGTCCCGCCGGAGAAGTGGGGCACGAGGCCGTTGACGCACCGCAGCAGTGTCGACTTGCCACTGCCGGTCGGCCCGACGACGAGGACCAGCTCGCCCTCGTCGACCACGAACGACACGTCGCGCAGGGCCGGCGACGAGGCGGACTGGCCGGGGTACGCGACCCCGACGGACGAGAACTCGATCATGACGCCCCCTGCCTCGCCGGCGGCGCGGGCGCCCGGGTGCGCGCCGCGCGCGCGGCCCGGCCGGCGGCCCGCACCGCCGCCAGCCGCGGCGGCACCGGAGCGACGACCGCCGCGAGCCCGGGCAGCAGGACCGCGACCACGAGTACGAGCGGCGCCTCGGGCCAGGCCAGCGGGCTCTGAGCCATGACGACGCCCGGCCAGCCGTGGGTCTCGGCCCAGATCAGCATGGCCGCCGGCACCGCCCCCAGCACGGTCACGGCCCACTCCGGCCATCCCCAGGGGTCCCGCCGGTACCGCGACCGAACGTCCCGCCGCGCCCCGACGACGAGGGCCGCCGTCGTGACGAGCACGCCGAGCACGAGCAGGGGCATACCGAGCAGGCCGGTGACCGACCCGTCGAGCAGCCCGTAGAGGCCGGCCACGACCCCCACGAGGCCGGTCAGGGTCAGAGCACTGGCGACGCGGCGCGCCGACGTGGACCGGACCGGGGTGCGGCCGTAGCCGCGGGACTCCATCGACGCCGCGAGGTCGAGGGATCGGTCCAGTGAGCCTTCGAGCACCGGCCCGACGAGGCGGCCCAGCTCCCGGACCCCCGACCCGGAGTGCCCACGCAGGCGTCGCGCCACGCGCACCCGGCCGGCCAGGCCGGCGAGCTGCGGGGCGTACGTCAGCGCCACGACCACGGCCGTGCCGACGTCGTGGAGGGTCGCCGGGAGGTACCGCAGCAGCCGTTTCGGGCTGGCCAGCGCGTTGGCCGCCCCGATGCACGCCAACGTCGTGGCGAGCCGCAGTCCCTCGACGGCGGCGGCCACCAACGCCTCCGCGGACACCGGTCCGCCGAGCCGGACGCCGGCCATCCACTCGGGCAGCGGGATCGTCGGCAGCCGGAACAGCACGGTGCGTCCGGTGATGCCGCTCCCGAGCACGGCGACCAGAGCGACGCGCAGGACGATCGCCGCGAGCCCGAGCAGGAGGAACGGCAGGTACGCGTTCACCGCGCCGATCTCGCGGCGCTCGGCCACGACCCAGCCCGCGACGACGACGAGGATCAGGAGCAGCAACGGGTTCGTCGTATGCGCCGCTGCGACGACCAGGCCCCCGCCCCACAGCCACCAGGCCACCGGATGCAGCATCCGGGGCGCGGGGCCGGTGGGGCGGGTCACGGGGCGTCAGTCAGACATTCTGGCGGCGCCGCCGCATGGCGCTCCAGACCAGGGCGGCAACGCCGAGCAGCAGGATCACCAGGCCGACCCAGACGACGACGGGGACACCCGAGCTGGTGGTGGTGGACGTCGGTGCGGGGGCGATGAGTGGGCCGGCGGTCTCCGTCGGCGTCGCGCTGGCGGTGGTGCTGGGGGCTGCCGCGCCGAGGACGGTCACCGGGGTGTCGGTGGCCTTCTGCGCATCGGACAGCGTGGCCACCTGGCCGCCGCACCCGCTGGCCGGGTAGTTGTCGATTCCGCAGACGAGGCCGCCGTCGCCGTTGCGCACGGTGGCGACCGCGGCGAGGACCTCGGCGCCGGTCGCGGCGGTGGGGACGGTGGCGCACTTCGTCACCGGCTTGGGTGGAGTGGCGCCGTCGCCGTCGACGTCGCGGCCGTAGTCGATGACGACGGCGACGCGCTTCTTGCCCGACTCGGCGGCCGCAGAGCCGCACACGTCGTCGAAGGCGGGGGTCACCCGGGGGTTGCGCGGGGGAGTGCCGCTCTCCTCGGTGATCGCCCAGCGCCAGCCCTCGACCGAGCCCTCGGCGGGGGTGGTCTCGGCGGGACCCTTCTGGGCGAAGGTCCACGCCCCGTCGGCGAGCTGGTAGTAGCCCCAGTACTGGTAGTTGGCCGCCTGGGCCGGCGAGGCCGTGAGCAGGCCGAGGGTCAACGCCGCGAGGGCGCCGAGCACGGCGAGCAGGGACGCACGGCGTGCGTGATGGACGGGGTGGGTCATGAGAGGAACCTCCTCACGGCCGGGTGGGAGATCCCGCGGTCCCGCCCGGTCCGAGGAGGGGGAGGACCCGTGGTCTCTGACTCCGGTCCGCATTCCGCGACGGACGTAGCAATGGAGCCGGAATCGATGTCAGGTGCTCCGACTCGCTGCCTGCCTCTCGGCGGGCCGTGCTCACGGTTGCGGGACAGCGCCGGATTCGCACCGGCTTTCCCTGGTCACCGACCTACGGTGGGCTGACCGTCCCACGCGGCGAGCCCGACTGTCAAAGCCGTCGTATGCGTAGCATCGGCCCATGAGCGGGAACTGGTCCTGGGAGCTCCTCGACGCGCAGCGGCACCCGGTCGCCGGCGCGCCCAGCGGGGGGACGTTCCCGTCGCAGAGCGAGGCGGAGTCCTGGCTCGGCGAGGAGTGGCGCGACCTGCTCGACGCCGGCGTCGACGCCGTCACCCTGCGGGAGGGCGAGATGGTGGTCTACGGGCCGATGAGTCTCCAGCCGATGGAGTGACTCCCGTCACGCCCAGGGCGAAAAGCGGTTGCCCCGGTGTCGGGGGTCCGGCCTAGCCTCATGGGGAGCGGCGCCGGGATGGACACCGACCTCTTCGGTGTTGACGCCGGACGACGGCCTCCTGACCATCTCGGCCGCCACACCCGATGACTTGAGCGAGACGACGGGGTCTCACTGATATGAGCCCGAGCCTGACCATCGAAGGACCCGACGTGACCCCTTCCCCCGACCAGCGGACGAGCGCGCCCCGCGCGTCCTCGCACCCGGACGCGACCGGCATCCTGCGGGTCCTCGTCGGCGCGACGTTCGTCGTCATCCTCAACGAGACGATCATGGTCAACGCGATCCCGCGGCTCATGCACGACTTCGAGATCACCGCGCGGGCCGCGCAGTGGCTGTCGACGGCGTTCATGCTGACCCTCGCGGTCGTCATCCCCATGACCGGCTGGTTCCTCCAGCGCGTGACGACGCGCCAGGCATTCACCGTGGCGCTCGGGCTGTTCATCACCGGCACGGTCCTCGCGACCGCGGCGTGGAGCTTCCCGGTGCTGCTCGCGGCGCGGATCGTCCAGGCCAGTGGCACCGCGGTGATGATGCCGCTGCTGATGACCACGTTGATGACCATCGTGGCGGTGCGTGAGCGCGGAAAGGTCATGGGCAACGTGACCCTCGCGATGGCCGTGGCGCCCGCGCTCGGCCCGGCCGTGTCCGGGGTGCTGCTCCAGCTCGGCTCGTGGCGTTGGATCTTCGCGGTCGTCGTGCCCATCGCCGCCGGCATGCTCGTCATCGGGCTGCGCAAGCTGGTCAACGTCGGTGAGCCGCAGCCGGGCACCATCGACTGGGGCAGTGTCGTGCTCGCGGCGCTCGGGTTCGGCACGTTCGTCTACGGGCTCAGCCAGATCGGCGTCGACCCGGAGGTCGCTGGTGGGTTGCCGGCGATCCCGACGCTGGTCGTCGGCGCGGTCCTCGTCGTGGTGTTCGGCTGGCGTCAGCTGCGGCTGCAGCGCACCGGCACTCCGCTGCTCGACCTGCGCACGCTCGGATACCGGACGTTCGCCGTCTCCCTGGCCCTGATGTGCCTGGCGTTCATGTCGCTGATGGGCGTGATGATCACCCTGCCGCTGTTCCTCCAGAGCGTCTCCGGGATGACCCCGCTCACCACCGGTCTCCTGCTCATGCCCGGCGGGCTGGTCATGGGTCTGCTCGGCCCGCGCGTCGGCGCCCTGTTCGACAGGTACGGAGCCCGGGTGCTGGTGGTGCCGGGCTCGGCGCTCCTGCTCGGAGTGCTCGCGGGGTTCGCCACCATCGGTACCGGTTCCCCGGCCTGGTACGTGCTCTCCCTGCACGTGCTGATGAGCGTCGCGTTCGCCCTGATCTTCACGCCGGTCTTCACCACCGGCCTCGGCGCTCTCCCGCCGCACCTCTACCCGCACGGCAGCGCCGTTCTCGGCACGCTGCAGCAGGTGGCGGCCGCGATCGGGACGGCTGTCGTCGTGACCATCCTCTCCGTACAGTCGGCCTCCCTCGCCGCCTCGGGCGCCGACCCGGTCTCGGCGCTGAGCGGCGGGATCCAGCTCGGGATGGTGTTCGCGGCGGTCACCGGGGTCGCCGTGCTCGTGCTGGCCTTCTTCGTGCCGGGTCGCGAGTCCGCCGGGCACGGCCACGGGCCCTCGTTCGAGGACGAGGACGCCGCCCGTGACGAGCCGGTCGACGAGCAGGTCGTCGCGTGACCCGCTGCGGGCTCGAGGCGACACTGGTCGGCGGGATCGCCCGCCGCCAGGTCGAGTGCGGTCGTCGACACACGGCCGCCTCGGCGTCTCCGCGCTGCCGGCGGCGTTCGGATGCGTCGGGTGGCTCAGTGCGCTGGCGGGGCCGCCAGCTCTGAGTCGGGGCTTCTCGGCCGTTCCGCTCAGCAACTCGCATACCGCCTGGGTAGCCTCCGTCGACATGTCCCTCCCCGAACGCCTCACCATCGTGCTGACGGCCGAGGTCGCCGAGGCCCAACGCCGGTGGCGTACGCCCGGCCTCTCGGTCGGCGTCACCCGCGACGGCGGACTGGCGTGGTCCCACCACGTCGGGTCGCGGCGACTGGAGCCGCCGACGGCGGCCACCGACGACACCCAGGTGATGATCGGGTCCATCACCAAGACCTTCACCGCGCTGCTCGTGATGCAGCTGCGCGACGAGGGCCGGCTCGACCTGGAGGACCCGCTCGGTACCTGGCTGCCGGACTCGCGGCACGCCGGGCTGACCGTCCGCCGGCTGCTGAGCCACACCTCGGGTCTGCAGCGGGAGCCGGTCGGCCACCTCTGGGAGACGCTCGACGCCCCCGACGTCGAGCGGCTGCTCGCCGATCTCGAGGACGCGGAGCAGGTGCTCCCGCCGCACCTGGCGTTCCACTACTCGAACCTGGCCTTCGCACTCCTGGGTCAGGTCGTCGAACGCCTCGACGGCCGGCCCTGGGAGGAGGCGCTCCGCGAACGAATCCTCACGCCCCTGGGGATGACCCGGACGTCGATCACGCCCGCCGACGACCACGCCGTCGGCTACCAGGTGGACCCGTTCGCTGGCACGGTCACCCGTGAGCCCGAGCTCGCGCTGCGCGCTACGGCGCCGCTGGGCGGGCTCTGGTCCTCGGTCGCCGACATGGCGCGGTACGCCGCGTTCCTTGCCGAGCCCGACCCCGCCGTGCTGCGTCCGGAGACCCTCGACGAGATGTGCCGTCCGCTGGTGATGATCGACCTGGACAGCTGGCGGACCGGCTACGGCCTGGGCTACGAGCTGGTCCGCAGCGGTGACCGCGTCCACGTCGGTCACCGTGGGGCGATGCCGGGGTTCCTGTCCGGGCTGCGCGTCAGCCGCGCGGACGGGGTCGGTGTCTTCGTCGTCGCCACGACGACCGCCGGCGCCGAGTCGGGGCCGCTGGCCACCCGGCTGCTCGATCTCGTGCTCGACGCGCTGCCGCGGATCCGTCCGGCCTGGACGCCCGAGCAGACCCACGCGGACCTCGCCGAGCTGCTCGGCTCCTGGTGGAGCGAAGGCGAGGAGCTGGTGCTCGAGGTTCGCGAGGGCGAGCTGTGGATGCGGGTGGCGGCCGGCTCCCCGCTCGACGACACCCGTTTCGCCCGGGAGGACGAGGCGACGTTCCGCGCCGTCGCCGGGCGGGAGCGAGGCGAGCGGCTCGAGCTCGTTCGGGATGCCGACGGCAACCTGGCGAAGCTCTACTTCGCGACCTACGCCGTGACGCGCCGACCCACGGCCTTCGCCGACCTCACCTGAGCGAGGCGGTTGCGATGGGCGGCTACGACGGGTAGTCGCCCCGCTTGACCTGCGGCTTCGGCATCCGGGTCGGGCGTAGCTGGAAGGCGCGCATGACCGCATACATCATCGCGCCCTGCGGCACCTTGCCCGGGCCGAACTTGTCGACGACCCGCGACTTGATGCGCCGCCACATCAGCACCGCGTCGATGATGGCCACCGCGATGAGGCCGTAGGTCAGGACGAAGACGGTCATCAGGGCCCAGCTGGTCCGGAGGAAGGACAGCGCCAGCACGATGATCATGATCGGCAGGACGACCTCGCCCACGCTCCAGCGCGCGTCGATGTAGTCGCGGATGAACCGGCGCTCCGGGCCCTTGTCGCGGGCCGGGAGACCGGCGTCGTCGCCGGTGACCATCGCCTGCCGCTGGCGGGCCAGGGCCTCGCGGCGCTTCTCCTTGTCGCGGTCCTTGGCCACCTTGCGGTCGGTCACGACCAGGGGCTGCTTGCGGGCGGCCTCCTGGACGCTCCGCTTGGGTGTCGGACGGTTCTTCGCCCCCGGCCGCTCGTCCTGGACGGCGGTCGTCGCGGCCAGCTCGTCGTTGAGGGTCTTCTGCTGCCAGGGCATGCGCACCCCCTCAGGGTAAGCCGTCGGCGAGGCGACGGTCGCCGCTAGAGTCGCCGCCGTGGCTGACGACGTCCTCACCCCCGACCAGATCGACGACCTGAAGCAGCGGGTGACGGCCCTGCTGCCCGGGGTGCGGGAGGACCTCGAGGCGCTGGTGCGGATCCCCAGCGTCTCCCTCGACTCGTTCGACCAGCAGCACGTCGAGGACAGCGCGAACGCCGTCGCCGCGCTGCTGAGGGCCGAGGGACTGGACGTCGAGATCGTCCGCGAGGGCGGGCGGCCGGCGGTCATCGGCCACCGCGACGGCCCGCCCGGATCGCCGACGGTCACGCTCTACGCCCACCACGACGTCCAGCCCCCCGGTGACGACGCCCTGTGGGACTCGCCACCGTTCGAGCCGACCGAACGGAACGGCCGTCTCTACGGGCGGGGAGCCGCCGACGACAAGGCCGGCGTCATGGCCCACATCGCGGCGCTGCGCACGTTCCCGGACGGTCCGCCGGTCGGCGTCACGGTCTTCGTCGAGGGCGAGGAGGAGATCGGCAGCGACTCCTTGCTCACCATCCTCGAACGGCACGGGGAAAGGCTCCGGGCCGACGCCATCGTCCTCGCCGACTCCGGCAACTGGGACATCGGCGAACCGGCCCTCACCGTCACCCTGCGCGGTCTCATCCGGGTGGTCGTGACGATCACGACGCTCGATCACGGCGTCCACTCGGGCATGTTCGGCGGCGCCGTACCGGACGCCATCACCACCCTGATCCGGCTCATCGCCACCCTCCACGACGCGGACGGCAACCTCACCGTCGAGGGGCTGAAGTCCGGCGAGGCGTCGGACCTCGACTACGACGAGAAGCGGCTGCGCCTCGAGTCCGGCCTGCTCGACGGTGTCGAGACCATCGGCTCGGGCACCATCCTCACCCGGCTCTGGAACAAGCCGGCGCTGACGACCATCGGGTTCAACGCGCCCAGCGTCGAGAAGTCCTCCAACACCCTCGTGCCCTCCGCCTCGGCCAAGCTGTCGATGCGGATCGCGCCGGACGAGGACACCCAGGACGCCTACGCGCTGCTCACGGCCCACCTCGAGAAGCACCTGCCGTGGGGCGCCCGGATGGAGATCCACCTCGACGACGAGGGCCCCGGCTTCGACGCCGACGCCGACGGTCCCGTCTACGACCAGGCCCGGGCCGCGTTCACCGACGCGTGGGGTGTCGAGCCGGTCGACATCGGCGCGGGCGGGTCGATCCCGTTCGTCGCGCGGTTCGCCGAGGTCTTCCCGGATGCGGCGATCCTCGTGACCGGGGTCGAGGACCCCGACGGCCGCGCCCATGGGGCCAACGAGTCCCTTCACCTCGCCGAGTTCGAGCACGTGTGCCAGGCCGAGGCGCTGCTGCTCGCCCGCCTCGGAGCCATGGCCCGGTGACCGACATGTCAACCGACCGGGAGCACGATCTCGTCGTCCTCGGGGCCACCGGCTTCGTCGGCCGCCTGCTGGCGGCGTACCTCGCGCGGCAGGCTCCCGCCGGTCTCCGGGTGGCGCTGGCCGGGCGGTCGCGGGAGCGGCTGGAAGGAGTCCGGGCCGACCTGCCGACCGGCGCGCATACCTGGCCGCTCGTCGTCTGCGACGCCACCGACGCGGCCCAGGTCGAGGCCCTCGCCCGCTCGACCCGCGTGGTCGTCACCACCGTCGGCCCGTATGCGCGGTACGGCCTCCCGCTCCTGCGCGCCTGCGCCGAGGCCGGCACCCACTACGCCGACCTGACCGGTGAGGTGCTGTTCATCCGCGACGCGGTCGACATGGCGCACGAGACCGCCGTGCGGACCGGTGCTCGCGTCGTGAACTCGTGCGGCTTCGACTCGATCCCCTCGGACCTCGGCGTCCACCTGCTCCATCACGAGGCCGAACGCCTCGGGCTCGGTGGCCTCGGCGACACGACGTTGCTGGTCACCCAGCTGAGCGGCGGGTTCAGCGGCGGCACCATCGACTCGTTGCGCGCGCAGATGGAGGCCCTGGAGGCGGACCCGTCACGTCGGCATGTGCTGTTCGACCCGTTCGCCCTCAGCACCGACCGCGGCTCCGAACCGGACCGGTCCGGTCAGCGGGACGCGATGTACGTCTACCGCGACGCCACCACCGGGCGGTGGACCGCGCCCTGGTTCATGGCGTCCTTCAACTCACGGATCGTGCGTCGCAGCGACTCCCTGCTCGGGCACCTCTACGGATCCCGGTTCAGGTACCGCGAGGCCATGGGGTTCGGGCGCGGCACGCAGGACCGGCTGCAGGCCTACGCCGTAGCCGCAGCACTGGGCACGGCGGTCACGGCGATGTCGAACCGATACACGCGGTCGGTGGCCGACCGCCTCCTTGCCGTCTCCGGGCGAGGGCCCCGGCGAGAAGGCGCGCGAGGAGGGTCACTTCCGGTTCGAGCTGCGGACCACCACCGACTCCGGTCGGCGGCTGCTCGCCGTCGTCGCGGCCAAGGGTGACCCGGGGTATGCGGCGACCGCGGTCATGCTCGGCGAGTCGGCGTTGTGCCTCGCCGTGGACCAGGACCGGCTGGACTCGGGCGGGGGAGTGCTGACGCCGTCCGTCGCGATGGGCGACGCTCTCGTCGAGCGGCTCCGGATCGCGGGGATGACACTGACGGTGGGGCCGGACGCCGCGTAGCGCTGGAAGGAGATCGCGATGCATCCGACAGGAGTCACCGCCAACCTGCCCATCGACGACATGGACGAGGCGCGCTCGTTCTACATGGACTACCTCGGCCTCAGCGTCGAGGAGATGAACCTCGGCTGGGTCGCCCGGTTCAGCACCCCGGACGGCCGGGCGTCGGTCCAGGTGGTGACCCGCGACGAGTCGGCCCCCGTCGACTCGCAGCTGTCCGTGCATGTGGGTGACGAGGTCGAGGAGGCGTACGCGGAGGCGCAGCGGCGCGGCTACGAGATCGTCCACCCGCTGACCACCGAGCCGTGGGGCGTGCGCCGGTTCTTCGTGCGAGCGCCGAACGGCACCGTCATCAACGTGGTCAGCCACTCTGACGACTAGGCCTGACGAGTAGGCCTGACGACTAGCGCCCGGCGACGCGTCCGGTCAGTCCTTCGCGGTCTCGCCCGGCAGCGCGAGCATCTGGTCCAGCGCGACCCGGGCCCAGTGCGCGACGTCGGGGTCGACCCGGATCGGGTTGACGACGCGGCCGTCGACGAGCGACTCGAGCGCCCAGACGAGGTGCGGCAGGTCGATCCGGTTCATCGTCGTGCAGTAACAGACGTTCTTCTCGAGGAACGCGATCTTCTGGTTCGGGTACATCTCGCGGAGCCGGTTCACGAGGTTGAGCTCGGTGCCGACCACCCAGGAGGTGCCGTCCGGCGCGGCCGCGATGGTCTTGATGATCTTCTCGGTCGAGCCGATCTCGTCGGCCAGCTCGCAGACCTCGTAGCGGCACTCGGGGTGGACGATCACCTTGACGCCTGGGATGTCCCGCCGCGCCTGCTCGACCGCCTCGACGGTGAACCGGCCGTGCACCGAGCAGTGTCCGCGCCAGAGGATCATCCGGGCGGCCCGCAGCTGGTCGGCGGTGACGCCGCCGTGCGGCTTGTGCGGGTCCCAGAGGACGCACTCGTCGAGGGACAGGCCGAGCTCGCGGACCGCGGTGTTGCGGCCCAGGTGTTGGTCGGGCAGGAACAGCACCTTGCCGGTGCCGTCGACGCCGCCGGTCTGGTCGAACGCCCACCGCAGCGCGGTCTTCGCGTTGGACGACGTGCAGATCGTCCCGCCGTGCCGCCCGGTGAACGCCTTGATGGCCGCCGTGGAGTTCATGTAGGTCACGGGGCGCACGATGTCGGCGATGCCGTCGCCGAAGACGTCGATCAGCTCGTCCCACGCGTCCTCGACCTGGCCGATGCCGGCCATGTCGGCCATCGAGCAGCCGGCCGCCAGGTCGGGGAGGATCACCGTCTGCTCGTCGGAGGTGAGGATGTCGGCCGACTCGGCCATGAAGTGGACGCCGCAGAAGACGATGTACGGCGAGTCCGGCCGCGCGGCCGCCTGCTGGGCCAGCTTGAAGCTGTCGCCGGTCACGTCGGCGAACTCGATGACCTCGTCGCGCTGGTAGTGGTGGCCGAGCACGAACACGGTGTCGCCGAGCGCGGCCTTGGCCTTGCGGGCGCGGGCCACCAGGCCGGGGTCGGACGGGGCGGGCAGGTCGCCGGGGCACTCCACTCCGCGCTCGGTGGCCAGGTCACGGCCCTGCCCGAGGACGAGGAGCGGCATCAGCGAGGGGCGGGGGTGGGCGCCCTCGGGAGCGATCGTGGTCACGCTCCGATCGTATGCCGCCGTGGACTACCGGTTCGCGACGCCGTCCAGTCGCAACGTGTTCGACTCGTCACGGTGCGTCCCCGTCGTGCCGACGTGCTTGTCGCCGATCCCCGGTCCGTTGCGGATGACATGGCTCATCGCGTTGGCGTGGCCGTGGCCGATCCCGTAGGTCGTCTTCAGCCAGGCGACCACCTCACCGGCCTTGGTAGTCGGGCCGATCCCCGCAGCGGCCGCTTCGTCGACGATCTGCTGCGGGGTCTTGCCGGTCTGCTTCTCGACCGCGTCGAGGTACGCCTGGAAGGACATCGCTGGTCTCCTTGGTGGAAAGGGTTGGTACGACGTAAGACCCGGATCGACCGCCCGAATCATCGTCCGAACTCAGATGTGTGTCGGTTCTGGCGCCCGCGAGGCCGAGAACCGACACACATCTGAGTTCGGACGACGATCGGGGGCCTGCCAGCATGACGGTATGCGCGTCGTCATCGCCCCGACCCGGTTCGCCGGGACGCTGACCGCCCAGGAGGCGGCGGTGGCGATGGCCCGCGGGTGGTCCGCGGCGGCGCCGCACGACGACCTCGTGCTGGCGCCCATGTCGGACGGCGGGCCCGGGTTCCTCGACGTGCTCGGCGACGCCCTCGGCGGCCAGACGCTGGCGGCCACCGTCGAGGACCCGACCGGTCGCGCGGTACCGGCTGGGGTGCTCCTGGTCGACGAGGACGGCACCCGGACCGCCTACGTCGAGTCCGCGCAGGCGTGCGGACCGGACCTCGTCGACGACGACCACCGCGACCCCGCGCGTACCTCGTCCTTCGGACTGGGCGAGCTGCTCCTCCTCGCCCTGTCCACCGAACCGCGACGCCTCGTCGTCGGCCTCGCCGGCTCCGCGGTGCACGACGCCGGAGCCGGCCTGCTCGCTGCCCTCGGCGCGGGCGACCGCGACGTCCTCGCCGCCGGGGGCCTGGCCCTGAGCCAGGTGACCACGGGCGACCTCCCCGGCCTGAGCTCGGTCGTGCACCGGTTCCGAGCGGTCGAGCTGATCCTCGCGACGTCGCCGATACTGCCGCTGCTGGGCTTCCAGGGGGCGAGCGCGGTGGAGGCCGAGGACCGGGGGGCCACCAAGGAGGAGGCGCAGGCGCTGGAGGCGGCGTTCGGGCACTGGGTGGACGTCGTCACGCGCGTGCTGCCGCAGCCACGCGACCTGCTCGGCGGTGGAGCGCGCCGGCTCGACCGGGAGCCGGGCGCGGGTGTCGCCGGCGGTATCGGCCACGCGCTGCTGCTCCTCGGCGCCCGGCGGGTGGACGGCGCTCGGTTCGTCGCCGACCAGATCGGGCTGGCCGGCCTCCTCGCCGACGCCGATCTCGTCGTCACCGGGGAGGGGACCTACGACTGGCGCAGCCTGCGCGACTCGGCGACGGCGGCGGTGTCCGAGCTGGCCATGGCCGCGGGCATACCGGCCGTGGCCCTCGCCGGACAGGTCCGCGTGGGCCGCCGGGAGGCCATGACCGCCGGGCTCTCGGGCGCCTACGCCGTCTGCGACCGCCCCGAGGACGTCCCCGGCGCCCTGGCCGACCCGGTGGGGACGCTGGAGGCCCGCGCCGCGCGCGTCGCGGGCACCTGGTCACCCAGTCCCGGGGGCTCGGCTTAGACTGGTGGAGTTCTCGGGAACACATCCCGGGGCAGCGAGGTTGACGGTGTCGACCAGCAGACTTCGCCCGCACACCCGAAGGACAGTGACGGATGAGCGTTCAGGACCAGACCACGCAGCAGACGGACACGCACGGCGTCGTCCTCACCGGCCTCGCCGCCGGCAAGGTCAAGAGCCTCCTCGAGCAGGAAGGCCGAGACGACCTCCGACTCCGCGTCGGCGTGCAGCCCGGCGGATGCTCCGGGCTGATCTACCAGCTCTACTTCGACGAGCGCACCCTCGACGGTGACCTCGTGGCCGACTTCGACGGCGTCGAGGTGGTCGTCGACCGGATGAGCGCCCCGTACCTCATCGGCGCGACGATCGACTTCGCCGACACGATCGAGAAGCAGGGCTTCACGATCGACAACCCGAACGCGGGCAGCTCGTGCGCCTGCGGCGACAGCTTCAGCTGATCCCTGCTCCGCTGCGCGCCCGTCGGGGTGACCTCGGCCGACCACATGGCGGCGATGTCACCCCGACGCGCATGTCCGGGGTAGGTTGCCGCGCGTGAAGATCGCGGTCACCGGGTCCATCGCGACGGACCACCTCATGACGTTCCGCGGCCGATTCCGCGACTCCTTGGTCGTCGAGCAGCTCGACAAGATCTCGCTGTCGTTCCTCGCGGACGAGCTGGAGATCCGGCGCGGTGGCGTCGCGGCCAACATCGCCTTCGGCATGGCCAACCTCGGGCAGCGTCCGATCCTGGTCGGGTCGGTGGGGGAGGACTTCGCCGACTACCGGTCGTGGCTGGAGCGGCACGGCGTCGACTGCGAGTCGGTCCACACCAGCGACACCCGGCACACGGCGCGGTTCGTCTGCACGACCGACGACGACATGGCCCAGATCGCGACCTTCTACGCGGGGGCGATGTCGGACGCGCGGCTCATCGAGCTGGGTCCGATCGCCACCCGGGTCGGCGGCCTCGACCTCGTGCTCATCGGCGCGAACGATCCCGAGGCGATGCTCCGGCACACTCAGGAGTGCCGGACGCGGGGGATCCCGTTCATCGCGGACCCCTCTCAGCAGCTGGCGTTCGCCGACGGCCCGGAGATCCGCCGCCTCGTCGACGGCGCGGCATACCTCTTCACGAACGAGTACGAGGCGCACCTCACCGAGCAGAAGACCGGGTGGTCGCCCGAGGAGATCATGCGTCACGTCGACGTCCGGGTCGTGACGCGAGGCAGTAACGGCGTGACCATCCATCGCAAGGGCGAGGACGTCATCTCGGTCTCCGTCGCGCGGGAGGTCCGCAAGGCCGACCCGACCGGGGTCGGCGACGCCTTCCGCGCGGGGTTCCTCACCGGTCTCTCCGGCGGGCTGGACCTGCGCCGGTGCGCGGAGCTGGGGTCGATGCTCGCGACCTACGTCATCGAGACGGTGGGGACGCAGGAGTACCGGCTGCGCCAAGAGCACTTCCTCGGTCGGCTCGCCGACGCCTATGGCCCGGACTCCGAGGCCGAGATCCGGCCCGTGGTGTCCTGCCGGCACGGCTGACCGGTCTGGCCGACCCGTGCCCGTCGTCCCGCCGCCGTCCCGGTACGTCTTCGACGCGTCCGGCGCGGACGAGGGGGAGGACCTGGTCGGGGTCGGCGCCGACCTCGCACCCGGCACCGTCCTCGAGGCGTACGCCCGGGGGCTCTTCCCGATGGGCCTGGGCGCCGCGGGAGCGCCGCCGATCGGTTGGTGGTCGCCCGACCCTCGGGGGATATTGCGGCCGGACGACTTCCACGTCAGTCGCTCGCTGCGGCGGTCGCTGCGGCACTTCGAGGTACGCCTCGACTCCGACTTCGCCGGGGTGGTCGCCGGCTGTGCGGATCCCGAGCGGTCCGGACGCTGGATCACGCCGGAGATCGTGGCGGCGTACAGCGAGCTGCACCGGCTGGGTTGGGCGCACTCCGTCGAGGTGCGGCAGGACGGCGAGCTCGTGGGCGGCCTGTACGGCATCGCCATCGGCGGGCTGTTCGCGGGAGAGTCGATGTTCCACCGGGAGAAGGATGCGTCCAAGGCGGCCGTGGCGGGGCTGGTCGACCTCGTAGCCGCGGACGGCGACCCGCGGCGTCTGGTCGACGTCCAGTGGCGCACGCCGCACCTGGAGTCGCTCGGCGTCACGGAGGTGCCGCGGCCCCAGTACCTGCGGCTGCTGGCCGATGCGCTGACCGCCCCGCTGCCCGCGCCGTTCAGATAACCAGTCGGGTAACCAGTTCCGCAGTGATCACGACCGAGTCGGTGACCCGACCGGGTACCCGACCGGGCGGGTCGGGCTCAGCCGGCGCGCCGGACGAGGTAGGCGGTGTGCTCCGGCTCGTCGACGCTCTCGACCAGCTCGTGCCCCCGCATCCGGCAGAACGCGGCCACGTCGGACCGGGCCGCGGGGTCGGTGGCCAGCAGCCGGACCAGCGAGCCGGCCGGGAGGTCGCGGATCGCCACCCCTAGCCGGACGACCGGGATCGGGCATCGCAGTCCGCGAGCGTCGACCTCGACGACGGCGTCCTCGCCGCGAGCCGACGTCACAGCCGGTCCGTGCCCAGCTGGGCCCGCACGGCGGCCACCGCCTCCGGCAGCGCCTCACCGAACGCCTGAACGCCGGCCGCCCGGGCCACCTCGCCACCCGCAACCGCCGCCGCCAACGGGAGCGTGACCCGGACGTTCCCGTGTGTCAGCACCCCCATCGCCGCGAGCACATGACTGGGCTCCAGGGTCGAGGCCGTGCACGCCGAGCCGGACGCCACGGCGAAACCACGGCGGTCCAGCTCGTGCACCAGGGCCTCGCCGTCGACGAACAGGCACGAGAACGTCACGACGTGCGGCAGCCGGTCCACCGGGTCGCCGACGACCACCGTGTCCGGAACCCGCGCCGCGGCCGTCCGGACCTGGTCCACCAGCTCCCGGGCGCGCACCACCTCCTCCGCGCGGTCAGCGCCCGCCGCCAGCCAGGCCTCCGCCGCCGCCAGCACCAGCGGGACCACCGGCTCGGCGTCGGTCCGCCCGAACTCGGCCTCGCTCATTGCTCCGGGACGACGCCACCGGGTCCGCTCCGGGACGACGAGCACCCCGACCCCGGCCGGCCCACCCCACGACCGAGCGTCGCCGACCAGCACGTCGTAGGTCTCCGGAACCGGGTCCCGCCCCAAGCCGGCCTGGGCGTCGACGACGAGGGGTATGCCGTGCGCGCGGCCGGCCTCCCACGCGGCTCCCAGCGGCTGCCGGGTGCCCACCTCGCCGTTCGCGCTCTGCAGTGCCGCCACGACGGTCCCCGGGACGTCGAGGGCGGCGCCCCACGCGTCCAGCCGGACCCTTCCGGCGTCGTCGACCGCCACCTCCTCGAGCAGGCCCGCGTCATCCGAGGCTGCCGCCACCGCGCGAGCGGGCACCAGCACCGCCGAGTGCTCGACCGCACCGGCGACCGTGCGCATACCGCGTCGGCGTGACGCGTACCGGATGCCCTCGACCGCCGCCGACAACGCGACCGGACCGCTCGGCAGGAAGCTGACCTCGGGGGGCCGCACACCGAGCCCGGACGCGACCGCCTCACGGGCGTCGTCGAGGAGGCGCCGGGCCTGGCGGCCCTCCGCGTAGAGGCGTCGCGGGTCGGCCCATCCGGCGTCCACGGCGGCCAGCAGGACCGCCCGCGCGGCCGGGAGCAGCGGGGCCGCGGCGCCGTCCATCAGGACGCGCGACGGACCGCCTGTCGAGGGCTCCGGAGGCTTCGCCACGTCCGTCACGTTAGCCTCACCCGTGGTGTCCACCGCCAGCGATTCTGGGGGGTCACACAGTAGGGTGACGACGTACGCTGAGGTCACCCAAACGCTTGGCTCGAGTACCCGCCCGATCCGGAAGGTTCCCGTTGCGCACGCACCAACGACCGACCGCGCGCCAGACGCGTCGGGGGATCACCGTTCTCGGTCTGCTCGTCACCGTCTCCCTGTTTCTGAGCGGCTGCGCCAGCAACGGGACGGCGTCGAGCGGATGGCTCCCGCAAGGGGAGAACGGTGGCGAGATCACCAACCAGACCGGCCGGGTGACCAACCTGTGGGTGGGCACCTGGATCGCCGCGCTGGCCGTCGGTCTCATCGTCTGGGGCCTGACCATCTGGGTGATGGTCGCCTACCGCCGCAAGAAGACCGATGTCGGGCTGCCGCCGCAGCTGCGCTACAACGTGCCGATCGAGATGCTCTACACGATCGTCCCGGTCTTCATGGTGGCCGTGCTCTTCTACTACACCGCGCGTGACGAGTCGGCCCTGCTCGATGTCTCCGCCAAGCCGGACGTGACGATCAACGTCGTCGCCAAGCAGTGGAGCTGGGACTTCAACTACGTCGAGGCCGACGTCTACGAGTCGGGCGTCCAGGTCGAGCTGGACAAGGCCACCGGTGAGCCGCTGAACGAGCAGCCGGTCCTCGTGCTGCCGGTCAACAAGCGGGTCGAGTTCGTCCTCAACGCGCGCGACGTCATCCACTCGTTCTGGGTCCCGGCGTTCCTGCAGAAGCTCGACATGATCCCCGGCAAGACGAACCGGTTCCAGGTCATCCCGACCCAGGAGGGCTCCTTCCAGGGCAAGTGCGCCGAGCTCTGCGGCGCCTACCACTCCCAGATGCTCTTCCAGGTCAAGGTCGTGTCCCAGGGGGCCTACGACGCCGAGATCGCGCGGCTGAAGTCCCTCGGCCAGACCGGCCAGCTGTCCATCGATCTCAACCGCGAGCCGGTGCTGCCCGCGGACCAGAAACTCGTCCCCTCCGCCTCCGGGAGCTAGAGATGGCCGCCACGACGACGACGCCGAGCGGGTCGACGCTCGAGTACTCCACCGGTGAGCGGGTCCACACGCGACCGAAGCTGCTGCCGGGGCAGACCGTCATCAAGTACATCACCACCACGGACCACAAGGTCATCGGCAACCTCTACTTCATCACCTCGTTCGTCTGGTTCCTGCTCGGCGGCATCATGGCCCTGCTCATCCGCACCGAGCTGGCCGCGCCCGGACTGCAGGTCGTCGACAACCCGGAGCAGTACAACCAGCTGTTCACCATGCACGGCACGATCATGCTGCTGCTCTTCGCGACCCCACTGTTCGCCGGGTTCGCCAACGCGGTGATGCCGCTGCAGATCGGCGCTCCTGACGTCGCCTTCCCGCGCCTCAACATGTTCGCGTACTGGCTGTACCTCTTCGGCGGCGCCATTGCCGGCGCCGGCTTCCTCACGCCGCAGGGGGCGGCCGCCTTCGGCTGGTTCGCCTACGCACCGCTGTCCGACAACTCGTACAGCCCCGGGCTCGGTGGTGACCTCTGGGTGTTCGGCCTGGCTCTGTCGGGGTTCGGCACCATCCTCGGCGCGGTCAACTTCATCACGACGATCATCTGCATGCGCGCACCGGGCATGACGATGTTCCGGATGCCGATGTTCACGTGGACCATCCTCGTGACGTCGATCCTCGTGCTCATCGCGTTCCCGGTCCTGGCCGCGGCGCTGCTGGCGCTCGGTGCGGACCGACGGTTCGGAGCCCACGTCTTCGATGCCGAGAGTGGCGGAGCCATGCTCTGGCAACATCTGTTCTGGTTCTTCGGGCATCCAGAGGTCTACATCATCGCCCTACCGTTCTTCGGCATCATCAGCGAGGTCTTACCCGTCTTCTCGCGCAAACCGCTGTTCGGGTACAAGACGATGGTGTTCGCCCTGATCGCCATCGCGGCCCTGTCGGCCGCGGTCTGGGCGCACCACATGTACGCGACGGGACAAGTGCTGCTGCCGTTCTTCGCGATCATGACGATGTTGATAGCGATACCCACCGGCGTGAAGTTCTTCAACTGGATCGGCACGATGTGGGGCGGGTCCATCACGTTCTCCGCCTCGCTGGTGTGGGCGATCGGCTTCATCGTCACGTTCCTGTTCGGCGGCCTCACCGGAGTCATCCTCAGCAGCCCGGCCCTGGACTTCCACCTCTCCGACAGCTACTTCATCGTCGCGCACTTCCACTACACGGTGTTCGGCACCGTGGTCTTCGCGATGTTCTCCGGCTTCTACTTCTGGTGGCCGAAGTTCACCGGCCGGATGCTCGACGAGCGTCTGGGGAAGATGCACTTCTGGATGCTGTTCATCGGGTTCCACACGACCTTCCTCATCCAGCACCTGCTGGGCATCGAGGGCATGGCTCGCCGGTACGCCGACTACCTCCCGGAGGAGGGGTTCCAGACCGCGAACATCATCTCGACCGCGGGCGCCTTGCTGCTCGGCGCCTCGACGCTGCCGTTCCTCTACAACGTCTGGAAGACGTGGCGCTACGCGCCGCTGGTCGAGACCGACGACCCCTGGGGCTACGGCGGTTCGCTCGAGTGGGCCACCTCCTGCCCGCCGCCCCGTCACAACTTCGACAGCATCCCGCGGATCCGCTCCGAGCGGCCGGCGTTCGACCTGCACCACCCCGAGGTCGCGCCCCCGACGGTGCAGGCCCCTGACGCACCACCACTGGTCAAGGCGATGGGACCACCCGACCTGGGCGAGATGCCTCGGCACGATCCCGGTGAGTCGGGCGACCCCGACGGTCCCGGACACGGGACGGCGACCCGATGAGAGTCGAAGCCAAGATGTTCATCGTCATGGCGGCCTTCTTCGTCCCGGTCGGCGTGCTCTATGGGATCTGGAGCGGATGGACCGAGATGGTCGGGCCGTTCGGCATCTTCCTCACGGCCGGCCTGTGCAGCCTCATCGCCTTCTACCTCACGGTGACCGGCCGCCGGTTCGACAACCGCCCGGAGGACAACCCCAACGCGCTGATCTCCGAGCAGGAGGGCGACTACGGGTTCTTCACGCCGTACTCGTGGTGGCCGCTGTGGCTCGGGCTCACGGCCGCGGTGTGCTTCCTCGGACTGGCCGTCGGATGGTGGCTGTTCATCATCGGCGCCTTCTTCGGGATCGTCGCGATCGTCGGCTGGACCTTCGAGCACTACAAGGGCGAGTACGCGAACTGACCCGCATACCGGCCCGCGGCGCTAGTCCCAGCCGAGCTCGTGGAGCCGCTCGTCGCTGATCCCGAAGTGGTGGGCCACCTCGTGCACCACCGTCACCGCGATCTCGTCGAGGAGCTCCTCACGGTCCTCGCAGAGGCGGGTCAACGGGCCCTTGTAGATGGTGATCCGGTCGGGCAGCGACCCCGCGTCCCACCAGCCATCGCGTTCGGTGAGGGGTACGCCCTCGTAGAGACCGAGCAGGTCGGGCTCGTCCGCCGAGGGCTCGTCCGCGACGAGGACGGCGACGTTGCTCATCAGCCGGGCCAGCTCGTCGGGGATGAGGTCCAGGGCGTCGCCCACCGCCTCCTCGAACTCCTCGTCGGTCATCGGGCCGGTCATGGGCTCACTGTGGCACGCGCTGAGACCGGGCAGCGGCTCACCTGGTCGCTCCAGCCGAGCGAGTCCCTGATGGTGTGGACTTCTCGACCTCAGAGGGTCTCGAAACCGCCCACCATCATCGTCGCGGACCGGGTCCCAGGGGCCGGCGAGGTGTCGGCGCTCGCCTCTGGGCGTGACTCGGGGCCGGGACACCCACCACGGTGTGTCCCGGCCCCGAGGAGCCCGAGGGGTGGTGCGGGCTAGAGGTCCTTCTCCGGGGCGCGCTTGACCGCCTCGCGCTCCGAGGCGGGCAGGCCGAGACCCTGGGTCTCGGGCGGGCCCTCGAGGCTGCCGCTCGTCTCCGGCGACGCGAGGGCCTCGTGCTCGCCGTGGTGGTGCGCGGCGGCCAGCTCGGCCGGCGTGACGGGGGCGACGCGGTCCTTGAAGTAGAAGTGCGACAGCCGGGCGCGGATCCGCTCCTTGCGGGCGTGCTTGGCGGCGACGCCGTTGGCGTCGGCCTGCGAACCGAGGACCAGCGGCTCCGGGGACTCCTGCTGCACCAGCGTCCAGCGCTCGTACTCGTCCAGTGGCTCGTGCTTCTCGAAGAACCGCCCCTCCGCGGTGCGGATGATCGTGCCGCTCTCGCGGCCGTGCAGCACCTTGTCGCGGTCGTGGCGCTGCAGGCTGAGGCAGATCCGTTTGGTGACCCAGAACGCCAGCGGTGGGACGACGAAGAAGGCCACCTGGAGGGTCCGCGTGATGTCGTTGATCGACAGGTGCAGCTTGATCGCGATGATGTCGTTGCCGGCGGCGATGAAGAGGATCAGGTAGGTCGACAGCGCCATGACGCCGATGCCGGTGCGGACCGGGGCGTTGCGCGGCCGGTCGAGCAGGTGGTGCTCCCGGTTGTCGCCGGTGACCCACTTCTCGAGGAACGGGTAGATGCCGATCAGGGTGAACAGCACGGGGATCAGCGCGATGGCGCCCAGGAAGACGTTGAAGCTCCACGTGCGGTCGAACATGACGAACTCGAGCCAGCCGGGGAGAAGCCGCAGGGCGCCGTCGGCGAAGCCCATATACCAGTCCGGTTGGGCGCCCGCGGTGATGGGTGACGGGTCGTAGGGTCCGTACGCCCAGATCGGGTTGATCGTCACCAGCGCCGAGATGAGGGCGCAGATCCCGAAGACGAGGAAGAAGAAGCCGCCCGCCTTGGCGATGTAGACCGGCATGAACGGATAGCCGACGACGTTCATGTTGGTCCGGCCCGGCCCGGGGTACTGCGTGTGCTTGTGCACGAAGACCAGCACGATGTGGGCGGTGAACAGACCGACGATGATGGCCGGGAGCAGCAGGATGTGCAGCGAGAACAGGAGCGGGATGATGATCTCACCCGGGAACGGACCGCCGAAGGCGATGACCGCCACGTAGGACCCGATGATCGGGATCGACTGGATGAAGCCCTCGGCGGCACGGAGGCCGGTACCGGAGAGCAGGTCGTCGGGAAGCGAGTAGCCGGCGAAGCCCTCGATCAGGGCCAGCATCGACAGGGTCGTGCCGATCACCCAGTTGATCTCGCGCGGCTTGCGGAACGCGCCGGTGAAGAACACTCGGCACATGTGCACGGTGATCGCGACGATGAACAGCAGCGCCGCCCAGTGGTGGATCTGGCGGATCAGCAGGCCGCCCCGCACGTCGAACGAGATGTCGACGGTGGACCGGTAGGCCTCGGACATCGTGACGCCCTGCAGCGGCAGGTAGGAGCCGTCGTAGACCACCTGGCCCGCGCTCGGCACGAACCAGAAGGTGAGGAACGTCCCGGTCAGCAGGCAGATGATCAGCGTGTACATCGCGATCTCACCGAGCATGAACGTCCAGTGGTCCGGGAACGTCTTCTTCAGCAGGTACGACATGAAGCCGGCGCCGCCGGTCCGGTCGTCCAGCCAGCCGGCGAGACCGCCGACCGTCTTCATGGCGCCGCTCGGGGCGGGCTCGCCGACCTCGTCGTGCTCGCGGAGCGCCTCGGCGCTTCTCGGGTCCACAGCTGTGCTCATCATCGCTCCCAGTAGCTCGGCCCCACGGGTTCGGTGAACCCCTGGGGCGCGACGAGGTAACCCGAGGCGTCGACGGTGATCTTCAGCTGCGGCAACGGACGCTTGGCCGGACCGAAGATGACGTCCATGTCCCTCGTGGCGTCGAAGGTCGACTGGTGGCACGGGCAGAGCAGGTGGTGGGTCTGCTGCTCGTACAGGCCCACGGCGCAGCCGACGTGGGTACAGATCTTGGAGTAGGCGATGATCCCCTGGTAGCCCCACTCCTGGGTCTTGCGACCACGTTCGTCGTTGGCGAACTGCGACGGGTCGAGGCGGATGAGGATGACCGCGGCCTTGGCCTTGTCCTCGAGGACGTGCGTGCTGTCCTTGAGGGTCTCCGGCATCACGTGGAAGACCGAGCCGATGGTGATGTCGCTGACCTTGATCGGGGTCAGCTCCGGGTCGCGCATCAGCCGGATCGGGGCGCCGGGGGAGCCGTCGGGGTTCGGCTCGATGTCCCAGATCGTGTGCGCGAGCTCGTCGGCCTCCGTCGGGTTGCCGAGCGAGCCGGCGATCTGGACGACGAAGGGCAGGGCGAAGAGGCCCAGCGCGCCGACGAGCGAGTACTTGATCATGGGACGGCGGCCCAGCTGGGCCATCTCGCCACCACCGAGGATGACGCCGGCGGCCTCCTTGCGCTTGGCGTCGGAGGACCGCTGGAGGTGACGCTCCTCGACGACCTCCTCGTCGGGCATCATCGTCTTCGCCCAGTGCACGACTCCGAAGCCGATGCCGAGCAGGGAGACGCCCATCGTCACGCCGAGGACGAGGTGGAGCAGGTTCGCGCTGCCGATGCCGGGGACGAAGACGTCGGCGGTGTAGTCGATGGCGAAGTACGCGACGATGAATGCCAGGGTGCCGAGCATGGACACGCCGAAGAGGGTCGCCACCTGACGCTCGGCCCGCTTGCCGGCGGCCTCGTCGTCGTCGGCGAGGCGGTGCACGTGCGCCGGGAGGCCGGGGTTCTCGAAGACAGCCGGCAGGCCACCGGTGCCGATGTGGTGCCCGTCGTCGAGCCGCACCAAGGCGCGAGGATCCGGCCCGCCGTCCTCGACGATGGTGCCCCCGCCGTGCGGAGTGTCCTCGTTGCTCATGTGGGCATCGATCCTGTCGACTCGTCCTGGTGTCGATTAGAACAAATTTGCAGCACAGGCGCAGTACCTGGTGTCACGCGGCCTTCGAGCCCAGCCAGACGGCAATGCCGACCATGATGCCGAGACCGAAGATCCAGATGAACATCCCTTCGGAGACCGGACCGAGGTTTCCGAGATTCATCCCGCCCTGGTTGGGCTGGTTATGGGTCTCGTCGATGAACGCGATGATGTTCTTCTTGTTCTCCGGCGAGATGTTCTGGTCGTTGAAGACGGGCATCGACTGTGGCCCGGTGAGCATCGCCTCGTAGATGTCTCTGCCCTCGACACCCTTGAGCGTCGGCGCATACTTCCCACGCGTCAGCGCGCCGCCCGAGCCGGCGAAGTTGTGGCACATCGCACAGTTGACCCGGTAGAGCTCGCCGCCGAGCGCGAGATTGGCGCCGTCGGTGTTGAGGTCCTCTTCGGAGGGAATCGCCGGGCCGGGGGCGAGTGAGGCGACGTAGGCGGCCATCGCGGCGATCTGCTCGTCACTGAACTTGATCTCGTTCTGGCGCTGAGCCTGAACACCCGGGCCGGCCAGCGGCATACGTCCGGTACCGACCTGGAAGTCGACGGACGCGGCGCCGACCCCGACGAGAGTCGGTCCGGCCTGCGTGCCCTGGGCGTTGAGGCCGTGACAGGTCGCGCAGTTCGCGAGGAAGAGCTGGCGACCGGACGCGACGTCGTCCGCGGCAGGCGCCTGGGCCTGGGCGGACTTCGGGGCGAAGAGGGAGTACGCGGTGCCGACGAGGACGAGCCCGAGGAACAGCAGGATCGCGATCGCAGCGGGATGGCGTCGGCGGGCGGCCAAGGCGTTCAACGGGCGATCCTCACGTCCGGGGGCTGAGATGACACCGGCGACCGGGTCACTTGAGCAGGTAGATCACAGAGAACAGGGCGATCCAGACGACGTCGACGAAGTGCCAGTAGTACGAGGTCACGACGGCGCCGATGGCTTGGGTATGCGTGTAGCGCCGGGTGGCGAAGGTCCGGCCGATGATGAGCAGGAACGCGATGAGCCCGCCGGTCACGTGCATTCCGTGGAAGCCGGTGGTCAGGTAGAAGACCGAGCCGTACCGGTCCGAGGAGAGGGTGACACCCTCGCTGGCCAGCGCGGCGTACTCGTAGACCTGGCCGCCGATGAAGAACGCGCCGAACAGGTACGTCAGGACGTACCACTCGCGCATTCCCCATTCCTTGATCTGCCAGACCTTCCCGGTGCGCGCCGGCTTTCCGGCCTCGGCCTTGAACACGCCGAGCTGGCACCAGACCGACGAGACGACCAGGACGAGACAGTTGATCGACGCGAACGGGATGTTGAGCTTCTCGGTCTGCTCGGCCCACAGCTCGGGCGAGAGCGAGCGGATCTGGAAGTACATGGCGAACAGGCCCGCGAAGAACATCAGCTCGCTGCCGAGCCACACGATGGTGCCGACGGACACCATGTTGGGCCGGGTCGCCGGACCGGAGCCCAGGTGCACAGAGCGCGATGGTGCTGCCGATGCGGTCGCCACGTCGTCATTATGGGGGCAAGCTCTCGCTCAGCGCAGCAACACCCCGTGCCCGATGGGACGGGTGGGACAACACAGGGCACGGACGCCCTTCGCTACCATCGGCCCCATGACCGACTCGCACGGCGGCGCGACCATCTCGACCGACGTCGCCGAAGCGGCCGGCCCTGCGGCGGCGCGGGTGACGTCGATCCGGGTCCTGCTCTTCAGCGACGACAGCGCGACGCGAGACGCGGTGCGCCTCGGCGTGGGCCGCCGGCCGGCTCGCGACGTCGAGGTGTCGTCGTGGCTGGAGTGCGCGACCCCGGCCGCGGTGGTGGCGGAGGTCGAGGGTGGCGGGTTCGACGTGCTGGTCCTCGACGGCGAGTCGTCGCCGATCGGCGGGCTCGGGCTGGCCAAGCAGCTGAAGAACGAGGTGTTCGACTGCCCGCCGATCCTCGTGCTGACCGGCCGTCCCCAGGACGCCTGGCTGGCGGCCTGGTCGCAGGCCGACCTCGCCGTGCCGCACCCGCTCGACCCGGTCGCGCTGGCGCGCGCCGTGGCCGACCTGGGTCGCCGCACGGGCTCCGCGGCCTGACGCCCGCGCCCGCAGCCACGGGATCGTCGTGACGCATACGTGGCCGGACGTCCTGTCGGCGCTGATCTCCGGCGCCGACATCGGCACCGAGCCGGCCGAGTGGGCGATGAACGAGATCATGTCCGGCGCCGCGACGCCGGCCCAGATCGCCGGGTTCCTCATGGCGCTGCGGGCCAAGGGCGAGACCGTCGAGGAGATGCGCGGCATCGCCGACCAGATGCTCGCCCACGCGAACCGCATCACCGTCCCCGGCGTCAGCCTCGACGTCGTCGGCACCGGCGGCGACCGCGCGCACACCGTCAACATCTCGACGATGGCGGCGATGGTGTGCGCCGCCGCGGGCGTCCGTGTCGTCAAGCACGGCAACCGGGCGGCGTCGTCCTCGTCGGGTTCCGCCGACGTGCTCGAAGCGCTCGGAGTCGACCTCGGGCTGGACCCGTCGCGGGTGGCGGCGGTCGCCGAAGAGGCGGGCATCACGTTCTGCTTCGCACAGGCGTTCCACCCCGGCTTCCGGCACGCGGGCGGCGTGCGGCGCGAGCTCGGCGTGCCGACGGCGTTCAACTTCCTCGGGCCGCTCACCAACCCCGCTCAGCCGACGTATGCGGCGGTGGGGGTCGCCGACGCGCGGATGGCGCCGATCGTGGCAGGCGTGTTCGCCTCGCGCGGGCGGGACGCGGCGGTGTTCCGCGGCGACGACGGGCTGGACGAGCTGACGTTGGAGACCACGTCGTCGGTGTGGTGGGTGCGGGCGGGTTCGGTGACGTCGCGCGTCGTGGACCCGACCCGGTTGGGCCTGTCGAACCAGCCGACGTCGGCGCTGCGGGGCGGGGACCCGGCGCACAACGCGGGCGTGGTCCGGTCGGTGTTCGCGGGGGAGTCCGGGGCCGTCCGCGACGCGGTCGTGCTCAACGCGGGGCTGGCGCTGGCGCTGACCGGTTCGGACTCCGGTGCGTCGGCGGACGCGTTCGAGGCGGACGTCCGGGCCGGGATGGCGCGCGCCGCGTCGGCGGTCGACTCGGGGGCCGCGACCCGGCTGGTCGACGCCTGGGTGACGGCGACGCGCTCCGGCTGAGACCGGTCAGTCGCCGCCGTCGAGGCCGATCGAGAAGGCCGCCTCGGTGTCGCGCCTGGAGTACGTCCGGAACGCGATGTGGGTCTCGGTCCGCGCCACGCCGTCGACCTTGTTGAGCCGGTCGGCGATGACGTCGGCCAGGTGGTCGTGGTCGCGCACGCGCACCATCGCGATGAGGTCCGCGTCGCCGGTCACGGAGTAGACCTCGGTCACCCCGTCCAGCTCGGCGATGCCCTGGCCTACCTCCGGGATCCGGTCGACGTCGCAGCTGACCATGACGATGGCGGTGATCACGGGACGATTGAACTACAGGTGGCCGACCCACACCCGGGTCTCAGGCGGCCGACCGCTCAGCCGGCGGCGGGAAGGTCGCGGTCGAACGGCGAGACGTCGCTCGGGCGCCGGTCGTCGAGCAGCGCCCGCACCCCTCCGGCGCCGCCCACCGGGCAGGACCACGAGCCGTCCATCTCGACGATCCGCACGCCGGGTGCCTCGAGCCACCGCAGGACGATCTCCGTCTCCTCCGGCGTGGCCGCGGGCGACGGATGGACGGGCGCCTCGACGGCCTCGGCGGTGGCGCAGAGGTTGCGGACGTAGATCATCGGGTCGGCGCCGGGAGGGCTGAGGCTCGTGCCGGCCAGCCGGCCGAACCGGACGCAGACCAGCTCCCAGCCACCCGCGTCGGCGCGACGGGCCGCGACGATCTGGGGGCTGGCGGCGAGCGGTGCGATCCGCTGGGTCCGGGCGGCGGCACGAACCAGGTGGAGCAGCCGGTCGCGCACGGTGCCCGCGTCCTCGAACCGCTCCTGCTCCGACAACGCGGCCATCCGCGCCAGCAGCGCGTCGGTGACGGGGCGAGCGTCGCCGGTGAGCAGCCCGACCGCGTCGCCGACGACCGCCGCATACTCCTCGACCGTCTGCCGACCCGAGCAGGGCGCGCCGCACCGGCCCATCTGGCCGAGCGCGCACTCCGACCCGGTGCCGCGCGCCGAGAGCTTGCCGGTGCACTGTCGCAGCGGCACCACCTCGTGGACGGCCGCGACCGCCGCCTCCGCCGACCGCTTCGAGCGGAACGGGCCGAGGTAGCGCGCGCCGTCGGGCTTGACCTCCCGGACGATCGACAGCCGGGGGAACAGCTCGTGCGTCAGCTTGACCCAGATGACCCGCTCGGGATGGCGCGAGCGCCGGTTGTAGCGGGGCTTGTGGGCGGCGATGAGGCGCAGCTCGCGGACCTGGGCCTCCAGCGTGGTCTGGCAGACGATCGGCTGGATGCTCGTGGCCAGCCCGACCATCTCAGCCATCCGGGTCCGCTGCTCGGAGGCGGTGAAGTAGGAGCGGGCGCGGGCGCGGATGTTGCGGGACGTGCCGACGTAGAGCGGCCGGCCGCGCTCGTCCTTGAAGATGTAGACGCCCGGCAGCGGCGGCAGGTGCTCGGCGAGGAACCGCTTGCGCCGTTGCGCCGGCGTCACGCGCGACGTGTAGCTCGACAGCTCCTCGAGGGTGTGCACGCCGAGGTTGCCGACCCGCTCGAGCAACCCGTGCAGCACGTCGACGGTGGCCTGGGCGTCGTGAAGCGCACGGTGGTCGGGTGTCGTGGTCGCGCCGAACACCACGGCCAGCGAGGAGAGCTTGTGGTTGCGGGACTCGTCCTTCATGACCAGCTGCCGGGCCAGGTGCACGGTGTCGAGGACCCGGAACCCCGGCCACGGATGCCCCGTGGCGCGCGCCGCCTCCTTGAGGAACGACACGTCGAACCCCGCGTTGTGCGCGACGAGCACGCTGTCGCGGGCGAACTCGAGGAAGGCCGGCAGCACGGACTCGATCCGCGGCGCCTGCGCGACCATCGCGTCGGTGATGCCGGTGAGCACCTGGATGAAGACGGGGATCGGCTCGCCCGGCCGGACCAGGGTCTGGAACTCGCCGAGGACCTCCCCGGCCCGGACCTTCACCGCTCCGACCTCGGTGATCGACGACGCGGAGGCGCTGCCCCCGGTGGTCTCCAGGTCGACGACGACGAAGGTGACGTCGCGCAGCGGCGTGCCGAGGTCGTCCAGGGTGCCCTGGACCGCCCGGACGCCCGGGCCGGCACCGCCGCCGCTGCCACTCACAAGGCCGACGGTAACCGCGCGCTCCGACAGCCTCGGGCAGGCGCGCGGCGGTCCGGGCGGGGTGGGCTGTCGGTGGTCGGTCCTAGCGTCTCTCTCGTCAGGTCGACCGGACGAGACCACCCGAGAGTCAGTCGTAAGGAGGCGTCATGCGCGTCGAAAGCCCGATGGTCGTGGACTGCGACACCTGTCCCGTACGCGGCGTGCGCTGCGACGACTGCGTCGTGACCGCCCTCGGCCACCTACCGGTCCACGTCCTCACGGACGGTGGGCTGGCTCTCGACCGGGCGGAGCGACGGGCCGTGAGCCGGTTCGTCGCGGCCGGGCTGGTGACGGCCGACGAGGCGAACACCCTCGTCGCCCGCCGCGAGCCCTGGTCCCGCGAGACGGAGCGAGAGACGGCGCAACCGACGGCGCGAGAGCGGCGAGCGGTCGGCTGACCGGCCGAGCCTCCGGGGGAGTCGTCCGCGAGTGACAGCGGCGGCACCTACCATCTGGGGGTGAGATGGGCATCGCGCAGGGGTATGCCGCGCTGCGCACCTCCCGGTCACCGACGCCCGGGGGCGCTCATCGGGTCACTGCTGGCCCTCACCCTCGTCGCGGGTTGCTCGCTGCTGGACAGCCGGGCCGCAGAGACCGGCCCCGACAGCGGGAGCGGCACGACCACCGCGCCGTTCACCCCGACCCCGTCAGCCCCGCCCACCACCGAGGCGGTGACCGAGGCCCGGCACGCGGCGTCAGAGCTCGTCGAGCGGCGGGTCGCCGCGGTCGCGGCCAAGGACAAGGCCGCCTGGCTCGCCACGGTCGCCGACCCGGCCGGCGGCTTCGGCGGCGACCAGGGCGCCCTCTTCGACCGGATGGCCAAGCTTCCTCTCGGCAAGCTCGCCCTGCGCACCGTCGACATCGAGCGTCCGGCCGGGAGCCCGACCGGCGACCCGGCGTGGTGGGTCGCGCGGGTCCGCCAGACCTACGCGTTCACCGGGTACGACCCGGGGCAGCGCGACTTCACCGTGTCGTACCGGCTGGCCCGGACCGCGGAGGGATGGCGGTTCACCGGCGTCGCCGACGGTCAGAACGACGTCCAGCCGTTCGACCTCGCTCGCCTGGCCGTCGTGAGCTCGCCGAAGACGCTGGTCATCGGCGACCTCCCCACGGCCACCCTGCGCGCATACCTGGCTCTGGGCGACGCGGCTCACGACCGGATCGTCGCGGTCTGGGGCCAGGCCCAGCCGGCGGTCATCGTCGCCCCGAGCTCTCTCGACGCGCTCAAGGCGCAGCTCGGGCCTGGCCGCGGAGACGGGTTCGACCAGATCGCCGCCGTCACCGACGGCCCGCTCGTCCGCGATGCGGCGGCGCAGAGCGATCGGGTCTACCTCAACCCCGACGCGTTCAAGGAGCTGAGCGTCACCGGTCGGGGTGTTGTCGTGACCCACGAGCTCACCCACGTCACCGTTCGCGCGTCGACGTCCCGCAGCGTGCCGATCTGGCTCTCCGAGGGGTTCGCCGACGACGTCGCCATCGCTCCCACGGGGCTTCCGGTGCGCTCGGTGGCGGCCGACCTGCTCGACCAGGTCCGGGCGGGCAAGGGCCCGACCCAGCTCCCCGACGAGACGGCCTTCGACCCGGCGAAGGGCCAGATCTCCCCGGCCTACAGCGCTGCGTGGCTGGCCGTGTCGCGGATGCGGCAGCGTTACGGCCAGGAGAAGGTGGTCACGTTCTACCGCGCCGTCGCCGGGCCCAAGGTGGGCGAGGCGAGCGTGAACGCGTCGCCGGACCAGCTCACCAGAACCGCGTTCGAGACCGTGCTCGGCACCAACCAGGACGCCTTCGTCGCCGACTGGGTGGCGAACGTCAAGCGGCTCGCCCGCTGAACCTCGCTCAGCCGCGGCTCGGCGCGGGGGCGTACAGCGCCTCGACGTCGTCATGGAAGTCGCGCATGACGATGTTGCGCTTGAGCTTGAGCGACGGCGTGAGGTAGCCGTTCTCCTCGGTGAAGTCACCGGGCAGGACGGTGAACTTGCGGATCGACTCGGCCTTGCTCACGGCGGTGTTGGCGTCGTCGACGGCCTTCTGGAGCTCCGCGAGGACCGCGTCGCTCTTCCGGGCCTGGTCCATCGTGAGCGCCGGCAGGCCGTTGTTCTTGGCCCACGTCGGGAGCATCTCGTCGTCGAGAGTGATCAGTGCGGCGATGAACGGCTTCTGGTCGCCGACGACGATGCACTGCGACACGAGCGGGTGGGCGCGCAGCCGGTCCTCCAGCACCGCGGGGGCGACGTTCTTGCCGCCGGCGGTCACGAGGATCTCCTTCTTGCGACCGGTGATCTTGAGGTACCCGTCGTCGTCCAGCTCGCCGATGTCGCCGGTGTGGAACCACCCGTCCTGCAGTGCCTCCGCCGAGGCGGTCGCGTTGTTGTGGTACCCGATGAAGACGTTGACGCCCTGGATGAGGATCTCGCCGTCTTCGGCGATCCGGATCCCGACGCCCGGCAGCGGGGTGCCGACCGTGCCGATCTTGACCTTCTCGGGGACGTTGACCGTCGCCGGAGCGGTGGTCTCGGTCAGGCCGTAGCCCTCGAGGACGATCACCCCGATCCCGCGGTAGAAGTGCCCCAGCCGGGTCCCGAGCGGGGCCCCGCCGGACACCGCATACCGGACGTGTCCACCCATCGCCGCGCGCAGCTTGCTGTAGACGAGCCGGTCGAAGACCGCGTGCTTCATCTTCAGCCCGAACCCCGGGCCGCCGTTGTCGAGCGACTCGCTCCACTCCATCGCCGTGGCGGCTGCAGCCGCGAAGATCCGGCCCTTGCCGTCGCCCTCCGCCCGCTGCTCCGACGAGTTGTAGATCTTCTCGAAGACCCGCGGCACGGCGAGGATGAACGTCGGCTGGAACGAGGCGAAGTCGTCGAGCAGCGTACGGATGTCGCTGGAGTGCCCCATCCGCGCGGCGGCCTCCACGCAGAGGACCTGGATGAACCGGGCGAACACGTGGGCCAGCGGGAGGAACAGCAACGTGGCCGCGCCGTCCGCGCGCACCACGGAGGCCAGCGACTCGCAGGCGTTCTCGGCGAGGTCCTTGAAGTTCCCGTGTGTCAGCTCGCAGCCCTTGGGCCGACCGGTCGTGCCGGAGGTGTAGATGATCGTCGCCAGCGAGGTGCGGTCGGTGCCGTCCCGGCGGGCCTCGAGTGTCTCGTCGCCGACGTCGGCGCCGGCGCGGACCAGCTCGTCGAGGGCGCCCGACTCGATCTGCCAGACGTCGCGGAGCGTGCTCACCTGGTCTCTCACGGTGGCGACCGCGCCCGCGTGCGTGGCCGTCTCGACGACGATCGCCACGGCGCTGGAGTCCTCGAGGATCCAGCCCACCTGGTCGGGGGACGAGGTCTCGTAGATCGGGACCGTGACCGCGCCGGCGGTCCAGACCGCGTAGTCGACCAGCGTCCACTCGTAGCGGGTGCGGGACATCAGCGCGACCCGGTCGCCGACACCCACTCCGGCAGCGATGAGGCCCTTGGCCAGCTGGGCCACCTGGTCGGCGAACTCGGCGGCGGTGACGTCCGCCCAGCCGCTGCCCGCCCGGGTCGCGAACACGACCTTGTCGGGCACCTCGTGGGCGTTGACGAGCACCGTCTGGGCGAGGTTGCCCTCCGTGGTCGACGCGACGAGTGGGGCGACGACCTTGTCGCGAACCTGCTGTGACACGACGGGCTCCTCCGGCCGGGAACTGACGACTCGGAGGATACCCGCGGGGTCGGCGTCGCCGGGGCGGTCCACCGCTTTCGGCACACCCCGGGACCCACCCGGCCCAGGTTGTAGCCTTCCGCCCATGCCCGACCGCACCGAGAGCTCCATCGTCATCGACGCCGCCCCCGGCGCGGTCCTCGACGTCATCGCGGACTTCGGCGCCTACCCGAAGTGGGCGACCGAGGTGAAGTCGGCGACGGTCCTCTCCGAGGAGGGCGACGGCTGGCCGGACCAGGTCGAGTTCGTCGTCGACGCCGGGGCGATCAAGGACACCTACGTCCTCGACTACCAGTGGGACGTCGACGAGGACGGCAGCGGCGTCGTCTCCTGGGGTCTGGTCAAGGCCACGGTGCTCAAGGCCATGAACGGGTCCTACACGCTGGTGGCCAAGGGCTCCAGCACCGACGTCACGTACCGGCTCGCCGTCGACCTCAACATCCCCATGCTCGGCATGCTCAAGCGCAAAGCGGAGAAGGTCATCGTCGACACCGCGCTGCGGGAGCTGAAGAAGCGCGTCGAGGGCTGACGGCCCCGTGCGGATCGTCCTCTTCACCGGGAAGGGAGGCGTCGGCAAGACCACGGCGGCGGCGGCGTGCGCGGTCCGGGCGGCCCGCTCCGGGACTCGCACCCTGGTCATGTCGACCGACGCGGCGCACTCCCTCGGCGACGCGCTCGGCGTCGACCTCGCCGCCGGCGGGACGGCCGGCGAGCCCGTCGAGGTGGAGCCGCGCCTCCACGCGCTCCAGGTCAGCGCGTCCGCTCGACTGGGGACGCAGTGGCGGGTCGTGCAGGACTACCTCCTCGACGTCCTGGACACGCTCGGCATCGACCCCGTGGTCGCCGAGGAGCTGACCTCGCTGCCCGGCGCCGAGGAGATCGCGGCGCTGCTCGAGCTGCGGTCGCGGGCCGGAACGCCGGGGGGCGACCCCGACAGCGCGGAGTGGGACCTGCTCGTCGTCGACTGCGCGCCGACCGCCGAGACCCTGCGGCTGCTGGCCCTGCCCGAGGCGCTCGCCTGGCACCTGGAGCGGCTGCTCCCGGCGCAGCGCGGCCTCATGCGCACCCTGCGCCCCGCCGCGGCGGCAGCGGCGGGGATGCCGTTGCCGTCGGCCGAGGTCGCGACGACCGTGACCGGGTGGTACCGCCAGATGCGCGACGTGCACGCCCTGCTCACCGGCCCCAGTGCCTCGGTGCGGCTGGTGCTCACCCCCGAACGCGTCGTCATCGCCGAGGCGCGCCGGACATGGACGTCGCTCGGGCTCTACGGCTTCGCGGTCGACGGCGTCGTCGTCAACCGGGTCTTCCCGGCCGCGGGTCCCGGACGTGGAGACGCCTGGCGGCGCTCGTGGAACGAGGCTCAGCAGCTCGGTCTCGACGAGGTGGCCGAGTCGTTCGCGGAGCTACCCGTGGTGCGCGCGCCGTACCTCGCCGCCGAGCCGATCGGACCCGACGCGCTCGACGACCTGGCCGGCCGCCTCTCGGGGGCCGTCACCTCGGCCGACGACCCCCTCGGCGTGCTCGGACCGGTTCGGCACGAGGGGCTCCGGGTACGTCGCTCCGGTTCGGGGTACATCCTCAGCCTGCCCCTCCCGCTGGCCAACGCGCGCGACGTCGACCTCAAGCGGCGCGACGCCGAGCTGCTCGTGTCGGTGGGCGACCACCGCCGGATGCTCAGCCTGCCGGCGGTGCTGCAGCGGTGTGTCGTCGGCGGCGCGCGCGTGCGCGACGGAGTGCTGCGGGTGACCTTCGTGCCCGATCCCGAGCTGTGGCCGGTCGGCCTCGGGAGCGGCCCGGGTGAGCACGCCGGGCCAGACGGGCACGACGACGGTATGCGGGAGGCCGCCCATGGCTGACGAGCGAAGCCCGGTGGGGTCGGTGGCGGAGGAGACGGCCCGGCTGCTCGACGCCCTGCTGGCCGCGACCCCGAGCGCGGACGAGGCGGCCGGCGAGCGTGCGGGCGACCACGCATACCGGAGCGATCCGCCGTTGGACGACGCCGCGGAGAGCGCGGAGCCGTGCCCGACCTGTGGTCACGAACCGGGTGCCGCGCACGCCGGCGCCGGGGACGGTGAGGTCTGCCACCTCTGCCCGGTATGCCAGCTGTTGCGGGTCGTGCGCACGGTGCGGCCGGAGACCCTCGACCGCCTGGCCGACCTCGCCGCGGCGGTGACCGACACCCTGCGCGACGTCGCGGCGAGCCGATGGCGGGAGACCGGGTCGCCACCGCCGCGCCGGCCGCGGAGCGAGGTGCAGGACATCGAGATCGAGCGTGACGCACCGGGGGCGGACTTCGGCAAGGAGGCGCGATGAGCGGGCAGCTCGCGATCGGGATCGACATCGGCGGGACCAAGGTCGCCGGCGGCGCCGTCGACGCCGCGGGGAAGGTCGTCGCGCGGGCGCGCCGCGACACCCCGCACCGGTCGAAGTCGCCCGACGTCGTCGAGGACACGATCGTCGCGGTCGTCGACGAGCTGGTGGAGACGGTCCGGGTCGACGAGCTGGGCGAGGTCGTGGCCGTCGGGATCGGGGCCGCGGGCTTCGTCGCGGCGGACCGGGCGACCGTGGTGTTCGCGCCGCACCTGTCGTGGCGTCAAGAGCCGCTGCGGGACGCGATGTCCCGGCGGATCCGGGTGCCGATCACGGTGGACAACGACGCGAACGCCGCGGCGTGGGCCGAATGGAAGTTCGGCGCGGCGCGCGGCGAGAGCCACCTCATGATCGTCAACCTCGGTACCGGGATCGGCGGCGGCATCGTCATCGACGGGCGGGTGCAGCGCGGCCGGTACGGGATCGCCGGTGAGTTCGGGCACATGCAGGTGGTCCCGAACGGGATTCGCTGCGAGTGCGGCAACAAGGGCTGTTGGGAGCAGTATGCGAGCGGCAACGCCCTCGTCCGCGAGGCGCGCGACCTCATCGCCGCGCGGTCACCGGTGGCCGAGGACCTGCTGGGCGCGGTGGGTGGCGACCCGTCGAGGCTCACCGGTCCGCTCATCACCGCGGCCGCCCAGAACGGCGACCCGACGGCGATCGAGCTGCTCGCCGAGATCGGGGAGTGGCTCGGGGTGGGGATCGCCAACCTCGCCGCGGCGTTCGACCCGGGGACGTTCGTCATCGGCGGGGGCGTGAGCGCCGCGGGGCCGTTGCTGCTGGACCCGGCGCGGGAGACCTTCCGGCGCCAGCTGACCGGACGCGGGTACCGCCCGGAGGCTCGGATCGTGGCCGCCGAGCTGGGCAACGAGGCCGGCCTCATCGGAGCCGCCGACCTCGCCCGGCTGGGTCAGTAGCACCGACGAGCGGGCGAGCGGTCAGAGACGGATGCCGTCGTCGTCGTCGTCGCGGTCGAGCGGCTGGCGCAGGACGAGGAGCACGAAGCCGGCGATCGAGATGAGCAGGGCGCACATCATCCACCAGCCGTTGCCGTCGCGGTTGAACAGCAGCAGGTAGAGGAACAGCAGCGGCCCCGAGACCAGGGCCACGATCATCAGCCAGAAGTGCTTGTCCTCGGACGGCGGCAGCGGTGCGGGCGGCGGCGGCGTGTAGTGGTGGTCCTCCGCCTCGGCGCCCCACTCCTCGTCGTCGAGGTCGACCTCCTCGACGGGGTTGTCGTCGCGCACCCGGTCGTCGGCGCGCGCGTCGGCCCGGGCGTCGTCTGGGCCCACGGCGGAGCCGGGGAGGTCGGCCAGGTCCGACACGTCGCGGATCCGGCGGATCTCGGGCGCCCGCGGCGCCGGTTCGGCGCTCGGCTCCGCGTCGCCGGGTGCGTCGCTGGGCGCCGCGTCGCTCGGCTCGCTGGTCGGGTCAGGGTGCGGGTCGCCGTAGGGGTCGAGCCCCAGCGCGACGTCGTCCCAGTGCGCCATGATCGCGGCGAACTGCTCGTCGACGTCCTTCTCGGCCATGACTGAAGAATCTCACCCCTCGGAGGCGTCGCCGCGGGCGGACCCGGAGACGCGCTCGATGAACCGGACCGACTCATCGTGGATCAGCGGGGCGTCGTTGTCGAGGGTGGCCACGTGGTACGAGTTCTCCAGCCAGATCTCGGTGACGTCGGTGCTGGAGATGTGTGCGAGGAAGTGGGCCGAGCTGGCGACGGGGACCACGTGGTCGACGCGCGAGTGCATCAGCAGCACCGGCTGGGTGATCTCTGCGAGATCCCGTCTGACCTCCGCCCAGAGCTGGGTCTGCGAGTGCATCGACTTGAGCGGGTTCCGGTCGTAGGCCAGCTCCGGCTCCCCGCCGACCATCTTGACGTCGTTGGCGATGCCCGGGAACGACGGCACGACGTGCCGCAGCATCGGCAGCAGCGCGAGCCGCCTGTCGTCGTGCAGGTAGATGGGGTTGACGAGGACCAGCCCGGCCACGCGCGGCCCCTGTTCGAGGGCCACCTTGGTCGACAGGAGCCCGCCCATCGACATCCCCGCGACGAACACCTGACTACAGCGGGACCGCAGCTCGGCGAACGCCCGGTCGACCTCCGCATACCAGTCCTGCCAGGTGGTGGTGTTCATGTCCTGCCACCGCGTCCCGTGGCCCGGCAGTCGCGGCAGTCGCACGGTGTACCCCGCCGCAGCGAGATGCTCGGCCCAGCCACGCATGCTCTGCGGGGTGCTCGTGTAGCCGTGGACGAGCAGCACGCCGATGTCGCCGCCGTCGTGGGCGTACGGCTCGGCGCCGGGAAGCACGGGAACTGCCATGCGGTGGGCCTCCTCGCAGGTATGCCGGTCCGCTGCGCCAAATGGTCGCACGTCGGCCCGGCTCGCTGATAGTGCCGTAAAGTGCGGCACATCACAGGGGTTTCACGTCCCGCGGCCACAGAGAGGACGGGTCTCGCAGTGATCTACTGGGTGCTCAAGACCGTCATTCTCGGACCGCTGCTGAAGCTGCTGTTCCGCCCGTGGGTCGAGGGCGAGGAGCACATCCCCGAGGAAGGTGCCGCGATCTTCGCGAGCAACCACCTGTCCTTCTCGGACTCGATCTTCCTGCCGCTGATGGTCCCGCGGCGGATGACCTTCCTGGCCAAGTCCGACTACTTCACCGGGCGAGGTGTCAAGGGGCGCGCGACGGCGGCGTTCTTCCGGGGCGTGGGCCAGCTGCCCGTCGACCGGTCGGGCGGCAAGGCCGGCGAGGCGGCGCTGAACTCCGGGCTGCGGGTGCTGCGCCGTGGCGAGCTGCTCGGCATCTACCCCGAGGGGACGCGGTCGCCCGATGGTCGGCTCTACCGCGGCCGCACCGGCGTGGCCCGGATGGCCCTCGAGGCCGGCGTCCCGGTACTCCCGGTCGCGATGATCGGCACCGACAAGGCCCAGCCGACCGGGAAGAAGCTGCCGCGGATCATGCGCATCGGCATCCGGATCGGCCGCCCGCTCAGCTTCGCGCGGTACGAGGGGATGGAGGACGACCGCTTCGTCCTCCGCTCGATCACCGACGAGATCATGTACGAGCTGATGCTGCTGTCCGGACAGGAGTACGTCGACGAGTACGCCACGTCGATGAAGGACCGGATCGTGCGGGCCGCCAAGGTCCGCGCCCGCGAGCTGCAGGAGGCCGCCCGGCCGGGAAGCGCCGCCAAGGAGCTCGAGGACGCGCTGGACGCCGCCGAGGGCGTCGACCAGCGCCGCGAGTCGCCCGTGGACGACGTCGCCATCGGCGACGACGACGCGGACTGGGCCGCCGCCGACAGTGGCGACCTGCGCACGCCCGGTGAGGCCGGCGAGCGGGCCGCCAGCTGACCATGTCGGTCTCCCTGCCGAGCCGTGGGCCCGGCGCCGCCGGCGCGCCGGACGACTCGTTGGTCGTCTCCGCGTTCTGGCGGGCCATCCGGGTGCTGCGCCCGCTGGCTCTGCTGTACGCCCTCTTCGGCGCGTGGACCCGTCGCGACGAGATGCAGCAGCCGACCGCGGCATTCGTCATCCTGGCGGTGCTCGCCGTCTGGACCGCCGTCCAGCTCGTGTGGGAGCGCCGGGAGCTGTGGTGGCACGTGGTCGAGCTGGGGCTCGCGACGGGTGCGGTCATCGCCACCCGCTGGGTCGACACGCCGGACGCGGCCTTCCGGGGCACCACCACGCTCCCGGGCGTCTGGCAGGCGGTCCCGGTGGCCTCCATCGGCATCATCAAGGGGTGGCGCGGCGGGCTCGCCGCCGGCGGCGTCATCGCGGTGGCCATGGTCGCGAGCACCCGCTCGGTCGACGTGGCCGCCGTGAGCAACGGCCTCCTCGTCATCCTCGTCGGGGGGACGGTGGGTTACTGCGCCGACCTGGCCCGGGAGGAGCAGGCCGAGCTGGCGCGCGCCCTGGCGCAGGATGCCGAGGACGTGGAGCGCGAGCGGCTGGCCCGCACCATCCACGACGGCGTCCTCCAGGCCCTGGCCTTCATCCACCGCCGCGGGGTCGACGCAGGCGGTGAGGCCGCCCGGCTCGGCGCCATCGCGGGGGAGCAGGAGCAGCGCCTGCGCGCCCTCGTCAGCGGCGTGCCCATCGACGAGCTGGAGCGGACCATCGGCGGGCCCGTCGACCTCAGCCAGTACCTGCGCCAGGCGTCCGCCGGCATGGCCGACCTCGTCGCCCCCGCCGACCCGGTGTTGCTACCGCGGCGCCCCGCGAACGAGCTGGTGGCTGCGGTCGAGGCGGCTCTCGACAACGTCCGCAAGCACGCGGGTCCCGGCGCCCACGCGTGGGTCCTCGTCGACGACGCCGGCGACGACATCGTCGTGACCGTCCGCGACAACGGTGTCGGTGTCTCCGAGGAGCGGATCGCCGAGGCTGGGTCGCGTGGCAGGCTCGGCGTCTCCGCGTCGATCCGTGGCCGGCTCGAGGAGCTCGGCGGGTCCGCTCGGTACCTTTACGGACCGGGTGGAGGCACCACGGTCGAGATGTGGATTCCCAAGCGAGGCGCGTGAATGACACCGAACCAGCCAGGCCCTGACGGGCAGCGCGGGATCGAGGAGGTCGAGTCCCTCGACGCCGAGGACGAGCCGCTCGACGACGCGTCGATCACGGTCGTCGTCGCCGACGACCACCCGATGTGGCGGGACGCGGTGGCCCGAGACCTCGCCGACGCGGGGTTCCAGGTCGTCGGCACCGCGGCGGACGGCGCCGCGGCCGTCCGCCGGGTCAAGGCGACCAGCCCCGACGTCCTCGTCCTCGACCTCAACCTGCCGGTCGTCCACGGCGTGGAGGTATGCGAGCAGCTCGCCGCCGAGGACCTGCCCACCAAGATCCTCATCCTGTCGGTGAGCGGAGAGCGCCAGGACGTCCTCAACGCCGTCAAGGCCGGAGCCTCGGGCTACCTGGTGAAGTCAGCCGCGCGCGAGGAGTTCCTCGAGGCGGTCCGCCGGACCGCCCGGGGGCGGGCGGTGTTCACGCCGGGCCTGGCTGGGCTGGTCCTGGGGGAGTTCCGGCGGATGCAGAACGCCGGCAGCGGCGCGTCGGCCGCGCCGCAGCTGACCGAGCGGGAGACCGAGGTGCTCAAGCTGGTGGCGACCGGGATGAGCTACAAGGACATCGCGGCCCAGCTGTTCATCTCGCACCGCACCGTGCAGAACCACGTCCAGAACACGCTCGGCAAGCTCCAGATGCACAACCGCGTGGAGCTCGTCCGCTACGCGATCTCCAAGGGGCTCCACCGCGACTGACCGCAGTCCGGCCTGGTTACGCTGAGCGGCGTGCCGCGTCGACCCGTCCGTGTGGTCTCCGTGCACTCGTTCCGCGGCGGCACCGGCAAGTCGAACCTCTCGGCCAACGTCGCCGCCCAGCTGGCCCGTCAGGGTATGCGCGTGGGCGTGATCGACGCCGACGTCCAGTCCCCGGGCATCCACGTGCTGTTCGGCCTCAAGGGCGACGACATCACCGCGTCGCTCAACGACTTCCTCTTCGACGGGGTGCCGATCGAGGACGTGGCCATCGACGTCACTCCGCCGGACCTGCCCGGGCGGATCCACCTCATCCCGTCGAGCATCCAGCCGGGTGAGATCACCCGAGTGCTGCGGAACGGCTATGACTCGCAGCAGCTGGTGCAGGGACTGCGCGAGTTCGTCGACGCGCTCCAGCTCGACGTGCTCCTTGTCGACACTCACCCGGGCCTGCAGGAGGAGACCCTGCTGTCGCTGGTCGTCGCCGACACCCTCCTGGTCGTCCTCCGCCCGGACCAGCAGGACTACGAGGGCACCGGCGTCACCGTCCACGTGGCGAAGGAGCTCGAAGTACCCCGGATCGCTCTCGTGGTCAACAAGTCCCCGGCCACCTTCGACCCGGCAGTGGTCCGCGAACGGGTCGAGCAGGCATACGACTGCACCGTCGTCGCCGTTCTCCCGCACTCCGACGCGATGATGGCGCTGGGCAGCGCCGGGATCTTCTCCCTGCAGCACCCCGAGGAGGAGCTCAGCGAGGAGATGGTCCGCGTGGCCGACTTCGTCCGGCGGGAGGGATGAGTGAACCGCACCCCGGAGCGTGAGGACGGGGAGTTCCTCAGCCGGGCCGAGCTGCTCGGGGGCCTGTCCGGCCGACGCGTGAGCAGCGCGCTGTACGTCATCGAGAGCCGGACCGCGTACCTCGCGCTCAAGGCGCGCAACGCCACCGCTCCGGTCCTCTCGGCGGGGGTCCTCGAGGAGCAGGAACGGGCCTTCCTCTCGGCCCTGGCCGCGGGTCGCGACCTGCCGGCGCCGACCATCCAGGAGCTGGAGCAGTTCGCTCCGCGGTGGGCCTACCTCGTGCCGCCCGACGCGGTGGCCCGGGCGGAGCTGGCGCACCGGTTCGGCGACAAGTACCGGTTCCGGGAGTCGGACGTCGGGCGGCTGCGCGCGGCTCTGGGCCTCGACGACCCGGCGGTGCAGCAGGCCTACCGCGACCGCCACCAGGGCGAGCTGACCGCCGTCTACGACACCGACCTCACCTGGCCGGAGAAGCTGCGGTGGTCGCGGGCGCGGCTCTGGCGGCGTCTGGAGGAGCTGCCGCCGTTCTGGACGACCTACGGGCTGACCCTCACCGAGACGGTCGGCGCCGGGATGCTGGCCCTGCCGATCGCCGTCGCCGGCGTCGGCCCGCTGCCGGGTGTCGCGATCATCGTGGTGCTCGGCCTGCTCAACGTCCTGACCGTCGCGGCGGTGGCCGAGACGTTCACCCGGACCGGCTCGGTCCGCTGGCGGGGCGCGTACTTCGGACGCGTCGTCCGCGGGTACCTCGGACGGACCGGCGGGGTGGCCTTCGGGGTCGGGATGACGATCTACACGGCGCCGGTGCTGCTGGCCTGCTACGTGGGCTTCGCCGTGACCGTGGCGCGGACGACGGGCACCAGCGCGCCGCTCTGGGCGGCGGGACTGTTCGCCGCGAACATCGCGCTGATCTTCCGAAAGCGCCTGGACGCGACGATCGCGTCCGCCCTCGTCGTCGGGTTCTTCAACGTGCTCGCCATCCTGATCCTGGTCGTGCTCGCCTTCACCGTGCTCGACGTCGACAACATGACGTACACGGCCGTCCCCTTCGTCGGCGACACGCCGTTCGACCCGACTGTTCTGGAGCTGGCCTTCGGCGTCGTCCTGCTGTGCTTCTACGGGCACACCTCGGTCGGGAACTGCGCCAAGGTGGTCCTGACCCGCGACCCCGGCGGCCGCTCGCTGATGACCGGCAGCGTCGCGGCGATGCTCACCGTCGTCGCCCTCTACAGCCTCTGGGTCTTCGCGGTCGGTTCGGCCGTCCCCGCCGCGCGGCTGCGGTCCGAGCTGGGCACCGCCCTGGTGCCGCTCGCCGAGGAAGCCGGCCGGGCGGCGTCGGTCGTCGGGTTCGTCTTCGTGTTCCTCGCCGTGGGGATGGGGACGGTGCACCTGTCCCTGGGTCTCTACAACCTCGTCGCCGAGCGGCTGGTGACCCGCCGCCGGACCGCGATGATCCTGGGGCTGGCCCTGATCGGCGCCATCTGGCTGTTGGCCGAGCTGCTCATCATCACCGAGAGCGCGTCGTTCGCCGGGTCGATGGGGATCGTCGGCGCCCTCACCGGACCGTTGATGGGCGGCGTCTTCCCGATCCTCATGATGGAGTCGAGCCGGCGCCGCGGCGACTACGAGCCGTCGCTGTTCTGGCGGTGGATGGGCCAGCCGGTCGTCGCGGTCCTGGTCTTCCTCGCCTTCATGGCGACCGAGGTGATCTACGTCTGGCTCTGGCCGACCGCCGTCCAGCGACTCCTCGCGGCGACGGTCGTCGTCATCGTGGTGGTCATCACCGTCGTCATGCTCCGGTCCGGGGCGATGCGGCCGCGGGCCGTGGTCGAGGTGCGCCGAGACGAGGACTCGGGTCGCGACCGCCTCCAGGTCGTGTCGCGGGGGAGCGCGGTCCGGTCGGAGGAGCTCCCGCCGGGTGACCGCGTCGTCGACGTTCCCCTCGCGCCGCTCGGCGTGCGGGAGGTGCACGCGTGGGCCCATCAGGTCGACGCCGGCGGGGAGTCCGAGTCGTTGGCGATGACCGCGACCGTCCGTGGTCCCGACGGCGACGCCCCTCAGGAGGTCCGCAACGGCGCGGTGGACCTCGACGTCCAGGGCGACGGGCAGGCCCTCGAGCTACGGCTGCCCCGCGTCAGCGCGGCCCGTCGCCGATGATGCGGCGCAGGTCGGAGGCCTGCGCGCGGAGGCCGCCGAAGTACTCGGTCTCGGTCACCTCTCCCACCCGCTCGGCCTGACGCTGCGCGTCCAGCTCGATGCGGAGCTGGTCCAGCTGCCGGCGCAGGGCCGTCTCGCGTTCGGCGGCGGCCCGAGCGCGGGCCTCCTCCTCGAGGATGCGTTCGAGGACGCCCGCGCACTGCGCCGCCACGGCTCCGGTGAGCTTGAGGTCGCCCGCCTCGAACGTGTCCGACCGGCGGCACAGGACGATCGCGCCCCGCTGGGTTCCGCGGAAGGCCAGCGGGGCGACCAGCAGCGCCCCGTCGCCGTCCGTGTCGATGCGCAGCGTCTCGAGGTCGGCCGGGATGCCGGTCGCCGGCCCTGCGTCGCCGACCGCGGCCGCCACGGTCGGTCCGGTGACGTCAACGACGAGGTATGCGGCGTCGACGGCGACCTGCCGGGTCGCCTCCCGCAGCGCGCGGGCGGCCAGGTCGGCGCGGTCCGTCGCGGTGGCGAGGACCTCGCCCAGGGCATACAGGAGGTTCACCTCGCGGTACATGTCGAGAACCTCGTCGGCGAGCTCGCGCCGCTCCTGCTCGAGCCCGACGAGGGCGCTGAGCGCGTCGGCGGTCTCCGCAGCGCGCGGGCCGGTCACGCTACCCAGCGGCGTGCCATCGGGTGCCGTGACGTCGACGCTCGGTCCGGAGAGCGTCGGGCCGGTCAGGAGCCGGCCCTTCGCGTCGACGACGGCGTCCGCGCCACCCGACACGGCGGCGAGGACGGCGGCGACCTCGTCGCGCCGGACCAGCTTCCGTAGCCGGATCCCCTTGGCCATCAGCGGTCCTCGTCGAGGGCCCCGAGTCGGGAACGAGCCAGGTCGAGGAGCTCGTCGGGGTCGAACGGCTTGGTGAGGAACTCGTCGGCGCCGACCTCGACGGCGCGCAGCCGGTCGGCCTCCTGGCCCTTGGCGGTGAGCAGGACGATCGTCACGCCGGTGAGGCCCAGGTCGGTCCGCACAGCGCGGCATACCTCGTACCCGTTCATGCTGGGCATCATCACGTCGAGGAAGACGAGGTCGGGCCGCTCGGCCTCGACGAGGGCCAGCCCCGCCGCTCCGTCGGCCGCGGTCAGCAGCTCCACGCCCTCGTCCTCGAGGTCCTCGAGGGTCTGTTCGAGGAGGGTGCGGATGTGCGCCTCGTCGTCGACGATGAGGATCTTCCTGGACGGCCTTCCGGGCAATGGGTACCTCACTCGTAGAGGACGACGACGGCGTGCTCGGTCGCGGGGTCCGCGCGGAGCTCGTCGACGAGGCGGGACGGGTCGGCCGGGTCGGCCCGGGCGATGACGACGTCGGGGGCGTGCTCCCGCACCACCTCGACGACGGTGTCGGGGTTGGCGGCGGGGGTCACCAGCCACCCGTGGGCCGCGAGCGCCGAGCCGAGCGTCTCGACCATCGCGGAGTCGGGGTCCGCGACGACGACATGCCGTTGTTGCGAGCCCTGAGCCAGCAGTGTCTCGACCTGCTCGAGCAGGTCGACGCTGTCGATCGGCTTGGTGAGGTAGCTGTCGACCCCAACGGCCCGCGCCCGGCCCTCGTCGTGCACCACGGAGATCATCATCAGCGGGATGCGCATCGTGGCCGGGTCCTGGCGCAGCGCGGCGGCCACGTCGAACCCGTTCACGTCGGGCATCATCACGTCGAGCGTGACGAGGTCCGGTCCGAGGGCGCGGGCCATCCGGAAGCCCTCGTGGCCGTCGGCCGCCTCGTGCACGACGTATCCGTGCCCCTCGAGCTCCTGGCGCAGCAGCTGACGGACCGGCTGGTGGTCGTCGACCACGAGGATGTGCGGCGGGCCGTCGGTGCGGCGAGCGCCGAAGCTGTCGCGAAGGTCGCGCAGCAGAGTGCCGGCGTCGACGACGGGGGCCCGGAAGGCCGGCGCCGCGGGTGGCTCCGCCCTCTCGATGGGTAGCGGCAGGGTGAACGAGAACGTCGTCCCCTGGCCGACCTCGCTCTCGACGTCGAGGTGCCCGCCGTGGTGCTCGACGATCTCCTTGCAGATCGGCAGCCCCAGCCCGGTGCCCTGTGGCTTGCCGGTGAGGGTGTCGCCGACCTGCTTGAACCGCACGAAGAGGTCGCCACGGTCCGCCGGTGCGATGCCCGGGCCGGTGTCGGTGACCGACACGACGACGTCGGTGGCCTCCCGGCGCGTCCGCACGGTCACGGCGCCCGCGTCGGTGAACTTGCAGGCGTTGGACAGCAGGTTGATGACGACCTGCTCGAGGCGGTGCCGGTCGCCGCGGACCGGCGGGAGCTCGGGCTCCAGCTCGAGGTCCAGGGGCAGGTCCTTCTCCTCGAAGAGGGGCTGGACCGTCGCGGCGACCTGGCGGACCACGGCGTCGACGTCGACCTCGTCGTCGCGCCACTCGACCCGGCCGGCCTCCATCTTGGCGAGGTCGAGGAGGTCGTTGATGAGGGCGGTGAGGCGTTCGCCCTCGGTGACGATGATGTCGAGGTTGCCGCGCACCTGGGTCATGGCCCGGTCCGTGGCCGGGTCGGGCTCGGGCACCGCGGGGTAGACCCGTTCGTCGAGCCGTTTCGCGATGATCTTCGTGAACCCGAGGATCGAGGTCAGCGGGGTCCGCAGCTCGTGAGAGACCGTCGAGATGAAGTCGGTCTTCATCCGGTCGACCTCGCGCTCCACGGTGATGTCGCGCACCAGGACCACGGTGCCGCGGGAGACCCCTTCGGACGGGTCGACGATGGCGCTGGCGACGGCGCGGCCGAGTCGGCCCTGGGCGAGCGCGATCTCGCGGGTCGCGGCGAGCGTGGAGCCGATGCCGTCCAGCTCGGGCAGGACCTGCGCGGCGGGCCGGTCCAGCAGGTTTCCGGCGGGTCGGCCGAGCATCTCCTCGAGCCTCCGGTTGACGCGCTCGACGCGTCCCGCGGCGTCGATGACCAAGAGCCCCTCGCCGAGGTTGTCGAGCACCGCGGCCAGCTCGTGACTCAGCCCGACCGCCTCGTCGCGGGCTCGGGCCGTCTCCTCGCGGGAGTGCTCGAGCTCGGCGGTGCGGTCGACGACCTTCTGCTCCAGCGAGCGTTCGGACCGGTGCAGCGCCTCGTTGGCGTGCCGCAGACCGTCGACGACCTCGCCGAGGCGACCGGAGTACGCATACAGAACCGTCAGGCCGAGCCCGAGGAACGCGATGGCCACGAAGACGAAGACCACTTGGATGAGCAACGTCGGCAGCCCCGAGACCACCGGCACGATGGCGCGCATCGCCAGGAGGACCGCAACGACGGCGGCGATCGCGGTGGCCACCGAGATGACGAACAGGGTGCGCCGCTGGACGTAGGGGATCGCGAAGAGGACCGGAAAGACCGTGAGCACCGCGAAGCCGCCGAACAGCGACGGGACGACGAGCGGGGCGACGACCAGCTGCAGCCAGAACGTCGCGCAGACGGCGAGCACCGCGGCGTCGACCCGGCCGGCGCGGTAGAGGCGGAGCGACCAGAGGAGCAGTCCGACGCAGAGCACCGTCGCGACGAGCAGCGGCCAGACCAGCGGTGTCCGCACGACGAGGAGCACCACGACGAGCACGACGACGCCGACACTCGCGGCCGCGAGGTCCAATAGCACGAACCGGCGGAACCGACGGGCGGCCTCAGCGGCGTCGTCGACCGGCACGTTCGCGAGGTGCTCGCCAGAGCTTCCGGTCTGCGGCACCGGCGACGGTGGCACCGGCGACGCCATTCCCAGCCCCCTCGTCCACACGGCCGATCTCGTCGTCAGTGTAGAGGTGCATCCCGCGACGGGCCTCGCGCGGAAGAGAGGACACAGCGGCTATCGGGGACCGCGTTCCCCGTGCGTGGAGTGGGCCACGTCGCCGGTCGACCCACCTCCAGGAGTCAGTATGCGCATCGTTCGTGCTCTCGCCACCGTGGCCCTCGCCGCGGGAGCCTCCGTCGGCGTCGCCGTCGCGGCATCACCATCGGCCCAGGCGGCAGACACCGCCATGGTGTCGATCCTGCACGCCGTCCCGAACACCCCCGTGGACGTCTGTGCCAACGGCAAGCCCCTGCTCCCCAACTTCCAGCCGGGCACTCTCACCGACCCGCAGAACCTGCCGGCCGGCAGCTACGACCTCAAGCTCACCGCCGCCAACAGTGGCTGTGACGCCGCCGCGGTCCTCGAGGCCAAGGGCGTCAACGTCCCGGCCGGCGCCAACATCACCGTGGTGGCCCACCTCTCCGAGAGCGGCGCTCCGCAGCTCACGCCGTACGTCAACGACGTGTCCGCGGTGCCCGCCGGCAAGGCCCGGCTGACCGTCCGTCACGACGCCGCGGCGCCCGCCGTCGACGTCCGCGCCGGCGGTGCGGCCGTCATCACCAACCTCACCAACCCGAACGAGAAGTCGCTGGTCACGGCGGCCGGCACGGTGTCCGCGGACGTCGTCCTCGCCGGGACGACCACTGTGGCCATCGGCCCGGCGGACGTCACCCTCAAGGAGGGGACCAGCACGATCGTCTACGCGTGGGGTAGCGCCAAGGACAACAACCTCAAGCTCGCGGTCCAGACCATCTCCGGCATGCACTCGTCGCCGGGCGGGGTCAATGCGGGTTCCGGCGGCCAGGCGGCTGACGGCACTCCGGCGACCGCGGCCATCGAGTTGGTCGCGATCGGTGGGGTCGCCGCTGGTGCCCTCGCCCTGGTGCTGACGCGCCGGCGCGGGACCGCACGGGGAACCTCGGCCGGCTGAGCCGTCCGAGGTATCGCATGAGCCGCCCCCGCTGGGCCAGGGTGACCGCCGTCGTGGCGGCCACCCTGGCCGGGGGCGCGCTCGTGGCCTTTCTGGTCGTACCGCGTCAGGCTCCGAGTGGAGATCCGGTGGAAGCCGGGCTGGCTCGTCCGGCCGTCTCGACGCCCTCGACCGCACCCCCGACCACGACGCCGGCAACTTCGGTGACGTCGGCGGCCGGCGAACCGGCTCTCCCGTCGCTTCGCGCCACGCCGGCCACGCCCGGGACCCAGAAGACGGCGGCAGCGCCGACCCGCGTCGCCGTCCCTCGGCTGGGCATCGACATGACGGTCGAGCCGCAGGGCGTGCTACCGGACGGCCAGATGGCTCTGCCGGCGAGCCCGGAGGTCGCCGGCTGGTACCGGTTCGGCAGCGCTCCGGACGACCCGGAGGGCGCTACCGTGCTGGCCGCCCACGTCGACAGCAAGACCGGCATCGGTCCGTTCGTCCGCCTGGGGTCGGTGAAGGCCGGCGACACGGTGGAGGTGTGGACCGGAGGCCAGCAACACGCGTACCGGGTCACCGAGGTCTACCGAGTCGACAAGACGCAGGTGGACGGCGACGGGCTCTTCGCCGTGACCGGTTCTCCGCGCCTCCACCTGGTCACCTGCACCGGCGCATACGTGCCCGGTTCGGGCTACACGGACAATCTCGTCGTGATTGCCGAGCGGTGGTGACCTATCTTTACCGCAATGACCGACATCGAGCGGGCCGACACCGGGACGAAGCGTGAGACGCTCGCCCTGGCTCAGGGCTTGGCGGACGGCTCGCTCGACGCGCTGTCCGAGTGCTACCGGAGGTGGGGGCCTCTGGTCATGGGGATCGCGGCGCGCTCGCTCGGCAACCGGACCGACGCGGAGGACGTCACGCAGCAGGTGTTCGTCTCGGCCTGGCAGAGTCGGGGCACCCTCCGGCCGTCCGAGTCGGCGCTGCCGGCCTGGCTGATCGGCATCGCCCGGCGTCGGGTCGCGGACGAGTACGCCCGCCGGGCCAGGGCCACGCGCAACGCTCAGAAGGTGGCCGCGAACACCCCGGAGGGGGCCGACGTCGAGGGTACGAACGCTGCCGACCGGCTCGTCGACGGCGTGCTGTTGCGTGAAGCATTGAGCCAGCTCTCGGAACCTCGTCGCACGGTTCTCCATCTGGCGTACGTCGAGGACCGAACACAAGAGGACATCGCGAACCGGCTCGACCTGCCCCTCGGCACGGTCAAGAGCCACATGCGGCGGGGATTGCTCCAGCTGCGACGAGACCTGCGCGACGGATGGGAAGGAGGCGACCGATGACCCACGTGAACGACGACGTGCTCGCCGCGATCGCCCTCGACGACCCCGACGTCGACCCGGCCGACCGCGCTCACGTGGACGCCTGCCCGGTGTGTTCCGAGGAGGTCGCGGAGCTCGTGCAGGTGCGCAGCCTGCTCCGCGAGCAGGTGGGTATGCATGGTGCCCACCGGGTGGAGCCCGGCCCGCAGGTGTGGGAGCGAGTTCTGGAGGCGACGCGGGACGAGGACGCCGCCGAGCCGACGGCTGTCGTTCAGCCGGTCGAGGCATCGGTGACGTCGATGGCCGACCACCGAGCGGCGGTGACTTCCCGGGGGCGGGGCCCTCGGACCTGGTGGGTGGCGGCGGCCGCCGCGGCCTGCCTGCTGCTCGGCGTCCTCGTCGGGCGTGCGGTCTGGGCGCCCGGAGAGACCACGCTGCCGGTCGTGGCGTCGGTCCCGCTGACGACGCTGGACGCCAGCAAGCAGCAGGAGGGGACCGCGCAGCTGCTCGGCGGTCAGGGCGGTCAGGGCCAGGAGCTGCGCGTCGAGACCCAGCCGATGTCCGCCGGCAGCGGCTACGTCGAGGTCTGGCTCATCAACACCGACGGCAAGCGGATGGTGTCGCTCGGCGTCCTGGCGACCACGCAGGGGACGTTCCCGGTCCCGCCGGAAGCCATCGCACAGGGCTACACCATCGTGGACCTGTCGCGCGAGCAGTTCGACGACAAGCCGCAGCACAGCGGCGACAGCGTGATGCGCGGGACGCTGCCGGTCTGACGCCTACGTTCTGATGCGTGGCGCGGCGCTCCCGGTGGTCGTATACCCGGTCGTCTGCCTGATCTGGTCGTGATGACGACCTCGCCGGGCATACGACCGGGTATACGACCCGGCCGATCCGGCCAGGAGTTCGTCGAGTACCCGGTCGGGTCCCTGATCCGGTTGTGATCACGACCGAACCCGTTACCCGACCGGGTACTCGACCGGCCCGACGGACGACGCCGGCAGGACCGCGCGTCAGGAGGTCGTTGCGTCGCGGAGCGCGCGGAGGACGCGCGCGTCGATCCCCTCGTCGGTGAGCCGCATCTCGTAGTTCTCCACGCCGGCCCACGTGCTCAGCGCGTCCGCGGGGGACCCGTCGTAGCCGAGTCGCAACAGCCGTTCCGCGACCTCGTCGGCCAGGCTGCCGACCAACGGTTGAACGTCCTCGGGAGAGCCGAAGTAGAGCTCGTTGAGGTCGAGGAGCCGGGCCAGCTCGTGCGGGGCGTCCGGGTGCTCGTCGACCCGCAGGTCCACCCGGACCCCGCTGTCGTCGTACCCCTCACCGGGAGCCACCACGACCAGGGCCGCGCTCTCCCGGCCTCGGGCGTCCCCGCCGGCCGCGTCGCCCGCGAGGAGGGCCGCGATGAGCCGGCGTTCGAGCCGCAGGCCGGCGGTGTCCAGCCATACGCGCTCCATGTCGGCGACGACCTGCTCGCCGACGAGGATGTTGCCCTGGATGGCGTACCGCCCGTCGGCGTCGCCGCCGGACCGGCCACCCGCCCAGTCGAGGCATTGCGCACCGGTGTAGCTCGCCTGGCTGTCCACGCCGACCACCCCGAGCTGGCGGTGCTCACGCTCCGGGTCGGCGGCGGTCACCCGGTCGACCGCGAAGGCGGCGTCGTGTCCTTCGCCGAGCAGCCTGATGGCGTCGATCTTGTAGGACCACTTCGCGGTGGCCTGCGTCGCGGCGGCCCCCACCAGCCGGCCGTCCTCGCCGAGCCGTACCTCCGGGACGACCGCCCCCACCGCGAGGAACTTGCTCGCGACCGCGACTCCGGCCGCCGTGCCGTCGGTGGCGACGATGGAGAACGTCATGCTCGGCACCCTATGTCGAGGCTGTCCGCTCCCTGACCCGCCCACTCCGGGCGTTCGACGGCCGTCGCAGGTACCTCGATCTGGACCGGACCGGAACGCGCTGGACGGCGCTCCTAGAATCGGGAGGTGATCGTGAACGACAGCGCGCTGCTCCAGGCCGAGCTGGAGGCCTCTGCGGCCACCCTCGTCGCGGGTCAGCAGCCGCTCTGGCCGGACGCCGGCGCGGTGCGCACCGCTGTTGACACGCTGGCCGCATACCCGCCCTTGGTGTTCGCGGGCGAGTGCGACCTGCTGCGCGACCGGATGGCCTCGGCCGCCCGGGGCGAGGCCTTCGTCCTCCAGGGCGGCGACTGCGCCGAGACGTTCGCGGCGGCCACGGCCGACAACATCCGCGACCGGATCAAGACCATCCTCCAGATGGCCGCCGTGCTCACCTACGGCGCATCGGTCCCGGTCGTCAAGATCGGCCGGATGGGCGGCCAGTACGCCAAGCCGCGCAGCACCGGAACCGAGACTCGCGACGGGCTCGAGCTGCCCGCATACCGCGGCGACATGGTCAACGACTTCGCCTTCGAGGCCTCCGCGAGGACCCCCGACCCGAACCGGCTGGTGCGGGCGTACCACGCGTCGTCGGCCACCCTGAACCTCGTCCGCGCGTTCACGATGGGCGGGTTCGCCGACCTGCGCCACGTGCACGACTGGAACAAGGGCTTCGTCGCCAACGCCGCGAACCAGAAGTACGACAAGCTCGCACACGACATCGACATGGCGATGAAGTTCATGGCCGCGTGCGGCGCCGACTTCGACGCGATGCGCACCGTCGAGTTCTTCGCCGCGCACGAGGCGCTGATCCTCGACTACGAGCGGCCGATGACCCGGATCGACTCGCGGACCGGCCTCGCCTACGACACCTCGGCGCACTTCGTCTGGGTCGGGGAACGCACCCGCGACCTGGACGGTGCGCACGTCGACTTCGTCTCGCGGATCCAGAACCCGATCGGCGTCAAGGTCTCGGCCAACGCCGAGCCCGACCAGCTGCTCAAGCTGCTCGACAAGATCGACCCCGACCGCGTGCCGGGCCGGGTCACGTTCATCACGCGGATGGGCGCCAGGACGATTCGCGAGGCGCTGCCTCCGATCGTCGAGCGGGTGACGGAGTCGGGCGCGCTGGTGACGTGGATCTGCGACCCCATGCACGGCAACACGTTCTCCTCGACGACCGGGTACAAGACGCGGCACTTCGACGACGTCGTCGAGGAGGTCCACGGGTTCTTCGACGTCCACCGGGCGCTGGGCAGCGTTCCCGGCGGCATCCACGTCGAGCTCACCGGCAACGACGTGACCGAGTGCCTGGGCGGGGCGGAGAAGATCCTCGACGCCGACCTCGAGAAGCGCTACGAGTCGGTCTGCGACCCGCGCCTCAACCACCAGCAGAGTCTCGAGCTGGCGTTCCTCGTCGCGGAGATGCTGGGGGAGTGAGCGCCGCGCTCCGCGCCGACCTGCTGTCGGACACGCTGACCCGACCCACCGACGGGATGCGCGCCGCCATGGCCGCGGCCGAGGTCGGCGACGACGTCTTCGGCGAGGACCCCACGGTCAACGCCCTGGAGGAGGAGGTCGCCGATCTCCTCGGGCACGAGGCGGGCCTGTTCACGCCGTCGGGCTCGATGGCCAACCAGCTCGGGCTGCGACTGCACGTGGCGCCGGGGCAGGAGCTCGTGTGCGACTCGCTGGCCCACGTCGTCCGCGCCGAGCTGGGTGCGGCCGCGGTGTTCTCCGGCATCTCGTCGCGGACCTGGGTGGCGCCGCGCGGGCTGCTGTCCGCCGCGGACCCGCTGGCCCTGATGATCACCGGCGCCGGCGCATACCAGGTCAACACCGCGCTGGTCGTCGTCGAGAACACGCACAACTTCGGCGGCGGCACGGTCCAGCCCATCGACGAGATCCGGTTGCTGCGCAAGGGCGCTCAGGAGCGCGGCGTGCACACGCACCTCGACGGCGCGCGGCTGTGGAACGCCCACGTGGCGTCCGGGGTGGCGCTGGCCGACTACGGGCGCGAGTTCGACACGGTGTCGGTATGCCTCAGCAAGGGACTCGGGGCGCCGGTGGGTTCGGTGCTACTCGGGTCCGTGGCGGCGATGGCCGAGGCCCGGATCTGGCGGAAGCGGTACGGCGGTGGGATGCGACAGGTCGGGATCCTCGCGGCGGCCGGCCGGTACGCGCTGGCGCACCACCTCGAGCGGCTCGCCGACGACCACGCTCGGGCGCGTCGAGCGGCGTCGGCGTTCGCCGAGGCGTCGCCGGGGTGCCTGGACCCGGCCTTGGTGGAGACCAACATCCTCGTCATGGACGTGTCCGGCGCCGGCTGGACCGGGGTGGACTTCGCGGCGTCGGCGCTGGCGCACGGGGTCCGGATCTACGCCGTCGGGCCTGGAGCGGTCCGGCTGGTCTGGCACCTCGACGTGTCCGACGCCGCGACCGACGTGGCGATCGACGTGGTGACGGGACTGCTGCGGTCCGGACCGTCGTGACCGCCCGCGCGTCGCGGCGCGCTCGGGAGCGCGACGTCCACGAGATCGCCGCTTCGATGCCGCACGTCACCTGCTGGGAGGACGGCCGGAAGGTCGCCTACCAGGTCGGCGGGCGGTCGTTCGTGTTCTTCCGGAACCCGCGACCGGACGCCGTGGACCCTGAGACCGGCGAGCGATTGGACGACGTCGTCGTCATCTGGGTGCCGGACGAGGCCGACAAGGCGGCGCTCCTCCAGGACACGGACCTGCCGTTCTTCACGACGCCGCACTTCGACGGTCACCCGTCGGTCCTGGTCCGGGCGTCCGACCTGCACCGGATGTCGGTCGCCGAGTTGCGCGAGGTCATCCAGGACGCCTGGCTCTCCCGGGCGTCGGCCCGCCGCGCGACGGCGTGGCTGGAGGGCAGCAGCTCGCGCTGAGGCGACCTAGTGGCCCAGGTCCCGGATGACCAGGCCGGTCCGCAGCTTCGGCGTGAAGTAGGTGGACTTGGGCGGCATCAGCAGCCGCTGCTCGGCGGTCCGGCGGATCTCCTCGACCGAGACGGGTCGGATGAGCACCGCCGCGGACGCGTCGCCGCCCCAAACCGCCGCGACGGTCTCGTCGAGGCCGTGCTGGTAGGTGACCTCGGCGGCGGACCCGTCGAGCGTGTGCTCGAGCCACAGGCCGTCGAGGGCGCGGAGGTCGTCGAAGGCGCCGGGCTTGGGGACGAGCCAGTCCCACACGTCGTGGCGGACGAGAACGAGGCGGCCGTCCTCCGTCATCCGGCCGAGGACCTCCGGAGTGAGCTCACCGTCGGCCGGCTTGACGTCGAACGCGGTCGCGAGCTGCGTCGCCAGCTCGTCGGCGGTGATCCCGGTGTAGAGCCGGTGGATCGCCTCGACGCTGAGCTGGTCCGCGACCAGCTCGCCGACGAACGCCAACGTCAGCTCGGCGCCGGGGTCGCCGCCCTCGGCGCGCCGCTCGTCGCGGTACTGGCGCGAGACCGCGTACCGGTGGTGTCCGTCGGCGATGAGCGCGGGCGTGGAGCCGACGGCCTTGCTGATCTCCCGCAGGCGGTCGGGGTCGCTGACGCGTTCGACGACGTGCTCGACACCGTCGACGCTGACCGTGCCGACCGGCTCGCCAGGTTCCTCCAGGAGCGCCGAGAGGCCGGGGTATGCGGACAGGCACCAGACGGGGGAGAGGTTGGCGTGGGTGGCGCGGGTGAGCTCCAGGCGGTCGGTGGACGCCTTGGGCGTCGTGCGCTCGTGGGCGAGGACCTCGCCCGAGCCCTCGTCGACGACCTCGAGCGCGCCGAGGACGCCGCTCAGCTCGCGGTGCTGGCCGGTGGCGTCGGTGAAGCGGCGACGGTAGATCGTAAAGGTGGGGTCGTCGTCGGTGACGAGGTCGCCGGCGGCGAGCCACTGGTTGAGGGTGATGGCCGCCTCGCTGTACCGGTCGTCCCCGCCGCGCGGGACGTCGACGTGGACGACGTTGTGCGGGTCGCGGGCCGCCAGCTCGTCGACGTCCGCCTCCGAGAGCACGTCGTACGGCGGGGCGGTGACCTGCGCGAGGTCGAAGGTCGCGGCATACCGGACTGCACGGAAGGGTTCGAAGGCGGGCACGGCGCACAGCCTGCCAGCCCCGGTGATCGATTCCGCCGACCTCTTGCGTTGCAAGCGTTTGCACAAAAGGGTGGTCCGAACCCGCGAACCAAGGAGCCCTTGTGCACGCCTTCGACTGGCTGGTCCTCATCCTCTACTTCCTCGTCATGATCGGCATCGGCTGGTGGGCGAAGCGACGGGTCAAGAACGCCGCCGACTTCTTCACCGCTGGAGGCAAGATGCCGTGGTGGCTGAGCGGCATCTCGCACCACATGTCCGGGTACTCCGCCGCGGTCTTCGTCGCGTACGCCGCCATCGCCTACACCACCGGATTCGCGCTCTACGTGTGGTGGGCGGTCGGCATCACCATCGCGTGCGGCGTCGGTGCCGTCCTCTTCGCGCCGCGGTGGCCACGACTGCGGCAACGGCTCGGGATCATCTCCCCGCTGGAGTACCTCACCATCCGCTACAACGTCCCCACCGAGCAGGTGCTGGCCTGGTCCGGGGCCGGGCTGAAGGTCTTCGACGTCGCGGCCAAGTGGGCGGCCAGCGCGATCCTGCTGCAGGTCTTCGCGGGAGTGCCCCTCGCGCTCGGCATCCTCATCGTCGGCGGCGTCACCCTCGTCTACTCGACCGTCGGCGGACTCTGGGCCGATGCCCTCACCGACTTCGGGCAGTTCGTCATCCAGCTCGTGGCCGGCCTGGCGATGTTCGTGCTCACCGCCGCCGAGCTCGGCACCGTCTTCGGCATCTGGGACCAGCTGCCGCCTTCCCACGCGCAGCCGTTCGCCGGCGACTACACGCTGCTGTTCTTCCTCGGGTACACGCTCATCTCGACCATCTCGTACAACGGGGGCACGTGGAACCTCGCGCAGCGGTTCATCGCCTCGCCGAACGGCTCCCAGGCCCGCAAGTCGATCCTGCTGTCCGGCGCGCTCTACCTCGTCTGGCCGCTGGTGCTGTTCTTCCCGATGTGGGCCGCCCCGATCCTGCTGCCCAACCTCGCCAAGCCGGACCAGTCCTACGCGATCCTCGCCACCACCCTCCTGCCCGCCGGGCTGGTCGGCCTCGTCCTCGCCGGCATGTTCTCCCACACCATGGCGATGACCTCGTCCGACGCCAACGCGATCTCCTCGGTCGTGGTGCGCGACATCATCCCGGCGCTGCGCCGCGGCCGAGGTCATCTGGCGGGGGCTGCCGAGCTGCTCGCCGGCCGGATCTCGACGTTCCTCTTCATCGGGCTGTCGATGGTCATCGCGTTGACGTCCGACTCCTTCGGCGGCGTCCTGGGTCTGATCATCGCCTGGTTCGGGGCCCTTGTCGGACCGGTCGCCATCCCGATGCTGCTCGGCATGCTGCCGCTGTTCAAGCGCTGCGGCCCGAGCGCGGCCCTGTGGTCCTGGACCGTGGGCCTCATCGTGTTCGCGGTCACCAAGTACGCCATCCCGGGCCAGATCGCGAGTCTCGGTACCGCGAACGCGCAGACCATCTCGGTCATCTCGCCGATCGTGGCGTCCATCGTCGTCTTCGTCGTCGTCGGCCTGGTCCGGCCGTGGCACTCGACGGAGTCCGACGAGCTGGTCGACTCGCTGTCGCACGACCAGCCGGAGCGGGTCGACGACGGCTCTCGCCGGCAGGTGGAGCCCGCGTGACCGCCGACATGCGTACGCGGGTCGGCGAGGAGCTCGAGCACCGCGTCCTGCCCTGGTGGCGGGAGCACGGCGTCGACCACGAGTACGGGGGTGTGCTCACCGGCTTCGACAACGGCGGGCGACGGCTCACCACCGACAAGTACACCTGGTCGCAGGGCCGCTGGGCCTGGCTCTGCGCTCGGATCGCGACGGACGCGCGCGCCGGCCTGCTCCGGCAGGACCCGCCGGAGTGGGCGGCGTACGCATGTTCCACTGCCGCGTTCGTCGCCCGGCACTCGGTCCTCCCCGGTGACGTGACCGCCCACCTGGTCACTCGGACCGGTGATCCGTTGCCGGCGGGAGAGCACGGCGAGGTCTCGGTCAGCGTGCTCACCGACCTCTTCGCCGCCCTCGGCCTGGCCGGCGCCTCCGGCCTGCCCGACCTCGACCCGAGCACGGCGCATGAGTGGCAGGAGACGGCTCGACGCCTGCTGGTCCACGCGACGAGGCGGTTGCAGGCGCGTACCGCGCCGTCCGAGCCCTACCCGGTACCACCCGGATACACCGACCTGGCCGGCATCATGCTGCGCCTGCACGTCGCTGCGGAGCTGTACCGGGTGGACGGCCGAGACGACACCGCGGCGATCGCGCTCGACGCCGCCGCCGACCTCGTTGCCGGCGGCCGCCCGATGTGGCGGGCCGACGACTGGTGGGAGTTCCGGCCCGACCGGCCCGAGGACGCCGACACCCTCCTCGGGCGTCACCGGACCCCGGGCCACCTCCTGGAGACGGTGTGGATGCTGTCGGACGCGGCGCAGTGCGTGCCGGAGATCGGGAGGCTCATCCCCAACTGGCTCCCCGACCTGGCCCACCACGCCCTCGCTCTCGGATGGGACGACGAGCACGGCGGCGTGCTGCGCTACGTCGACCGGGATGGCGGGCGGCCGACCGGCCCGCACCACGACGACCGGTACGAGACGTTGGTCCTGGAGACATGGGACACCAAGCTGTGGTGGGTGCAGGTGGAGGCGCTGCTGGCCGCGGTACGGCTGGACCACGCATATCCCGGGTCGGGCTTCGACGTCTGGGCGGCGCGTCTCACCGACTACACCCTGGCCACCTTTCCCGACCCCGACGGCGCCGAGTGGCTGCAGGTGAGGGACCGGGCCGGCCGACCTCTCGACCGGGTCGTCGCGCTGCCCGTCAAGGACCCCTTCCACATCGCGCGGGCCCTCCTCCTCGCGCTCGAGACCGAGAATGGAACCCGATGACCCACGTCCCGACCTCCGCGCCCGCCGTGAGCGTCCATCCCTCGCGCGCCGCCCTGGGCGCCGCGGCCGGCGCCCTGGCCGGGCAGTACCTGCGAGCCGTCCTGCTGCGGCAGGAACGCGCCACCGTCATGCTGGCGGCGGCGCCCAGCCAGTCGGCCACCCTCGACGCCCTGGCGAACGAGCGGGACGTCGACTGGAGCCGCGTGGACTGCTTCCACATGGACGACTACCTCGGGCTGACCGCCGACGCGCCGCAGGGCTTCGGGGCTTGGCTCCAGCGGGAGTTCGTCGACCGGGTCCCGGGCGTGACGTTCCACCGGATGCGGGTGGACGGGGACCCCGAGCAGGCCGCCCAGGCGTACGCCGAGCTCATGCCCGAGGGGCCGTTCGACCTCGTCCTGCTCGGTCTGGGGGTCAACGGGCACCTGGCCTTCAACGACCCCCCGGCCGACTTCGACGACCCTGCGGACACGCGGGTGGTCATCCTGGACGAGGTCTCGCGGCGCCAGCAGGTCGACGAAGGGCACTTCCCCACGGTCGACGACGTGCCGCAGCGCGCGATCACCGTGACCATCCCGCGACTGCTGCGCGCCCGCCACATCATCGCGTCGGTGCCGGGCGAGGCGAAGCGGGCGGCGGTGCAGGCGACCCTCACCGCACCGGTCGGCCCCAACCAGCCCGGTACGGCCCTGCGCAGCCACCCGGACGTCGCGCTGTTCCTCGACTCCGAGTCGGCGCCGCGGTGAGCGCGAGCAGCCTGGCGCAGACCTACCTCACGACGGTCCACGACCTCCTGCGCCGGATCGAGAGGACCGAGGCCGAGCATGTCGAGGCGGCCGCGCGCCTGCTCACGGAACGGATCGCCGAGGACCGGCTTGTTCACGTCTACGGGCCCGGTGGCCACTCGAACCTCGCCACCCAGGAGGTGTTCTTCCGCGCCGGCGGACTCATGCACGTCAACGCCATCCTCGACGAGGGGACGCTGCTGTCGAGCGGCGCACTTCGGTCCATGGCCGTCGAGCGGCTGCCCGGGTACGGCCGGGTGGTCATCGAGCGGGCCGGTCTCACCACCGGTGACGTGCTGGTGCTCGTCAACGCCTACGGCATCAACAGCGCCCTCATCGACGCGGCGATGACCGCTCGTGCACTCGGCGTGACCACCGTGGGGATCTCGTCGCGGGAGCACGCGGACGCCACGGCGCCCGACCACCCGGCGCGGCACCCGAGCGGCCGCAACCTACACGACCTCGTGGAGGTGCACATCGACACCAAGGTGCCGGTGGGCGACGCCGTCGTCGACGTCCCCGGGGCCAGCGAGAGGACGGCCGCCGTGTCGACGTTCGCCAACGCCTTCACGATGAACTGGCTCATCATGACCGTCGTCGAGCAGCTGGCCGCCCGTGGCATCGACCCGCCGATGTGGCGTTCGGGCAACGCGCCGGGCGGCGACCGGGCGAACGCCCGGTTCATCGCCCGGTTCGAGGGCCGGGTCCGCCACCTGTGAGCACGTCGCTGAGGGGCTGGGATCCCACCCGGGGGGCGGTCGTCGAGGTCCGATGGCGGGGCGACACGATCAGCGAGGTGGAGCCGCTCACCGAGCACACCGCGGTCCCGCCCGACGGCGAGCCGGTCCTGGCCGCGGGGCTGGTCGACCTGCAGGTCAACGGATTCCGCGGTCTCGACCTCAACGCGCCGGAGGTCTCGGCCGACACGGTCATCGGGATGACGGAGGCCCTGGCCGGGGTCGGCGTGACGACCTGGGTGCCCACTCTCGTGACCACCACGGAGGAGCGCATCCATCACGCCCTGGGCCACGTGGCGGCCGCCCGCGCGGCCGACCCTCGCGTCGCGGCCGCGGTGCCGTTCGTGCACGTCGAGGGGCCGTTCATCTCCGACCACGAGGGGGCCCGGGGCGTCCACGACCCGGCGCTGGTCCGGCCCCTGGACGCCGACGAGGTGGCTCGCTGGCTGCAGGGCCACGACCTGGTCGGCATGGTCACGGTGTCGCCGCACACCGCGGACGCTCCAGAGCAGATCCGCCGGATCCGGACCCTCGGGGTCGGCGTCTCGCTCGGGCACACCCACGCCACCACCGACCAGCTGCGCGCGGCGGTCGACGCCGGTGCGACGCTGGCCACGCACCTCGGCAACGGCATCCCGTCGCAGCTGCCGCGCCACCCGAACGCCCTGTGGACGCTGCTCGCCGAGGACCGGGTCACCGCCGGGGTCATCGCCGACGGACACCACCTTCCCGCCGAGGTGCTCACGGTCATGCTGCGCGCCAAGGGGGTGGACCGGCTGTTCATCGTCTCCGACAGCACATCCCTGGCCGGACAGCCTCCGGGCCGGTACCGCGCGCCCGTCGGCGGGCAGGTTGACGTGGGCGCCGACGGAAGGCTGTCGTTCGTCGGCACGGACCTGCTGGCCGGTGCGGGCGTCGACCTCGCCCACGGACTGCGGCACCTCGTCGCCGATCTCGGCCTGGACTGGGCATCGGTCCTCGCCCTCGCCACCGCCACCCCGGCCCGCGTCGTCGCGCAGACCCGCCTCGGCCAGGTGGCAGGGCCGGTCGGCGGGGTCCGGCCCGGCGGCCACGCGGACCTCGTGCTGTTGGTTCCGGACGGCCCGGACCGTGGCGCCGTCGAGGCCGTGGTAGCGGGCGGCATACCGGTGAGGAGCCCGGGATGACCGAAGCGGCGTACCCCCTGCACGCCGGAGCATCTGCGGCCGACGTCGACGTGGAGATCGGGACGCCGCTGTCCGGGTACGCGGCCCGGGAGGGCGGCGCCACCGACACGCACGACCCGTGCACCGCTCGGGCGCTGGCGGTCGAGGACACCTGCTGGGTGGCCGTCGACGTCTGTGGGCTGGATCGCGGCACCGGCGCGACGGTCGCCGAGCGGGTGGGCCTGCCGGACGGCCACCTGGTGGTGACGGCGACGCATACGCACTCAGGGCCCGCCTGCACGCCGGGCCGGCTGGGCGGGGACGACACGCTCACCCGTGCGCGGCTGGTCGACGCCGCCGTCAGGGCGGCGACGCAGGCGCTGGCCGCACGACGGCCGGTACGCCTCTGGTGGAGCTCGGTGCGGGGTGCCGGCGTGGCCGTCGACCGCCGCGCGCGTTCCCGACCGGTCGACCCGCCGGTCGACCTCGTGCGGCTGGTGGGCGAGGACGGCGACGTGGTCGGCTGGCTGGTCAGCTACCCGTGCCATCCGGTCGTCCTGGCCGCCGACAACCGCTCGGTCTCCGCCGACTACGTGTGGGCGCTACGGGACGAGCTCGAGGCGCAGGCACCGGGGTCCGTCGCCGTCTTCCTGCCGGGGACGTGCGGGAACGTGAACAACGGCCATGCCGCCGAGGCGTCCTACACCTCGGCCCCGCTCGCCGGTCGGACGTTCGCTGAGGCCGAGCGGATCGGTCGGCACCTCGCGCGCACGGCCCTGGCCGGCCCGACCTCCGAGGTCGACGTCACCGGTGCGGTCGAGGTCCGTGAGGCGATCGTCGAGCTCGCGCTGGCGCCGCTCGACACCGAGCCGCCGACGACGCTGGCCGAGCACTGGACGGCCGAGCTGGCCGGCGCCGAGCCGGGTCGGGCGGCGCTGTTGCGCGCCTGGCTCGAATGGGCGCGCCAGCGCTCCGTCGGCGATGCCATGGCCTACCCGGCGGTCGTCACGGCCGTGCACTGGGGTGGGCTGTGGGTGGTCGGAGTCCCGGGCGAGCCGTTCTTGTCGTTCGCCGACGGCCTCCGGCAGAGGGTCGACGAGCCGGTGCTCGTGACCGGCTACACCGGCGACTGCCCGGGCTACCTGCCGGACGCCGAGGCGTACGCGCATGGGGGCTACGAGGTCACCGATGCCCATCGGTACTACGGGCTGCCGGCGCCGTTCGCCCGCGGCAGTGCCGAGCGTCTGCTCGAGGTGGCGGCAGGACTGGTGTCGACCGCATGAGTGGCCGGGGGAGCGGGAGGGGACGGTCGGGCGGCGAGCGACCGACCATCACCCTGCTGGCGGCGCAGCTCGGCGTCTCGCCCGCGACGGTGTCGCGAGCCTTCTCCCGCCCGGAGCTGCTCCGGCCCGAGACCGTCGACCGCGTCCTCGAGGCGGCCCGGGCAGCGGGGTACGTCCCGAACCGGCACGCCCGGGCCCTGTCCACCGGACGGACGGGTGCTGTAGGGATCGTCGTCACGGACATCGCCAACCCCTTCTTCCCGCCGCTGATCCGCCATCGTGCAGAACCTTGCGCAGGAGCGTGGGCTCAACGTCCTGCTCGCCGACACCGACGAGCAACCCCGGCGAGAGGAGGCGGCGGTCGCCCTGCTGTCCCACCAGGTCGAGGGTTTGCTGCTGTGCTCCTCGCGGCTGGCTTCGACCGCGCTCCGTCGCCTCGCCCAGCAGCACCGCCTCGTCCTGGTCAACCGCGACGTCTACGACACCGCTCGAGTGCTCCTGGACACCGGTCCGGCGGTACGCGAGGCGGTCATCCGCCTGGCCGAGCTCGGGCACCGTCGGCTGGTGTACCTCGCCGGCCCGCAGCCACGCTCGTGGTCGAACTCGCAGCGCAGCGCCGCCGTGCACGACCAGGCCGCGCAGCTCGGACTCGAGATCACCAGCCTCCCCACCCGCCACGGCACCTACGAGGACGGGTACGCGCTGGCCGCCTCGGTGTGCACGGCTGGGGCTACGGCGGTGCTCGCCTTCGACGACATCCTCGCCCACGGTGTGATGGGCGGCCTGGCCTCGCTGGGCGCCCAGGTGCCGCGCGACGTCTCGGTCATCGGCTGCGACGACGTGCTCGCGACGACGACCCACCCGCCGCTGTCGACCATCGCCGTCGACCTGCGGGCCGTGGCCGAGGCGTCGATGACGATGCTGCTGGAGGGTCCCGGCGCCCAGCCGTCCGGACGCACGCTGCTGGTGGCCCGGCTCGTCCTGCGCGGCACGGTCGGCCCGGTCCCCGGGTGAGGATCGCGTTCAGGTGACCTCGTGGTGGAGCGTCTCGGCCGACGGTTCGCCCGCGCGCCGTCGGGCGGCGGCCCGCAGCTCGACCAGGTACATCGCCGTCAGAACCAGCACGCCGCCCACCACCATCCGCCAGGTCGCTGACTCCTGGCCGGCCGCCACGGCGAAGAACGCCGCGAACACCGGTTCGAGCGTCATGACGATCGCCGCCCGCGTCGCGCTCATCCGGGCCTGCGCCCACGTCTGGACCCACAGTGCCAGGACCCCGGCGGCGGTCGCCATGTAGAGCACGGCCGCCCACTGGCCGGTCCCCGACGGCAGCACGATGCCGCCCGGCAGGGCCGACCCGACGCAGACGACCGCGATCGCCATCATCTGCACCGCCGCCAACCCGGTCGCGTGCGACGGCGTCGACCAGCGGCCGAGCCCGATGATGTGCAGCGCGTAGACCGCGGCGCAGGCCAGCGTGAGCGTCTCACCGAGGCCCAGCGACAGCCCGCCCTGCAGGGAGAGAACCCCCAACCCGACCGTCGCCAGCGCCACCGCGGCCCACGTCGACGGCGGGATCCGCTCGCGCAGGAGCAGGGCCGAGAACACCGGCGTGAGCACGACGTACGTCCCGGTGATGAACCCCGACACCGAGGCGTCCGTATGCGCGAGTCCGATCGTCTGGAGCAGCTGCGCCACCCCGTAGACCACGCCCAGGCCGAGTCCGACGACCCACTCGTGCCGGCCCAGCCGCCGGACGTGCGGCCAGAAGATGACGAGCATCAACACCGCGGCGATCGAGAACCGCACCGCGAGGAAGTCGGTCGGAGGCACCGTCTCGACGAGGTCGCGGATGAGGAAGAACGTGGACCCCCACACCGCCGTGAGCAGGACGAGCAGGCCGGTCGCGACGACGCGCGCCCGAGCGGCGGAGAGCGCCACCTCAGACGATGGTCAACGTGACCGTGGCACCCTTGCGGACCATCGTGCCCCCGGCCGGGTCGGACGCCCGGACGATCCCGAACAGCCCACCCAGCACGTTGTTGTACGCCACCTGGAACCCCGCCGCCTTGAGCAGCTTGGTGGCCTCGTCGCGCTGCTTTCCGACCGTCGCGGGCACCGCCACGAGGACCGGCCCCTTCGACACGACGATCGTCACCGGGTCGCCCTTGAACAGGTTGCCGTTCGGCGGGGTCTGCGAGACCACCGCCCCAGAGGGAACCGTGTCGCTGTTGACCGGGTCGCCTTCCTTGACCGTCAGGCCGGCCTCGGTGAGCGCCTTCTTGGCCTGGTCGGCGGACTTGCCGGTGAAGTCGGTGACGGGGATCGGCTGCCGGCCCTTGCTCACGGTGACCGCCACGGCGGCCCCCGGCTTGAGCGACGTCCCGGCGGCGGGGTCCTGCGCGACGACGGTGCCGGCCGCGACGGTCTCGTTGAACTCCTCCTTGCGCTCCCCGAGCACGAGGTGCTGCGCGGTGAGCATGGCCGAGGCGGCGTCCGCGGGGGTCCCGACCAGCCCTGGTGCGGCATACCGCTCCTGGCCCTTGCTCACGGTGAGGTCGACGCTGGACAGCTTGCGGACCTCGGCGCCGGCCTCCGGGTTCGCGGTCATGACGGTTCCGGCGGGCGCGCTCTCGTCGAACACCTCCGTCACCGACGAGCGCAGGTCGGCCCGCTGCAGCTCGGCCTGGGCGGCGGCCTGGGTCAGCCGATCCAGCGACGGCACGCGCGTCATCGAGCCCGGGCCGCCGGTGAACCACCAGGCCGCGCCGCCGCCGGCCAGCCCGAGCACCAGCAGGACGGCCAGGACGGCGGGCCAGACGCGGCGACGCCGGCGGGCGGTCTCGGGTGGTGAGCCCGGAGGGGTATGCGAGGGGTCCGGCTCCGGAGCGGTGTGCGACACGAGCGGGACGACGGACGTCGGCGCCACGTCGCCACCCAGCTGGGTCGGGACGGCCGCGGCCGCGTCGTGCGCGCTCGGGGTCGGCCGCAGGTCGAGCTCGGTCGTCGTCATCAGGGCGCGAGACCGACGCACCTCGGCCAGGTAGTCGCCGGCGTTGGCCGGCCGCTTGTCGGGGTCGCGGGCCGTCGCGAGCGCGACGAGCTGGTCGAGCTCCTCGGGGACCGTGCGGACCGTCCGCGACGGCATCGGGACCGTGCCGTGCACGTGCTGGTACGCCACGTGGATCGGCGAGTCGCCGTCGAACGCCTTGCGCCCGGTGAGCATCTCGTAGAGGACCAGCCCCGTCGCATACACGTCGGAGCGGGCGTCGGCGATGCCGCGCTCGACCTGTTCGGGGGAGAGGTAGGCGACCGTGCCGAGGAGCGTGCCGGAGGCGTTGGTCGTCGTCGCGGCCGTGACGGCGCGGGCCAGACCGAAGTCGGCAACCTTGACCTGGCCGTCCTCGCGGAGGATGACGTTCTCCGGCTTGACGTCGCGGTGGATGAGGCCGGCGTCGTGCGCCGCGGCGATCGCCTGGAGGATCGGGTCGAAGAGGTCGAGGGTGGCCCGCGGGGTCAGGGGTCCCTCGGCGGTGAGCACGTCGCGCAGGGTGCGTCCGGGGACGTACTCCATCGCGAGGAACATGTCGGTGCCGTCCTGGCCCTGGTCGTAGACGGCGACGACATTGGGGTGGCTGAGCCGGGCGGCTGAACGTGCCTCGCGCTTGAACCGGGAGACGAACGTCGTGTCGCGGGCCAGGTTGTCGTGCATGACCTTGACCGCGACCTCGCGGTCGAGCCGCTGGTCGAGAGCGAGGTACACGGTCGCCATGCCGCCGTCGGCGATGTGCGAGAGCACGCGGTATCGGCCGTCGAGCACCCGCCCGACGAGCAGCGACGAGTCCGTGACGCTCGACGTCATGGCGGCGAGTCTACGAACCCCGAGCCCGTGGATCGTGCAGGCGGGGCCGGACCTAGAGTGGTCACTGTGACGGAAGTGGGTTCGCTGGAGGTCCTGGTCGGCGACTGGGCCACCGTCCCCGACATCGCGGAGCGCTGGGGGGTCCCGCTCAGCCGGGTCCGGCAGCACCTCGCCGACCGCGAGCTGCTCGCGTGGCGCACCGGTGCGCGTCGGGTCGTCAGCGTCCCGGCCAAGTTCCTGGACGACGAGGGACCTCGGCACGAGCTCAGGGGCACCTTCACCGTGCTGGCCGACGGCGGCATGAACGACGAGGAGATCCTCCGCTGGCTGTTCACGCCGGACGACACGCTGCCGGTGGACGGCGCGCCGATCGACGCGCTCATCGCGGGTCACAAGACCGAGGTCCGGCGCCGGGCCCAGGTCACGGCGTTCTGAGACCGGTCCGCCAGAGCCGTTGAGACAGCTCTCGTATGCGGCGATGCTCGCGTTCTGCCTCATCGGGACGCTGCCGCTGAACTGGTTCTTCCACCTGAACGTCCTCGGACAGGTCCGGCGGCTGGTCCTCTCGATCGCCCCGGTGTTCGTCGTCTTCGTGCTGTGGGACCTCGCCGCGACCCTTGCGGGGCATTGGCAGTTCGACCCGGAGCAGACCCTGCCCGTCCGGTTGTGGGGACTGCCGCTCGAGGAGCTCGGGTTCTTCGTCGTCATCCCCCTGGCGGGGCTGCTGACCTACGAGGCGGTCGGCGTCGTCATCCGGCGCCGTCGGAGCGCGACATGACCTACACGGCGGCCGCGGTCGTCGGGATCGTCGCGGCGGTCGTGCTCGACCTCTGGGTGCTGCGGACCCGGCTGCTGGCCACCCGCCAGTGGTGGGCCGCATACGGCATCGTCGTCGGCTTCCAGCTGCTGACGAACGGCTGGCTGACCGGTCGCCTGATCGTCACGTACGACCCGGACGCGATCATCGGTTCCGGGACGGTGCCCTTCCTCGGGGACGGCCGGATCGCGTATGCGCCGGTCGAGGACTTGGGGTTCGGGTTCGCCTTGGTTCTCGCGACCTGCGCTCTGTGGGTCTGGTGGGGTCCTCGCCTACCGAGGCGGGAGAGTCCGCGGTAGGCCGAACCATGGAAGCAGGCCGTTCTCGATACCGGGTCATCCCGCGCCGCCCAGGCCGTTCCGGCTGCCGAGAGGCCAGCTTCGGCCGGTATGGAGGTCTCCAGAACGGCCGAAGCTGGCCTCTCGACGGGCGTGAGGCCCGATCAGGCGGTGCGAGACGTCGTCGCGGCGACGAGTGAGCCGAGGACCTCGACCGCCTGGCGGTCCAAGGCCGGCGCCTGGTCCAAGGCCGCGCGTGACCGCGCGGCGAGGGCGTCGATCATCTTCTCGACCTGCTCGACGGCGCCGGTGTCGGCGATGACCCCACGCAGCTCGGCCACGCCGTCCGCGTCGAGGTCCGGCTGTCCGAACAGCTTCTCGAACAGGCCGGTCTGGTCGGCGTCGCCCGCCTGGAGGGTGAGCGCTACGAGCACGGTCCGCTTGCCCTCACGCAGGTCGTCGCCCGCCGGCTTCCCCGTGGTCGTGGGATCACCGAAGACGCCCAGGACGTCGTCGCGCAGCTGGAACGCCTCACCCAACGCGAGCCCGTACTCGGACAGGTGCGCCATGTCGGCCGCGTCGACCCCACCGACGGCGGCGCCGATGAGGAGCGGGTGCTCGATGGTGTACTTCGCGCTCTTGTAGCGGATCACGTTGCGGGCGCTGTCGATCCGGCCGGCGGTGTCGAGACGGTCCCACCCGCGTGCCGACTCGAGCAGGTCGAGGTACTGGCCACCCATCAGCTGGGTGCGCATGGTGTCGAAGGTCCGCCGACCGCGGTCCAGGTCGGCGCTCGGCAGCCCCGACGTCGCATACAGCTCGTCCGACCACTGGAGGCACAGGTCGCCCGCGAGGATCGCGGCGGACTCGCCGAAGCGGCCGCTGTCGCCGGCCCAGCCCGAGTCGGCGTGCAGCGCCCCGAACGCGCGGTGGGCGGCAGGCATACCCCGGCGGGTGTCGCTGCCGTCCATGACGTCGTCGTGGAGGAGGGCGGCCGCCTGGAAGAACTCCATCGCCGCGGCCAGTCGCACCGCGGCGTCGGAGTCGGGGCGGCCGGAGGCGCGGTAGCCCCAGTAGAGGAACCCGGCGCGCAGCCGCTTCCCGCCCGCGATGAGGCGCACGACCGCGTCGACGAGCGGCCCGAGCTCGTCTCCGACGGGCGAGAGCACCGCCCGTTGGACCTCCATCTCGGCGTCCACGGCCGCCTGGACCCGGTTCCTCAGGTCGCAGAGGTCGAGCGGGCTCGTCACGGCAGGTCCTTCCACGGTATGCCGACGCCTGATGCCTGCGGCTTGTCCGTCAGGGTACGGGTCCGGCGCTGCCGGACCGTGATCTGGTCGCTCCCGCCCACTCGGGAAAGGCCAACGTACCCTGAGCGCATGCCGGTCAGCACCCGCCTGTCGAGGCCCGAGCACCTCACGCGGTCGATCCCCGCCGCCCTCGCCGGACCGCAGCCGAGCATCAGCTTCGAGTTCTTCCCACCACGGGACGACGCCGGTGAAGCGGTGCTGTGGGAGGCGATCCGCCGGATCGAGAAGGTGCACCCGACCTTCGTCTCGGTGACGTACGGAGCGGGCGGCACGACGCGCGACCGGACCATCCGCGTGACCGAGCGGATCGCCCGCGAGACCCTGCTGACGCCGCTCGCGCACCTGACGGCCGTCGGTCACTCCGTGGCCGAGGTTCGCAGTGTGGTCGGCGCCCTGTCGGCGGTGAGCATCCGCAACGTCCTCGCCCTGCGCGGCGACCCGCAGGGCGGCCCGGGCCAGCCGTGGGTGCGGCACCCGGAGGGCGTCGACCACGCCGACGAGCTGGTGGCGCTGGTGCGGTCGCTCGGTTCGTTCACCGTCGGCGTGGCCGCGTTCCCGGACCAGCACCCCGAGAGCCCGGACCTCGACTTCGACGCGGAGGTCCTGGTCCGCAAGGCGGACGCGGGCGCCGAGTACGCGATCACTCAGTTCTTCTTCACCCGCGATGCCTACGTGGGGCTGCGCGACCGGGTCGCAGCTCGCGGGCGGGACATCCCGATCATTCCCGGCCTCATGCCGGTCACCAACGTCAAGCAGCTGGCCAAGATGACCCAGCTGTCGGGTCAACCGGTTCCGACCGCGGTGACGTCCCGCCTGGAGGCTGTGGAGGGCGACCCGGCGGCGGTGCGAGAGGTCGGCGTGGAGATCACGACCGAGCTGGCGCAGGAGCTGCTGGCCGAGGGTGCGCCAGGCGTCCACTTCATCACGATGAACCGCTCGACGGCGACGTTGCAGGTCTTCGAGAACCTCGGCATCGACGCCGCTCAGTAGGTCCGCCGGTCAGGAGCCGAACGCCGCGCGCCAGAACGCCGGGATCACGTCCGGCGGTGACGGCGACGGCCACATCTGGTTGGTCAGCAGGACCGCGGTGGTCCGGCTCACCGGGTCGTTCCACCACGAGGTCCCCAGGCCGCCCTCCCAGCCGTAGGTCCCCGCGTGTCGCCCGTCAGGTGAGTCGTCGTTCATCACGCCGAGGCCCAGACCCCAGCCGGCACCGGCGTCCTCGTCGATCGTCATTCTGGACGTCGTCATGGCGTCGAGGGTCTCCGACCGCACGACCGGCACCCCGGACGCGGTGCGGCCGCCGTTCAGCAGCATCGACCCGAACGCCGCCAGGTCCTCCACCGTCGAGACCAGCCCGTCGGCGCCGTTGGGGAAGGCGGGCGGTCGGCTCCACTGCCCGTCGGCCTCGTCGTACACGGTCGGGTCGCCGCCGTCCGGCCCGGGCGCCCACACGGGTCCCAACCGGCCCAGGTCCGCCGGCGGCACGCTGAAGGCGGTGTCGTTCATGCCCAGGGGATCGAGCACGCGCTGGCGCAGCAGGTCGGGGAACGTCGAGCCGGCGGCGCGGGCGACGAGCACGCCGAGAACCTCGGCGCCGGTGTTGTACAGCCAGCGCTCGCCCGGCTGGTACATCAGCGGCATCGGTGCGAACAGCGCCATCCACGCGTCCGGATCGGGGTTGGCCTGTGGCGCCGGTGGACCCATGTGGACACCCGCCTGCTCCAGCGCGTCGAGCACGGGGGTGGGCGCGCCGCTGAAGTCGTAACCGAGGCCGAGCCGGAACTCGAGCACGTCCTGGACGAGGATCGGCCGGTCCGCGGGCACGGTATGCGTGAGGTCCCCTTCCGGGTCCACGAGCACCTGGCGGTCGGCGAGCTCGGGCAGCCAGCGCTCCACCGGGTCGTCGAGCGACAGGGTGCCGTCGTCGACGAGGGTCATCGCGACGACCGCGGTGACGGGCTTGGTGGTCGAGGAGATCCGGAACAGGGTGTCCGGGCGTACCGGCTCACCGGTCCCTCCCGGGTGGCTGGTCCCGAGCTCGCCGCGGCTGACCTCACCGTCCCGCGAGACCCACCAGACCGCGCCCGGTAGCGCACCGGACGCGACGTGCTCCTCCACGGCCGCACGGATGCGGTCAGACATGACGTCTCCTTCGGTCGTCCTGTCTGGTCCGACCCGGAGCCGACCCGGAACTCATCGGCTTCGAGGACGGGAGGTTCAGGGGTGGGCGACGACCCGCGTACCCGCTGCTAAGGACGTCGCTCGGGTAGTCGCTCGGTGTCGTCCCCGCCCCGTCGTCGTGGCGGCTCCTCTCGCGGGGGCGCTATTCCGTTGCGCTCGCCCCACTCGTCGTAGCGTCGCCGCAGCCGCTTCAGCTTCCTGAAGACGAACATCACGAGGACGGCTCCGCCGATGAGGATGACCGCCGCGATCGCCGCCGCGAGCCACGGGTTGAGGAAGGCAAGGGAGATGACCCCGGCGACCGTGATGTCCTCGCCGGTGGACACGACCACGTTGCTCACCGGTTCGGGCGAGGTGTTGACGGCGGCGCGCGTCCCGGCCTTGACCAGGTGCGCCGCCAGCGCCGTGAACCCGCCGGTGGCTGCGCTGAACGCCGCCTCGAGCGAGGAGAACTCGTGGCCGATGAGGTAGCCGAGCGTCGCGCCCACCATCGGGCGGATCACGGTGTGGATGGTGTCCCAGGCCGAGTCGAGGTAGGGGATCTTGTCGGCGAACATCTCCAGGAGGAACAGCACCGCCGCGGCGATCATCACGTCGGTACGTCCGAGGACGGCCGGAACCTGGCTGACCTCGAAGAACCGCTGCGCGATGCCGAGCATGAGCACGACGAGGTAGGCGTTGATCCCGCTCGCCCAGCCGGTCGTGAAGACCCACGGCAGAAGCTCCGTGCCCACGCCGTCCCCTCTCGTCTCGGCCGGTCACCAACGCCTTCTACAACGTCGGGGCGACGCCCGTCACTCCGCGGTTCGGTAACACTGTCGTATCGAGTCTGCTCCTAGGTGGCCTCGATGGGCTGGCCGCCGGTGATCCGCAGCAGCTCGTCGTAGGTCGTCGCGAACACCGCGCGCGGATGCCCCGCGGCGGCCCACACCGTGTCGTACCGCGCGAGGCTGACATCGATGAGGGTCCGCATCGGGCGGAGCTGGCCGACCGGGGCCACCCCGCCGATGACGAAACCGGTGGCCTCGCGGACCACCTGGCCGCTCGCCATCTCCACGGAGTCCAGCTCGAGCAGGTCGGCGACCTTGGCGGTGTCGACCCGATGCGCGCCGGAGGCGAGGACGAGCAGGGGTTCGGGGGAGGCCTCGGAGCCCGGCTGGTCGGGGTCCTGCGCGGTGATGGTGAAGACGAGCGAGTTCGCGATCTGCGCCGTCAGGACGCCGAGGTATGCGGCGGCCTGGGCCGCGGTGCGCGCCTCACCGTCGAGGACGACGACCTCGGTCGTCACGTGGACGGCGGTCAGCGCTTCGCGGACCCGGACGACCGCGGGATGGGCGAGGATCGCGGCGCGGGCCGGTCCTGACGGCTGCCCGGGCGGTTGCCCTGACGGCTGCCCGGACAGGTGGTTGGGGACGTCCGCCGGCGCGCTGGTCATCGCCGCCTCGTCACCCGTTGGCCCGTCATGTCCCGAACGGTAGTGGCTGGTCCGGGCGTCGTCGGGAGATTTCCCCAGCCGACGTCGGACGTAGACCCGCGTACCGTGGTGGTGGCGGGGAAGGGGCCCGGGTGAGCGACGAGTGAGCGACCGATGAGCATCGTGTCGGCACTGTCCGCGTGGCGGTGGCGCCACGTGTTGCGCTCGCTCGACCGTCAGTGGCGCCGCCGGCTCGAGACCGACCTCGCCCGTCACGTGGCGCCCCGCGATTCCGCGGACCTCGTGGCCCTGGTGGACCGGCACGAGCTCGAGCACGGCGACGACGACACGGTGCTGCTGCGCGACATCCTCTGGAGCCAGCAGGATCACGCGGAGCGGCGAAGACGGCCGGCCGCCGGCTTCGCGGTGACGCCGTGGGGATGGTGACGTCGCCCGGTGGACGACTCTTGACACGGTGTCCGACGGGGGGAGTACCGTAGGTCCAGTCGAACAGGTGTACGAATAACTCGCGACCGTGGTCGACGTTGTCCACCCGTGCCCGCGTATGCCTGGAAGGGGCGATGTTGTCATGCGCCGATACAGCGACCCCGTCGAGGTCCGGTCGGGCTCGCGTCTCGGGACGGTGCAGGGGTCCGTCCCGGGGCGTGGGTCGGTGGACGAGATGGAGCCGGTGGACGAGGTCGTCGTCGGTCGGGAGACGGTGGACGCGGGAGCGCCGGAGGCGTTCATCTGGCAGAGCCGGCTCTATGTCGTGCGTCGGGTCCTCGCCCACTGGCGGGAGCGCCGGTCCTGGTGGCGCGATGCTCTCGACCCGGTCCCTGGCCAGCCGACCGGCATCGACGTCGCCTCGCGCGAGCAGCACGTGTGGCGGGTCGAGGCGAGTCGGGGCCAGGCGTTCGGGACGGGCGTTTTCGACCTGACCAGCGACGGGGCCGAGGGCGCCGACGCCGTCTGGCGCCTCGTGCGCGTGGCCGACTGAGGAGCGCCGATGAGTATGCCCATTCGGACACCGACGAGTACCCCGGCGAGTACCCCGGCGAGTACCCCGGCGAGCAGGTCGACGAGTATCCCTCCGGGGGGTGCCCGTTCCCGGGCTCCGGTCGCGTCGACCTCGCTCGACCTGCTCGACCGCTCGCGGGCCAGCCTGCTGCAGGCCTGCCGTACCGGCGATGCCGGCGAACGGTACGTCGAGGCACACCTCGGCGCGCTCCGGGCGGCGGCCGCCCTCCTCGCGGCCCGGAGCCTGCCGACCGGGTCGGGGTCGCCCGGCACCGGCCGGGCCATCCGGGCCAGCACGACCCGGTCGCGGCCGCGCAGCGTGTGGGAGCTGCTGCCGCGGGTGGCGCCCGAGCTCACCGAGTGGGCGGCGTTCTTCGCGGCCTCGGCCCGCCGCCGGGCCGCGATCGAGCGTGGCGGCCGGATCACCGCGCGGGAGTCCGACGACCTGCTGCGCCAGGCGGAGAACCTCCTCGAGATCGTCCAGGACATGCTCGGCCTGCCGCGGGACACGGCATTGGCGCCGATCTCCCGCTACGTCGCACCGGTGTCCTGGTCGGGAGCGAGCTCGGCGGGGGAGCCCGGTCGTGGGACGTGACGAACCCGACCGGTCGGCACCCCCGGCGCCCGCAGCCCGGCCGGCTGCTCCGGCGGCCCGTGCTGCTCCGGCGGCCCGTGCTGCTCCGGCGGCCCTGGCGCGGTCGGGGCCGCGAGACCCGGCTGAGCGCGGGCGAGACCTTCGTCCACCTCCACGTGGCGTCGGGGTACTCGATGCAGTACGGCGCCTCGACCCCCGCCGCCCTCGTCCAGCGGGCCGTGGCGTGGGGGCAGCCGGCGCTTGCCCTGACCGACCGCGACGGGCTCTACGGGGCGGTCCGGTTCGTCCAGGCGTGCACCGAGGCGGGCATCGACCCGATCCTCGGCGTCGACCTCGCCGTCCGGGTCCCGTCGCAGCGTCCGGACGGCGGGCGGCCTCGACGAGCCCGCCCTCGCCCGGACGACCCGGCCTCCGGGCGTGAGGCGTCGGCATGGTGGCCGTCGCTACCGCCTCCCGCCGCCCGGACCACCGCGCGGAGCGCCGCCCGAACCGCGTCGCGAACCGTCCCGGGCGCTGCGGCTGACCCCGGGTCGGGGCGCACCCCGGTCCGCGGTGGGGCCATCGTCGACCCGCGGCTGCCCCGGGTCACCGTCCTCGCTCGAGGCCGCCGCTCCGGCCTCGACCCCGGCGCCGGCTGGGGCCGCCTCTGTCGGCTCGTCACGGCCACCCACCTCGGCGGCGAACGCAGCGACCCGGTGGCGACTCCCGAGCTCATCGCGGAGCTGGCCACGGCGGCAGGGGCGCCGAGCCGAGCCGGCGGGTCGGCGCAGACCGGGTCGGCGCAGACCGGCGGGTCGGGACAGACCGGCGGGTCGAGGCGGACCGGTGGGTCGGGAGAGACCGGACCCAGCCCGCTCGTCGTCCTCCTCGGACCCGACTCCGACGTCGGCCGGGCCGTGCTGCACCGACGGCGGGGAGAGGCCGAGGCGGCGCTGGCCCGGTGGCGCGCCCTGCTGCCGCGCGACGCGCTCGCCGTCGAGATCGTCTGCCACGGCGGACCGGAGGGCAGCCCGGGCAGCCTCGGCCACGCCGCCCGCCTCTACGCACTCGCCCGCGACCACGGCCTGCGTGTCGTCCTCACCGCCGCCGCCCGGCACGCCGACCCGCAGGAGGCCGCGGTCGTCGACGTCCTGGACGCCGCGCGGCGGCTGGTCGCCCTCGACGTCCGGCACCTCGACCGGATCACGACCGCCGGCCACCTCAGCCCGACCCCGTCGATGTTCGCCGTCGCGTGCGACGTCCTCGCGGCGTCCGGACCCGGACTGCAGGGCGGCAGCGCCCTGGCCCGCGACGGGGCCCGCGACCTGCTCCGCTCGACCGTCGCCCTCGCCATGGAGTGCGTCCTCGACCCCGCGCTCGACCTCGGCATCGGCTCGGTCCACCTGCCGGAGCAGACCGTCCTCGAGATCGACCCGCACGTCGACCCGCATACCGTCCTCACCGAGCGCTGCCGCGCCAAGGTCGGCAACGCCTACCCCGACGCGACCGCCACCGAACGGGAGGCGGTCGAGCGGCGCCTCCAGGACGAGCTCGACGTCATCGCCGGACTCGGCTTCCCGACCTACTTCCTCACCGTCGCCACCGTCGTCGACCTCATCAAGGACCTCGGGATCCGGGTCGCCGCGCGGGGGTCCGGCGCGGGGTCGCTGGTCAACTACCTGCTCGGGATCTCCGGGGTCGACCCGATGCGCTACGGCCTGCTCATGGAGCGGTTCTGCTCGCCGTTGCGGGCCCAGCTGCCCGACATCGACATCGACGTCGAGTCGGCCCGTCGCACCGAGATCTACGAGAAGGTGCTGGCCCGGTTCAGCGGAGAGCGGGTCACCTGCGTCTCGATGATGGACAGCTACCGCGTCCGCCACGCGATCCGCGACGTCGGCGCCGCGCTCGGGATGCCGCCGGGCGAGGTCGACGCCATGGCCAAGGCGTTCCCGCACATCTCGGCCCGCAACGTCCGGGGCGCCATCGCCGAGCTGCCCGAGCTGCGGGCCAGCGGCCTCAACGCGCCGCGCCTCGACCTCATGCTCGACCTCGTCGAACGCCTCGACGGTCTCCCGCGCCACATCGCCCTGCACCCTTGCGGCGTGGTCCTGTCCAACTCGCAGCTGCTCGACCGGACCCCGGTCGAGGCGAGCTGGATCGGGTTCCCCATGAGCCAGTTCGACAAGGACGACGTCGAGGCGCTCGGGTTGCTCAAGCTCGACATCCTCGGCATCCGGATGCAGTCCGCGATGGCCCACGCCGTCGACGAGGTCCGGCGGGTCGACCGCGTCAGCATCGACCTCGACGACCGCGACGACGTCCCGCTCGACGACGAGACGACGTTCCGGATGATCCGTACGACGCACACCCTCGGCTGCTTCCAGATCGAGAGCCCGGGTCAGCGCGAGCTCATCGGCAAGTTCGGGCCGGAGTCGTTCGAGGACCTCATCACCGACATCTCGCTGTTCCGGCCCGGTCCGGTGAAGTCCGACATGATCGTCCCGTTCCTCAACGCCCGGCAGGGCTGGAACGCCCCGGAGTTCCTCCATCCGACGCTGATCCCGGCGCTCAAGGAGACCGAGGGCGTCGTCGTCTTCCACGAGCAGGTCCTCCTCATGGTCGCCGAGACGACCGGCGTCACCCTGGCCGAGGCCGACGAGGTGCGCCGCGCGATGGGTTCGCCGCGCGGGCAGGCAGAGGTCGAGAAGTGGTGGCGACCCGCGGCACTCGCCCGCGGCTACCCCAAGGACGTGACCGACAAGATCTGGGAGGTCCTCAAGGCGTTCGCGTCGTTCGGGTTCTGCAAGGCCCACGCGGCGGCGTTCGCCCTGCCCACCTACCAGTCGGCGTGGCTCAAGGCCCACCACCCGGCCGCGTTCCTCGCCGGCGTGCTCAGCCACGACCCCGGCATGTACCCCAAGCGACTCATCCTCGACGACGCCCGCAGCCTCGGCATCACCGTGCTCGGCCTCGACGTCAACGCCTCGCAGCAGACCTACGTCGTCGAGCGGCTGGATGGCGGGGATAGCGGGGATAGCGGGGATAGCGGGGATGCGGTTGGTATCGGTCGGAGTTCCGACCCGGTGCACCCACAACCGGCCTCGCTCGACCCCGACCTGCCGGACGGCAGCGCCTACGGCATCCGGATCTCGCTCACCGACGTCAAGGGGATCAGCGAGGCGGAGGTCGCCCGGATCGTCGCCGGCCAGCCGTTCCACAGCCTCGCCGACTTCTGGAACCGCGCCCACGTCTCGAGGCCGGTCACCGAACGCCTCGTCCTGGCGGGTGGGTTCGACACGGTCTACGGCATCGACACGATCGGTGCCGGCGTCGATCCCGGGCACGCCCACCGGCCGCGACACCGGGGGGTTCGAGCCGCACACGCCCCGGAGGGCGGCGGCCGCGGCGCCCGCGGCTACGGCTCAGCCGACTGGGCCCACGGCGAAGCCGGGGATGACGGCGACCACAGCGGCTACAGCGACATGGGGGACGCCGATCCGCACGACGCCGAGCCGGGTATGCGGGACGCCGAGCCGGGTATGCGGGACCACCCCGAGGATGACGGCGCTGGTCGGCGCGACGGGCCGCTCACCACGTTGACCTCGGCGGGTCTGGGACGTCGCGGCCGGGTGACGCGCCGCGACCTGCTGCTCCATGTCGCCGAGCTGGACCGGTGGTCGCGGGCGACGACCCCGTCGGGAAACCGGGTCCGAACCGGGACGGCGGCACCGTCAGCACCGTCGGCAGCGCGCGGATCGGGACCGGCCTCGGCCACGGCACGTGTGCCGGAACCGACCTCGTCCGACGTCGCCGCGCTGACCGGGATCGCCGGGCCGGCCTGGGAGTCGGGTGTCAAGGCGCCGAACCGGCCGGTCAGCCGCGGCCGACCCGGGGCCCGCTCACCGTGGACCGGCCAACGTCTGGACGAGAGCACGATGGGTTCCAACGCGGTGGGTTCTCCCCCCTCTGGGGTGGACGATCCACCGCCCTCACCCACCAGTGCCGCCGCGAGTGCTGCCGCGGCCCTCGCCACTCGCGCCGCGCTGACCTCCCACGCCGGTCTGGACGTCGCCGTTCGCGCCGCGGCCCAGTCCCAGGCCGCGAAGCCGGTCGTTCCCGCATACGCCCAACCGACCCAGCTGACCCTCGACCTCGGCGACACGCCGCGGCTCGAGAAGGGCACCGGGCTGCCGGAGATGACCGGCCCCGAACGCGTCCGCGCCGAGCTCGACATCCTCGGCCTCGACGCGAGCGCGCACATCGTCGACTTCTACGGCCCGATGCTCGACGCCCTCGGGGTGACCCGGTCGACCGAGATCCTCGCCGCTCGCAGCCGCAGCGAGGTCCTCATCGCGGGGGTCAAGGTCGCGACCCAGACGCCGCCGGTCCGCAGCGGCCGCCGGGTCGTGTTCCTCACCCTCGACGACGCGACGGGTCCGGTCGACGCGACGTTCTTCGAGGACGCCCAGGGTCCGTACGCGACGACCGTCTTCCACTCGTGGATGCTCCTCGTCCGCGGCATCACGCGGCGAACCGGCCCGCGCGGCGTCTCGGTCCGGGCGACGGGGGCCTGGGAGCTGTCCGGGCTGTGGGAGGCGTGGACCCGCGGCGGGCTCGAGGCCGTCCTCGCCGCGCTGGAGGCCGAGGACCGCGAGATGGTGGCTCGCAACGACGCCGCCCTCGCCGCTGCCGCGGAGGCCGACGGTCGCGACATGCCGGTCGCCGCGAAGGTCAGCACCAGCGGCGGCGGCCGCGAACGCGGCGGCGACGCAGCGGATCTCGAGTCGTACACCGGCCTGCCGCGCGGAGACCGTGACGACGCCGACTACGCCGCCCGGTTCGACCGGGCGGCCGCGGTGGCGGCGGTGGCCGCCGGGGAAGAGGCACGCCATGCGGCGCGAGCCGGTGGCATGGGCGGTCGCGGCACCCTGCCGCCGGGCGGCCCGGCACCGCCAGGCACCCGACGGGTGCTCGTCCACGCGTCCGGCTTCCGACAGTCGCCCTACGCCGACGTCAAGCCGGCCGGCGAGGACACCCGCGGCGCCCGCGCCCTCGCGACGTCGCAGACCGTCCCCGACGCGGTTCCCGGCACCGTCTCCGGGACACGCCCTGGGCCTGACCGGCAGGGCCGCCCAGGGGGCGACTGGGCCCACGGCGAAGCGGGGGACACCACGGACGACGTGAGCACTCTCGGTATGCCGCCGCGCAAGCTCTGGCACGCCAGCCCCGGAAGCTCGGGGCATTAGGGTGACCATGACCAGTGCGGCTGCCCCGCCGAGAGGACGCCGGAGAGGACCGACGACGTGGCCGACGAGCGACGCGACCGTCCCGCGACGACGGTCTCCCGCTCGCGCGCCAGCGCCGCGTCCTTCCGCAACCAGGGTGTCTGGGACGCCGTCGGCGATCTGGTCCGCCAGCGTGAGGGCGACCTCGGCCGGCCGTTGCGGGTTCTCGACCTCGGCGGCGGGTCGGGTGGCCTGGCCGTCCCGCTCGCGGAGCTCGGCCACGAGGTCACCGTCGTCGACCCCAGTCCCAACGCCCTCGCCGCCCTCGAACGTCGCGCCGCCGACTTCGGGGTCGCCGACCGCGTCATCGGACGGCAGGGCGACGCCGACACCCTCGACGGCGAGGCCTTCGACCTCGTCTGCTGTCACGGCGTCCTCGAGGTCGTCGACGACCCCACCGCCGCGCTCGCCGGGATCGCCGCGGTCCTCACCGCCAAGGGCCATCTCTCGCTCGTCGTGGCCGGGCGGCTCGCGGTCGTGCTCGCCAAGGTCCTCGCCGGCGACGTCCGCCAAGCCCAGGAGGCGCTCACCAGCCCCGACGGCCGGTGGGGCAAGGCCGACCCGCTCCCGCGCCGGTTCGACGTCGAGGGGCTGGTCGCGCTCCTCGACGCGACCGGCTTCACGCCGGTCCAGGTCCACGGGGTCCGGGTCTTCGCCGACCTCGTCCCTCCGGCCGCGCTCGACAGCGCCGCCGGCCGCGAGGCGCTCACCGAGCTCGAACGCGTCGTGGCGACCCACCCGCAGTACGCCGAGGCACTCGGCAGCCTCGGCGCCGGACTGCATGCCATCGCCCAGCGGTCCTGAGGCCCGCATCACGACGAAGCGGTATGCGCCGCGGCCCCTCCCGTGCGGCCGTCGGCGGCCGGCCAGCACCCACCCGAGGTGGGTGCCGTGAGCCGGCGTCAGTACGCCGCGCCACGGCGCATCGGTGACGGAGAGCCGGACGACACCGGTTGCACCGTGCTTCACGTCGACATGGACGCCTTCTACGCGTCCGCGTCCCTCATCGACCGGCCCGACCTGCGCGGCAAGCCGGTCGTCATCGGCGGCGGCGGGAACCGGTCCGTGGTGCTGTCGGCGACCTACGAGGCGCGCCGGTTCGGCGTGACGTCGGCGATGCCGATGGGCAAGGCCCGCCGGCTCTGTCCGCAGGCGATCGTCGTCGAACCGGACTTCACCCGCTACTCCCAGATCTCCGAGGCGATCATGGCGACGTTCCACGCCGTGACCGACATCGTCGAACCGCTCTCGCTCGACGAGGCGTTCCTCGACATCGCCGGCGCGCAGCGTCGCCTCGGCCGCCCGGCGCGGATCGCGCAGTGGGTCCGCGACACCGTCGCCGACGAGCAGGGCATCACCTGCTCGGTAGGAGTGGCGTCGACGAAGTTCGTCGCCAAGCTCGCCTCCAGCCTCGCCAAGCCCGACGGGATGATCGTCGTCCCCCAGGCCGAGGTGCTCGGGTTCCTCCACCAGCTCCCCGTCGGCGCCCTCTGGGGGGTGGGGGAGCGAACCGAGGAGGCCCTCACCCGGCTCGGCCTGCGCACCGTCGCCGACATCGCGCACACCCCCGTCGAGACCCTCCGGCGGGCGCTCGGCGACGTCGCGGGCGGCCATCTGCACGCGCTGGCCTGGGGTCGCGACGAGCGGACCGTCGTCCGCGAGACCCGGGAGAAGAGCATCGGGTCCGACGAGACGTTCTCCCACGACATCGACGACCCGGTCGTCATCCACCGCGAGCTGCTGCGGCTCAGCGACCGGACCGCCGCCCGGGTGCGGGCCGCCGCGATGATGGGCCGGACGGTGACCATCAAGGTCCGGTTCGCCGACTTCACGACGATCACGCGGTCCCGCACACTGCGCGACCCGACCGACGTCTCGCGCGACATCTACGCCACGGCCCGGTCCCTGTTCGACGCGCTGGGGCTCCAGCGAGCCCGAATCCGGCTCGTCGGGGTGCGGATGGAGGGCCTCGTCGAAGGCGAGGGCGCACCGATCCAGGCGACTCTCGACGAGCCCGAGCACGGCTGGCGTGACGCCGACCGCGCGGTCGACCGGGCCAGCGCCCGGTTCGGCGCGGGTGCGGTCCGGCCGGCGGCGCTGGTCCGCGACCACGGTGAAGCGCCGAGGTCCGCCGCGGCCGCCGCCGGTGCGGCTCGGGCCGACGCCTCGAGGAACGTCCGCGACCGGCAGGCGGCGTCCGGACGACGCGAGGAGACCCGCGCCGAGCCGGCCGGTTCGGGGAACAGGGAGGAGGCGCGCCGAACGCCGCCCGGAGGACGACGCCGCGCACCCGGTCCTGACGTCGCTGCCCGTGGGTCGCCACGACCGGCCGCATCCCCTGACGAGGAACCGTCATAAAGGTCCGCTCAGGCCGAGAATCGACCCTGTCGGCCGCCGGGAGGCCGTGATGACGTGCGTACATGACGGTCTGCTGACGTTTCGGCCCTGTGCCCAGATTCGGGCAGTTGCTCCCCTCGCGCCGACATATCCTTAAGACTTACAGTGACAGTCACGTGACTGATGAGTAGGACGTCGGCGGCAAGGGAGTCGTCGTTCGAACTTTTCGAAGCGTCCGTTCGTCCTACCAGGTGACGGTCGTGCAAGGGAGGTTGACCGGTGCCGCTGTCCGAACATGAGCAGAAGGTGCTCCAGGCCATGGAGCAGGCTCTGTATGCCGAGGACCCCCGCTTCGCAACCCACATCACCAACCACGGGCTGCATCCGGGCAAGCGTCGCATCATCGTCGGCGTCCTCGGCGTCGTCATCGGACTCGCCCTCGTCCTCCTCGCCGCCTTCAACTCGCTGATCTGGCTCGGTGCCATCGGCTTCGCCCTCATGGTCGCCGGCGGGGCCTGGGCGTTCACCCCGGCCAAGAAGACCGTTCTCGGCGCCGTCGGCCCCGATGGCGCCGTCCGCCGCACCGTTGCCGGCGAGACGCGCAAGGCCGGCCCCAAGTCGGGCGGGTTCATGCAGCGCCTCGAGGAGCGCTGGGACAAGCGCCGCCACGACGAGTGGTGAACCGCCACTCCTGAACACCTGCCAGCACGGCTCGACGTCGGTTCGGGCCGTGCTTTTTGCTGTCCCTTGACGACCGTCGGGCTGCTGGACGGCTCAGATCATCGGGATGCCGAGCCGCCACACGCCCAGCAGCCAGACCAGGACGATGACGAACCCGGCAGCGAGCTCGATGCCGACGGACACGGCCACCGCCTTGAGCGCGCTCACCGTGGCCCGCCACGCGGTGTGCCCTTCACGGTGTCGCGCCAGCTCGACCAGGAAGACGCCGAGGACGAACCCGATCGGCGCTCCGACGACCGGGATCAGGAAGAACAGCACGATGGCGAGGACGACCGCGAGGAACAGGGTCGAGGTCCGCACCCCGGCCTCTTTGAGCCGGCGCCCGGGCACGAGGTACTGCGCGACCACTCCCACCGCATACACGACTCCGCAGAGGCCGAACACCAGCCAGGCCCAGTGGTTCGGGTGCTCGAACGCCCACAGCGCCGTGGCGAGCCAGACCAACAGCAGCCCGGGCAGGACCGGAACGACGATGCCGACCAGGCCCACGAGCATGAGCAGACCCGTCACGATGACCGAGGTCATCGGACGGGCCTGATGCTCTGACGAGCCGTGCCAACTTTGCCAGCCGTGTCGGTCACGTCTGGACTCTACGCAGAAGGCTCAGCCGAGGACGTCCTCCGCGGTGAGCCGGTCGGTCTCGTCCTGGATCTCGCTTGCGCGCGCCTGCAGCTCCGGCAGGTGCTGGCGGCCGTGGTGAGCACAGAACAGGAGCTCACCGCCGCTGATGAGGCGGGCGCGAATGTAGGCCTGGGCGCCACAGCGGTCGCAACGATCCGCGGCGCTGAGGCTCGGGGCCAGTGTTGCGTTCACGTCTGCCTTCTCTCTGGGTGTCGGGGTGACGGCCCGGGTTCGGACCGCCCGCCATCGTGGCGATGACGTCCCCGTTGACGTCGACCGTGCGTCGCTGGTGGCCACGTCCGGTACTCCGCTTTCAACAGTCAAGCACGGCTCGAACTTCCCGCTGGGTATTCGCCCGCCATCTGGCCGGCGATGCGCCGAACCGTGATGCTGTTGTGAGGCATTCGTCACACTCGGTGATACAGACGTCCTCGGCCCGTTCGCACAGACCGATGTGCGCAGACGCGGCTCGGTGCCATGACGTCGAGGGGTACGAAGGCCGACCCCTCGACGTCAGCGGAAGAACCGAGGCGGACTCCCACGGTGACCACGTCACCGACCTCGTCGGCCCACTCCGCCGGGTCGGTGTCGACCCCACGCGCGGACCCCCGTCGCCGCCTCCTCCCGTCCCTTGCCCTCCACCGGTATGCCCGTGGGTCAGCCCGCGGGGCGGCGCCGCTCTGCTCCTCCTGGTCGGAGGGTCCCTGCTCCTGCTGTCCCGGGGCCGTCGGACTGCAGACCGCTGACGACCCTCAGCCGGGCAGGATGAGGCACGAGTCGCCGAACTCGTGCCACGCATACCCACGCCCGACCGCCGCGTCGTAGGCGCGCTGTGTCAGCTCGGCTCCGGCGACGGCCTCGACCAGGAGCAGGTGGGACGCCTCGGGGTTGTGCCAGCCGGTCACCAGCCCGTCGACCACCCGGACCGGTCGATCGGGTCCGATGACCAGCTCGGTCCAGCCACCGGCCGCCTCGACCTGGCCGTCGACCCCGGCAGCCGACTCGATCGCCCGCGTCGCGGTGGTACCGACGGCGACCACGCGACCACCCCGCGAACGGGCGGCGTTGACCAGCGCGGCCGTGTCGGGCGTGACCTCGAAGCGCTCCGGCTGCGGCGCCTCACCGGCATCCTGGCTGGACACCCCCGTGTGCAGCAGCACCGGCGCGATGAGCACCCCGGACCGGACCAGCCGCGTCACCAGCCGGTTGGTGAACGGTCGCCCGGCGCTGGGCATCTCAGCGCTGCCCGGGTCGCGGGAGAACACCGTCTGGTAGTCGCGGAGCGGGTACCGGCGGTCGAGGTACCCGTAGGCGATCGGCCGTCCCGCGCGCCGTACCAGTCCGGCCAGGTCCCCGCTGACCGACGCCCGCCAGAGCCGGTTGCCCGCGCCCGTGGGGGAAGACCCCATCGAGGGGTAGCCGTCGACCAGAGTCGCCACCACTCCTTCTCCGAGGTGCACCTGCTCGCCCGGCCGGGCGTCGAGGACGGGGGACGCGGCTTTGGGAGCGCTGCGCAGCTCCACGACCCACGAGCCATTCTCGAGCGGCGTTGCCAGGTGGACGACGAGGTCTCCGTGGCGTGGCGACCACGCGTCGACCTCCCCGGCCACGGTGGCCGAGGTGTTGACGACGAGCACGTCCCCACGGCGCAGGAAGCGGCCGATGTCGCGGAAGTGGACGTCGTCCAGGCGGTCCGGTCGCGCGACCAGCAGGCGCACCCCGTCGCGCGGAATCCCACGAGACTCGGGCGGGCCGACTGCCGTGGTGTCCTCGGGCGACGGAAACCGGGTGGTCGGCGCCACGGGGAGCACGGTCACGCGACCACCTCGCGCGCCGCGTACTCGCTCGCCCGGTACCGCCCGCTCGGTGGCGCGGTGTCCAGGAGCCGCAGCAGCGCCGGGACGACGGTCTCCGGCAGCGGCCGGTCGCTGATGTCCTCTCCTGGGAACGCCGCCTGGTGCATGGCGGTCCGCATGTCGCCCGGGTCGACGGCGTACCACCGCAAGGCCGGCTGCTCGGCGGCGAAGGTGCCGACGAGGTGGTCGAGGGCGGCCTTGCTCGCGGCGTAGGCGCCCCAGCCCTCGTAGTGCTCGACAGCCGCGTCCGACGAGACCGCGAGGACGGCGCCGCGGGCCGCGACCAGATCCGGGAGCAGCTCCCGGGTCAGCGCCAGCGGCGCCACGACGTTGGTCTCGAGGACGGTTCGGAACGTATGCGCGTCGAGGTCCGCCAGCGCGGGCTGCGGGCTGCCGCCCAGCTCGCTGGCGTTGTGGACCAGCAGGTCCAGCGGGCCGTGCCAGCGGACCGCGGCGGTCAGCTCGGCTCGGTGAGCCGGGTCCGCGACCGAACCGGCGACGGCCTCGACGGTGGTGATGCGGCCGAGCTCCGCCGCGACCTCGGCGAGCCGGTCGGCGCCGCGCGCGTCGAGAACGAGGGTCCAGCCCCGCTCGGCCAACGCCGTGGCCAGCGCGCGGCCCAGTCCCGCGGACGCACCGGTGATGAGGGCAGTGGGTGATGTCGTGGTCATGCACCCATCGTCAAACTTCAAGTTGACTTGAAGTCAAGGGTAGAGTCGGAGCATGGCCAAGGACCCGCTCACCGTCTCCGAGGTCGCCCATCGCAGCGGCTTCGCTCCATCGGCGCTCCGGTTCTACGAGGAGAAGGGCCTCATCGAGGCGTCACGGACATCGGGCGGCCAGCGCCGGTACGCCCGGGCGGTGCTGCGCCGGCTGGCGTTCGTCCGCGCCGCCAGCAACGTCGGCCTCAGCCTCGACGAGATCGCCGCCGAGCTCGACACCCTGCCGCACGGCCGCACCCCGAACTCGGAGGACTGGCGCCGGATCTCCGAGGACTGGCGGGCCCGTCTCGATGAGCGGATCGCTGCGATCGAGGCGCTACGCGACCGCCTCGACGGGTGCATCGGCTGTGGTTGCCTCTCGCTGCGGACCTGCTCGCTCTACAACCCCGAGGACGTCATCGGCACCCGGACCTCGGGAGCCGGCCGGCTGCCCGAGCTGTTACGTCGGCCAGGAGTGCGTGAGCGCGAGACCGCGGGGTCGCCGCGCGGCCTACCCGGGTCCGTCGTCGCCGGGGGATAGCCTGCGGGCGAACCAACCGGACGAAGGACGAGAGTGGCCAGCGCTGCAGCACGACCGAGCACGAACGGGGACTACACCGCCCGCCACCTGCAGGTCCTGGAAGGGCTCGAGGCGGTCCGCAAGCGCCCCGGCATGTATATCGGCTCGCGCGACAGCAAGGGCCTCATGCACTGCCTCTGGGAGATCATCGACAACGCGGTCGACGAAGCCCTGGCCGGAGCGGGGAGCCGCATCGAGGTGGTCCTGCACGCCGACCGCTCCGTCGAGGTCCTCGACCAGGGCCGCGGCATCCCGGTCGACACCGAGCCGCGCACCGGCCTGTCCGGCGTCGAGGTCGTCTTCACCAAGCTCCACGCGGGCGGCAAGTTCGGCGGCACCTCATATGCGGCGACCGGCGGTCTCCACGGCGTCGGCGCCTCCGTCGTCAACGCGCTGTCCGCCCGGCTGGACGTCGAGGTCGACCGGGCCGGCAAGACCTACGGCATGAGCTTCCGGCGCGGCGAGCCGGGCACATACGGCGACCACGGAGGCGTGAAGAGCCCCGAGGCGACCTTCACCGCATACCAGAGCAAGAGCGCGCTCCCGGTCGTCGGCCGAGCGAAGCGGGGCGTGACCGGGTCGCGGGTCCGGTTCTGGCCGGACCACGAGATCTTCGAGCCGGGCGCCGAGCTCGACCTCGAGCAGCTGACCGCCCGGGCTCGCCAGACGTCGTTCCTCATCCCCGGGCTGGCGCTGGTGATCCGCGACGAGCGCGGTCTGCCGGGAACTCCGGGCGCCGACGGCGTGCACGAGGAGACCTTCGTCCACCACGGCGGGATCACCGAGTTCGTCGACTTCCTCGCCCCCGACGTGCCGGTCACCCAGGTGTGGCGGCTGCAGGGCTCCGGCAGCTTCACGGAGAACGTCCCGGTCCTCGACCCGGCCGGCCACATGACGATGACCGAGCTGACCCGCGAGTGCCTCGTCGACGTGGCCCTGCGCTGGGGGACCGGCTACGACGCGAAGGTGCTCTCGTTCGTCAACATCATCGCCACGCCCAAGGGCGGCACCCATGTGCAGGGCTTCGACCAGGCGCTGATCAAGGTGTTCCGCAAGCAGCTCGAGCTCAACGCCCGACGGCTCAAGGTCGGCAGCGACAAGGTCGAGAAGGAGGACATCCTCGCCGGCCTGACCGCCGTCGTGACGGTCCGGCTGGCCGAGCCGCAGTTCGAGGGGCAGACCAAGGAGGTGCTCGGCACCTCGGCGGTGCGCGCCATCGTGGCTCGGGTCGTCGAGCAGGAGCTCACCGACCGCATCACCAACCCGCCCCGCGGCGGGAAGCTGGAGGCCGCGAACCTCCTGGAGAAGGTCGTCTCCGAGATGAAGTCGCGGATCAGCGCGCGGCTGCACAAGGAGACCCAGCGGCGCAAGACCGCGCTCGAGTCCTCCTCTCTCCCAGCCAAGCTGGCGGACTGCCGCACCCACGACGTCGCGCGGTCGGAGCTCTTCATCGTCGAGGGTGACTCGGCCCTGGGCACCGCCAAGCTCGCGCGGTCGTCCGACTACCAGGCGCTGCTGCCCATCCGCGGCAAGATCCTCAACGTCCAGAAGGCGTCCATCGCCGACATGCTGAAGAACGCCGAGTGCGCCGCGATCATCCAGGTGATCGGAGCGGGGTCGGGTCGCACCTTCGACCTGGAGTCGGCTCGTTACGGCAAGGTCATCATCATGAGCGACGCCGACGTCGACGGCGCCCACATCCGGACCCTGCTGCTGACGCTGTTCTTCCGCTACATGCGCCCCCTCGTCGAGGACGGCCGGGTCTACGCGGCCATGCCGCCGCTGCACCGACTCGAGGTCATCAACGGCGGCGGCAAGAAGAACGAGTACGTCTACACCTACAACGAGGCCGAGATGCGGCGCACGCGCGCGTCGATCGAGAAGCGTGGCAAGAAGATCAAGGAACCGCCGCAGCGCTACAAGGGCCTCGGCGAGATGGACGCCGACCAGCTGGCCGACACGACCATGGACCCGCGCCACCGCACGCTCCGGCGCGTCACGCTGGGCGAGGCCGAGCAGGCCGAGCGGATCTTCGACCTCCTCATGGGCAACGACGTCGCGCCGCGCAAGGACTTCATCATCGACGCGGCCGCGGCCCTCGACCGAGCTCGCATCGACGCCTGAGCGGCTACCGTCGAGGTATGCCTGACGAGATGAAGGGTGGGCAGCTGACCCGCCGAGCCGTCCTGGGCGCCGCCGTCGCCACGCCCGCACTCGTTCTCGCGTCCGCCGGTCGGGCCGATGCCGCTCGACGTCACCGCGTCGAGACGGGCATCACCACGGCCGTCGCCCTCGGGAACAAGGCGAGCTTCGTCACCGGACAACCGGGGGCGGTCCCGAACGGCATCCGCCTCACGCTGGCCCTCACGCTCCTGGAGATCGGACCAGGCACGGTCGCGTTCGACAAGCTCCTGGTGCCGAACGTCGGCGAGCTGCAGGCCTTCAGTCCCGCTTCGTTCCTCGTCACCCGGGCTCGGACCGTCACGCTGGACGTGGGGCCGCTCACGGCGGGGCAGGTGCCCTCCACGTTCAACGTCATTCTCGTGTACTCGTACCTCTACTCACACGGCGAATTCAACGGGGTGCAGGCGTCCCAGCAGGTGACCGTCGTCCCGCTCCAGGCGTTGGTCGTCAAGCCACCGAAGCCGCCCAAGCCCCCGAAGCCGCCCAAGCCGCCCAAGCTCTGAGCGGCCCGCGGCCCCGTCACCAGACGAACGGGACCAGGCGCTTGTGGGTCGCGGCGTACTCGCGGTAGGCGGCGCCGACGTCACTGCTCAGGGCGCGCTCCTCGACGGTGATCCGGTAGACGAGGCCGGCGGCGACGGCCGCGACGAGGGCGACCAACGACAGCCAGTTCCCCACGTACAGCCCGCCCGCCGCTGCCGCGATCAGGAGGGCCGAGTATGCAGGGTGCCGGACGAAGCGGTACGGGCCGCTCGTGATGACGGTCTGGTCGGCACTGGTCTGAACCGTGAAGGTGAAGTAGCGCCCCAGGGTCCAAAAGGCCCACTGCCGCAGAACCCTCGCGGCCAACAGGAGGACCAAGCCGCACCACGCCGCGACCACCCGGTCACCCATCGCCAGGTCCGGAAGCGTCCGGGACGCCAAGACCGCGAGCCCGATGCCCGCCACGGCAGCGACCCCGATGACCACCCGGCTACCGCGGTCGCCGTGGCGCGCCTCCGGCCGGGAGTTGAGGCTCTGACGCAGCTCCAGGACGACCCAGGCCACGCCGGTCAGCCCGGTCAGCCAGACCAGGACCGTGGGGAGCTGCGCCATGGTCCGAGGCTAGGCACCCGCGCTGCGCGTGTGATGTGAACGCCGTGGTGCGCGGCTGGCGACGTTACGCTCGTCGCGACCAAGCAGGCAGGGGAGCGCCATGACAAACGACGTCGACAGCTCCGCCGAATCACGGTGGACCAGACGAGCCGTCCTCGGGATGGTGGCGGCGGTTCCCGCCTTGGTGGCGTCAGCGCTGGCCGGGCCGGTGGCGGCGGCAGAAGCCAAGCGCCGGGGAGCGCCTGGGTCAGGGTCGTACCTGAGCCTGTTCCCGGTGGCGCAGCAGCTGGCCTCAGGACCGAGCGGACCGGCCGTCCAGTTCCGAGCCAATGTCTTCGACACGACTGACGCCCTCGACGTCCAGTGGATGATCACGGCGTTCTCCGTCAACGGCGTCCCGTTGATCGGCAGCCTGTCGCCCACCTTCTTCATCGCGGAGAACGGGGCGAACACGGTTCGGCTGACCGTCGCCGGGCTGAACTTGACCGGGAAGGTGACGGTCGAGCTCTCCTACCGTCGTGGGTCGGATCCGATAGTGACGATACCGACCACCGTCGTCATGATCAGGCCGACCCAGGCGTTCGCTGGCGGCAGGCCGCCACGGACACCACGGCGCGGCTAGCGGTCCACGTCCGCCGGGGCCGGTGCCACGAAGATGCAGAACGGGTGTCCGGCCGGGTCGGCGTAGACGTAGATCGGCTCGACCTCGTCCTGTGAGTCGTCCCGCAGCAGGCGGGCCCCGAGGGCGAGGGCGCGAGCGTGCTCACGCGCGAGCGCCTCGCGGGTCGTCACCGTGAGGTCGAGGTGCAGCTGCTGCGGCACGCCGGGTTCCGGCCACGTCGACGGTGTCAGCTCGTCGACCTGCTGGAAGGCGAGCTGGTTGCCGCCCGGGTTGCGCAGAACCAGCCACTCGCGCCCGTGCACGTCGTCCTCGCCGGGCGCTGGCGGTTCGTGCCCCGGACGGTAGGCGAGCCCGAGCAGCTCACGGTAGAACTCGGCCAGACCTCGGGCGTCGGTGGTGTCGAGAACGGTCTGGCGCAGCAGCAGCGGGTCGTCGGCCATGAGCACAGGCATACCCCTTTCCGGCAGGACTCAGATGTCTGCCCGTTCGCGGCCAGGTCGGCCGACTTTCGGGCAAACATCTGAGTTCGGATGCCGAACCGGGCGTCCCTGAGCGCGGACCGGGACGCCTCGCATACCGGCGTTGTTTACGATGACGCAGTGGAACAGCCCTCCGGACCCGTCCTGCGCGCCGACGAGGTGTCGTGGGCGGGTGACACGTTGGAGCGGCTGTCAGAGGCGTTCGGCGGCAAGGTCGTCGGCCAGGGCCGGCTGCAGGAGACGCTGCTCATCGGTCTGCTGACCGGCGGGCACATCCTCCTCGAAAGCGTCCCCGGCCTGGCCAAGACCACCGCGGCGTCAACCCTCGCGCACGCCGTGAGCGGGTCGTTCAGCCGGATCCAGTGCACTCCTGACCTGCTGCCGAGCGACATCGTCGGCACCCAGGTCTACGACGCGTCGACCGCCGGGTTCACCACCCACCTCGGCCCGGTGCACGCGAACATCGTCCTGCTGGACGAGATCAACCGGGCCAGCGCCAAGACCCAGAGCGCGATGCTCGAGGCGATGCAGGAGCGGCAGACCTCCATCGGCGGTCAGGCGTACCCGCTCCCGGCGCCGTTCCTCGTCCTGGCCACCCAGAACCCCATCGAGCAGGAGGGCACCTACGTCCTGCCGGAGGCCCAGCTCGACCGGTTCATGCTCAAGGACGTCCTCGACTACCCGACCCTCGAGGAGGAGGCCGAGGTCCTGTACCGGATCGACGCCGGCGTCTTCCGGGAGGACCAGAAGCCGGTCGTCGGCATCGACGACGTCACGCGGCTGCAGGAGCTGACCCGTCGCGTCTACCTCGACCCGGCGATCGTCCGGTACGCCGTGGGCATCGTCTACGTCACCCGCCACTCCGAGACCTACATCGCTCCCGAGCTCGCCCGGTACGTCGAGTTCGGCGCCAGCCCGCGAGGGAGCATCGCCTTCACGCAGGCGGCCCGCGCCCGGGCGATCCTGGCGGGACGCGACCACGTCGTCCCGGAGGACATCAAGGCGCTCGCCCATCGCGTACTGCGGCACCGGGTCGTCCTCGGCTTCGAGGCCATCGCGGACGACACCAGAGTCGAGACGGTCGTCGACGCGCTGGTCGCGACCGTCCGCACCCCGTAGGACCCCGGACAAGGATGCCGCCGTGCCCGCCCTGCTGACCCCCGTGAAGAGCAAGCTCTTCATCGTCGCGCACCGGCGCACCTGGGGACTGCTCGACGGCGAGTACGCGTCGGTCTTCCGGGGCCGGAGTCTCGACTACGACGACCTGCGCGAGTACGTCATCGGCGACGAGGTCCGCGACATCGACTGGAAGGCGACCGCCCGGCACGGCAGCCCGCTGGTCAAGCGCTGGATCGCCAGCCGGACCCAGACCGTCCTGTTCGTCGTCGACACCGGTCGCGGCATGGCGGCCCAGACCAGCAGCGGCGAACCCAAGTCGGCGGTCGCGATCACCCTGGTCGGCATGCTCGGGTACCTCGCTCTTCGGCACACCGACCTCGTCGGCCTCGTCGAGGGAGACTCCGAGTCGACGCACGGGTATGCGGCGCAGGGCCGGGAGGGGCACCTCGAGCGGCTGCTGCGCGTCATCCAGGCGCACACCACGCTCGCGTCGCCGAAGAGCCGGCTGCGCGACCAGCTCGAGTTCGTCGGTACGCACTACCGGCAACGGATGCTTCTCGTGGTCGTGGCCGACGAGCACGAGCTGGAGGAGAGCGACGTCAACCTCGTGCGCCGGCTCCACGCCCAGCACGAGATCCTCTGGGTCACCGTGGAGGACGCCGACCCCACGGCCGCCGGTCACGGGGACACGGCGGTCGACGTGGGGGAGGACCTCGTCCTCGCGCCGGAGGTGCGGTTCGACCGGCGGCTGCACGACGCCTACGCCACGGCGGTGCAGGCCCGGCGCGCGGCGCTCGACTCGAGCCTGGAGGCGCTGGGCATCGTCCATGCCCGGGTCGGGTCGTCCGAGCGAGTCCTCGGCGCGATGTTCCGCATGCTCGAGAGGCAGCGCCGCCGTGGCCGCTGAGTTCTACCCACCGATGACGTACTCCCCGGTCTGGCTCTACCTCGGGGTGATCATCCTCATGGCCATCGCCGGCTGGGCCGTGGTCATCTGGGCGCAGACGCTGCCCGGTCGCACGCCGCGCGAGCCCGACCCGCCGCCCGGGTGGCGGATGGCCCGGCTCAAGGGCGACTACATCGAACGGATCGACGAGATCGTCCGGCTCGCCGACGCGGGAGAGCTCGACGCTCGCCGCGCGCACCAGGAGCTCAGCGTGGCGCTGCGCCAGTTCGTCGAGGACGCGTCCGGGATCAGCGCGCCGACGATGACCCTCTCCGAGCTCGGCCACTCGAGGATCTCCTCGCTGGGGCCGGTCACGGAGATCGTCCGGGGGATCTACCCGGTCGAGTTCGGGCCGGACCGCAACGCCTCGGTGTTCCAGGCGGCGACGTATGCGCGTCAGGTGGTGGCGCAGTGGACCTGAGCAGCGTCGAGGGCTTCCTCGGGCCCCTGCTGGGCGGCCAGCTGAGCCAGCCGTGGCTCGTCCTGCCTGCCTTGGGCGGAGTACTCGTCATCGCCCTCGTCGTCTGGCTGGTCGTGCGGCTCCGCGGCGAGGCGGCGCCCGTCGCCGTCGCGAACACCGAGCTGCTCCGGACCCTCCCGGAGTACCGCAAGGCCGTGCGCCGGCACCGGTGGATGATCGCCGGAGGAGTGGCCCTCGCGGGCCTTCTCGCCGTGGCGGCGGTCCTGGGAGCGGCCCGTCCCGTCCAACGGGTCACGCTCGTGGACCAGAAGGACAACCGCGACATCGTCCTGTGCCTCGACGTCTCCGGCTCGATGATCGACGTCGACGCCGAGGTCGTCTCCACCTTCCTGCGCCTCGCGGAGGGGTTCCGCGGCGAGCGGATCTCGATGGTGATCTTCAACAGCTCGGCCGTGCCGGTGTTCCCGCTGACGGACGACTACGACTTCGTCAGCGACCAGCTGCGCCGGGCTCAGCGCTCACTGACCATCGTCGACGGCAAGGACCCGTTCTTCGCCGGCACCCTGAACGGCGCGGGCAGCTCGCTCATCGGCGACGGCCTCGCCACGTGTGTCCGCAGCTTCGACCATCCCGAGCTCCAACGGGCCCGGTCGGTCATCCTCGCCTCCGACAACGAGGCGGCGGGCCGGTCGCTGTTCACGCTGCCCGAGGGCGGTCAGCTGGCCAAGACCGGCGGCATCCAGGTCTACGGGATGAACCCGTCCGACAACCCCTCGTCGAGCGCGGCCGTCGAGATGCGCCAGGTCGTCGAGTCCACCGGCGGGATCTACTTCGCCCTCAACGACGTCAACGCCGTCCGCCGCACACTCGAGGCCGTGACGTCGCGGGAGGCCACCCGCATCCCCAGCGCCCCGCGCACGGTCATCCACGACGTCCCCGGCGTCCCGATCGCCGTCGCGGCGCTCGCCGTCCTGGGCTTCCTGGGACTTCGGCGGATCCGGTGGCGCCGATGAACGCGCTCTCGGGACTCTCCTTCCTGCCGGTCGCACCGCTGCCGTTGCTGGTCGTCGTCGCGGTCCTCGGCCTGGCGCTGATCTGGTGGCCGGCCGGCCCGCGCGAGCGGTCCGAGCCTGCGGTGGCCCGGGGCCGGCGTACGGCGATGGTCGTTCTCCTGCTCGTCGCGGCGCTGCGACCGGCCATCCCCGGCAACGACGTCCGCGTCGACGCCAGCGCCGTCGACGTCTACCTCGTCGTCGACACGACCTCCTCGGTGATGGCCCGCGACTACGGCGACGCCCGACCCCGGCTCGAGGGTGTCCGCGCCGACATCAAGGCCTTGACGACGCAGCTCACCGGGGCCCGGTTCTCCCTGGTGACGTTCGACATCGACGCGACCGTGCGGCTGCCGCTCACCAGTGACGGCGCGGCCGTGTCGGCGGCGGCCGACACCCTCCGCCCGGAGACCTCGGTGTGGTCGCGGGGGTCCAGCGTCACGTTGGCCCGCGACCAGCTGCGGACCGCCCTCGAGCGTGGGCGCGACACGCACCCGGAGCGGGCCCGGCTCGTCTTCTACCTCGGCGACGGCGAGCAGACGACGGCGCAGGACCCCCGCCCGTTCGAGATCGCCGGTCAGCTCATCAACGGGGGTGCGATCCTCGGCTACGGAACCGCGGCCGGTGGCCGGATGGCGATCACCGCAGCGTTCGAGACCGGCGACATCGTCGACCCGTCGACCGGTAAACCGGCGGTCTCGGTCATCGACGAGGAGCAGCTGGGCGCGATCGCGAGCCAGCTCGGGGTTCCCTACCTCCACCGCACGGTCGACGACGGGGCCCTCGGGATCGTCGAGGCAGTACGCCTCAAGGAGCTCGCTCCGCTGCGGGCCACGGACTCCGGCGAGATCGTCGGCGGACGCGCCGAGCTGGGCTGGGTCGCCCTGCTGCTCCTGGCCGTCCTCGCCGCCTGGGAGATCGGGTCCCTGGTCGCGGCGGCGTCGAGGTCTCGGCGCCCCCCACGATCTCGCCCCGCCGCGTCGTCGACCGTCTCGCCACGAGCCGGTATGCGGCTGGCTGCGCTGCGGCCCAACCGAACTCGCCGGCGACCCGCCGAAGGCGTGACCACCGCGGGTCCGCTGGACCCCACCCTCCCGCGCGACTCGCTCGTCGCGCGTGAGGTCGAGCCGACCGGGACAGGCAGGCACCGATGACGACGATCAGCCCGCTGCGGCCCGGGCCCGACGGCCGCGGACGTCCGCCGGCCGAACCTGCTGAGCGGCCCTGGTGGCGGCTGCGGGCCACCGACCCGGAGACGCCCGAGGCGCGGGCCGCCCGACTTCGGCTGCGGAAACGGCTCGTCCTCTGGTCGCTGCCGTTCGTCATCGTGCTGGCGCTGGTCGCGACCAAGCTCCTCACCATGGTGGCCCTCGGCGACGAGGCGCTGCGGGCCTACTCGTCCGGCAACGTCACCGGTACCGAGGAGGCGGGGAAGCGACTCGGCTTCCTCAACCTCATCGAGCCGCACAAGGCTCCCTTCGCCCGCGGCGACGCGCGGGTCCTCGCCGGCGACTACGACGGAGCTCGCGCCGCGTTCGAGGAGTCGCTCGCCCTCGCCCCACCGGACTCCCGCGAGGCCTGTCAGGTCCGCGTCAACCTCGTGCTCAGCCTCGAGAAGCTCGGCCAGGCGGCGCAGACCGCCGGGCGGGCAGACCAGGCGAAGCAGTACTTCGACCGGGTCCAGGAGGTCGTCAGCGCCGCGCCACCCGGCTGCTTCGAGGGCGGCGCCCAGAACGAGGAGGGCCAGCAGCTGCGCGACGCCCAGCAGCGGGCGCAGGACCAGAACCAGCAGCAGGACCAGCAGAACCAGCAGAACCAGGACCAGCAGAACCAGCCGAGCGAGGACAAGCAGCAGCAGCTCGACGACAAGACGCAGGAGAACCTCCAGCAGCGTCAGCAGGGCGACGAGCAGAACGGCGCCGTGACCAAGCCGCCGGTCGACAAGCCCTGGTGACCCACCCCCACAGGGAAGTCCCTGCCGCCCACTGACAGGGTGTGCCGGTGACCTCGCTCTCCTTCGGCCCGGTGGTGCTCGGCGGCAACGTCTTCGGATGGACGGTCGGTCCGGACGAAGGGTTCGCGGTGCTCGACGCGTTCCTCGACGGGGGTGGTCGGGCCATCGACTCGGCCGATTCCTACACGCAGTTCGTGCCCGGCAACGTCGGCGGCGAGTCGGAGTCGCAGATCGGTGACTGGCTGGCCGCCCGCGACTGCCGGGACCAGGTCGAGCTCCACACCAAGGTCTTCAGCAAGCGCGACCGGCCGGGCCTCAGCGCCCGCAACATCGTCCTCGCCGCCGAGGACTCGCTGCGCCGGCTGCGAACCGACCACATCGACCTCTACTACGCGCATCGTGACGACCCCGAGGTCCCGCAGGAGGAGTACGTCGTCGCGTTCGACTCGCTGGTCCGGTCCGGCAAGGTCCGCGAGGTCGGGGCGTCGAACTTCACCTCGGCCCGGCTGCGCTCCGCACTCGACCTCGCCGCCGGGCAGGGTCTCGCCGGCTTCACGGTCGCCCAGGACAGGTGGAGCCTCGTGGAGCGCGGCATCGAGTCCGACCTGCTGCCCACCCTCGTCGACCACGGGCTCGTCGAGCTCCCGTTTGCGGCGCTGGCGGCCGGGTTCCTCACCGGCAAGTACCGCCCCGGTCAGGTGGTCGACTCGGCCCGCGCCCAGTCGGCGGGGCGGTACCTCGACAGCCCGGGCGCTGCGAGGCTCCTCGACGTGCTCGACGTCGTGGCTGCGGCGCACGACACGTCGGTGACGGCCGTGGCGCTGGCCTGGCTGCGGGCGCAGCCGACGGTCGGAGCCCCGATCGCCAGCGCGCGCACCCCGGAGCAGGTGGCCACCCTGCTGTCGTCGGCCGACGTCACCCTCTCCAAGGACGAGCTGGACCGGCTCACGGCGGCGTCCCAGCCGTTCACGAGGTAGCGCCAGCCCGACGGGTGCAGACTGCAACCGTGTGTTTCTCGAGCGACCAGCACCCGCCCCTGCCGCCCCGCTCCAGTGACGTCGGAGCCCACGGACCGGTCGAGCTGACCTCCGCGGACGGCACGACCTTCGCCGCATACGACGCCGTCCCGGTGACCCGGCGCGGAGTCTCGCTCGTCCTGCTGCCCGACATCCGCGGGATGCACCCGTACTACTCGGATCTCGCGATCGCGTTCGCCCAGGCGGGAGTCGACACGGTGGCCTTCGACCCGTACGCGCGCACGGCCGGACCCACGGACCGTGGTGACGACTTCGACTTCCGGCCGCATGCGCAGGCCCTCCAACGCTCCACGGTCCTCGCCGACGCGCGGGCCGCCAAGGAGCGGCTGGCCGAGCGAAGCGACGACGCCGTGTTCACCCTGGGGTTCTGCAAGTTCGGGGCGGAGTCGTGGGCGTTGTCCGCGACCGACCTCGGGGCCGCCGGCTGCATGGGGTTCTACGGCATCGTCGCGGCCGTGACCGAACTGGTGCCGTCGATGACGTCACCTCTGCTCGTGCTGGCCGCGGGGGCCGACCGGGCCACGTCACCGGAGCAGAACGCCGAGTTCGACCGGTCGCTGAGCGACGCCGGCGTCGACCACGTGTTCGTCGAGTACGCGGGCGCGCCACACTCGTTCTTCGACCGCTCGTTCGCCGAGTGGGAGGACGCCTGCTCCGACGCGTGGCGTCAGATGCTGAGCTTCATGGACGCGCGCCGCTAGGCGGCGTCCGGGACCCAGGGCCCCATGCCGCCGATCCGCCGGACGCGGTACCGGATGACATAGCCGTCGCGCCGCGGCGCGGGGAACGTGGTGTCCGGCGACACGTAGACCTTGGCCAGGCGGTCCAGCAGGTCCCATGCCTGGTCGGTCGGCTCCACCGTGGCGTGGGTGTGGAGCACCGCGTAGGGGTTGAGCAAGACACCAGGAGTCCTTGGCGCGTCGACGGAGATGACGGTCCGCGGATCGCGCTCGACGTTGCGCAGCTTGGCCCCGTGGTGGAGATGACCGGTCACGAGGTCGTCGCCGTCCAGGCCGACCCAGACCACGGATACCTGAGGTGAGCCGTCGGCGTTGAGGGTCGTGACGTGGGCCATCGGGCCGGTCTCGATGAGGTCCCGGAGCTCGCTGGGGAGGGTCGTCATGCCCCCACAACACCACGGAACCGGGGAATCGTCCCGAACCTCACAGGGACGTCAGATCTGCTCGACGGTGGCCGTCCAGGTCCGGGCCGGCTCCTCCGGTTCTCCACACGAGTTCCGCCGCGTGGCGCCCTCGACCACCGACAGTGCGACGCGCCACGTCCGTCCGTCGCGGTGGGCGACCGTCACCTCGAGCGGTCCGCCCGCCTCGGCGGTCAGGGCCTCCAGGTCGGTCTCGCCGACCTCGTCGCGGACCGCCGACTCACCGACCTGGACGCGGGGCGGGTAGGCGCTGCAGCCACGGTCATGCCACGGTCCGAGCAGCCCGAACGGCAGGTCGCCCAGGTCGGCCGACTCGAGCACCTCGCCCACCGAGCCGACGTCGAGCCGGCCGAGGGTGCGCCCCCACGGCAGCAGCACGCCGGTGGGGGAGAACCGGTGACCGCCGGTATGCGAGCACTCCCAGACCCGTCCCGGGTAGCGCTGGTGCCCGGCCAGGGCCACCGGCCGGCCGCGGATGGCGCAGCAGACGTCGTGGCGACCGTTGGTGCAGACGAGGAAGATCGGCTCGCTGGGGCGGAACTGCGGCAGGGCAGCCAGGACCGCGCCGCGGTCGCCCTCGGCGAGAGCCGCAAATGGGAGCCGCAGCAGGTCCTCGGGGGTCTCCACGCGGCCGACGAGGAGGAAGGCCTGCGGGCCGCTCCAGGCGAGGTAGCACAGCCGTGGTCCGGTCCGCGGGTCGGCGTGCTCCCCGGGCCGGCGGATCAGCCCTAACCGACCCCCGGCTGCTCGGCAGGCGAGGGTCAGCTCGTCGCCGACGTCGGCGGGAAGGTACGACTGGGTGGCCGCAGTACGGCCCCACGGCCCGTTCTGCTCGACGGAGACCCAGAAGCGGGCCGGGGCGGCGGTGCCGTAGAGCGACTCGGTCGTGGCGGCGTCCCACTCGACCGAGCACGCGTCGGGGGCGCTGCGGCCGCGACTGTGCGCGCCGTCGTGGTGGACCGTCGTCACGACGGCGTGCTCAGCGGACCCGCGATCCGGGCGATAACCGTGCTGGCCGGCGTTCCCGAACCGTCTCGCCGGCCGTTCGCCGGCGGCAGCTCGACGGCGACACCGTTGGCCGCCGCCGCCCGGGCGGGGGTCCCGCCGGCCCAGGCGAGCACGAGGGTGTCCTCGCCCTTGAGGAACCGGTGGCAGCGAACGCCGCCGGTGGCGCGACCCTTGGCGGGGTACTCCGCGTACGGAGTCACCTTGAGCGCACCGGCCTCGGTGCCGGGCAGGGCGCCCGACGACCCGCTGGATGTCACGACGACCGGGCCCGTGGCCGGGTCGACGACGCCGAACCAGACCGCCCGTTGTCCCGGCGTGAGCTTGATGCCGGCCATGCCGCCGGCCGGTCGACCTTGCGGGCGCACCTGCGAGGCGGGGAAGTGGAGGAGCTGGGCGTCGCTGCTGATGAACACCAGGTCCTTGCGGTCGTCGGCCACCTCGGCCGCGCCGACGACGATGTCGCCGTCCTTGAGCCCGATCAGCTCGAAGTCGCTGCGGGCGGGGTAGTCGGACGTGACCCGCTTGACGATGCCGTGAGCCGTTCCCAGTGCCAGACCAGCAGAGTCCGTCGCGACCGAGGCGATGGTGAGCGGCTCCTCGCCGCGGGGCAGGTCGACGTAGGCGGCCAGCGGAGCACCACCGCCGAGGGACGGTGCGCCCGCGGTATCGGGGAGGGCGGGCAGCTCCATGGCCGAGATGCGGATCATCCGGCCCCGGCTGGTCACCAGCCCCACCTCGCCCCGGGCCGTCGTGCGGACGGCGCCCACGACGACGTCGTGCTTGCTCCGGCCGCCCTCTGTCGTCAGCGGCGCGTCGGACAGGGTGCGGGCGAGCAGGCCGGTCGACGAGAGCAGGACCCAGCAGGGGTCGTCGGCGACCTCGAGCGGAAGCGCGCCGCCCGCGGGGCTGGACACGGGCGTACCCGCCGACTCCAGGAGCACCGTGCGCCGGGGCGTGCCGTGCGCCTTGGCGACGTCCGCCAGCTCGGTCGAGACGTTGCGCAACAACAGCTTCTCGTCGCCGAGGATGGCCCGCAGCTCCTCGATCTGACGCTCGAGGTCGGCCTTCTCGCTCTCCAGCTCGATGCGCGAGAACTTGGTCAGGCGGCGCAGCTGCAGGTCGAGGATGTAGGTCGCCTGGACCTCGGACAGGTCGAACACGTCGATGAGCCGCTGCCGCGCGGTCGCCGCGTCGTCGGAGCCGCGGATCAGCTGGATGACCTCGTCGATGTCGAGGATCGCGACGAGGAGTCCCTCGACCAGGTGCAGCCGCTCCTCGCGACGGGCCAGCCGGTATGCGGTGCGGCGCCGGACGACGTCGGTGCGGAAGTCGACGTAGACCTTGAGGAGCTCCTTGAGGCCCAGGGTGCGCGGCTGGCCGTCGACCAGCGCGACGTTGTTGATGTTGAAGGACTCCTCCATCGGCGTGAGCCGGTAGAGCTGCTCGAGGACGGCGTCGGGGTTGAACCCGTTCTTCACCTCGATGACCAGCTGCATCCCGTGAGCGCGGTCGGTGAGGTCCTTGACGTCGGCGATGCCCTGGAGGCGCTTGCTCTGGACGAGGTCCTTGATCTTCTCGATGACCTTCTCGGGGCCGATCAGGTAGGGCAGCTCGGTGACGACGATCCCCTTGCGGCGCGGGTTGACCGAGTCGATCCGACAGGTCGCGCGGGTGCGGAAGGCGCCACGGCCGGTGAGGTAGGCGTCGCGGATCCCGTCGAGACCGATGATCCGACCGCCGCCGGGCAGGTCCGGTCCGGGGACGAACTTCATGAGGTCGTCGAGCGAGCAGGTGGGGTTCGCGATGAGGTGCCGGGCGGCGCCGATGACCTCGACGAGGTTGTGCGGGGCCATGTTGGTGGCCATCCCGACGGCGATGCCGCTGGCGCCGTTGACGAGCAGGTTCGGGAACGCGGCGGGGAGGACCTCGGGCTGGGTCTGGGTGTCGTCGTAGTTCGGGATGAAGTCGACGGTGTCTTCGTCCAGCCCGCCGACCATGAGCAGGGCGGCCTGGGCCATCCGCGCCTCGGTGTAGCGGGCCGCCGCGGGGCCGTCGTCGAGCGACCCGAAGTTGCCGTGGCCGTCGATGAGGGGGAGCCGCATGGTGAACGGCTGGGCCATCCGGACCAGGGCGTCGTAGATCGCCTGGTCGCCGTGCGGGTGGTACTTGCCCATGACCTCGCCGACGACCCGTTGGCTCTTGACGTGGGCGCGGTCGGGGCGCAGCCCCAGCTCGCTCATCCCGAACAGAATGCGCCGCTGGACCGGCTTCAGCCCGTCACGCGCGTCGGGGAGGGCGCGGGAGTAGATGACGGAGTACGAGTACTCGAGGAAGGCGTTGCGCATCTCCTCCTCGACGTCGATGTCGATGATGCGCTCCTCGACCGGCTCGTCAGGCGGGGGAGTACGCGTGCTGCTGCGCGGCATACGGGCTGGTGCTCCTTGCGTGGGTGGGGCCGTCCCCATCTTGGCCCACCCCAGTGCGGCCGCCCGGCCCGACCCACCGGTACGAGTCGCACCGAGCGGAGGGGGGCGAGTGTTCGCGCGCGGCGGCCCCGCAACACGAGCGCAATTGCGCGCATGTTGCGGCGAATCACCCACATCTGGCGCCAGATCAACGCAATTGCTCGGCAGTTGTGCCGGCGAGCCGGCCAACGTGTTCGCCCGACCGGTGAGCGTGGCGGCTGCTCCTGGCGGCGGACGACTTCTCAGACATGTCCGACCAGTCCGGAACTACCGGCGCCGCGAGTGCCGAAGCGCCGTCCCCCGCGCTGCCGAGAGGCCGACTTCGGCCGCTCTGGACCGACCCAGAGCGGCCGAACCTGGCCTCTCGGCGGACTCGGCGGACTCGGCGGGGTGGGTCAGCGGTGGGTGCCGAACTGGCCCCAGTGGACGACCTCGGCCGGGCCGCGCTTGCCGCGCTTCAGCGACGGGCTCTTCGGGCCGGGGACCTCGTACCCGAGGGCCACCACGCCGATGATCGACCGCTCCCGAGGGATCCCGAACTCCTCGTGCACCTCGTCGTGACACTCGGGCGCCACCCCGAAGAACAACCCGCCCAACCCGTTGTCGGTGGCCGTGAGAAGCATCAGCAGCGCCGCCATGCCCGTGTCGATGTCCCAGTAGGGCACCGGCCAGCGCGACTCGCTCCGGTCGGTCCAGCCCTTGTCCGGCGCGGCGTACCGCTCCAGGTAGGCATCCATGTCGGAGCAGCAGATGACCAGCGCGGGCGCCGACCGCATGCCGCGCAACCAGTGCGTCTCCTCCTCTTCCTCCTCCTTGGCGGCCGTCCAGAACCGCTCCCGCTCGTCGGCGGAGGTCAGCACGACGAAGTCCCAGCCCTGGCTGAACCCGGCACTCGGAGCACGGCAGCCGTTCTCCAGAACGGCGGCCAGGACGTCGTCGGGCACCGGCCGCTCCGGGTCGTATCGACGAACCATGTGTCGGCGACGCACGACCTCCGAGAACTCCATGGAGGGATGCTGCCAGCCCGCCCGCCGGATGGAACCATGGGCCCATGCCCCGAGACCGCCGGACCGGTGGGACCGCCGCTGTCGACCCCTCGCAGTGGGAGGCCGACGTGGTGCTCCGCGACGGGTCGGTCGGTCACGTCCGTCCGATCCGGCCCGACGACGCCGACGGGCTGCGGACCTTCCACTCCCACCAGTCGGAGGAGTCCATCTACCTGCGGTTCTTCGCGCCGATCCGCGAGTTGAGCGACCGCGACGTCTTCCGGTTCACGAACGTCGACAACACCGACCGCGTCGCCCTGGTCATGACCGTCCGTGGCGCGATCATCGGGATCGGCCGCTGGGACCGCATCGATCGCCGCTCCGCCGAGGTCGCCTTCAACATCTCGGACCACTACCAGGGCAAGGGCATCGGCTCGGTCCTCCTCGAGCACCTCGCCGCCATCGGTCAGGAGCTCGGCGTCGAGCAGTTCACCGCCGAGGTCCTCCCGCAGAACCGCCGCATGCTCAACGTCTTCAAGGAGGCGGGGTATGCGGTCCACCACCACTTCGAGGACGGCGTGGTGGCGGTGTCCTTCGACATCCGGCCGACCGACCAGTCGAACGCCGTCCGGGTCGCCCGGGAGCACCGCGCCGAGTCGGTGAGCATGCACGGCCTGCTCCACCCGGCGTCGATCGCCGTCATCGGGGCGAGCCGGCGACCGGCCTCGATCGGGCACCGGTTCCTCGCCAACATCCTCGGCGGAGGGTATGCAGGTCCGGTCTACGCGGTGAACAACGAGGCTCTCGAGGTGCTGGGGCTGCCCGCATACGCACGGGTCGGCGAGATCCCCGGACCGGTCGATCTCGCCGTGGTGGCCGTGCCGGCGGACAACGTCCTCGACGTCGTCGACGAATGCTCCGCGAAGGGGGTTCGGTACCTCCTCGTGGCGTCGGCCGGGTTCGCCGAGAGCGGCCCGGAGGGCACCGAGCGTCAGGAGCAGCTGCGTCGCCGTGCGCGCGAGAACGGGCTGCGCGTCGTCGGGCCGAACTCGTTCGGCCTGATCAACACCGACCCCGAGGTCCAGCTCAACGCCTCGCTGGCGCCCCGGATGCCGTGCGCCGGCGGGCTGGGCCTCTTCGCGCAGAGCGGCGCGCTCGGGATCGCGGTTCTCGCCTCGGCCGACCGCCGCGGACTCGGCGTCTCCGACTTCGCCTCCGCGGGCAACCGCGTCGACGTCTCCGGCAACGACCTCATGCAGTACTGGATCGACGACGACAACACCGCCGCCGTGGGCCTCTACCTCGAGTCGATCGGCAACCCGCGCAAGTTCTCCCGGATCGCCCGCGGCCTGGCCCAGCGCAAGCCGGTCATCGCCGTCTCGTCGGGAGTGTCCGCATACGGCGCCCCTCCCGGCCACCGGGTCCGGCAGACGCACATGCCGGCCGGCGCGTTCGGGGCGATGCTCCGGCAGGCGGGCGTCATCCGGGTGGAGAACGTCCACCAGCTCTTCGACGTGGCCCAGCTGGTGATCCACCAGCCGTTGCCGGCCGGCCAGCGGGTCGCGGTCGTCGGCAACTCCGACGCGCTCGGCGCCCTCACCGCGCAGGCGGCGCTCAGCTGGGACCTGGAGATCTCGCACGGTCCGGTCTCCCTCCCTTCGGATGCGACCGCCGACCAGTTCGCGCAGGCCCTGCGCGAGGCGTTCGAGGACCCTGAGGTCGACAGCGTCCTTACCTGCTTCATCCCTCCGCTCGAGACCGTCGACGAGGAGGTCGTGGCCGCCGTCCGCGACGCCTCCCGCGCCAGCGACAAGACCTGCGTCGCAACGTTTCTCGGGATGTCGGGCGTCCACGAGGCGCTGGAGGCCGAGACAACGGGCGAGGCATACCGGCGCGTTGTTCCGGCGTACGCCATGCCCGAGGACGCCGTCCGCGCGCTGGCCGCCGCGACCCGCTACAGCGAGTGGCGGACCAAGGACCGGGGCGACCCGGTCGACCCCGTCGACATCGACCGGGCGGCAGCGGTCGAGCTGGTCGAGGAGGTGCTTGCCGACGCACCCGACGGTCGGGCCCTGACCCGCACCGAGATCCGGCGGCTGCTCGCCGCCTACGGCATCACCGTGTGGGAGGCACGGCTGGTCGACTCGGCGGACGAGGCGGTGGCCGCGGCCGACGCGCTCGGGTACCCGGTGATCCTCAAGACCACCTCGCCGGTGCTGCGCCACCAGCCGGGGGGTACCGGAGTCCGGCTCGACCTGACGGGTCCGGACGCGGTGCGCACGGCCGTGCTGTCGGTGCGGTCGCGGCTGGGGCCCATTGCCGAGGGGTCGTTCCTCGTGCAGAGGATGGCGCCGCCCGGCGTCAGCTGCGTCCTGTCCAGCGTGGAGGACCCGCTCTTCGGGCCCGTGGTGAGCTTCTCCGTGGCGGGGCCACCGACCGAGCTGCTGGGCGACATCGCCCACCGCATCCCGCCGTTGACGGACGTCGACGTGAGCGACCTGCTGTCCGCGGTGCGTGCCGCTCCTCTGTTGAACGGTCACCGCGGCGCGATGCCCGTCCACCGCGCGGCGCTGTCCGACCTCGTCGCGCGGCTCTCCTGCCTGGCCGACGATCTTCCGGAGGTCGACCACGTCCTGCTCAACCCGGTCAACGCGTGGACCGGGGGCGTGGACGTCCTCGACGCCGAGATCTCGATCCACGCCGCCATGACGCGGAAGGACGCCGACAAGCGCGTCATGACGTGATTCGTGCGGGTTGGAGCCGGATTTCGCACCGGTCCAGAGCACGAACCGGGTCAGGGGGCCGCGGAGGAGTCGTCCGTCCGCGGCTCGGACGCCTCGGAGTCGTGACGGGGGGTGCCGTCGGCGCCGCCGGTGCGGCGCTCCAGCTCCAGGCGCAGCAGCGCGACCTCCTCGGCGACCGTGCGAGCCGACTCCTCGAGCGTCGAGATCTCGATGCTCAGCTGGATGCAGACGACCAGCAGGACGAGGAAGGCGAGGATGAAGACCAGGTTGATCGGGGTCGTCACACCGGCGAGCGCCGTGAGCCAACCCGTGATCGCCGGGATGAACGTGAGCAGGACGACGCCGACGATCACGGCGAACCACAGGACGCTGTACTTCTCGCGCAGCCGCTGCGTCCGCAGCAGCCAGAACAGCGCGACCAGCAACGCCGCGGCGACGACGAGCGCGAACGGGTAACCGCTCTGCGAGAGCAGCATCATGCGCCCAGCTCCTCGTACCGCCGGTGCGGGCTACGGCGCAGCTCGGGTCGGGGCCGGGTGAGCGCCAGCCCGAGCGCGAGCACGGCGCGGCCGAGGAACGCCGCGGAGCGGGCCGGTCCGTGAGACGGCTGGCCGCCGGCCCGGGGCCGCATGACGACGCCCACCTCCCGGATCACCAGCTGCGACCGGGCCGCCACCACGAGGGACTCGACCGTGTCGCCGAGGTACTCCGCGGGGTACGACCGCGCGAACAGGTCGATGGCCCGCGGCCCGCACGCTTTGAACCCCGACGTCGTGTCGGTCAGCTTGGTATGCGCGATCCGCGAGATCGTGCCGGAGAGCATGCTCATCGCCCAGCGCCGGGGCCCGCGGGCCAGGTAGGCGCCGTCCCCGGCCACCCGCGCGCCGATGACGATGTCGGCGCCGTCGGCCAGCGCGTCGAGCAGGGCCGGGATGTCGGCCGGGTTGTGCTGCCCGTCCGCGTCGACCTGGACCGTCACCGCATACCCGAGCCGCTGCGCGTACCGGTACCCCGTCCGCATCGCGCCGCCGACCCCGAGGTTCACGGGAAGGTGCGCGACGAGCGCGCCGGACGCCGTGGCGACGGTCCCGGTGGCGTCGTCGGAGCCGTCGTCGACGACGAGGATGTCGGCAGGGACCTCGCTCGCGAGGAGCGCGGCGCGGGTCTCCTCGACCACCGCGGCGAGCGTCGTCTCCTCGTTCCACGCAGGGACGATGACGAGCACCCGCGGCGGTTCGGGGCGGTGTGACGAGGTCACACGGTCGAGGCTATCCCGTGCTGGCCGGGCCCTCGGGGAGGTCCCGACGGCGGGCGCTCGGAGACGTCGGCCCGCCGTGAAGTGCAAGGATGCTGATATGGCCACACCACGCGACATGCGGTCGGCGCCGGCACTGCCGGCCGACCTCACGTCCGCGATCGAGCGGGCGGGCTACTACCCCGCGCTCGTCGCGGACGTCGTCGAGTCCGCACTCGGACCCGACACGGTGGTCGCACACCTGGTCCACCAGGAGACGACCTTCGACCAGGACGCCGTGCGACGCCACATCACCGTGCTCGCCATGACGCCGACCCGGCTGGTCATCGCCCATGCCGACGACCACGAGGGCATCCCCGGCGGTGCCGAGGGCGAGGCGGGGTTGCCGGTCGCCACGGCGACGAGCGAGACGGTCCCGCTCACCTCGGTGCGCGGCGTGATGCTCACGCACGTGGTCAGCTCGCCGGACACCTACGTCCCCGGGTCCCTCGGCCGCGAGATCACCCTGACCATCGGCTGGGGCGCCGTCGCTCGGATCGACATCGTGCCGGCCACCTGCGGCGACCCCGACTGCGACGCCGACCACGGGTTCGAGGGCACCGTCGCCTCCGACGACATCTCGCTGCGGATCAGCGCCGACGCCGACGGCGACCGCGCGCTGAACGACGCCCTCCGCTTCGCCCGGACCCTGTCCGGTGCCATCGGCGGACCCGTCCGGTCCTGACCGCGGCGTCCCGGGTCCTGGCGCGCGTGCACCCGGCCGCCCCCGACTACGCGTCGGGCAGCCTCGCCTCGGTGCTGCCCGCCGTCGCAAGGAGCCTCGGTTCCTCCCGGTATGCGGCGGCGCCGGCCCTCGGGCTCGGTCCGGCCCGCCGGGCGGTGGTCGTGCTCGTGGACGGTTTGGGGTACGAGCAGCTGGTCCGACGGTCCGGGCACGCCCCGTTCCTGCGGGGTTTCCTCGGAACCGCGCTCCGGCTGGACTCCGGCTTCCCGTCCACGACCGCGACGGCGATGGGGTCGTTCGGGACGGGGACACCGCCCGGCACCCACGGACTGGTGGGGTACGAGGTGCTGGACCCGTCGGTCGACCGGGTGTTCAACGAGCTGTCGTGGGAGAACGGGCCCGACCCGTTCCGCTGGCAGCCCACCCCGACCGTGTTCCAGGAGATCGGGGCCGAGGGCGTCGAGGTGACCCGGATCGGGCCGGGCTTCTTCGACGGCTCCGGGCTGACCAACGCGGCGCTGCGCGGCGGCCGGTTCCGGGCGGCGTCGTCGCTGGCCGACCGGGTGGCGGTCGCGCTGGAGGCCGTCCGCGCGGCACCTCGGTCGCTGGTCTACCTGTACTGGGGCGACATCGACAAGGTCGGTCACGTCCACGGTCCGGGGTCCTGGGAGTGGGTCGACGCGCTCGAGTCGGTCGACCGGCACCTCGCGACGCTGGTGGCCGGGGTACCGGACGACACTGCGGTGCACGTGACGGCCGACCACGGGCTGGTGGACGTGCCGTACGCGCACCGTGTGGACCTGGCCACCGAGACGGAGCTCACCCAGGGGGTCCGGCATTTCGCGTGGGAGCCGCGCGCGACCCAGCTGCACGTCAGCACCGGCGCCGACGCGGTCGTGGCGCGGTGGCGTGACCGGCTGGCCGACCGCGCCTGGGTCGCGACCCGGGACGAGCTGGTGGCCGACGGCTGGTTCGGCGAGATCCGGCCGGAGGTCCTGGCCCGGATCGGCGACGTGCTCGTGCTGATGCTCGACGACGGCGCGGTGGTCGACTCGGCCCGGATGCGGCCCGAGATGGTGCGGCTGCGCGGGTTCCACGGGTCGGTGACCGACGAGGAGCGGGCCATCCCCCTCGTCACCGTGCCGGCGCGCACCGCCTAGTCACCCCACGAGGTTCTCCCCACGACGTTCGGCGCTTCGCGTCGATCCGTCGCGGGGACCCCACGCTTCGCTCCGATACCTCGCGGGGACCCCGACTACAGTGACCGGCCGTGGCAGAGCTCGTCTTCTTCAACGGCACGATGGACTGTGGGAAGTCGACGCTCGCGCTGCAGATGCACCACAACCACGCGGCCCGGGGTCGGGCCGGCATCATCTTCACCAAGCTCGACCGGGCGGGCACGGCGGTGCTGTCCTCTCGGCTCGGCCTGTCGACGCCGGCCCGGGAGGTCACCGACGACCTCGACCTCTGGGAGGACGTCGTGGCCGCGGCCACCGCGGGTGGCCGCGTCGACTACCTCATCTGCGACGAGGCCCAGTTCTACACGCCCGCCCAGGTCGAGCAGCTCGCCCGGCTGGTCGACGAGATGGGGCTGGACGTGTTCGCGTTCGGGATCACCGCCGACTTCCGGGCGACCCTGTTCCCCGGTTCGCAGCGAATGATCGAGCTGGCCGACCGGGTTCAGGAGCTGCAGGTAGAGGCGCTCTGCTGGTGCGGCCGGCGGGCGACGCACAACGCGCGCGTCGTGAACGGGGTCATGGTCGTCGAGGGTGAGCAGGTCGTGGTCGGGGACACGTCGCCGGCGTCGTCCGGGCTGGTCGAGTACGAGGTGCTGTGCCGGCGCCATCACATGCGTCGGATGACGTCGCACGCGGCCCGCGCGGCCGCGCTGTCGCCGGACGTCCTGCCGTTCGACCTGGACGTCTGCCCGGTGCCGCCACCGCCACCGCCGGCCTGACCAGCAGACAGCGCGAACGCGCGTGGTGGGTCAGTCCCGCTTGGTGCCGAACATGATGTCGTCCCACGACGGAACCGACGGTCGCTGCTTGCGGCGACTGGTCGCCTTCTTGGCCGTCGGCGTCTCGTCGGTCGCGTCGGGCTCCTCGGCGGCTTCAGTCGCCTCGACGCTGTCGTCCGTGCTGAACTCGTCGAGCGGCTCGGGCCATTCCTCGTCCAGCGGTGGGGTCTCGGCTCCGGCCGGCTCGAGCTCGACGTCCTGCGCCTCGTCGGCGACCTCGTCGGGTTGGTCGACCTCGACCGCCTCGACCGGTGCCTCCGCCGGTGGTTCGACCGGGCTCGACCGGTGCCTCGACCGGTCGACCGGGCTCGACGACCGTCTCGGGTGGCTCCGTCGCCAGGGGAGGCTCGCTCACGGGGGCGTCGACCTCCGCGTCGCCGCCCAGCGGCAGCGCCGGAGCCACTTCCCGCCGAACCGGTTCGCCCGGGGTCCGCCGCCGCCCGGACCGGCGTCCCACCGTGGTCCGCTGCCGCATCGCCGTCATGAGGTCGACCGGCTCCTCGTCATGAGTGCCGCGCGGCGTCGTCCCGGCCCGCCGCGTCGCGGCGACGCCGCCCTCGGCCTCGACGTCGTACACGCTGGACACGCGCGGTGCCACCGTCGGCAACGGACCGACCGCCGCCGGCTCGTCACCGCTGAGCCACCGAGCCTCGTCGTCGCCGGCCTCGACCGTCCGCAGCACCGGGTCGTAGGTCCACGTCGCCTGGCGTTGCCGGCCGCCCGCCGCGAACGTCAGCACGACCGTCCAGAGCGTCTCGTCGACGCCGCGCCACGAGTCCCACGCGCTGGAGTCGGGGTCCACGCCCCGCTCGCGCATCCGCTGCGCCACCCGCCCCTGCAGCGTCGGCACCGGCGCACCCGTCGAACCGCCCCTCGACCGAACCCGCACCAGCCGGGCCTGGTCGGCCACGTGGACGCGCTCGGCGAGGATCGGCACCTCGTAGCGGCGGACCTTCTCGACCGTCCAGCCGGCCCGGTCGGCGACCTCCTCGGCCGTCGCCCCGGCGCGGATCAGGGACTGGACCTCACGAGGACGCATACCGCCCTCCATCTCGATCTGGAGCTGGCCCAGGCGGGGCCGGTCGTGACGAGCGGCCGCTCGCAACGCCTCGTCGAGGGCCAGTCGGTAGTGAGTACCGTCCGGCCCGGTGAGCAGGAGGTGTTGGCCGTCCTCCTCGACGCCGATGAGTCTCAGGTCCTGCATCACGAACTCCTGACCACTCACGCCGCCCTGACCATGCGCTTCGCCTGCCACTGGTGCTCGACTCTGCCATGCGACGCGGTGTGGCGACCAGAGGCACGCCGCCGCACCAGACCGCCAAACGACTCACCCGCTCCCGAGTAGCGTGGGCGCCGCCATGCCGAGCAACCCTGTCGTGTCGCCGCTGCTGCTCGACCTCATCGGCGTGTTCGCGTTCGCGCTGTCGGGGGGGCTCGTCGCGGTCCGCAAGCGGCTGGACCTGTTCGGGGTGCTCGTCCTGGCCGGCGCGACCGGTCTCGGCGGCGGGGTCCTCCGTGACCTGCTCATCGGCTTCATCCCGCCCATCGGGATCAGCGACTGGCGGCTCGTCGCCACGGCCCTCGCAGCGGGGCTGGTGACGTTCGTCTACCACCCGGGCGTCGAGCGGCTGGGCCGTCTGGTCAAGGTCCTCGACGCCGTCGGACTGGCGCTCTTCGCGGTCGGCGGTGCCCTCCTGGCCCTGGCCCGACCCGGCATACCCCCGCTGGCGGCGATCATCGTCGGCACCATCACGGCGGTCGGGGGCGGCGCCTTGCGAGACGTCCTCGTCGGTCAGGTGCCCGAGGTACTCCGGCGGGAGCTGTACGCCTTGCCCGCCCTCCTCGGGTCCACGATCGTCGTCGTGGCGTACTACGTGGGCTTCATCTCGCCGTTCGTCGTGTGGGGGGCCGCCGCGCTGGTGTTCGGGATCCGTATGGTGGCGGTCGTGCTGCACCTCAACGCGCCGCAACCCTTCCGGCTGGGAGAGCCCCGGTGACGTCCGAGGCCCTGGCGCCGTACGACGCGGTCCTGCTGCTTTCGTTCGGTGGCCCCGAGGCGCCGGACGAGGTCATGCCCTTCCTGCGTCGCGTCACGGCCGGCCGCGGGATCCCCGACGACCGGCTCCAGGACGTCGCCCACCACTACGAGCTGTTCGGCGGCCGCAGCCCCATCAACGACCAGAACCGCGCCCTCATCGCCGCCCTCGAGGCCGAGCTCAAGGAGCGCGAGATCGAGGTGCCTGTCCTCTGGGGCAACCGCAACTCTCCGCCGTACCTCCCCGACGCGCTCCGCGACGCCGCGGCCCGCGGCCTCCACCGGATCGTCGTCGTCACGACCAGCGCGTACTCCTCCTACTCCTCCTGCCGCCAGTACCGCGAGAACCTCGCCGACGCCTTCGCCGAGGTCCGTGAGTGGGCCCACGACGAAGTCGGGGAAGGGCTGGTCCTCGAGATCGACAAGATCGGCCCGTATGCGTTGCGGCCCGGCTTCGTCGGTCCCAACGCCCGTCTGGTCGTCGAGGCGCTCCGTGATCTGGCCGATGTGCCGGACGCCGAGCTCGCCCTGCTGTTCGTCACCCACTCGATCCCCGACACGATGGACGAGACGTCCGGACCGGGCGACGGCGAGGGCCGGCTCTACCAGGAGCAGCACCACACGCTGGCCCACGACGTCGTCGACCGGGTGCGTGACGCCCTGGGCCGTGACCTCTCGGCCGAGGTCGTCTACTGCTCCCGGTCCGGGCCACCCACCCAGCCCTGGCTCGAACCGGACGTCAACGCCCGGCTGGAGGAGCTGGCGGCCGACGGGCGCAGCGTCGTCGTCCTCGCCCCGGTCGGCTTCGTCTCCGACCACATGGAGGTCGTCTACGACCTCGACACCGAGGCCGCCAAGACCGCCGAACGCCTCGACCTTCGGCTGGTCCGCGTGCCCACGGTCGGCATCGACGAGGACTTCGTCGCCGGCCTCGTCGACCTTCTCGAGGAGCGCGCCGCCGAGGCCCGCGGCGGGCCCGGACCGACCGGGCCGGGCGTCCGGCCGTCGGTCTGCCCGGCAGGCTGCTGTCCCAACCTTCGTCAGGCGCGGCCGGCCCTGTGCGGAAGCGACTGATGGCGCCAGAGGTGCCCGAGGGGACGGACCTCGCCGGGCTGGAGGAGCTGGCCACCCGGGTCGCCGTGGCGGCCGGACGTCTCGTGGTCGACGAGCGCCCGCGTCTGGTCGAGGCGTCCGCCACGAAGTCGTCGCCGACCGACATCGTCACCATCATGGACACCCGCGCGGAGGAGCTCATCCGCGGACTGCTGCTCGCCGAACGTCCTGACGACGGGTTCCTCGGAGAGGAGGGCAACGACCACCGCGGCACCTCGGGCATCACGTGGGTCGTCGACCCCATCGACGGCACCGTCAACTACCTCTACGACATCCCCGCGTATGCGGTCTCGGTCGCCGCCGTGGCCGGTGACCCGAAGACACCGGGGGAGTGGCAGGTCCTCGCGGGGGCGGTCGCCGACCCGGCTCTACGCCGCGTCTACCACGGAGTCCTGGGCGGCGGCGCATACGAACGCGGGTGGGACGAGCCGGTCCAGACCCCGGGCACACTGCTGCGGGTGGGCTCGGTCGACGCCCTCTCGGGAGCGCTGGTGGGCACCGGCTTCGGCTACACCCCTCAGCGCCGGACCGACCAGGGCCGCATCCTGCTCGCGCTGCTGCCGCACGTGCGTGACATCCGCCGCATCGGCAGCGCCGCGCTCGACCTCTGCTCGGTGGCCTGCGGCCGGCTCGACGGGTTCTACGAGTCCGGCCTGAACTCCTGGGACATGGCCGCCGGCTGGCTCATGGTCACGGAGTCTGGGGGCGTGGTCAGCGGCCCGAACGGTGGCCCCCCGTCGGCGGCGCTCACCGTTGCGGGGAATCCCGTCGTGCAGGCGCAGCTGCTCGCCGTGCTGGACGGCCCGGGCTGACCGGCCCGGGCTGACCGGCCCGAACGAGGGGCGACGTCAGGCGGCGCTGAGCCCCAGCTCGTCGAGCTCGGGCAGGCTCAGGTCGTGTTCGCGGGCGATCCGGGCGATGTTCTCCAGGTCGGCGCGGTGCACGTCGACGGAGAAGTGGTCACCGGACTCCTGCGCCGCGGTGAGGTCCTGGACGGCTTCGACTACTCGGGCTCGTAGCTGGGCGTGGAACTCGGTCATCCGGCACCTCCTGGGAGTACGCGCTGGGTGGCTGGTCTGTCACGTCTGGTGGTGCCCCGCTGGGGCACCGGGCCCGACCTTACGGGCCACAGGTTACGGGTATGCGATGTGCAGATTGAGCCTGGGTGACACATTCCACCACTCACCACCGACGCGAGACCGAGTCAGCCACACGGAGGGTCAAGCGCGGGACAAGCCGTGGTCAGTACCCGGTCAAATCGGCTCTCGCGGAGGTGGTGTGACGGAGGCGACATGCCCGACATCAGGACGAGAGGTGACTTCGGGCCGTTTGTAGGGCACAATCCGCGCGCGGGTCTCGCACGACACCCGCGTCCGGTGCGGGGTTCGGTGACGAAGAAGGCACAGAGCCGGGCACAAACGAGAGGGCGGCTGCGTTACATCGGAGCACGACACGGCTGACACCCACGTCGGGTCCGACGCGCCGCCCAGCGGGAGCAGTCGACGGCGACGAACGCGACCCGCCACCACTCATCGAGGACTGTCCCTTCATCGCATTCACCGTCTTTCCCCACCACTGTCCGAGCACTGTCCCACCCACTGACGCCACCCTCTTCGCGCGACAACACCACATACGAACGACCACCACGTACTGCAGGAGCGATACAACCCATGGCGACTGACTACGACGCCCCGCGCAAGACCGACGACGACCTCTCCGAGGACTCGATCGAGGAGCTCAAGGCCCGGCGTGTCGACAAGTCCGCGTCGAGCGTCGACGTGGACGAGACCGAGCAGGCCGAGGGCTTCGAGCTGCCCGGCGCCGACCTCTCCGGCGAGGAGCTGTCGGTCCGGGTCATCCCCAGGCAGGCCGACGAGTTCACCTGTACCGAGTGCTATCTGGTGCATCACCGCAGCCAGCTGGCGAGCGAGAAGGGCGGCAAGATGGTCTGCCGGGAGTGCGCGGCTTGACCGACGTCCCGGCGGGTCAGCGCCCGCCGCTTGAGCAGACAGGGCCGATCCCCCAGGGGGTCGGCCCTGACCGCGTCATCGTTGCGACGCGGCGACTGGACCCGGGTCTGCCAATGCCGGAGCGCGCCCACCCCGGCGACGCCGGCGCCGACCTCTACTCCCGGGTGGACGTGACCATCGCCCCGGGCCAGCGCGTCCTCGTGCCGACGGGCCTCGCGATCGCCCTGCCCGAGGGGTATGCCGGCTTCACCCACCCGCGGTCGGGCCTGGCCGCCCGACACGGGATCACCATCGTCAACGCCCCCGGGACCATCGACGAGGGGTACCGCGGGGAGATCCTCGTCAACCTGGTCAACCTCGACCCGACCGAGCCGTTCGAGGTCCGCCGCGGTGACCGGATCGCCCAGCTGGTGGTCCAGCGGGTGGCGGAGGCGGCCTTCCTCGAGGTGGATTCGCTCTCGGAGAGCTCGCGGGGGGAAACTGGGCACGGAGCGAGCGGCGGCTTCGGGCCGCGCACGACCTGAGCGGCATACGCAGCGCCCGCCGGTCGTTGACGACAAGTAGACGTGAGCAAAGGACGACACCACCGTGGGAATCTTCCGCCGGAGCCGCAACGACGAGCCGGTCGACGAGCTCGACGAGCTCGAGGAGGCCGACGCCGACCGATGACGAGACCCTTGCGGTCGCGGTGAGCGACGACGGCGAGGAGCGGCTGAACCGCCTCCGCGGACCGTTCGACGCCTCCGAGGTCGACGACGAGGTCGAGCGCATCGACCTCGGCGGCCTGCTCATCACCCCCGTCGACGGGATGCAGCTGCGGCTCGAGCTCGACCAGGAGCAGCAGTCGGTCATGAGCGCTCACGCCGTGGTCGGCGACTCGGGGGTCCAGCTGCAGGCGTTCGCTGCACCGCGGACCCTGGGCGTCTGGCCGGACATCCGCACCGAGATCGCCGACAGCATCACGGCACAGGGCGGCACCGTCGAGGTCGTCGACGGCCCGCTCGGCCGCGAGCTGGCGGCGACGATCCCGATGCCCGGCCCCGACGGCCGGTCCCAGCCGAACGCCGTCCGCTTCCTCGGCGTCGACGGGCCCCGCTGGTTCCTGCGAGCCGTCATCAGCGGACCCGCGGCGACCGACCCCGACAAAGCGGCCCCGCTCCTCGAGATCGTGCAGAGCACCGTCGTCGTCCGTGACGACGAGGCCCGCCCGCCCCGAGAGGCCCTTCCCCTCCGGGTTCCCACGGCGGCCGCCGACGCGGCCGCCGAGGATGCGGCCTCCGACGAGCCGCCGGCGACGCCCGCGCGCCGCGCCGACCAGCTACGACCCTTCGAGCGCGGACCAGAGATCACCGAGGTGCGATGACCATGGGCATCGAGAGCAAGGTTCCGACCCCCTCCTCCCGGCGCGAGGAGCCGCGCGGCATGTTCGCCCGGCTCGCCGACCGGATGACCCGCTCCGCCAAGGAGGACGAGGCGGAGGAGCTGCGCGACGAGACCGACCGCCAGGGCGCGACGCCCATCTGTGACCTCGCCAACCGCGAGAAGGCCGACGTCTGTGGCACGGTCCGTTCGGTGACCCTGCGGCCGCGGGCCGACGTCCCGGCGCTGGTCGTCGAGATCTACGACGGCAGCCGCCCGCTTCACCTCGTCTGGCTCGGCCGCCGCGAGATCGCCGGGATATACGCCGGAGTCCAGCTCAAGGCCAGCGGCCGCGTGTCGTACTACCGGGGCATCCCGACGATGTTCAACCCCTTCTACACGATCGTCCCCAAGAGTGGCTGAGCCGGCGCGCATCGGCGGGGCCGCGGCATACGTCACCGTCGAGGAGCTGTTGCGCGCCCGCCTGAGCGCCGCCATCGGCGGCTGGCGCGGCGCCCTCGAGTCGGCGGTGCCGACGATCGCGTTCGTCGTGCTGTGGACGGTCACCCGGGACGTTCGCACGGCGGTCCTCGCGGCCGGCGCCGCGCTGGCCGTCCTCGCGGTGCTGCGCCTGATGCGGCGCGAGACGCTGCGCTTCCTCCTGTATGCGGCGGTGGCGGTGGCTGTCGCCGCCTTCTTCGCGCTGCGGTCGGGTCGGGCCGAGGACGCGTTCCTGCCGGGCATGATCCAGACCGCTGCGGTCGGGCTGGTCTTCGCGGTCACCAACCTGATCCGGTGGCCGCTGTTCGGGTTCCTCATCGCGGCGGCCGACCCGGAGCTCTCCGAGGCCAGCGAACGGCTCAAGGCATCGTCGAAGAAGGGCGCGCCCCAGGATCCGGAGACGGTCGCGCGCGCCGAGGCCGACGAGGCCGCGGTGACCGAGCTGCTCACCGGCTGGCGTCGTCACGAGGGTGTCGTCAAGGTGGCCAGCCGGGTCGGCTGGGTCATCGTCGTGCTCGACGTGATCCGGCTGGCCGTGATGGTCCCGCTGTACCTCGGTGGTCAGGTCGCGGCCCTCGGCGTCGCGAAGATCGCCCTGGGCTGGCCCGCCTACCTGCTGGCCGTGCTGGTCATCGGTCTGTTGCTGCTGCGCGGCAACACCCCGCTCGACGACCCCGACGCTCGACCGGCCGAGGCCTGACGCTCGGCTTGACGCTGCGTCGAGCCGAACGGAGCAGCTCGTTCAGCCGCCTAGACGGTATGGCGTGACTGCTCGGGTCTGCTGGGTGGTTGCGGGCCGGGGCCTCACTCACTCAGATTCGTGGGTTACCGAGTGGGGGCTGCCTGCTCGGCCTATCCGACATGTGTGGGAGGCCCCGGTGTTCTCTGAGCGTACGAGTGTGGGACTGGATGTGCACGCACGATCGGTGGTCGCGGCGGCGATCGATGGGGTGACCGGCGAGGTGTTCAGGGCCCGGCTGACCCCGGATCATGGCGAGATCCTGCGGTGGGTGCGGGCGCTACCGGGGACGGCGGCGGCGACGTATGAGGCCGGCCCGACGGGGTTCGGGCTGTACCGGGCGCTGACCGCGGCCGGCGTGCGGTGTCAGGTCGCGGCGCCGAGCAAGCTGCAGCGGCCCAGCGGCGACCGGGTCAAGACCGACCAGCGTGACGCGTTGCACCTGGCGCGGCTGCTGCGCCCCGACGAGGTGATGGACGAGGTGACGTCGGTGACGGTGCCCAGCATCGACCAGGAGGCGGCCCGGGACCTGGTGCGGGCGCGGGAGGACTGTCGCGGGGATCTGATGCGGGCCCGGCACCGGCTGTCCAAGCTGTTGCTGCGGCAGGGCATCGTGTACTGCGGTGGGCGGGCGTGGACCGGTGCGCATGAGGCGTGGCTGCGTCGGCAGCGGCTGGAGTCGGCAGCGAGTCGGCTGGCGTTCGAGTCCGACTTCGAAGCGGTATTGACGGTCAAGGCGCGCCGGGACCGTCTCGATGCGGCGATCGCGGCGATGGCCGCGGACAGCGAGTTCACGTCGGTGGTGCACCGGCTGGGGTGCCTGCGCGGGATCTCGACCTTGACCGGGTTCGCCCTTGCCGTCGAGATCGGTGACTGGCACCGGTTCACCGGCAACACCATCGGCTCGTTCGTGGGGCTGGTGCCCAGCGAGTACTCCTCCGGCGCATCCCGGGTCCAGGGGTCGGTCACCAAGACCGGCAACGGTCACGCCCGCCGACTCCTCGTCGAGGCCGCGTGGCATCACCGGGCCCGGTACGTCGTCGGCACCACGATGCGGCAGCGCTGGGAGCTGGCTCCGGCCGCCGCGCGAGCCCGCGGCGACGAGGGCAACCGGCGGTTGCACCATCGCTGGGTCACCTTTACCGAGCGGCACAAACGGCACGTCATCGCGAACGTTGCCATCGCCCGCGAGCTCGCCGGCTGGTGCTGGTCCCTGGCCGTCATGGACGACTGACCACCCACGGCCCGCTTCGTCCCCGCGGCCGCTGACGGCAGCGCGAGGAGCGACCCGCGAATCAACTATGAGCAGCCAATCCCTCTCGGGAACAGCGACGCTCGACCCTAGAGCCGCGGTCCCGCTCCTGCCGAACCACCGTCCTGCGGTAACCAACCCGCGCATATCAGTCTGACCGCGCGTCGCCAACGACACGCTCGCCAGCAACCCGCCCGACGAAGCGACGAGGCGCCGCCAGGAACCAACCCCGGCGGCGCCTCACCCTGCCCACTTGACAACAAGCCGCTACATATCAGTTGTAGTCGTCATCCCGAGGGGGACGGGGGCCAGGGGAGAGCATCTGCTCGAGGACGTCCTCGTTGTCCGGCGTCGTGATGAACAGCAGCTCGTCGTGCGCTTCCACCGCGTCGTCGCGGCTCGGCGCGATCGGCCGGTCGTCGCGGATGATCCCGACGAGCACCGTGTCGTCCGGCCACTCGATCTCGGCGATCCGCTTGCCGATGTAGGGGCTCTCGCCCGGCATGGTCAGCTCGACCATCGACGCCTTGGCCTGCTGGAACTGGAAGATGCGGACCAGGTCGCCGACGCTGACGGCCTCCTCGACGAGCGCCGTCATCAGGCGCGGCGTCGACACCGCCACGTCGACGCCCCACGACTCGTCGAACATCCACTCGTTCTTGGGGTTGTTGACCCGCGCCACGGTGCGGGGCACGCCGAACTCGGTCTTCGACAGCAGCGAGACCACGAGGTTCACCTTGTCGTCGCCGGTCGCCGCCACGACGACATCGCACTCGTGGACCCTGGCTTCCTCGAGGACCGCGATCTCGCAGGCGTCGGCGAGGAGCCAGGCCGCGTCCGGGACGCGCGACGCCTGGACGTCGTCGGCGTCCTTGTCGATGATCAGTACCTGGTGGCCGTTGTGGAGCAGCTCTCGAGCGATGGACCGCCCGACACTGCCCGCTCCGGTGATGACGACTCGCATACCTAGTCCCTCGTCGAACGTCAGTGGGCCGGTGGCGGCTGGTCGTAGACCTTCTCGATACGACCGAGGTCGTCGGTCGCCGCCACGACATGCACCTGGTCACCGTCCTGGAACACCGTGTCGGGTCCCGGGATCAGCCCGTCACCCAAACGGGTGATGAAGGCGATCCGCGAACCGGTCACCGACTCGACCTCCGTGAGGCGACGCCCCACCCAGGAGCGGGCCAGCGGGACCTGCGCCACGACGACACGCCCGCTCGGGTCGGTGAGGGCCGGTATAGAGCCCTGCGGCAGCAACAGCTGCAGCATCTGGTCGGAGGTCCAGCGCACCGTCGCCACCGTGGGGATGCCGAGGCGCTGGTAGACCATCGCGCGTCCCGGGTCGTAGATCCGGGCCGCCACGTGTTCGACGCCGAAGGTCTCACGGGCGACGCGCGCGGCGAGGATGTTGGAGTTGTCGCCACTCGAGACGGCCGCGAACGCGTACGCCTCGTCGATCCTGGCGGCCTTCAACGTGTCGCGGTCGAACCCGATCCCGGTGACCGTCATGCCCTCGAACGAGCTGCCGAGCCGGCGGAACGCGGCGGGCTCCGCGTCGATGATCGCGACGTCGTGACCCCGCTTGCTGAGGCTCTTGGCCAGCGTGGACCCGACGCGGCCGCAGCCCATGATCACGAAGTGCACGCCACGAGACGCTACTACGGCGGACCGCTCCGGGCGCGGGTGCCCGTGAGTCATACAGTTGCCGCGTGGCGAACTCCGGTCGCATCCTCAAGCGCCTCGTCCTCGGCCGGGCAATGCGGAGTGACCGACTCGGCGACACGCTCCTCCCCAAGCGGCTGGCCCTCCCGGTCTTCGCCAGCGACGCGCTCTCCTCGGTCGCCTACGCGCCCGACGAGATCTTCCTCATGCTGGGCCTTGCCGGCGGTGCCTTCGTCGTCACCCACTCCTGGCAGATCGCGCTCGCCGTCGTCGTCGTCATGGTCGTCGTCGTCGCGTCGTACCGGCAGAACGTCCACGCCTACCCGAGCGGCGGCGGCGACTACGAGGTGGCCACGGTCAACCTCGGCCCCAAGGCCGGCCTCACCGTCGCCAGCGCCCTGCTCGTCGACTACGTCCTGACGGTGGCGGTCTCGGTCTCGTCGGGTGTCCAGAACGCCGCCACGGCCATCCCGTCATTGCGCGGCCACGAGGTCGAGGTCGCCATCGGCCTCGTCATCTTCCTTACGGCGATGAACCTGCGCGGGGTCCGCGAGTCCGGCAAGGCCTTCGCCGTCCCGGTGTATGCGTTCATCCTCGGCATCGTGGGGATGGGTCTCGTCGGTGTCGTCCAGTCGGTGACGGGGAGTCTGGGCCGGGCCGAGAGCGCCCAGTTCGAGCTCATCCCCGAACCCGACCACGAGGCCATGGTCGGCATCGCCACCGCCTTCCTGCTGCTGCGCGCTTTCTCCTCCGGCTGTGCGGCCCTGACCGGCGTCGAGGCGATCTCCAACGGGGTGCCGGCGTTCCAGAAGCCCAAGAGCCGCAACGCCGCCTCGACGCTGCTGATGATGGGCCTGCTATCCATCACCATGCTCGGCACGATCGTCGGGCTGGGGCGGGCCACGGACATCAAGATCGCCGAGCGGCCGGCCGAGCAGCTCGCGCTCAACGGACAGGCGGTCGGCGAGGCCTACATCGAGCAGAACCCGCAGGACACCGTCCTCGGCCAGCTGGCGCACGCCGTGTTCGGCGGCTTCACCCCGGGCATCATCTACGTGTCGATCACGACCGGCCTGATCCTGATCCTCGCGGCCAACACCGCCTTCAACGGGTTTCCGGTGCTCGGGTCGATCCTCGCCAAGGACGGCTACCTGCCGCGTCAGCTGCACACCCGCGGCGACCGGCTGGCCTTCTCCAACGGCATCCTCATCCTCGCGGCGGCGGCCGCGGCCCTGATCGTCGCGTACCAGGCGACGGTCACCTCGCTGATCCAGCTCTACATCGTCGGCGTCTTCGTCTCGTTCACGTTGAGCCAGAGCGGGATGATCCGGCACTGGAACCGGCACCTCAGGGTCGAGACCGACCCGAAGGTCCGAGCGCGGATGATGCGGTCACGCATGATCAACGCGGTCGGCGCGGCGATGTCCGGGATCGTCCTGCTCGTCGTCCTCATCACGAAGTTCCAGGCCGGCGCACGGTACGCGATCCTCGCCATGGCAGTCCTCTTCGTCCTCATGCTCGGGATCCGTCGCCACTACCGTCAGGTGGCCGAGGAGCTGAAGCTCGACGAGGACGAGACGCCGATGCTGCCGAGCCGGGTGCACGCGATCGTCCTCATCTCCAAGCTGCACAAGCCCGCGATGCGGGCCGTCGCATACGCCCGGGCGACTCGGCCGACCTTCCTCGAGGCGATCACGGTCGACGTCGATCCCGAGGACACCGAGACGCTGCGCAACGAGTGGGCGCGCCGCGAGATCCCGGTCCCGTTGAAGGTCCTGTCGTCGCCCTACCGCGAGATCACCCGGCCGGTCATCGAGTACGTGCGCTCCCTGCGCACCGGCAACCCCCGCGACGTCGTCATCGTCTACATCCCGGAGTACGTCCTCGGCCGCTGGTACGAGCAGGTCCTCCACAACCAGAGCGCCCTGCGGCTCAAGGCTCGTCTGCTCTTCAGCCCGGGCGTCATGGTGGCGAGCGTGCCGTGGCAGCTGCGGTCGTCCGAAGGTGCGGAGGACGACGACTTCGACGGTCCCGTCGTCGGCTCGGTCCGCCGAGGCCCGCGCTGACGGTGTCCAGCCTCGTCGGCACCCAGGCGGTCGTCGAGGTCGGCCCGGTCGCCCACGGCGGTCACTGCGTCGCACGGCTCGACGGTCGCGTCGTCTTCGTCCGTCATGCCCTGCCCGGCGAGCGCGTCCGCGTCGTCATCACCGAAGGCGAGGAGGACAGCCGCTTCCTCCGGGGCGACGCCGTCGAGGTTGTCGATGGATCGCCCCACCGGGTCGAACCGCCTTGCCCGTATGCCGGTCCGGGCCGCTGCGGGGGCTGCGACTTCCAGCACGTCGACATGGCATTCCAACGGCAGCTCAAGACCGACGTCGTCCGCGAGCAGTTCCAGCGGCTGGCGAAGCTGGACGTGGACGTCGAGGTGTGGAGCCACGGCGAAGGCGTGGAAGCGCTGCCGGGCGACGCCTCGGGGCTGCGGTGGCGGTCGCGGGTCGAGTTCGCGGTGGACGACGAGGGGCGAGCCGGTCTGCGGCAACACCGGTCTCACGCGATCGTCCCGCTGACGGACTGCCTCATCGCGGACCAGCGGGTCATCGACAGCGGCGTGCTCGAGACGACCTGGACCGGCTGCACCGGTGTCGACGCGGTCGCCGCCGACGAGCCGGCCGACGCGGTGCTGGTCGCGCTGCCCGACGGGCGCGTGCCGACCGTCGTCCAGCGGGTCGACACCCCCGAGTGGTCGGGGGAGTTCCGGATCGGCGCCCGCGGGTTCTGGCAGGTCCATCCCGGAGCCGCCCCGACCTTCGTCGCTCACGTCCTGGAGTCGCTCCGCCCTGAGCCGGGGGAGCGGGTACTCGACCTGTATGCGGGTGCCGGGCTCTTCGCGGCGGCTATCGCCGACGCGGTCGGCCCGTCCGGGTCGGTCCTCGCCGTCGAGGGACACCGGGCTGCGGTGGTCGACGGGATGCGCAACACGGCATCCCGGCCGCACGTCGAGTGGCGGCACGGGCGGGTCGACCGGGTGATCCGTCCGTTGGTACGGCAGCAGATCCACGCGGACCTGGTCGTCCTCGACCCACCGCGGACCGGCGCCGGCCGCGACGTGATTCGCGACATCGCCGCGCTCGGTCCGCGTCGGATCGCCTATGTCGCGTGCGACCCCGCCGCGCTGGCGAGAGATACGGGTTACCTGGGCTCCGCCGCATACCGCCTCGAGACCCTGCGGGCGTTCGACGCCTTCCCGATGACCCACCACGTGGAGTGCATCGCGGTCTTCGGGCCGGCTGACACCTGACGGTGCTTGCATGGACCTACCGGGAGCGGCGCCACCGGTCGCCGCCGAGAAGAGATCTCACGCCACGAGGAGCTGAGACGTCATGACCATCGTCGACGACCTTCGGTCGACACAGTCCACCCCCGTCCTGACACCCGCGGACGGGGGCTACGCCGAGGCCGCCCGGAAGTGGGGGCCGCCGGCCGCCCCGGACGTCCTGGTGCGCCCGACGTCCCCCCAGGAGGTCGGCGCCGCGCTCCGATGGGCGACTGAGGCCGGCGTCGACGTCGCCGTTCGCAGCGGTGGCCACGGCAGCTGGGCTCCTCTTCCGGGCGGCCTGCTGGTCGACTTGGCCGCGTTCACCCGGGTCGAGGTCGGCGACGACGACGTCGTGCGAGTCGGGGGAGGCGCGGTCTGGGGCGACGTGGCCGAGGCGATCGCGCCCCGCGGCCTCGTCCTCAGCTCGGGTGACACCCGCTCGGTGGGTGTCGGCGGCAGCACGCTCGGCTCCGGCGTCGGCTGGCTCGTCCGCTCGGTGGGTCTGGCGGCCGACCAGCTCGTCGGCGTGCAGCTCGTCACTGCCGACGGCGGCGTGGTCTCGGCGTCCGAGGACGAGAACCCCGAGCTGTTCTCCGCCCTACGCGGCGGCGGAGGCAACTTCGGCGTCGCGACGCGACTCGACTTCCGTGCGAGCAGACTCGGACACGTCGTGTTCGGAACCGCGCCGATCGACGGGGACGACCTGCCGGCGACGATCGTCGGAGTCCGAGACGCGATGCGGGCCGCGCCGCGTGAGCTCGTGGTCACCCTGGTCTCCCTGCCGCCGATGGGTCCGGGAACCGCACCCGCGCCGACCCTGCAGGTCGCGTGGGCGGGTGACGACGAGGACGCGGCCCGCACCGCTCTGGAATCCGTCCTCGCGGCACCCGGGGTGGGCGCGGCGGACCTCGAGACGGTGCCCTACGGGTCGACGCTCAGCGAGCCACCGGAAGGACCGCCCGGGCCGCCGCCGCGTCGGACGGGGTCGAACGGGGTCTTCCGTGAGCTGTCCGGAGTGACGGCCGACCGCGCGGCCGCCGCGCTCGTGGCTCATCCGCCGACGATCTTCGCGACTCGGTTCCTGGGTGGCGCTTTCGGCGACGTCCCGAACGACTCGACCGCCCTGGCCTGGCGCGACGCCGAGGCGATGGTGAGCTGGATCGCGATGCTCCCACCCGACGCCTCCGACGACGACCTGGCGCGGGTGCGAGACGTGTGGGCGGGGGTCGGCGAGGATGCCGACGCCGTATGCGGCAACTTCACGAGCGAGCAGGGTCCCGACGTGGTGGAGCGGATGTACCCACCCGAGACGCTCACGCGCCTGCGCGGCGTGAAGCAGCGCTGGGACCCGGGCAACCTGTTCCGCAGGAACCACAACATCACCCCGGCGCAGGGCTGACCCTGCTGGTCACCGCAGCCCGGCGCTGGGACGGACCGGCCACCTGGCGGGCCTGGCTCAGTCGGTCGCTAATCGCTCAAGGCGGTGGGTTGTCCCCCTCCCAGGGGGTGTAATCCACCCGCCATCGTGCGTCTGCCCTCGACCCCCCGCGTACCGGCGCCGGCCGAGAGGTCACGCGCGATATGGCGCTGGCGCGAGACGTGGCATACCCGGTCACGGCGGGTTCCGCCTGGAGTCGCTCCGAGCGGGGACAGCCCGACTGGCACGAACCCGGGAATCGAGCCACGCAGCGCCGGTATGCACCCTGCCGCCAGTCGAGCTGTCCGACCTTCCATCAGGACCGTCCCTCGAGCTCAGGCATAGGCTCGACCCGAGACGAGGTCTGCACTGGCATACCCGAGTGTGGTTAGATATCTTGATATCAAGATAGTTGGTCAGAGAGGACGCGGGATGGACAGCTCGATCGACACGTTCGGTGCGAAGGGTCGGCTCCAGGTCGGCGAGGCGGACTACGAGATCTACCGGCTGAGCACCGTCGAGGGCAGCGAGAACCTGCCGTACAGCCTCAAGGTCCTGCTCGAGAACCTGCTGCGGACCGAGGACGGCGCGAACATCACCGCCGACCACATCCGCGCCATCGGCTCGTGGGACGAGGACGCCGAGCCGGACACCGAGATCCAGTTCACGCCGGCGCGCGTCATCATGCAGGACTTCACCGGCGTCCCCTGCATCGTCGACCTCGCCACGATGCGCGAGGCGATGGCCGACCTCGGCGGCGACGCGACCAAGATCAACCCGCTGTCACCGGCCGAGCTGGTCATCGACCACTCCGTGATCACCGACGTGTTCGGCCGGGCCGACGCGTTCGAGCGCAACGTCGAGCTGGAGTACCAGCGAAACCATGAGCGGTACCAGTTCCTGCGCTGGGGCCAGACGGCGTTCGACGACCTCAAGGTCGTGCCTCCGGGCACCGGCATCGTCCACCAGGTCAACATCGAGCACCTCGCCCGGACGGTCATGGTCCGTGACGGCGTGGCCTACCCCGACACCTGCGTCGGCACCGACTCGCACACGACGATGGTCAACGGCCTCGGCGTCCTCGGCTGGGGCGTCGGCGGCATCGAGGCCGAGGCGGCGATGCTCGGCCAGCCGGTGTCGATGCTCATCCCGCGCGTGGTCGGGTTCAGGCTGACCGGCTCGATCCCGGCCGGCGCCACCGCCACCGACGTGGTGCTCACCATCACCGAGACGCTCCGCAAGCACGGCGTGGTCGGCAAGTTCGTCGAGTTCTACGGCGACGGCGTCGCCCAGGTCCCGCTGGCCAACCGCGCCACCATCGGCAACATGAGCCCCGAGTTCGGCTCGACGTGCGCGATCTTCCCGATCGACGAGGTCACCCTCGACTACCTGCGCCTCACCGGCCGGTCCGCCGAGCAGGTGGCGCTCGTGGAGACCTACGCCAAGGAACAGGGCCTCTGGCACGACCCGAGCGTCGAGCCGCGGTTCTCCGAGCGTCTCGAGCTCGACCTGTCGACGGTCGTCCCGTCGATCGCCGGCCCGAAGCGCCCGCAGGACCGCATCGCGCTCACCGATGCGAAGACGGCGTTCCGCAAGGTCCTGCCCACCTACGTCAAGCACGACGAGGGCGACCCCGGGTCGGCGGCGAGCTTCCCCGCCAGCGACCCCACGCCTCAAGGCAGCCCGGACGGCACCAATGGCGGCACCCAGCCGCCGAACGACGGCAACGGTGACTCGCGACCCTCGACGAAGGTGTCGGTGACCACGGCCGAGGGAACCACGTTCGAGATCGACCACGGCATCGTGTCGATCGCCTCGATCACGTCGTGCACCAACACGTCCAACCCGTCGGTGATGATGGCCGCCGCCATGCTGGCCAAGAACGCCGTCGACCGAGGGCTGTCCGTGGCCCCGTGGGTCAAGACGTCGATGGCTCCGGGCTCGAAGGTCGTGACGAACTACTACGAGAAGGCCGGCATGTGGCCCTACCTCGAGAAGCTCGGCTACCACCTCGTCGGCTACGGCTGCACCACCTGCATCGGCAACTCCGGCCCGCTCGACGAGGCCATCTCCGCGGCGGTCCAGGAGAACGACCTCGCGGTCGTCTCGGTCCTCTCCGGCAACCGGAACTTCGAGGGCCGGATCAACCCCGACGTCAAGATGAACTACCTCGCCTCCCCGCCGCTTGTCATCGCGTATGCGTTGGCCGGGACGATGGACTTCGACTTCGAGTCCCAGGCCCTCGGGAAGGACTCCGACGGCAGCGACGTCTTCCTCAGGGACATCTGGCCGTCGCCGCAGGACGTCGAGGAGACCATCGCGCGGTCCATCGACGAGGAGATGTTCACTCGTGACTACGCCGACGTCTTCGCTGGTGACGAGCGGTGGACGTCACTGCCGACGCCAGAGGGCGACACCTTCGAGTGGGAGAGCGACTCGACCTACGTCCGCAAGCCGCCGTACTTCGACGGCATGACCATGGACGCCAACGCGGTCGAGGACATCTCCGGCGCTCGCGTGCTCGCCAAGCTGGGCGACTCCGTGACGACCGACCACATCAGCCCGGCGGGCTCGATCAAGGCGGACAGCCCAGCCGGCAAGTACCTCTCGGACCACGGCGTCGACCGCAAGGACTTCAACTCCTACGGCTCGCGGCGCGGCAACCACGAGGTGATGATCCGCGGGACGTTCGCCAACATCCGGCTGAAGAACCTGCTCCTCGACGGCGTCGAAGGCGGGTTCACCCGCAACTTCCTCGACGGCGGCGAGCAGTCGTCGATCTACGACGCGTCCGCCGCGTACCAGGCCGCGGGCGTGCCCCTGGTCATCCTCTCGGGCAAGGAGTACGGCTCCGGGTCGTCCCGTGACTGGGCTGCGAAGGGCACCCGGCTCCTCGGGGTTCGGGCCGTCATCGCCGAGAGCTACGAGCGGATCCACCGGTCGAACCTCATCGGGATGGGCGTCCTGCCGCTGCAGTACCCGGCGGGCGAGACCGCCGACTCGTTGGGGCTCGACGGAACCGAGGAGTTCGCCATCTCGGGGATCACCGAGCTGAACGAGGGACGGACGCCCCGGACGGTCAAGGTGGTGGCGACCAAGGACGGCGCGGATCCGGTCGAGTTCGACGCGGTGCTGCGGATCGACACGCCGGGCGAGGCCGACTACTACCGCGCGGGCGGGATCCTCCAGTACGTCCTGCGGTCCCTCGTCGACAGCTGACCGGCTCGGGTCGCCCACCCGACGGGGCCGTCGCGCGTGGCGCCGGCGTGGTTTGCTGGCATCACCGCGAACCACCTCGTCGAAGGAGACACCGTGGCCGACCGCCGCATCCCGCACCCGACCCGTCGGACCGTCCTCGGTACCGGAGCCGCGGCCGCCGCCGCGCTGGGCCTCGGCTCACCCGCCGGCGCGTACGCCGCGAAGGCACCCGCCGCCCGGAACGTCACCTTCCGCGCGTGGCGCGGTGACGAGCTGCGCGCGGGAACGGCGAGCGGCACCACGGTCAGTGGGGGCGCCCTGGTCATCGGGTCGGTCACCGGGAGCCGGTCGTACACCGACGTCAAGACCGGCGACACCGCGAGCTACGACACGGCTTCCTGGACCTCACCGGTGGTCAACCCCGGGCATACCTTCACCGAGCTCGTCGCCTCGTGGAACGCGACGACCCCCGACGGATCCTGGGTCGAGGTCTGCGTCCGTGCGGTCGCCGACGACGGGACCGCCGGCTGGTACGTGCTCGGTCGCTGGGCATCCGACGACACCGACGACGGCGGGGCCATCAACCGCACATCCCAGAACGGCCAGGCGACGGACTACGCCACCGTCTACACCGACACGCTGGCCGCTCTGAACGACCACACCCTCCAGACCTGGCAGCTGAAGGTCACGCTGCTGCGTCGGGCCGGGACCACGGTGACGCCCTCAGTGCGGCTGGTGGCGGCAATGGCCTCCGGGCTGCCCAAGGACAAGAAGGTGCCGGTCAGCGCTCTCGGTTCGGCGTCGGCCGGAGCGGTCGACCTGGCCGTGCCGACCTACTCGCAGGAGCTGCACCAGGGCCACTACCCGGATTACGACAACGGAGGAGAGGCGTGGTGCTCGCCGACGTCGACAGCCATGGTCGTCGGCTTCTGGGGCACCGGCCCCACCCCCGCCGAGACCGCGTGGGTCACGCCGCCGCTCGACGCGGTGGTCGACCACGCCGCCCGGAACGTCTACGACTACACCTACGACGGCTGCGGGAACTGGCCGTTCAACACGGCGTATGCGGCGCAATTCGGTCTCGAGGGATTCGTCACGCGCCTGCGTTCCCTCGCCGAGGCGGAGCTGTTCATCGCGGCGGGGATCCCGCTCGTCGCGTCGGTGTCGTTCTCCAAGGGCGAGCTCAAGGGGGCGGGGTACGGCACCAACGGGCATCTCATGGTGATACGCGGGTTCACCGCTGCCGGTGACGTGGTGGCCAACGACCCGGCCTCCCATCTCATCGCCGACAACGCCCAGGTGCGCGTCGTCTACGACCGTGCGCAGTTCGAGAACGTCTGGGTGCCCCGCAGCGGAGGGATCGTCTACGTGATCCGTCCCGCCGGAGTCGCGCTCCCGCCCGCTCCGGCTCAGGCGAACTGGTAGAGACTGGGCGGGTGTCCGCGCACGTCCCACCCGGTTGGCCGCCGGGTGTCCCGCCCGCGCACACCCCCGGGTGGGAGGAGCCGGCCGTCGCGTGGCTGCTCGACAACTGCCCGCCCGACTATCGCCTGTATGCGGGCTGGCGGAAGAACCCGGTGGCTCTGGCCTGGCTCGCCGACCGGCACATCGACGGGCAGGTCACGGCGATGCGTCAGGCGTACCGCGAGGCCCGGGTCGAGCTGGGTCCGCACGTCACGACCGAGGCCCTGGCCGAGATCATGGGCAACCTCGAGGCTGAGGGCCTCCGGCTGGTCGCCGCCAAACGAAGTGCCGCCCTGCTCCTGGAAGCGTTGCAGGGCAAGCACTTCATCCCCCGGCTGTGAAACCCGTGCGCCCGAGGGGGCGACGCGTGCGGGTGCACGCGTGACGTCACCTCAGCGGGGTCACAGCATCTCTCAACTACAGTGGACGGGCTCGACCCGCATCCCCCGGAGGACCTACGTGACCCTGCTCGACTCCATTGACGGCCCCGACGACGTCAAGGCGCTCGACCCCTCTCAGCTGGACCAGCTGGCGCAGGAGATCCGGGACTTTCTCGTCACCTCGGTATCGCGGACCGGCGGGCACCTGGGTCCGAACCTCGGCGTCGTCGAGCTCTCGATCGCCCTGCATCGCGTGTTCGACTCACCGCAGGACACCATCGTCTTCGACACCGGTCATCAGGCGTACGTGCACAAGCTCCTCACCGGCCGGCACGACTTCGATCGGCTGCGGATGAAGGGCGGTCTGTCGGGGTACCCGAGCCGCGCCGAGTCCGAGCACGACGTCGTCGAGAACTCGCACGCCTCCACGGCCCTGTCGTGGGCCGACGGCATCGCCAAGGCGCGGCGCCTCACCGGCCGGCGCGACCGGCATACCGTCGCGGTCATCGGTGACGGGGCGCTGACCGGCGGGATGGCGTGGGAGGCGATCAACAACATCGCCGTCGACAAGGACCTGCCGCTCGTCATCGTCGTCAACGACAACGAGCGCTCGTATGCGCCGACCACCGGTGGTCTCGCGGATCACCTCGCGACCCTGCGGACCACCCGCAAGTACGAGTCGGTGCTGGGCTGGGGCAAGGACACGCTCAACCGGACCCCGGTCGTCGGCGGCGTCGTCTACGGCGCGCTGCACGGCGTGAAGAAGGGCATCAAGGACTTCGTCGCGCCGCAGGGCATGTTCGAGGACCTCGGGCTGAAGTACCTCGGGCCCATCGACGGTCACGACGAGCCGGCGGTCGAGGCTGCGCTGAGGCGGGCCAAGTCGTTCGGGGGACCGGTGATCGTGCACGTGCTCACGACCAAGGGCAAGGGCTACGACCACGCGAGCAACGACGACGCCGACCGGTTCCACGCCGTCGACCGGATCAACCCGGAGACCGGGCTGCCGCTGCAGGTGAAAGGACGGATCTGGACCGACGAGTTCAGCGACGCCCTGCTCGGGGTGGCGCGGGAACGGGACGACGTCGTGGCGATCACCGCGGCGATGCTGATCCCCACCGGTCTCAAGGAGTTCGCGGAGCGGCACCCCGACCGGGTCTTCGACGTCGGGATCGCCGAGCAGCACGCGGTCACCATGGCGTCCGGCCTCGCCTTCGGCGGGCTGCACCCGGTCGTCTGCGTGTATGCGACGTTCCTCAACCGCGCGTTCGACCAGCTGCTCATGGACTGCGCGCTCCACCGTGCCGGGGTGACGTTCATCCTGGACCGGGCGGGGATCACGGGTACCGACGGGGCGTCGCACAACGGCATGTGGGACATGTCGGTGACCGGCCTCATTCCGGGACTGCGCCTCTGCGCCCCGCGGGACGCGGAGGAGCTCGGTCGAGCCCTGCGCGAGGCGGTCGACGTCACGGACGGGCCCACGGTCATCCGGTTCTCCAAGCAGAACCCGCCGGGAGCGCTGCCGGCGGTCCGGTCCGTCGGGCTCGTCGACGTCCTGGCCGAGCCGTCGAGCGACCACGCGGTCGAGCTGCTCCTCGTCGGCCTCGGCGAGATGGCGACCACGGCCATGGCGGTGTCCGAGAAGCTCAGCGCGCAGGGCCACACGGTCCGGGTCGTCGACCCGCGCTGGTGCCTGCCGGTGTCGGACGACCTCGTCGGGATGGCCCGGACCGCCGGCGCCGTCGCGGTGCTCGAGGACAACCTGGTCGTCGGTGGAGTGGGATCCCAGGTCTCGGCGGCGCTGCGCGAGGCGGGGCTGTCCGTCCCGGTCCACCTCCACGGCATTCCGAAGCGGTTCCTCTCGCACGCTTCGCGCGGCGAGCTGCTCGAGGAGATCGGGCTCACGCCCGACGCGGTCGCCGACCAGCTCCACGCCGCCCTGACCTGACTCGTCGCGCTGACCAGAACCGCCCGCGGACCCCGCCCCACAGGCCGAGAGGCCAACTTCTGCTGTCAAGACTGCTGAATGACGACAGAAGTTGGCCTCTCGCGGGCGGGCCGGGGGGCGGCGAGTGGGCTCCGCGGCGGGCCTGGGCATCCGCGTCGTCTGGGGTCGGCCCACATCGGACGCGGCGCATTGTGTCCCGCCACGCCATGAACCGGCGTCGGTGGCGCGCATACCTTCGGGCCAGCCGGGTGAGGGCGCCCCTGGGCACGCGAGAGGCGCGTGCCCCGCCCGCCGGAAGCGGAAGGACGACGATGTCGGAGCGACGGATGTCGAAGCGGTGGAGCGCCCGGCTGGCGTACGGGTTCGTGGCGGTGACCACAGCGGCTGCGCTGGCGGCGTGCGGGACGCCCGGCGCGAGCAGCCCCGGTGGGGCCGCCACCGAGGGTGGCGGCTCGGCGACGGCGGGTGGCCCGCCCTACAAGGTCGGCCTGGTCTACAGCAAGACCGGCGCACTCGCCGCCTACGGAGCGCAGTACCAGGCGTCGTTCAAGGTCGGGCTCGACTACGCGACCAAGGGCACGAACGCCGTCAACGGCCACCCCATCGAGGTGACCGAGGCCGACGACGCCGGCGACCCCGCCAAGGCGGTCACGGCCGCGACCACGGCGATCGGCGCCGGCGCGAAGATCATCGCCGGCTCGACCGCGTCCGGCGTCGCCCTCCAGGTCGCGCCCCTGGCCAAGGACAACAAGGTCCTCTTCATCTCCGGGCCGGCCGCGACCGACGCCGTGACCGGGGCGAACAAGTACACCTTCCGCTCCGGCCGTCAGACGTACCAGGACATCGCGACGGCGGGGACCATGGTCGGGGACCTCACCGGCAAGAAGGTCACCGTCTTCGCGCAGGACAGCGCCTTCGGCAAGGCCAACGAGGCCGGCGTCAAGGCGGTCCTCGGCGCGAAGGGGGCGGCGGTCAGCTCGGTCCTGGTGCCGTCGGCGGCCACCGACTTCACCCCGTTCGCCACCCAGGTCAAGGGCCAGGCGCCGGACCTGCTGTTCGTCGCGTGGGCCGGTACGAACGCCACCCAGATGTGGACGACCCTCGCGCAGCAGGGCGTGTTCACGACGACGAAGGTCGTCACCGGCCTCGACATCAAGCCCACTCACGCGCTCTTCGGCGAGGCCGGCGACAAGATCTCGTTCCTCTCGCACTTCTTCGCCGGTGCCGCCGACAACCCCGAGTACCAGGCCCTGGCCGCCGGTCTGAAGAAGGCCGGTCAGGAGGTCGACCTCTTCACCGACGACGGCTTCGTCGCGGCGCAGATGGTGGTTCGGGCGCTCAGCGAAGGCGGAGACGACGTCGAGAAGATGGTCACGGCCCTGGAGGGCTGGACGTTCGCAGGACCCAAGGGCGCCATGGAGATCCGGGCCTCGGACCACGCCCTGCTCCAGCCGATGTTCACCGCCAAGCTGGTCAAGGAGGGTTCGGGGTTCGTCCCGCAGCTCGTCGCGACCCTGGCCCCGGCCGACGTGGCGCCGCCCGCCGTCCAGATGAAGTGAGCGGTCCGGTCGAACCGGCAGTTGCCGCGGAGGGGATCGGGTGGCGCGTCGGAGGCGCCCAGATCCTCGACGACGTCAGCCTGGAGGTGCGCTCCGGCGAGCTGGTCGGGATCATCGGCCCGAACGGTGCGGGCAAGTCGTCACTGCTGAACATCCTCTCGGGGGTGCTCCGCCCGACGACGGGTCGGGTCAGCCTCGGCGGCCAGGACGTGACGCGGCGGTCGGCCACGCGGAGGGCCCGCCTGGGGCTGGCCCGGTCGTTCCAGACGTCGGCCCTCTTCGACGGGCTGCCGGCGTCGGAGAACGTCCGGCTCGCGCTGCAGGCCTCGCGTGGCGGGCCGTCGAGCCCCTGGCGGTTCGTCCGTCGGTCCGGGGACGCAGCCATCGTCGAGGGGCTGCTCGGACGAGTTCGTATGCCCGGCAAGGACTCCGTGCCGGCGGCGGGGCTCTCGCACGGCGACCGTCGCAAGCTGGAGCTGGCCATGGCGCTCGCGTCGGAGCCGAAGGTCCTGCTCCTCGACGAGCCGATGGCCGGCGTCTCCGCCGAGGACGTCGAGGGACTCGGCACGATCATCGGTGAGGTCCGCGACGGGGGAGTCGCGGTCGCCATGGTCGAGCACCACATGGACGTCGTCCTCGGACTCGCCGACCGCGTCGCGGTGCTGCACCACGGCCAGCTCCTCGCGATCGGCACGGCGAACGACGTCACCAGCGACGAGCGCGTGCAGCAGGCCTACCTGGGCGAGGGTCTGTGACCACCGCGCCGGTGCTCACGGTGGGGGACCTCCACGTCCACTACGGCGGGTCCCACATCCTCCAAGGGGTCACCTTCGAGGTGCCCGCGCGTGGCGTCACCGCTCTGCTCGGACGCAACGGCGTCGGCAAGACCACGACACTCAAGGCGATCCTCGGCCTCGCTCCGAGGCGCGGCCGGATCGTGCTGCAGGGGAACGACATCGAGCGAGGCAAGACGTTCCAACTGGTCCGCGGCGGGATCGGCTACGTCCCCGAGGACCGGGACGTGTTCGGTGGCCTGACAGTAGACGAGAACCTCCGACTCGTCGGTCGCGACGTCGGGGCGGGTGCGCCGGTGGTCGGCGAGCTGTTCCCGGACCTCGTCACTCGACGGAAGCAGCGGGCCGGCACCCTCTCGGGTGGGCAGCAACAGATGGTCGCCCTGGCGCGAGTCCTGTTGCGGGACAACGTCCTCCTCCTCGTCGACGAGCCCACCAAGGGGCTCGCCCCCAAGCTCGTGACCGAGGTCGCCGACGTCCTCGCGCGGGTCGCCGAGACCACGCCGATCCTCCTCGTCGAGCAGAACCTCCCGCTGGTCCGGCGCATCGCGGACACCGTCGTCGTCCTCGACGCGGGCCACGTCGTCCACCAAGGCGACGCCGCCGCGCTGCTCGCCGACGCCGACCTCACCCGGGAGCTGCTCGGGGTGTCAATGCGTCGGTCGAAGGGGGAGTCGGCATGAGCACCGCCGTCCTCCTCGTCGTGACCGGTCTCGGACTGGGCGCGCTGTACTTCCTGGCCGCCTCCGGGCTGAGCCTCATCTACGGCCTCATGGGCGTGCTCAACTTCGCGCACGGGGTGTTCATGCTGGCCGGCGGGTATGCGGGCTGGCTCACCATGGGCGCCCTCCCGCCGTCGGTGCCCGTGGGCCTCAAGCTGCTCGTCGCGGTGCTCGTCGCCACCGCCGTCGGGGCTCTGGTCGGGCTGGTGGTCGAGGTGGTTCTCATCCGACCGCTCTACCGACGACACATCCAGCAGGTCCTCGTCACGGTCGGCCTGGCCCTCGCCGGAACCGCTGCGGTGCAAGGCATCTGGGGGTCGGACCCGCATCCGCTCGAGAAACCCGACTGGCTGGCCGGGACGACCGAGGTCGCGGGCGCCGCGTTGCCGAACGACCGGTTCCTCTACATCGGGGTGGCCGTCGTCGTGTTTCTCGGACTGCTCGCCCTGCTGCGGTTCACCCGCCTGGGGCTCGTGATCCGGGCCGGCGTCGAGAACCGGACCATGGTCGAAGCCCTCGGGATCGATGTGCAGAGCACGTTCACCGTGGTCTTCGCGATGGGTGGCGCGGCCGCCGGTCTGGCCGGGATCCTCTACGCCACCTACGCGGGGAGCGTCTCCCCGGCCCAGGGCGCGGCGCTGCTGATCTTCGCGTTCATCGTCGTCGTCATCGGCGGGATGGGGTCGTTCGTCGGCACGGCAGTCGCCGCGGTCGTCGTGGGGCTGGTTCAGCAGCTGGCGAACTACTACGCGGCCAGCGGCGTCGGCGACCTGTCGGTGGTCCTGCTGCTCGCCGTCGTGCTGCTCGTGCGGCGGCCGTCGATCGAGGCGGGTCGGGCATGAGGGTCGTCAAGGCGCTACCGGCCGTCCTCGTCCTGGCGGTCCTCGCATATCTGCCCTACGTGCCCCAGACCGTCCCCGGTCTGCTGCCGGACCGGGTCAACGGCCCCGGTTCGCTGCAGCTGCTCGCGGTCTGCCTGACCATGGCCGGCATCGCGCTCAGCTACGACGTGCTGTTCGGCCGCACGGGGCTGCTCAGCTTCGGGCACGCGCTGTTCGTGGCGGCCGGCAGCTACTTCCTCACCATGTCGATGGCGTCGTGGTCGCTGCCACTCTGGCTGGCGGCGCCGCTCGCTCTGGCGGGGACGACCTTGCTGGCCCTGGTGGTCGGAGCGATCTCGTTGCGTGTCGGGGGAATCGCCTTCGCCATGGTCACGCTCGCCTTCGCCCAGGCCGCCTCGATCATCGTGCTCCGGAACCCCGGCGACGCCACCGGCGGCGAGGAGGGCAAGGCCCTGACCCGGTCCGGGGTGCCCGACCTGCTCGTCGGCGTGGCCAACGCGCCATACCGGTACTGGCTCGCGCTCGGGTTCCTCGTCGTCGCCTGGTGTGCCGTGACGTGGCTGATCCGCTCCCGGGCCGGCCACGCCATGGCCGCCGTCCGCGAGAACGAGCCACGCGCCGCCGTGCTCGGCATCGACACGTACCGCACGAAGCTGCTGGCCGTCGTGGTCGGCGCGTTCATCGGCGGGCTCGGCGGCGTCGTCCACGCGGTCGTCCTCGGCGGCTCCAACCCGCACATCACGACGCCCGAGTTCACCCTCTCGCTGCTGGTGATGGTCGTCCTGGGCGGCGCAGGCTCACGGTGGGGCGCGGTGCTGGGCGGGTTCCTCTACACGTATGCGGACGCGCGACTGGTCGAGCTGTCCGCCACCTCGGCGTTCGCCGGACTTCCGGACGGGCTCCGTGCTGTGCTGTCCCAGCCGCTGTTCATCCTGGGGTTGCTGTTCATCCTCGTCGTCTACTTCGCGCCGGCCGGGCTCACCGGCCTGGCGTCCCGGCGGCGGCCGTTCATCCGGAGGAAGGAGACACCGTGAGCGCCTCGTCGGCCGAGAACGGTATGCAGTTCCGTGGGTTCCGCATCGAGCTGCCCGAGGGGAGCCTCGACATCCACGACCTCAGTGTCGGGGACCCCGACCCCCAGGCTCCGGTCGTCCTCGCGGTCCACGGGATCACCGCGAACGGGCTGAGCTGGCTCTGTGTCGCCGAGGAGCTGTTCCGGCGCCGGGGGCCCGGGAGCGTCCGGTTCCTCGCTCCCGACCTGCGCGGGCGGGCGTGCAGCCGGTATGCCCCAGGCCCGTACGGCCTGACGAGCCACGCCGACGACGTCCTCGCCATCGCCGACGTGTTCGGGACCCGGCCGGTCCTGGTCGGTCACTCGATGGGGGCGTTCGTCACGGCCCTGGCCAGCTCGCGCGCGCCGGAGCGGGTGGCCGGCTCCGTCCTCGTCGACGGCGGGTTCGCCTTCCCGCCACCGGCCGAGTTCGACATCGACGCCGCCCTCACGGCGGTCATCGGGCCCGCGATGACCCGTCTGAGCATGCGGTTCGCCAGCCCCGACGCCTACCTCGACTTCTGGCGCGCGCACCCGGCGCTCGGTCCGGCGCTCAGCGGGCCACAGAGCCCCGAGGTGCGTCAGTACGTGCTGCACGACCTCATCCAGACCGACGAGGGCGACTGGGTCAGCTCGTGCGTCCTCGACGCGATCCGGGCGGACGGTGCCGACGTCCTCGCGCACCCCGAGACCCACGCCGGGGCGTCGAAGGCCGTGGCCGCCGGCGTCGCGACCGAGTTCCTCTGGGCGGCGCGCGGGCTGCAGAACGAGGCCCAGGGTCTCTACGACGAGGGCCGGATCGCCGCGCTCAGCCTGCCGGCGGACATTCGGATCACCCCCATCGAGGACGTCAACCACTACACGGCGGTGTTCGCGCCGGCCGGGACCGCGGCGGTCGTCGACGCCATCGAGCGCCGGCTCGATGTCTCCGGGGGCGTCAGCGAGGCATGAGGCGGCGGAGCCGCAGCGCGAGCTGGATCTCCAGCGAGCGGTCCGGCTGCTGCCAGTTCGGCCCCAGCAGGTTGCCGACGCGTTCCAGGCGCTGCGCCACCGTGTTGACGTGGACGTGGAGAAGCGTGGCGGTGTGCCGGGGGCTTCCACCGGCGGCGAAGTAGGACTCCACCGTGCCGACCAGGTCGGTACCGCGGGCCTCGTCGTAGGCGGACAGCGGGCCGAGCGTGTGCTGGACGTACGCGCCGACGTCGGGCTCCGACCCCACGACCAGGCCCGCGAAGCCCAGGTCGGCGGCCGCGGCGCCGGTTCCGGAGTGACCCAGCGCGATCATCGCCCGTACCGTGCGCACCGCCTCCGTGAACGCGGCGGGTACCTCGGCGACGTCCTCCAGTGGGCCGACGCCGGCCACCGTGGTGCCCCCGGCGCGCCCGAGTCGCGCCGACACCGATGTCGCCAGCGCGCCCGGGTTCGTGTCGGTGACGAGGGCGACGACCACGCCGTCGTGCTGGCCGACGATGCCGCGAGAGCCGACAGCGGCGTGGGTGGAGAGCACCAGCGCCCGGCGGCGGGCGCTGTCGTCGCCGACGAGCGCCAGCAGACAGAAGGGTCGGGTCGGGTCCAGCCCGTACGCACGAGCGGCCGTCATCAGCTCGGCGCGGTCGCCGCGACCGGCGGCGAGGTCGGCGACGAGGTCGGTCCGCATCTGCTGCTGGGCCTCGGTGGTCTGCCGCTCGAACAGCATGACGAGGGCGGTGACCATGGCCGCCCGCTCGACGGTGCGACGGTCGGCGTCGTCCGGCGGCAACTCGAGACCGCCGAGGACCAGGAGACCGAGGGGCTCATGTCCCGCGGCGATGCCGACCGCATACCGGTCGCCGTGCTGCGACATCCGCCCGGACCCGATCGCCGTCGCGCCGGGCGGACCGTCGGCCAGCGGGTCGCGGTCGCCGGGGTCCGCGGCACCGTCGGGGGCGTCGCCGGCCTCGCTGCGCCGGACCCCGGCGTCGTCGAGGACGACGGCCCAGCCGCCCAGCAGGTCGACCAACGCCTTGGTGATGTCGTCGGCGCCGCCACCGCCGAGGACGAGGTCGGCGAACCGGTCGTGTGCGGCCGCGGCCCGCTCGACGCCGGCGGTGTGGCGGCGCACCGTCTCGTGGGCCTCCGAGAGCGCGGCCAGGGCCTGCTCGGTCTCGGCGAGGGCGCGGACCTGGACCAGGGAGACCGCGGCCAGGGTCGCCAGCGAGCTGAGCAGGGCCACCTCGTCGTGGGTGAACGGGCGGGGTGACCGGTTCGCCGCGAAGAGGACGCCGACGAAGTCGTCTACGGCGATGAGCGGCGTACCGCAGATCGCGACGATGCCCTCGTCGGCGACGGCGTGGTCGATGACCCCGGTGTGCTGGAACCGGTGGTCGGCGAAGTAGTCGGCGGTCCAGTACGCCTTGCGGGTCTTGGCGGCGAGTCCGCCGAGCCCGTCACCGAGGCTCAGCCGCACCGACTGGAACTCGGCGGAGATGGACCCGTCCGTGGCCCGCATGAAGGTGTCGCCCCGCTCGGGGTCGAAGAGGGTGAGGTAGGCCAGGTCGGTGCCGAGGAGCGCCCGCGCGCGGCGGACGATGGCGTCGAGGACGCCGTTGGGGTCACTCAGCGAGGCGAGGTCTCGCGCGGTCTCGACGAGAGCCGAGAGCTCGACCTCGCGGCGGCGGCGCCGGTCGAAGTCCTCGCGGACCCGGAGCGCGAGGTCCCGCTCGGTCTCGGGGGCGTCGAGCTCGGTGATGTCGGCGACCGTGCCGTTGTTGGCCAGCAGCCGCAGTAGCCGCAGGGCCGCGGTCTCTGAGCCGGGCTCCGAGGGGTTGTCGGTGGTGCGGGACGCCATGGGCGCGGAGTCTAGAAGGCTCGCTGGTGTGCTCGCGCACCACCTAGCGCGACACCGGTCATCGGGCCGTCCACCCGCCGTCCATCGCGTACGACGCGCCGGTGACCGACGCGGACGCCGGTCCGCACAGGAAGGCCGCCAGCTCGGCGACCTCGCCGGGCTCGACCAGCCGCTTGACCGCCATGCCCTCGAGCATGACCTTCTCGATGACCTCGTCCTCGGGGATCCCGTGCGTGACCGCCTGGTCGGCGATCTGCTTCTCCACCAGCGGGGTGCGCACGTAGCCCGGGTTGAGGCAGTTGCTCGTGACCCCGTGTGCGGCGCCCTCGAGGGCGATCACCTTGGACAGGCCCTCCAGCCCGTGCTTGGCGGTGACGTACGCGGACTTGTAGGCGCTGGCCCGCAGCCCGTGCGCGCTGGAGACGTTGACGATGCGGCCCCAGCCCCGCGCATACATGTGGGGCAGGCTCTGCCGGACCAGCCGGAACGGGGCGTGGAGCATGAGGTCGAGGATCAGCTCGAAGGTCTCGACGGGGAACTCCTCGATGGGAGCCACGTGCTGGATGCCCGCGTTGTTCACGAGGACGTCGACGTCGGCGGGTAGGTCGGCGATGGCGTCGAGGTCCGCGAGGTTGGCCAGGACCGGTTCGACCGCGCCCTCGCCGAGCCGCCCCGCGAGCTCCTTGAGGCCGGTCTCGTCCCGGTCCACCGCGACGACGACCGCTCCGGCCGCGACGAACCGTTCCGCGATCGCCGCCCCGATCCCGCTGGCCGCGCCGGTGACCAGGGCCCGGCGTCCGGACAGGTCCACAGGGGCGACAGAGGCCGGCGGCGACGGTGGCATGACCGGGAGACTAGGGAGCGGCTTCGGTGCGGCTCATGTCGTGGCCACCCATACTTCGGCTGTTCCGGTATGCGTGGACGCTACGTCCCGGAGCTGGCGGTTCCCAGCGCGGCAAGGACGAGTGCGGAGACCTCGGCCGGTCGCTCCATACCCGGGAGATGGCCTGCCCAGTCCAGTTCGACGAGGGTGGCGCCGGGCACCCCGGCGGCGACCTCGCGAGCCGCCGTCTGGAGCCAGTCGACGTCGAGCGCGCCGAGGACGACCGTGGTGGGCACGGTGATCGTCGCGAGCTCGACCTCGTCGTGCACGAGGGTGGGCGGGTCGGGCCACTCGTCGGCCGCGATCTGGACGTCGAAGGCCCGGCGCTGCATCTCGGTGAGCAGCCGCCGGGCGTCGTCGTCGGCGTCGGGTCCGAGCCAGGTGTCGACGTTGAGCGCGACCGCGCCGTCGACGTCCCCGGTCTCGATGAGTGTCTCCTCCTCCTCGTCGAAAGCGTCGGACGCCGCCGTGGGAGCGACCCCGCGCAGGCCTGGGCAGAGCAGGACCAAGCCGGTCACCCGGTCCGGGTGGGCGGTCGCCACCTCCAGGGCTACCCGCCCGCCGAACGATGCCCCGACGAAGGCGGCGGCCGCGATGCCCTGGTCGTCGAGGAAGCCCACGACCTCTGCCACGTTCGAGAGCGGTCCCGGCGCGAGCGGAGCGTCGCCGTACCCCGGAAGGTCGGGGGCGAGCACCCGGTACCGCTCCGCGAGAGCGGGGATCTGCGCCGCCCACATGCGTCGGTCGGCGACGCCGGCATGGAGGAGGACGACCGGCGAACCGGTCCCGGCAGCGTCGAACGGTAGGGGCACGCGCTCACGCTAGGCGGGCGAGCACGCCGACCGCGACGAGATTTTCCGCGGCGCATCAGCTCAGATGTCGCGGAAGACCTCGATGGTCGCGCCGAGCGCGTTGAGCCGGTCGGCGAGGTCCTCGTAGCCGCGGTTGATGACGTAGACGTTGCGCAGCACCGACGTCCCCGGCGCGGCCAGCATGGCGAGCAGTACGACGACGCCCGGGCGCAGCGCCGGCGGACACATGACCTCGGCCGCCCGCCACCGGGTCGGACCCTCGATGAGGACCCGGTGTGGGTCGAGGAGCTGGACCTTCGCGCCCACCTTGGTCAGCTCGGTGAGGTAGATCGCGCGGTTCTCGTAGACCCAGTCGTGGATCAGCGTCGAGCCCTCGGCCACGGCGCCGATCAGGGCGAAGAACGGCAGGTTGTCGATGTTGAGGCCTGGGAACGGCATCGGGTGGATCTTGTCGATCGGCGCGTGCAGCGGACCGGGCACCGTGGTGAGGTCGACCAGTCGGGTCTGCCCGTTGGCCGACCGGTACTCCTCCGACGTGGCGTACTCCATGCCCATGCCCTCGAGCGTCGCGAGCTCGATCTCCATGAACTCGATGGGCACCCGACGGATGGTGATCTCCGACCCGGTGACGACGGCGGCCGCCAGCAGGCTCATCGCCTCGATCGGGTCCTCGGAGGGGGAGTACTCGACGTCGACGTCGATGACGTCGACGCCATGGACGGTGAGGGTGGTCGTGCCGATGCCCTCGATCCGGACGCCGAGCCGCTCGAGGAAGAAGCAGAGGTCCTGGACCATGTAGTTCGGGCTGGCGTTGCGGATCACCGTGGTGCCGGCGTACCGCGCGGCCGCCATCAGGGCGTTCTCGGTGACGGTGTCGCCGCGCTCGGTCAGCACGATGGGCCGGGTCGGCCGACGGTTCGGGTCGGAGGTCGCCTCGTAGAACCCGTGGGTCGCGACGACGTCGAGGCCGAAGTGGCGCAGCGAGGAGAGATGCGGCTCGACGGTGCGGGTACCGAGATCGCAGCCTCCCGCATACGGCAGCCGGAACGACGGGTGGTCGTGCAGGAGCGGCCCGAGGAACATGATCACCGTCCGGGTGCGGCGGGCGGCCTCGACGTCGATGCCGTCGAGGTCGAGCTGGGCCGGCGGGACCACCTCGAGGTCGTTGCTCCCGGGGATCCAACGGGTGCGGACCCCGAGAGAGTGCAGCACCTCGAGGATCCGGTTGACCTCCTCGATGCGCGCCAGGTTGCGCAGGGTGGTGCGCCCGCGGTTGAGCAGCGAGGCGCAGAGCAGGGCGACGGCGGCGTTCTTGGAGGTCTTGACGTCGATGGCGCCGTGGAGCTTCTGGCCGCCGACGATGCGCAGGTGCTGCGGGCCGGAGTGTCCGAGCGACACGAACTCGGAGTCCAGGCTCTCGCCGATCCGGGCGAGAGTGTCCAGGCTGAGGTTCTGCTGGCCCTGCTCGATGCGGGCGACGGCGCTCTGGCTGGTCCCCAGCGAGCGCGCCAGCTCGGACTGCGTGAGCCCCTTGTGGCGGCGCGCGTCGCGGATCAGGGAGCCGATCCGCTCGAGGTAGGTGTCGGTGACGGTCACGCCGAACACCCTATCTCACATATGAGATATCGCTTCGCGGGGCGCCCTGGGCTCCGCGGCGGCCGAACGTCGAGCGTGCCGGATGCCGGTGAGCTCGGTGACGCGGTACCCGAACGCCGAGACGACGTAGAAGAGGACGTCGGCGGCCAATTTCCCGGCCAGCAGCCCCCACACGGGTTCGTCGAGCACCACGACCGCCCCCATCATCAGCGCGGGCCGCCACACGAACGTGTCGAGCAGCTCCGCCGCACCGAACTCCGCGGTGAGCAGCAGGAGGGTGCGGGAGACGAGGCGACCCGCATACCGCGGCAATGCGGGGTCGACGATGAGGCGCTGCTCCCGGACGACGGCGACGACGAGGACCCCGTAGAACCCGACCGTCGCGCCGGCGATGGCACTCGCGGCGAGCAGCGGAGGGGACGTCGTGAGTCGCGCGGCCACGATGCTCGCGGCGAGCATCGTCACGAGGCAGGCGACCTCGGCCGGCCCGTACCGGCGAAGCCAGAAGCGCCAGCGGGCAGCGCGCAGCCTGGTCCGTGCCCGGCGCGCACTGCCGTTCATGTCGTCCCCCTCGAGTTGAGGGAGTGCGATGCGGCGGCGGTGATACCCGCCGGGGGTTATCGGTGGTGGTGCGTCATGAGTGGTCGGCGCAGGCCCGAGCGACGATGGGCGCGGCGATCCCGACCTGCCACGGTCGGGCCCCGAGGGCGGAGAGCACGGCGGCGATCCCCGCTTCGCTGAGGTCGGCCGGCGGCGTCCACAGGAGGCGGCGGAGCACGTCGGGAGTCAGCAGGTTCTCGACCGGGACGGAATGCTCCGTCCCGAAGGCGAGAAGCTCCTCGCGCGCCTGGGCGAGCCGGGCGGCGGCCACGGGGTCGCGTTCGGTCCACGCGCGCGCGGGTGGCGGGCCGGTACCGGGCAGAGCGAGCGGCGGCAGCGCGCTCTCCGGGAGGCTCTGGGCCCGGCGGACGGCGTCGAGCCAGACCTTGGCGTTGCGGCGCGCAGGACGCAGCTCGCGGACCTCGTTCAGCTCCTCGGCCGTCGTGGGAGCGAGGGTCGCGAGCTCGACGATGACGCTGTCCGGCAGGACCCGGCCGGGCGAGGTGTCGCGCCGTTCGGCGATCCGGTCGCGGGTGGTCCACAGCTCCTTGACGGTGGCGAGGCCGCGGCGCTTGCGGATCCGGTGCATCCCCGACGTACGGCGCCAGGGGTCGACGCGGACTGGTGGGCCCGCGAACGTGAGCAGAGCGTCGAACTCCTCGTCGGCCCACCCCGTCTTGCTCTGGGCGGCCAGGTCCGCGGCGATCGCGTCGCGCAGCTCGACGAGGACCTCGACGTCGAGCGCGGCATACCGGAGCCAGGGTTCGGGCAGCGGCCGGGTCGACCAGTCGACGGCCGAGTGCTCCTTGGCCAGGGACAGGCCGAGATAGTGCTCCACCGCTGCGCCGAGCCCGACGCGGGGAAGTCCGACCAGCCGGGCCCCGAGCTCGGTGTCGAACAGCTTCGCCGGTCTCAGGCCGACCTGGGCGAGGCACGGCAGGTCCTGCGTCGCCGCGTGGAGTACCCACTCGGCGTCGCCGATGCCTTCGGCGACCGGGCCGAGGTCCGGGCACGCCACGGGGTCGATGAGCCAGGTGCCCGAACCGGCGCGACGCAGCTGCACGAGGTAGGCCTTCTGGCCGTAGCGGTGGCCGGAGGCGCGTTCGGCGTCGACGGCCACGGGACCGGTACCGCCGGCGATCGCCCGGCCCGCTTCGACCAGCCGGCGCTCGTCGACCACGACGTCGGGCACACCGTCGCTGGGGGCCAGCAGTGGCGTCAGCGGCCGTTCGGGTTCGGCATCTGCTGCCTCGACGATGTCCTCGTCGGTGACGTCCTCGTCGGTGTGGCCGGCCCCCGAGCCGGAGGTCACCGCCGTTGGCCGGGCAGTGCCACGACCCCCTCCGGGAGCGGCGGCAACCCGGCGATCGTGCAGAGGAGGTCGGACCATGCCAGCAGGTGGCCGCCGATCTCGCCGCGCGGGGTCCACGACGCGCGGACCTCCATCTCGACGGTCGGTTCGCGGTCGGCGAGCCCGGCGAAGCTCTCGGAGACGACGCGGGTGACGGTGCCGGCCTCCGCGACGTAGCCCAGCTGTCGCGCGTCCAGCGCGTCGACCAGCCAGGACCAGCCGACGGCGCCGAGCATGGGGTCGCTGGCCAGCTCGGGTTCGAGCTCGGCCCGGGCGAAGGTGACGGCGCGCCACTCGCCCTCCCACGGGCCGGGCGCCGACGGGTCGTGGAGCAGGACGAAGCGTCCCGAGGCCAGCTCGTCCTCGTCGGAGGCGTTCGACACGACGTCGGCGGTGAGGGCGACGGCGTACGGGGCGATCCGCTGCGGCGCCGGCACCTCGGTGAGGCGGACCTCGGGGCGCAGGCGAGCCTCCCGCAGGGCGCTGATGGCGCGGGCGAACTCGGCAGGGTGCTCGCCCGTCAGTGATCGACCTCGCACCGGACGAGCGTATGTCGGTACGGCGCCTCTGCACAGACAGGCTCGCCGTTACGGTGGCGCCCGTGTCGGCTCTCCTCGCGCTCTGCTCGTCCCTCCTGTGGGGCACGAGCGACTTCGTGGCCGGCCTGAAGTCCAAGACGCTGCCCCCGGCCGCCGTCGTCGGCTGGTCGCAGCTGGTCGGCCTAATCACGCTCTGCGTCGTGGTCGTCGTGATGGGCAACCCCCTCACCGCCTCGGGCTGGCAGGGCTGGGCGGTCGCCTCCGGCGTGGCCGGCGCCATCGCCCTGGCGGCCTTCTACGCGGCCCTGTCGACCGGGACGATGAGCGTGGTGGCGCCCATCGCGGCGCTCGGGGCCGCGGTGCCGGTGCTGCTCGGGGTCGCGACCGGGGACAGTCCCAGCCCGCTCGCGTGGGTCGGGATGGGGGTCGCCGTGTTCGGGACGGTGCTGGCCAGCGGCCCGGAGATCCGTTCCGGGCTGCCGGTCCGCCCGGTCCTCCTGGCCGGGGTGGCGGCGGTCGGGTTCGGGACGGTCCTGTTCTGCATGGACCGCGGAGCGCGGGTCTCTCTGGTCTCGACGCTGTGGGGTATGCGCCTCACGAGCGTGCTGCTGTTCGCGGCGGTGGCCCTCGTACGACGGTCGACCGGAGGCGTCGAGCGCCGCGACTGGTCGACGCTGGCCTTCGTGGGCCTGGCCGACCTCGGCGCCAACGCGCTGTTCGCGGCGGCGTCGACGCAAGGGCTGGTCAGCGTGGCGGCGGTGCTGGGCTCCCTCTATCCGGTGGTGACGATCCTGCTGGCGCGGGCGTTCCTCGCCGAGCGGCTGCGGTTGATCCAGAACGTCGGCGTCGTCCTCGCCCTGGCCGGCGTGGTGGCCATCGCCACCGGCTGAGCCACCCTTTCGACCCGCCCGGAGCCGCACCACCCCGCCGAGAGGCCAACTTCGGCCGCTTTGAAGGCCTTCAGAACGGCCGAAGTTGGCCTCTCGGCGGGGGAGAAGCGAGTGCGTGCGACCATGGCCGGCGTGAGCGCTGCCGCCGACGCGAGACCTTCCGACAGCCTCCTGGTCCGGGCGGCGAGCCGGCAACCGGTCGAGCGGACGCCGGTGTGGTTCATGCGCCAGGCCGGCCGCTCCCTCCCGGAGTACCGCGAGGCCCGCGAGGGCACGCCGATGCTCGAGGCGTGCCGGACCCCGGACCTCGTCACCGAGATCACCCTCCAGCCGGTCCGTCGCCACGGGGTCGACGCGGCGATCTTCTTCAGCGACATCGTGGTCCCGCTCGCCGCGGTCGGGGTCGACATCGACATCGTCCCGGGGACCGGCCCGGTCGTCGCGAAGCCGGTCCGGACCCACGCCGACCTGGACCGGCTGCCCGAGCTGACCCCGGACCAGGTTCCGGACATCGCCGAGTCGGTCCGCCGCATCACCCAGGCGCTCGGCGCCACGCCGCTCATCGGGTTCGCCGGCGCGCCGTTCACCCTGGCCTCCTACCTCGTCGAGGGCGGCCCCAGCCGCAACCACGAGCACACCAAGGCGTTGATGTACGGGGACCCGGCGCTCTGGAACGACCTCTGCGCCCGCCTGGCGCAGATCTCCGGCGCGTTCCTTCGCGTCCAGGCCCAAGCCGGCGCCAGCGTCGTCCAGCTGTTCGACTCGTGGGTCGGAGCGCTGCCGCTCGCGGACTACGAGACGTACGTGCAGGCGCACTCCGCGGCCGCACTGGCCGCGGTCGAGGACCTCGGGATCCCTCGGATCCACTTCGGCGTCGGCACCGGCGAGCTGCTGCCCGCGATGGGCGCCGCCGGCGCGGAGGTCGTCGGGGTGGACTTCAGGGTCTCCCTCACCGACGCCGTGCGTCGCCTTGGCACGTCGTATGCGGTTCAGGGCAACCTCGACCCGGCCAGCCTGTTCGCGCCGTGGCCGGCGCTCTCGGAGCAGGTCCGGCGGATCGTCGCCGAGGGCCGCGAGGCCCCGGGCCACATCTTCAACCTCGGCCACGGGGTGCTTCCCGACACCGACCCGGACGTCCTCACCCGCGTGGTGGAGCTGGTGCACGAGGCCTCGGCCCGCTGAAGGGGGTGACCGCGCGCCCCCTGCGTGCGCGGCCACCCCACCGTCGTGGGCAAGGTCAGCGGGCTGCCGGCTCCTGCTGGCTCCGGCTCGCGCTGCTCGGAGCCGCCGTTGTCGCCGGTCTCCGAACCCGACCCACCAGTGAGGCCTTCGGAACCCTCCGTCGAACCGGATTGGCCCGATGTTCCGGAGCCTCGAGCCGGCGCCTCCGCGCCACCGTCGCCGCCCTCGTGACCTCCGGGGCCGCCGTCCGGTCCACCCGGACCTCCCGAACCTCCCGAGCCGCCGTTCGGGCCGGCCGAGCCGCCTCCGTCACCGGAGCCCGCGGCCGGCGGACCCCACGACGCGTACGCGGGCGTCGCCGGTTGCTTCGAGGTGCGCCGCCTCCGCCACCACAGCAGCGGCACCGCGACGATGGCCAGGAGCACCACGAAGGGCAGGACGGCGCCGAGGGCGGTCAGGACGCCACTGCTCGCTCCGAGGAACGCCTTCCATCCGGACTTGAGGCCGCCGAGGAACCCGGACGAGTCCTCCTCGGGCACCACGACGTTCGCGGCGGTCACGAGGGTCACGCTGACCGTGGACATCGCGACCTTCTTGTCGAGGGCGTTCAGCTGAGCCTGCAGCGAGTCGAGGTCGGCCTGACGGCGGGCGATCTCGGTCTCCAGCGCGATGATCTGGTTGAGGTCGGTGGTCTTGGCCAGGAGTGCTCGCAGCTGGTCCAGGCTGGCCTTCATGGTCGAGATCCGGGACTGCGTGTCGACGTAGGTCGAGGTGACGTCCCGCGCCGAGGACGACCGCTGCACCGTCGTGCCGAGCCTGCCGAGCTCGTCGAGGACCCGGTCCAGCGTGTCGGAGGGCACGGCGAGCGCCATCGTCGAGCGGCTGCCCTGCTTGTCCACGCCACCGTCACCCATCGGCACCGATGAGCTGTTCTCGGACACCACCATCCCGCCGGCGGCGAGCGCGATCTGACGCGCCTCGGTCGCCTTGGCCTCCACGTCGTCGACCTGTACCTGGAGCGAGGCGGTGCGGACCAGCTTGTCCGCGGCGGCGATGTCGGCCGCGGTCGTCGAATTCCGAGCCGCCGGCCCCGACCCCGGGACGGTGCCCGCTGACTGTCCCGACGACTCGGTCAGTTTCTGCGCGTCGGCTGCGGCAGCCCCCGCGTCGGCCGCGTCGGCGTCCGGCGCCCCGATCTCGGGGTTGGCCGGGGCGACGGCGCTGGCTCCGGAGCCGCCGGCGGACGCTGAGCCGGAACCGGCCGACGAGCAGGCGCCGAGCGCGAGAACGGCGATGAGCCCGGCGCCCACGGCGGCTAGTGGGCGATGACGACGGGGAAGGGACACGGCATACCTCCTGGCTGGCAGTGCGTGATTCACCCGTGAGGACACTCGAGCGGCCCGGGACCGTTCCATAACGGTTCGGCTGCGACAGTGGACCCATGCCCAATCGCACCGTCGCCGTCGTGGGCGGCGGCGTCGCCGGATTGGCCGCCGCGTGGGAGCTGTTGCAGCACAGCGGTATTCGTGTCGTCGTCCTCGAGTCCGCCGCTGTCGTGGGCGGCAAGCTCCGGAGCGCGGAGGTCGCCGGCCACGCAGTGGACGTCGGCGCCGAGTCGATGCTGGTCCGTCGTCCGGAGGCGACCGGCCTGGCCACGGAGCTGGGCCTCGAGGCCGACCTCACCCATCCGAACCCGGTACCGGCCGCGGTCTGGAGCCGTGGCCGGCGACAGCCGCTGCCCCGCGGCACGGTCATGGGTGTCCCTACCGAGCCGGCGACCGCGGCGGGGGTCCTGACCCCGGAGGAGATCGTGCGGGCGGCGGACGAGCACGTCGGGCCGCCGCTCGTCGAGGACGTGTCCGTCGGACGCTTCGTCGAGGACCGCGTCGGTCCGGCGGTCGTCGACCGCCTCGTCGAACCGCTCCTCGCTGGCGTGTACGCCGGTAACGCCCACCGGCTCTCCCTGCGCGCGACGGTTCCCGCGCTCTGGGCCGCGGCCGCCTCCGGGACGCCGATCGTGGGGCAGCCGGTGGCGACCGACGCGGGTGGACCCGTCTTCGCCGGCTACCGCGGGGGCCTCGGCGCCCTGGCGGCCGGCGTGGCCAGGGGTCTTACGGCCCGTGGTGTGGAGATCCTGACCGGTGCCACGGTGCGCGAGCTGGCTCGTTATCCGCGCGGCTGGCGCCTCACGGTCGGACCCACGATCAGCGCCGAGCAGCTCGATGTCGACGGCGTCGTCCTCGCCGTGCCGGCCACGCCGGCCGCTCGCCTGCTCCACGCGACGGCGCCGTCGGCCGCCGCCCTGCTCGACGCGCTCGAGTACGCGTCGGTGGCCATCGTGACCCTCGCCCTCCCGCGCTCGGCCGCGAGCCGGCTCGACGGGTCCGGGTTCCTGGTGCCACCGGTCGAGCCGCTCACGATCAAGGCGGCCACCTTCAGCTCGACGAAGTGGGCCTGGCTCGATGAGGCGGCGAGTGACGTCGTGCTCCTGCGCGCCTCGCTCGGCCGGGCCGGGGAGGTCGAGGTGCTGCAGCACGACGACGCCGACCTCGTCGAGACGGTCGTCGCCGACCTGCGGACCGTGCTCGGGAACCTTCCCGCGCCGGTGGACGCCCATGTGCAGCGGTGGGGCGGCGCGCTGCCGCAGTACGCGGTCGGCCACCTGACCCGCGTCCAGAGCGTCCTTGACGCGGCCGCGACCCTCCCTGGGCTGGGACTGGCCGGAGCCGCCTACGAGGGCGTGGGCATACCGGCTTGCGTCGCGTCGGGTCGCCGGGCAGCCCGCGAGGTGCTCGCTTCCCTGCGCCAGCCACAATGAGGTCATGAGCGAACGCCCCACCCGCAAACCCGCGCCGTCCGTGGTCCGGGAGATCAACGACTCGATCCGGTATGCCATGTGGTCGGTGTTCGCCTCGGTCCAGCCTGTGGGGGAGGACCGCGACAAGGTGGCGGCGGAGGCGGCGGCTCTCCTCGCCGACGTCGTCGACGACGGCGTCGTAGTGCGGGGGATCTATGACGTCGCGGGTCTGCGGGCCGACGCCGACGTCATGATCTGGTGGCACGCCGAGACCGTCGAGCAGCTCCAGTCCGCGTACCACCGGTTCCTTCGCACCGAGCTCGGTGCCGCGCTGGAGCCGGTGTGGTCCGTCGTCGCGCTGCACCGGCCGGCGGAGTTCAACAAGAGCCATGTACCGGCGTTCCTCGCCGGGGAGGACCCGCGCGCGTACGTCTGCGTGTACCCCTTCGTGCGGTCCTACGACTGGTACCTGCTCGACGACGCCGAGCGCCGCGACATGCTCGTCGAGCACGGCCAGATGGCCCGCGACTACCCGGACGTGCGCGCCAACACCGTGGCGTCGTTCGCCCTGGGCGACTACGAGTGGGTCCTGGCCTTCGAGGCCGACGAGCTGCACCGCATCGTCGACCTGATGCGCGACCTGCGCGCGTCACAGGCGCGACGGCACGTCCGCGAGGAGGTCCCCTTCTACACCGGCACTCGGGTGTCGATCGAGGACCTCGTCGCGAACCTACGGTGACCTAGCGGTCCGAGCGGAGCTGCTCCCGGTCGAGCCGCTCCGGTGCGTCGGTCGGCACCGTCTTGGGCTCGAGGCGGAGGCTGATCGAGTTGATGCAGTACCGCTGGTCGGTCGGGGTTCCGTAGCCCTCGCCCTCGAAGACGTGCCCGAGGTGCGAGCCGCAGTTCTTGCAACGCACCTCGGTGCGCACGGAGCCGAAGCTCCGGTCCTCGATGTACTCGACGCGGTCCTCAGCGAGGGGGGCGTAGAACGACGGCCACCCGCAGTGCGAGTCGAACTTGGTGTCGCTGCGGAACAGCTCGGCCCCGCAGGCGCGGCACGAGTAGACGCCCTCGGTCTTCGTGTCGGTGTACTCGCCGACGAACGGCCGCTCGGTGCCCGCCTCGCGCAGGACGTGGAACTCGGACGGCGACAGCTCCGCGCGCCAGTCCTCATCAGTCTTCGCCACGGGGTATGCGGCGCCCGCCGGGTCGGTCGACGGAAGGGACTTCTTGCTGAACAGGCTCACGAACGGCTCCTCAAGGTCGGGTGGGCACCCTGGTCAACATCCATGGTGCGCACGACGTTCCCCTCGCGCCAACCGCCGCGAGGGCCGTAAGCCGGCCACAACCTCCGCTCACTGCCCTTTGACTCCCTGGTGTCAAGAACCGCTCACGCTCCGGCGCGAGAGTTCGCGCAGCTAACTCACGCCGCGCGCAGGTTGCAACCTGCGCGCAATGACTCGAACCTGCGCGCGACCCTCGGGTCTGCGCACACCCTCGTGTTGACGCCGCCGACGCCGGGCGGCCTCCTCGGAATCAGCGGCTCACCTCGAGCGCCGCCGACACCTGGCTGCCGTCCGCCGCTCGGACCACGACCTGGTGGGCTCCCGCAGACGTCCCGGCAGCGATCGTGACCTTGAGCTGCGCGTAGCCCGAGGCGTCGGTGGTCAGCGTGCCCAGGGCAGTGGTGCCGTCGAGCAGGACGGTCAGCGGAAGGCCGGGGGACCAGCCGAACAGCTCGACCTTGACCTGCTTGCCGGACTTCACCTTGGGCGGCGACAGGACGACGGTGCCGAGGGTCGCCTTGAGCGTCAGGGTGGCGCTGGCCGTGGCCCCGTCGGTCGCCGAGGTCACCGCGACCGTGTGCGTCCCGACGCCGGTGGCGCCGGTGACGGGGACGACCAGGGTGGCGGCCCCGGTGGCGTCCGTGGTGACGGTCCCGAGCGTGGTGCTCCCGTCGAGGGTCACGGTGAACGTCCGGTTGGGATACCAGCCGGCCAGCCGCACCGTCGTTGTGCCCGGCACGGTGACCGTGGCCGGGTCGAGGGTCAGCGTCCCCTGCCGGATCGTCGGCCGGATCCGCACGACCTGCGGGTCGTGGTCGGAGGCCTGGTCGGCGAACTCGGCGTTGTTGTGGATCACCTCGTACTGCACGTCGGTCACCGGCTTGGTCACGAAGATGTGGTCCAGGACCTGGCTCACGCCGTTGAAGATGTAGGTGTACCGCTGGTTCTCCGGAAGCGTCGTGATGAGGTCGGTGAGGGTCGCTCCGTTGTCCGTCAGAGTCTTCATCGGCCCCGAGAACTGGTAGTCGTTGAAGTCACCGGCCAGCACGACGTTGGCGTTCGGGTCGGCGGCCAGCACCTGCTTGACGAAGGCGTTGAGCACCGTGGCCTGCTGCGTCCGCTGGACCTCGGAGGACCGGTTCGGCGGCTGGAACCGGCCGTCGGCGCTCTGGTCGCCTCCCTTGGAGTTGAAGTGGTTGGCCACGACGATGACCTTGCGGCCCTGGAACACGAACTCCGCGGCGAGCGGCTTTCGCGAGGCCGTCCACGCGGCGTTCGTCGGGTCGACGCGGCCGGGGTTGAGGCTGAGCGTCGCCGTGCCGTCGGCACCGGCCGAGACCGCGACGGGCTGGGTCGAGCCGCCGGCCGTCCCCGGCGCGAGGCTGACCCGCGTGGGGTCGTAGAGGAACGCCGAGCGGATGTTCCCGCCGGGCTCGCCGCCGTCCCGATCGTTCACCGGGTTGATCTGCGATCCACTCGTAGGTCGGTCCGCCGGCGGTCGGTGATAGCCGCCGTGAGCTGGTTCAGGGTCTGCGTCCGCGTCGACGACCCCGTTGTTGGTGGCCCCGTTGTTGTCCTGGATCTCCTCGACCGCGATGATGTCCGGCGACTCGAGGTTGGTCGACGATGCCCCCTGGCCAGCCGGGCGAACTTGTCGTCGGCGTCGCCCGGCGTCGAGGTTCTCGACGTTGTACGTCGCGATGGCCAGCTGGTCGGCCGCCTGCGCGGTCGCCGAGGTCGGCTGAAGGTCGTTGTCGACGTAAGTGCCGACGGTGGTGGCGGCGACGGCATAGCCGCCGAAGGTGGACCAGTCGACGGGCCCGGTCGTGGCTCCGCTGAGGACGTCGCCCACGTTGGCGGCGGGGACCTGGCGGTTGACCGGCAGGATCAGCAGCCGGCCGGTGGGCGTCTCGGTATAGCTGTTGATGTACGTGCCGCCGCGGGGCGTCGCCAGCTCACCCGGCTTGGTGGTCACGTAGATCTCACCGAACTCCTGCTGGCCCGGACCGACGACGCGCACGTCGTTGACCGTGACGAGCATCCCCTCGTGGGCCTCCCAGAACTCCAGTGTGGAACGGCTGGGGTCGACCGTGGTGATCGACTCGACGTTGTTCGTGCCGGCCGGCAGCGGCGGAACGTAGGTGTCGGGAACGGACGTCGGGGTGATGACCAGCGGGGCGGGCAGCGCGTTGCCGGAGCTGACCTTGGTCACGAGGGTCGGGGTGATCTCCGTGATGGAGACGCTGTCGGAGGTCGCTGGTGCGCCACTGACGTAGAACTCGGAGACTCTCCCGGTCACGAGGACCGAGTCACCGATGGCAGGCATGGTGATGGCGACGGTTCCGGTGAAGACGAAGATCCCCGACGACGCCGCCGGCCGGGAGCCGTCGGCGCTGGTCTGCTGGATCCAGAAGCCTGGACTGCTACCGATCGTGCGGACAGCCGTGACGATTCCCGGGACGCGGTCCACGGTTGCCCCGTTGTCGAGCGAGAGGAAGCCGCTGCCCTGGATGTCCTGGATGGACTTCGGGCCCGGCTGGCAGGCGGGGTCAGCCGGGCTCGCGGCGCAGTCGACCGGCGGGGTCACCACAATCGGGGGAGCCTTCGGTGTCGGTGCCCCCACCGTGAAGTCGTCGCCGTTGTTCCCCGTATTGGTGAAGGGGTCAATCTTGCGCTGGACCGACGTGAAGTTCGTCGTTGCGCAAGCCCGGCGCCGGAGCCCTGGCGAAGTCATCGTTGGCGCCGCCGTAGCCGACGAAGTCGACGACCCCAGACGGACCCGTCGCAGTCACCTGCCGCAAGCCAGGTTCGTCTGGTTGCTCACGAGCGCCACCTTTCCAGCCGTCGCGCTCATGGCGATGGTGCCGACGACATCCGGGGTCGGCAGCGGCGTGCTGGGCGTGGTGCCCGCCGCCTCCTGGATGAGATAGAACGACTTCGCCGGGATGGAGCCGCTCAGGTTGGTCTTGATGCTCCAGTTCAGCGTTCCGGTCGGCCCGGCCGCCGCGGCGTACTGGACGGACCACGTGGAGAGGTCGACGGTGGTGGTCCCGTTGTTGTAGAGCTCGATGAAGTCGTTGCTGATACGGCGCGCCGCTGTTGCCCGCCACCTCCGTAGACCTCGCTGATCACCACCGGCGACGTGATGTCGACGGCCTGGGCGGTGGGAGCGGCACTGACGAGGGCGGCGGTTCCCACCAGGGGGAGCAACGCAAAGGCGGCGAGGCGGCGGGCAGGGGAGGACAGCGACGACAACGACACAGGGCGCTCCGGATCTCGGGTGGACGGAGAGAGACACCGCGGCAGGGTGACGCCGCGAATCGGAGAAACCTAGCCCCGCATACCGCGCGAAAGCGAGGCATACCGGGTAAACACCGGGTCAAGAATTGCGGCCGCCTTGTCTAGGCTGGCGGACATGGCCGCCAAGGACGCGACGACGCTGGAGGTCCCCGGCCCGGACGGCGCCCGCGAGGTGCGCATCTCGAGCCCGGGCCGCGAGCTCTGGCCGGGGACCGGCATCACCAAGCTCGAGCTGGCCGAGTACCTCGTGACGGTCGGCCCGTGGTTCATGCCGATCGTGGGCCACCGACCGATCACCCTGCAGCGGTTCCCGACGGGGATCGACGGCGAGGAGTTCTTCGCGAAGAACCCGCCGCGCGGCGTCCCCGAGTACGCCCAGACCGTCACGCTCACCTACCCGTCGGGCCGGAAGCATCCGCAGCTGGTCCTCAACGAGCTGGCCGTCGCGGTGTGGGCGGTCCAGATGAACACCATCACCCTGCACCCCTGGCCGGTGTCGGTGACCGGCAGGAAGGGCGACACCGACAACCCCGACGAGCTGCGCATCGACCTCGACCCGCAGCCCGGCCGCGACTTCCACGACGCGGCCGTGGCCGCCCTCGAGCTCAAGGCGGTGCTCGCGGACCTGGACCTCACCGCATACGCGAAGACCTCAGGGAACCGCGGGGTGCACGTGCACGCCCGGATCGAGCCGACCCACGAGTTCCTCGACGTCCGGCACGGCGTCATCGCCATCGCTCGCGAGCTGGAGCGCCGCCTCCCCGACCTCGTGACCACGTCGTGGTGGAAGGAGGAGCGCGGCGAGAAGGTGTTCGTCGACTTCAACCAGGCCAACCGCGACCGGACCATCGCTTCGGCGTTCAGCCCCCGCCCGCTGAAGGGAGCGCCGGTGAGTATGCCGGTGGCCTGGGACGACCTCACCGACGTCTCCCCGTCCGACTTCACCGTGCGGACCGTGCCCCCGCTGGTCGAGAAGGGCCAGGACCCCTGGGCGTCGATGCCCGACTCGGTGGGCACCATCGACGGAGCGCTCGCCTGGTGGGAGCGGGACGCGGCGGACGGGCTGCCCGAGCTGAACTTCCCGCCCGACTACCCCAAGATGCCGGGCGAGCCGCCCCGGGTGCAGCCGTCGAAGAAGCGCTACGAGGACTCCGAGTATCTCCCGGACGAGGGTGGCTACATGCGGGACAACCCGGAGGAGCCGCCCGGCGGCTGGGACTCGCCGAGGCGGAGGAGACGGTGAGCGACCGGTCCGAGGAGCGGGTCGAGCTGACCGACGAGCAGGTCGAGTTCCTCAACACGGTGTTCGACCTGGTCCGGGCCGGCGACGCGGCGACGGTGGCTGCCTACGTCGACCGCGGCGTGCCGGTCGACCTCACCAACGCGAACGGCGACACGCTGCTGCTCCTCGCGGCCTACCACGAGCACCCGGACCTGGTCCGGGCGCTGCTCGAGCGCGGCGCCGACCCGAACCGGGTGAGCGGCCGCGCCCAGACCGCGTTGGTGGCCGCCGTGTTCCGTCAGAACCTCGGGATCGTCGAGGCCCTCCTCGACGCGGGCGCCGACCCGGCACTGGGCTCGCCCGACGCCCGCGCCACGGCCGCGTACTTCCAGCTGCCGGTCATGGCCGCCGTGCTCAACCGGTCGTGAGGACCTCGGCGAGGTCGTAGGCCGGGGCGCGCTCGACCTGGTCGAGCCGGCACGAGGTCGGCTCGCGGTCCGGCCGCCAGCGCAGGAAGGTCACCGCGTGCCGGAACCGGGACCCCTCCATCTGGTCGAAGGCCACCTCGACCACGCGCTCCGGACGCACCGGCACATAGGAGACGTCCTTGGCCGACGAGAACCGCGAGCGGTCGGTCGCCGCTTCCTTCGGGGCGCCGTCCTCGTCCCGGACGACCAGGGGCTCGAACTCGTCGACGAGCTCCAGGCGACGCTTCTGGGTGAACGCCGCGATGCCGCCTACCCCGACCAGCCGGTCCTCGCCCTCGGACTCGGTGTAGAGCCCGAGCAGAAGAGACCCGACGCCCTGCCCGGACTTGTGCACCCGATACCCGTAGACGACGGCGTCAGCGGTGCGGTGGTGCTTGACCTTCAGCATGGTGCGCTTGCCGGGGGCGTACGCCTGCTCGAGCGGCTTGGCGACCACGCCGTCCAGCCCCGCTCCCTCGAACCGCTCGAACCAGTCGCGCGCGACGTCGGCGTCCGTGGTGACCTGGGTGAGGTGGATGGGGTCGTCGTCCTTGAGCCTCTTCAGGGCCTTCTCGAGGCGCGCCCGGCGCTCCTTGAAGGACAGGTCCATCAGGGACTCGTCGCCCAGCGCCAGGAGGTCGAAGCACACCAGCTCCGCCGGCGTCTCCTGGGAGAGCTTGCGGATCCGTGACTCCGCCGGGTGGATGCGCTGGGACAGGTGCTCCCACTGCAGCCGCTCCTCACCGCGCGGGCCACTGCGCACGACGATCTCGGCGTCGACGACGCACTTCTCCGGGAGGAGGCGTCGGACGTTCTCGACCACCTCCGGGAAGTACGGCGTGAGCGGCTTGCTGCCCCGGCTGGCCAGCTCCACCTCGTCCCCGTCCCGCAGCACCAGACAGCGGAACCCGTCCCACTTCGGCTCGTAGACCAGGCCGCCGGCCACGCTGTCGGCGGCGGGGACCTCCTTGACGGCCTTGGCGAGCATGGGAGAGACGGGCAGGTCGACAGGCTGCTTCACGCCGGCCAACCTACCGAGGCCTACCAACCCTGGTCCCTGTCCTGACTCTGCTCAGAGCTCCGCCACCTCCCGCCGAAAGGCCAACTTCTGTCGCTATCCGAGCCTTTTGACGACCGAAGTTGGCCTTTCGGCGACGGACGGGGAGTCGGGTGGGACGTCGAGAGGGGCCGCAACGGCTCGCCTGAGACGATGGCGGGCGTGCCACCCACCCGCGTCGACGCCCGGACGGCGCAGAAGGTGCTGTGGATCACCGGGGCCAGCAGCGCGGCGGTCGTGGGCGCCGCGGTCAGCGGGTCGCTCGTCACGGCCACGTACTTCGCGCGCAAGGTGCTCACTCCGGACCACCGGCGCCCGGACGACACCGAGATCCTCGACGTGGGGCTGGACCGGGTCACCTTGGCCCTGGGGCCCGAGACGGTGGTCCCCGGGCGGTACGGCCTCTGGCTCGGCGGCGGCGCCGGCCACGCACGCGTCGGCGACATTCTCGAACGGGACGACCGTGCGGGAACCGTGGTCCGCCAGCTCATCGCGGTCGACAGGGGGGAGCTGACGCCCGGGCCGGCCCGCTGGAACTCGTACTACTACTGGACCGACCCGATGACGAGCATCGGTCTGCCGTACCGCGACGTGGCCGTCGAGGGCGAGCTCGGCCCGATGCCGGCGTGGCTGCTCGAACCGCGGCAGGCGAACGGCCGCTGGGCGGTGCTCGTCCACGGCCGGGCGGCCCGCCGCGAGGAGTGCCTCCGCGCGCTGCCCGTCCTCCTCCGGCTCGGCTTCACCTGCCTGGTCATCACGTACCGCAACGACCCGAACGCTCCGCCGGCGCCGGACGGGCGCTACAACCTCGGTCTCAGCGAGTGGCGCGACGTCGAGTCGGCCCTGGAGTATGCGGCGGCCGCCGGTGCGTCGGGAGCAGTCCTCGGCGGGTGGTCGATGGGCGGAGCGGTGGTCCTGCAGACGCTCAAGCAGACCGCGACCGGCGACTTCGTCGACGCGGTCTTCCTCGACGCGCCGGTGGTGGACTGGGGCGACGTCCTGGCCCACCACGCCCGACTGCACCACATCCCACCGCCACTGCGTGACCTCGGCACGCTGGTCATGGGCCGCCGCGCCACGAGGCACCTCGTCGGGGTCCATGACCCCGTGGACGTCGCCCTGACCAACTGGGTGGCCCGGGCCGACGAGATCCGGCACCGCATCCTCATCCAGCACTCGGTGGACGACGAGTTCGTCCCCGCCGGGCCGTCCCTCGCCCTCGCGGAGGCCCGGCCCGACGTCGTGACGCTGGAGCCGTGGGACACCGCCCGGCACTGCAAGGAGTGGAACCTCGACACGGTCCGCTGGGAGCGGGTGCTGGCCGCCTTCCTGACCCGCTGAGCCGGTCAGGTGCGGAACCAGCGGCCCATCACCGTGCCGTCCTCCTCGACCAGCACCCGAGGGAGGTAGCCGGTCACGGTCGCCACGGCGGAGGTCATCCGCGGCCCGTGACCGCCGACGACGACGGGAGTGAGCGACAGGCACACCTCGTCGAGGACGCCGGCAGCGACCATCGACCCTGCCAGGTGCGGACCGCCCTCGGTGAGGATCCGGTCCCACCCCCGGTCGGCGAGCATCGCGACGAGCCGGACGTCGTCGACGGCCTCCTCGCCGCAGACGAGCACCTGCTCGTCGCCGAGCACCGCTCGCGCCTCCGCTAGCCCGGGAGAGCCGGTATGCGTCGCCATCAGGACCGTGCCGCGCGGTGCGTCACGCAGCCGGGGAGGCACCTCGCCCGAGTTCGAGACGCATACCAGGGGCAGCGCGGCAGCGAGACCGAACGCGGATCGCGTTGCCTGCCAGCGGTTCGCCACCGACAGGGCGGTGTAGCCCTCGGACCGCAGCGTGCCGGCCCCGACGACGACGACGTCGCTCAGGCCCCGGAGCAGCTCGAACACGACATGGTCCGCGGCGGAGTTGACCGAGCCCGACCGGCCGTCGGGGCCGGTGATCGCGCCGTCGAGGCTGGTGGCGAAGTTCGCCCGGACCCAGACGCCGTCGCGGGGGAGCGCCACGTAGAGCGCCGAGAGCGCCGCGTCGTCGAGCGGCTCGCCGAGGCCGAGGTCCCCGATGGCGGGCAGGTCCGCCAGGAGGAGGCGCATGCGGTGAGTATGGCGTGGCGGGGCCCAGCCGGCCCCGGCAGGATGGCTGACATGGCGAAGACAAAGGCGAAGGACACCCCCTCGGCGACGATCGAAGAGCTGCTCCGCGTAGGCGAGGGGTTCCGACTCGCGGACGTCGACTGCGAGAGCACGCCCGGGTTCGACGGCGGGAAGACCAAGGGCAAGAAGGCGCTGGCGGAGCACGCGGCCGAGCTGGGCGACTGGCAGGAGAAGCTCCACGCCGAGTCGAGAGGGGGCGGGAAGCGTTCGGTCCTCCTGGTCGTACAGGGGATGGACACCTCCGGCAAGGGGGGGATCATGCGCCACGTGGTCAGCCAGATCGACCCCGAGGGGATTCGGGCGACCGCCTTCAAGGCCCCGACCGACCAGGAGCGCAAGCACGACTTCCTCTGGCGGATCCGCAACGCGCTGCCGGGTCCCGGGAAGATCGGGGTGTTCGACCGGTCCCACTACGAGGACGTCCTCGTCGTCCGGGTGCATGACCTCGTGCCCAAGAGCGAGTGGCTGAAGCGGTACGCCCAGATCAACGCCTTCGAGCGGGAGGTCATCGCGTCGGGCACCCGCATCGTCAAGGTGATGACGCACATCTCCAAGGACGAGCAGAAGGCCCGGCTGCGCGAACGGCTCGAACGGCCGGACAAGCACTACAAGTACAACCCTGGTGACGTCGACGAGCGGATGCACTGGGACGACTACATGGAGGCGTACCAGGTCGCGCTCACCAGGACGTCGACCAACGGGGCGCCCTGGTACGTCGTGCCGGCCAACAAGAAGTGGTACGCGCGGTACGCCGTGCAGCAGCTGCTGCTCGACGCGCTCACCGACATGGCGCCGACCTGGCCGGTGATGGATTTCGACGTCGCAGCGGAGCTGGCTCGGCTCGACGCCAGCTGATGGAGTTCCCGGAACCGACGAACCCGCGCGACGACCGACGGGAGGTGCTCCTCGAGTACCTCGACTACTACCGCTGGGTGGTCCGCGAGAAGGTCACCGGCCTCGACGACTCTGCTCTGCGAACCAGTCGGCTCTCCTCCGGCTGGACCCCGATCGCGCTCGTGAAGCATCTGCTCAACGTCGAGCGCCGGTGGATCGTCTGGGGATTCGAGGGGGTGGACGTGCCGGACCCGTGGGCCGAGGAACGCGACGAGCGCTGGTATGCGGGGCCGGACGAACGCGTCGAGGACCTCCTCGACGCGTTCGACGCCGGCGGACAGCGCACCCGTGAGGTGGTCATGGCGCACGACCTCGGCGACCTCGGCGCGCCGAGCGACAGGTGGGACGACGGCCGGCCGCCGCCGCTGGAGCGGGTCCTGCTGCACCTGATCCAGGAGTACGCGCGGCACGCCGGGCATCTCGACATCGTGCGGGAGCTAGCTGACGGTGCGACGGGGGAGTGACCCGAGGCGGCTCGGGTCAGCCGGCGAACGCGCGCTCGACGATCGCCCCGGCCGCGTCAGCGCCGATCGGCACCGTGCCGAACACCCGGCCGTCCTGATCACCTAGCCGGCTCTGGACGAAGGTCTCGGCGACCACGGACGGGGAGTGCTGCGCCAGCAGGGCGGCCTGCAGGGTCACCGCGACGTCCTGGACCAGCCGCCGGGCGCCCAGCTGCGCCTCGACCGGCTCGGCCGAGGCGGCCGCCCGGACCGCGGCGAGCGTCCGGTCCATCGCGGCGTCGAGCCGACGGTCGAGTCCCCGCGCCTGGGAGAGCTCCTTGTCGAGGCCCTCGACGGCGAGTGGTTCCCGGCTGACGGCGCGCAGGACATCCAGCGCGTTGACGTTGCCGGCCCCTTCCCAGATGGAGTTGAGCGGCGCCTCGCGGTAGAGCCGGGGCAGGCCGTTCTCCTCGACGTAGCCGTTGCCACCCAGGCATTCCAGAGCCTCCGCCACCATCGGTGGGGTCCGTTTGCACACCCAGAACTTGGCCGCTGCCACCGCCAGCCGGAGGAACGCCGACTCCTGGTCGTCGACCGCATGCGCCAGCCGCATACCGAGCAGCGTCGCCGCCTCCGACTCGACGGCGAGGTCGGCGAGCACCACCCTCATCAGCGGCTGGTCGACGAGCACGGTGCCGAAGGCCGACCGGTGACGGGCGTGGTGGACCGCGCGGGTGACCGCCGCGCGCATTGTGGCCGCGGAGCCGAGGACGCAGTCGAGGCGGGTCGCGGCGACCATGTCGATGATGGTCCGGACTCCGCGGCCCTCCTCACCGAGCCGTGAGCCCCAGGAGCCGTCGAGCTCGACCTCGGACGACGCGTTGGACCGGTTGCCGAGCTTGTCCTTGAGCCGCTGCAGGGCGAACGGGTTGCGAGTGCCGTCGTCCAGGACGCGCGGCACCACGAAGCAGGTGAGGCCGCCCGGCGTCTGCGCGAGCATGAGGAAGCCGTCGCTCATCGGCGCCGAGCAGAACCACTTGTGACCGGTGAGCCGGTATGCGGCTCCGGGCACCGGCCCGTGGGCGGCCGGCTCGGCCCTGGTGGTGTTGGCGCGAACGTCGGAGCCGCCCTGCTTCTCGGTCATGCCCATCCCGCAGAGGGCACCGTCCTTGTCACCGACGGGACGCAGCTCCGGCTCGTACTCGCGGGAGGCGAGACGCGGAACCCACAGCGCGGCGAGGTCCGGGTCGTGGCGCAGGGCCGGCGCTGCCGCATACGTCATCGACACGGGACAGCCGTGGCCGGCCTCGACCTGGCTCCAGATGACGAACCCGACCGCGCGGCGCACGTGCGCGCGGGACCCGGGCGGGCGCGTCCACGGCTCCGCGGTCAGGCCGTTCGCGACGGCGGTGCGCAGGAGGGAGTGGTATGCGGGGTGGTAGTCGACATCATCGGCCCGCTCCCCGGTCGGCCGGTGCGTGCGAAGCCGCGGCGGGTTGCGGTCGGCGTCGTCGGCCCAGCGTTGCGCGGTGGCCGATCCGGCGGTCCGGCCCAGTGCGTGCAGGCCGTCGACGTCGGCCGGTTCACCCCACCGGGCGACGGCCTCGACGAGGACGGGGTCGGTGCCCAGGACGTCATAGTCCTCGAGGGGCGGGACCTGGTTGGTCACCGCATGCGTCGCCACCAGGCGATGGTAACGAGTCCCAATCGTCACTTCCGTCACCCGTGTCACAGGCTGGATCCCGGTTTGCCCGTGGCTAACGTGGTCGCCGATGACGGTGAAGGCCCGGATGCGCCGTGAGCTGGACAAGGTCCACGGCGCCACGACGACCGCGCGGCTGGTGCTCGAGACCATCCGCGCGACTCTGCGTTACCTGAACGTCCTCGTCGACACCATCGCGATCACCATCGGGATTCGGTACGGCCAGAGCGGAGTCCGCGGCATCGTCCGGACCCGGGCGCTGTCCTTAGCGCTCTACCTCGCGGCCCTCGTCTTCGGGGTCGTCGTCCTCCCGCTGGTGCTGCTCGGTCCGACGATCGTCGACGGCTGGCTTCCGGAGCGGATGCGGTTCGCCGGGGCTGCTCTACTGGCCGGCGGTCGCGGTCGCCACGGTCGCTGCGCTCACCACGCTGTTCCACGTCGCCACGCCGCGCAACGCACGCTGGTGGCGCGCGGCGCCGGGCGCGGGGCTGGCGCTGGTCATCTGGGTGGTGGCCTCGTTCGTGGTCCGCGGGACCGTCGGCCTGTCGCTGGACGGGACGTCCGTCAACGGGTCTCTCTCGGCGCCGATCGTCGTGCTGATCTGGCTGTGTGCGCTGGCGATCGCCGTGCTCGTCGGTGCCGGTCTGAACGCCGCGACGCGGGTGCTGTGGCCGGTCTCGGTGCGACTCGCGCCCACCGCGCGGCTGGTCGAATGGGCTCGTACCGAGATGGAGGGGCGGCGGTCGTACGGTGAGGGCGAGGGCGATCCCCTGCTCGACGATCTCATCGCCTCAGAGCAGCAGTATCTGGATCTGGCGTGGCCGTCGGAGCCTCGCCAGGTCGAGCATCGGAGGGCCTCGTGAGCACCGGCATACCGGCGTTGCGGAGGCGGCCTGGCCGGTTTGGGAATCGTCCGCCGGGTCCGCTACTGTCTACCGTGCATCGAGCGGGGGAGTGAAACCGCCGATCATCCGCGGACGTAGCTCAGTTGGTAGAGCGCAACCTTGCCAAGGTTGAGGTCGCCGGTTCGAGCCCGGTCGTCCGCTCGGAGGCACCGAGAACAACTTGCCTTCGCGGTGGAGTGGCCGAGAGGCGAGGCAGCGGCCTGCAAAGCCGCGTACACGGGTTCAAATCCCGTCTCCACCTCGGGAACCACCGGGAGACCACCGGCCGGAACACGGCCGGACTCGGGCGATTGGCGCAGTGGTAGCGCGCTTCCTTGACACGGAAGAGGTCACTGGTTCAAACCCAGTATCGCCCACAAGTAAAACCGCAGGTCGGAGGCCCTTTCCCGGATTCGGGGAGGGCCTCCGCTTTCGCCCGGCGGAACATCGGCGGAACATCGACGGAACATGAGAGGCTCGCGCGTTCCGCCGAGGAGGGTCACACCTGGCGGTCGCGGATCAGCGCGTACCGGTGCACGAGCCACGCATTGACGACGACCTCGACACCCGCCCACGGATACTCGCAGCTCGACCCGCGGCGAGCCACCCGGCGAGCCACTCGTATGCGGTCGCCGTCCTCCGGCGTCCAATCGACCATCCTCCGGCGCCTCTTGCCGAGGGGTCTCGGCTATCCGGTCACCGTTGGTCCGATTCGGCGGACATCGCGGAAACCCCGACCTACCCTTCGCCGAATGAGCGAGCCCCAAGACTCCGACGCCGACACCGAACCCGGTTGGCTACAAGCCATGCGGTCAGCGGCCGTGCAGCGGCCCCGCACGCAGTTCGTCAAGATTCGATGGGCGTTGCTGCAACCCCTGCTGCGGGAGCGCGATGCCCTGTGGGCGGCGGCGAGTCCCGAGACGCGGTTGATGGTCGAGGCGATGCGCCAAGCAGACAATTACAGCTACGTACGGCGGAGCACTCTCTTTCCTCGGGATGGAGAGTTCGTTGACGGCAAGTTCGTTCCGCGCGAACCGGGCTAGGCCGAGGGCGGTCCCTCGTCCCGGATGAGCGCGTACCTCCGAACGAGTCGCCCGTTGATGACTACCTCCGTACCCGCCCACGGGTACTCGCACCGCCACCCCGTTGGCGAGCCACCGGCCTAGCCACACGTCGCGGTCGCCGTCCTCGGCGGTCCAATCGACCATGGTCCCGCGCTCCTGTCGGGGAGGGCCATGCGACCACGCCATAGTCGAGGGTAGGCCGGAGCGGCGACACCGAGCCTCTAGCCCAAGCTGGTCGGCCCGTGCCACGCTCCCGGAGATGATGGGGAAATCGTCGCCGCCGATGATGACCGAGGCCGAGGTCGCCGACTACCTCCGGGTGAGCCCTGAACGGGTCTACCCTCGGAGTTTGACACCGCGACTCTCGGTTCGGTTGGCAGGTGGGGTGCTCCTCAGGCGTTCACCAAGGAGAAGGACATGACCACAAGCCCGGCCCCAAGCCGTAAGCCCTTGCTCTGCCGACTCAACATCCACCACAAGTGGCATATGGAGCACTCAGCGGACGGCGCTTACCGACGCTGCAGCAAGTGCGGGAAGGACGACCCGGGGAAGTTCGATGGAGGCCGAGACTGAAGGGACCTGAGAGGCGCACGCGCTCTCACGCGGCTTGGTGCGGTTCACCGAGTCGGCGGTCGAAGAGTATGCCGAGCGGCGACGGGCCTCTACGCGGCTGGAGGAGCCGCGAGCCGGCTACCGCGATGCCTTCGCCGCCCTAGCGACGTTGGCCCCGGCAATCAGCAGGCCGACGAGTCCACTCAACTCCGCAGCCATTAACCCAACTTCAGCGTGTGGCGGCCGCTCAAGGGAACCATGAACGATAAGGCTTCGCGCCCGATAGCACTTCTTGACAAAAGCCGCCGCCGACAGGCCGTGGAGCGTCGTCCACTCAGTTTCGCCCGCAGCCCGTTGACACGCTTCACCAATAGACTCTCTGCGAATCTCTTGGAACGCTGAGAGAATCCTCTGCATGACGATGGGGTCAACGCTCTCAGCCTTGAGCATCTCCTCTACCCTGCGTACTTCCGCTACCCATCCAGCAGGCTTTTCCTTACGTACCGCTATTGCTTCTATCGCCGCGACAAGAAGTACTAAGCGGGCATACGGATTGTTTCCGACCAAATCGGCCCCGGAGAACAGGCTATAGGCGAGACCAATCTCAGGACTTGCCGAGAAAGGCGTCGGCTTCTCAAACGCCTGCAAGCACGCACGCCAACGGTGTTCAGGTACCGTGAGCAGAAGGCGCCCTGCGCCTCCGCCCCCCATAGACCAAAAATCCGAGCCGTCGTCGTATATGGCAATCCCGAGTCTATGCGCCTTCCATTCCTTGCCGGTGAGAGTCTTCAATTCTGCCGTTGCCTCGCGCAGGGAACCGGGACGCTCGCGGGTGTCCTCGGCATGGACTCGATGCGTACCCTCAGGTGAGGACCAGGAGTGGACAGGACGGTTGGCCATGCCACTTGTACAGCCGCTCGGACGTAGCGACGTCCTGGTGCCGCGGCTCGGCGTCGGGGCGATGACCTGGGGAGAGGCGCATGGGCTGGCCCGGCTGCACCCGGCCAAGATCGCCTACGGCGGTGCCGAGGGTCGCGACGAGGAGCGTGGAGCTTGGGAGGCTAGCGTCGCGGCGGGGGTGACTCTCTTCGACACGGCAGCGATGTATGCCGGTGGCGCGTCGGAGCGACGGCTGGGGGAGTTGTCCAGCGACGCGGCCGTGATCGCCACCAAGTTCCCGGCCACCATATGGGCCACCGCGGACGACATGCCACGGCACCTCGCCGACAGCCTGGCCCGGCTGCACCGTGAACGCGTCGACCTTTACCAGCACCATTTCCCGTCACGGCGGGTGGAGATTCCGCGCCTGATGGAGCTGATGGCCGACGCCGTCGCGGCCGGGCAGGTCCGCGCCGTCGGGGTGAGCAACTACTCGGCCGACCAGATGCGCCTGGCGCATGCCGCTCTTGCCCGGCGTGGCATACCCCTGGCGTCCAACCAGGTGGGGTACTCGCTGCTGCACCGCCGGCCGGAGACAAACGGGGTGTTGGATGTCTGCCGGGAGCTGGGCATCACCCTGATCGCCTACCAGCCGCTGGCCAGCGGCGCGCTCACCGGCCGGTACACCCGGACCAACCGGCCTCGTGGCCTGCGGCGTTTCGGCAAACCGTTCCGTGGCCGGGATCTGACGGCGCTCGAGCCGGTCACCGCCCTGCTTCAACAGATAGGCGCACGGTATGGCAAAACCCCTGGGCAGGTGGCCCTGCGCTGGCTGATCGAGAACGACACGGTTCTGCCCATCCCCGGGGCCAAGAACCGAAAGCAGGCCACCGCCAACGCCGAGGCGCTCACGTTCCAACTGACCCAAGACGAGATCGACGCCCTCGACACGGCGACCCGGGCATGGCGGTAGCCGAACCGAACCACGATCGTATTCCGTCGACGAGCTTGCAGCCGCACTGTTGCCCGTCCCCGCGACCGGTTCCTGGACCGGTTCCTCGACCGGTTCGGGTTCCGATCCTTCGACCGCGACTCGCGTTGAGGCGACCATCTCGACTCGAGGCGGTGTCAGCACCACCCGGGACCGCGCCCTTTCTGGGCGCCGGACTGCAGCACCAAACGCACCCGTCGCTCGGCGGGTGGTAGGACGCTTCTCCGCGAGCCTCTTGGCAGGTCGGGCGGGCCGGAAGCAGGGTTCGATCCGGGAGCGCGCCGGCTGGAAGACTGCGGGTTGGTGGGTGCTGTCCGGATCGAGCGGATCGATCCTGGCCGGCATGACCGGTCGGACTTCGGCTGCGGTGATCCCGTGGTGGATGACTGGCTGCGGCTGGACGAGGTCGCGGCGGAACGGGGTGTGGCAGTCCAGGTCGCCACTGAGGGCGGGTGGTTGGCTGCTACCGGCTGGGTTCGTTCCAGGTGCAGGCTGACGACCGTTGACTTCGCTGAGGTCGCCGAGGGTAGAGCGGTTGCCGGTGTCGGCGGTCGTCGTGTCCCGTCTCGGGGTCGATCGGCGGTGGCAGCGGCGGGGCCTGGGCACGTGGCTGACGTGGCACGCGTTGGAGCTTGCCGCCGCGGTCGGGCCCGCCGTGCGAGCCGGCGTGTCGTTGCGCACGGGGTGACACCGTGCGCCCGGGTTCGTTTCCCGATTTGGGTTCCGAGCGTCGACAGCGACCCGCGATTCAGATACCTGCCGATGCGGGACCTTCAGGCCACCATCTCGGCTCCAGGAACCCCACCGCACAGCACCACCGTTATGGAGCGACCAGCACCAGATCGTCGAGCCGACCCACCGGGCGCGTGCCGGGGGAGTCGGACGCGGACCTCTAGCACCGCGATCGTGAATCGCGTCAGACATTATTCGGGGTGACGCAGTTGAACGCCGACGCTGGACCCGATGCCGCTGCACCGGTTCCTGAAGGACCGTGAAGCCGCCCACCGCCTGGGACGGAGGCCCGCACCTCGGGTAGTGGGTTCTTTCAGTTGACGGCGTGGTAGGCCTCTTGGACGGCGGTGCTGATGCGGCCGCGGTCGGAGACCTGGTGGCCGTTGGCGCAGGCCCATTCGCGGATCTTGGTGAGCTGGTCTTCGTCGGCGCCGCGGCGGGTGGTGCGGCCGGTGCCGGAGCGTCGGCCACCGGTGGTGCGCGCATGTCCTCCTACGTGACGAGGGGAACTACCGACCAGGTCGAGGAGGGCAAGGATCCCGTGGGGAGGAGCACGGCGAGCGCATGTGAGAGCGGCGTACGGCGTTGCCAGCCGTATGCCGGTCGTCGCGTCGCGACCCCTCGGTGGATCAGGCGAAGGACAGGTGGTCAAACGACACCGTGACGGTCCCGTTGGCGTTCAGCGTGGCCTGGGCGTTGTCGTGGACCTGCAGATGTGAACCGTCCGACGGTCGTCTTGTCACCCGGGGAGGTGTCCTAGCGTCGCTCTCAAGGCCGAGGCCTGTTTCATTCTCAGCGTTTCCCAGGTGTGACCCCCGCCGCCGTCACGGGGCGAAGTCCCTGGGGCCTGCCCTGTGTGTACAAGGACAGCAGATCCGCTGGGACGATCAGGTCGATGCCCATCCACCTCGGGACGAGCTCCGCCCGAAGGACGACGACGCCCATGAGCACTGGCGCTGCGGTGATGAGCGGCAGATCGTGGACCGCCGCGTCGGGGTCTCATCTGACGTCGCACTGACGTCTCATCTGGTTGAGGTGATGCCCGCTCGGGGCGCGGGGGGAAGGATCCCGTGGTGTAGCGCGACCGCGTGCACGTCCACAACGTCAAGGAGTGATTCCGGTTGACCACGGAGACAACACTGGAAGAGCTCGGCCCCGTCGACTACCTCGTCGTCGAGTTCCCGGCGGGTCAGCAGAACTTCACCGGTGAGGTCGCGGAGGAGCTGGCCCGGCTCTCGGAGTCCGGTCTGATCCGGGTGCTGGATCTTCTCATTCTCACCAAGAACGAGGACGGCTCGGTCGACGCGCTCGAGATCGACGATATCCCGGCCGTGGACGAGATCCGTGCGCTCGAGGCGGACATCGCCGAGATCCTGGCCGCCGAGGACGTCGAGCTGCTGGCCGAGGCGATGGAACCCGGAAGCGTGGCTGGGGTGCTCGTGTTCGAGAACCGCTGGGCCGCCCCGTTCGCCAGCGCCACCCGCCGCGCGGGCGGACAGCTGATCGCCAGCGGCCGGATCCCCATCCAGGCCATCGCCGCATCCATCGAGGCCGAGCTGGCTTCGGAAGAAGGGAACTGACATGCCTCTCCGTCCCGCGCGCGCAGCACGCCGCGGCGTGATCGGCGCCCCCGTGGCCCGCACCGCCGCCACCGTCGCCACCGCCGCAGTGGTCGTCCACGGCGTCCGCCGCCGCGGCGACCGACGCGAGGACCGGCGCGACCGCCGCTGACGCGGAGCCACCCTCCGCGTTCCTCAGCGCCAATGCTTCAGCCGCCGGCCGGCGGTCTCAGTGGTCCATGCCCGTGGTCCCCCTGACGCAGCCCACGAGGGCGGTCAGGCGACAATCCCCGAAGGCGCCCGTTGGCTCGGAGGGCGGCCGCTCCTCGGTCGCGGCAACGACTGAGGTCGCCTACGGGCAAGGACCTCGGGCCGTACCCTGTCCAGCTCTCCGGACACCTGAACTGGGTTCATCGCGTCGTAAGAGGGCCTGGGATGACGCCGGACAGGCCGCCGGAGTCTCGTCGTCCGGCCGTCGAGCTGCCGGCTGTGCAACCTTCCGATCGCGGAGGAACCACAATGGCGGCGGCGACCCGTCGACATCAGCGCAGGTTCTCGCCGCGTCGACGTGACGGTCGGCGCGCCGACATTGCACGCCCAAGGATCGCCTGACGGCCATAGGGAGAGCCATCTGTCCGGGTTTCGGACGTAGGGGACCTCGGGGCGGCCGTGGCTGTCCTCAGCGGTCCTTTCGGCTGCGGAGCCGCGCCAGGAACTCGGCTCGCTTGGCGGAGGCCCGTGCCCACGCTGCGCGTTGGATGGCCAGTGTGGCCCAGCCGGCCAACGCCATCCCGGACAGGTTGATACCCAGCTGCAGGGTGCTGCCCCAGACCTCGGTGCTAGCCCCGAACGCCAGCCCCAGGGCGACGTTGCCGGCGGCGGGGATGGTGGTGACGGAGATGAAGACACCGGACAGCCCTCCGGTCTTGGCGGAGGTCAGGGACAGCACGCCGGCCGCACCGGCGATCAACGCGACGATGAATGACCACTTGTTCGGGGAGTAGATGAACTCCGTGCCGGGTCTCGGCCCGGTCACGTCGGTGAGAGTCACCCATCCCAACAGCTTGGCGCACCAGGCGAAGGCCGTCGTGAGGGTGATGGCGACCGCGAAGCCCACCAGCAGTGCCCTGGTCGCGCGCCAGAACAGGGCGCGCCTCCTTTTGACGAGGGCAACGCCCAGCGCGGCGACCGCGCCGAACTCCGGTCCGAGGACCATCGCGCCGATCACCAGAATCTGAGAGTCGAGCACGATCGCCACGGTCGCGATGAGCGTAGCCAGCGTCATGAAGCTGGCGTAGGTCCAGTTCAGCTCGGTGTCCTCGTAGGCCCGTTGGATGACCTGCGCCCACACGACGGAGTCGGCGCTGCTGCCCGGGGTCCGGCGTTCCGCGTCGTAGCCGTCCTTGGACAGCCACGTCGGGACCGGCTCAATATGCACCGACCCTGTCCGGTGGACCCCGACGGCGCGGAGGCGACCGACCACGTCGTCGGCGGCCTCTCGGGCAACATCCGCCAGGACCAAATCACCCGCCGGTCGCGTCGCGGCACCCGGCACGACGGAAAGACTGCTGATGCCGGGGTCGTCACGCAGGGCGCCCAACACTTCCTCGGTCTGACCAACCGGGGACACGATCCGCAAATGGAGCATGGCGCCAGTGTCGCCGAGGGTCGACGAATCGGGCTTCACACGCCGGCCCACAGCGCTGCCCATCCCTGGTCGTGACCGGTGTAGCCGCATCGTTAACCATCACCTTCCCGACCTGGGAGCGGCCGTCGAGGTGGCGGGACGCCGCCCTTGTCCAGAGACGGTCCGAACCGGGCAGCCTGGCAATTGGCTTGGTGTCGGGACCGCCGAGCCGGGCACGCCGTCGGGCGCCGATGGGCACCTGCCAGGCCTCGGGTTCCGGTGGGCGGTGGGCCGTCAAGATTGCGTTAAGACCGTCGATGCGGCTACCGGTGGGATGCACCCTGGCGGCGTGCCTGACCGGCGATCGACCGTGCGCCGGGGTCTTGGTTCGCCGCTGGTGGTCGGGTCGCCGGTCGCGGCTGGTGGCTCTCGCCTGATGGTCCGCATTCGCGACTAAGGAGAGCTGGCGGATGGGGAGGCTCGGGACCGTATCCGGCCGGGCCAGCCTCTATTCGCGGATTCCGCGACCGCGGTCATACTCGCCGCCGCGCTTACCGGTCTCGCGGTGGCCGGGTCGGAACGCTACGTCCAGCTGGCCGGGCTCGCGGCCCTGCTGGCCGGGACGATGCTGCTGCTTACCCGGCTGGCCAGGCTAGGGTTCCTGGCGAATTTCCTCTCCCGCACCCTGCTGGTCGGGTTCCTTACCGGCGTCGGCATCCAGGTGGCTGCCGGCCAGCTTCCCGACATGCTCGGGGTAACCGCGGCGGGCGAACAGACCCCGGCCAGGCTCCTGGACACGCTGCGCGCGCTCCCGCACCTCAATCGGGCAGACGTGGCAGTGTCGGCCGGGGTCATCCTGGTCGTGCTTGCGACGCGCACACGGTCACCCGCAGGATCCCGGGGCCGCTGATCCCGGGGGCGCTGATCGCGGTGATCCTCGCGATCGGGGTGAGCCGGGCCGCGGATCTGGCCGGCCGCGGCGTGTCCGTAGTCGGGCCGGTCCTGGGCGGCCTTCCGAGCTTCGGGCTGCCGGCCCTGGGCTGGCGGGACGCCGCCGCGCTGCCCGGCGCCGCGGCGTCGATGTTCGTGGTCATCCTGGCCCAAAGCGCGGCCACCTCCCGTGCCTACGCGGTGAAATACGAGGAGGCGTTCAGCGAAGACACCGACCTGGTCGGCTTGGGCGCAGCCAATACTGTCGCCGCGTTCTCCGGCACCTTCGTCGTCAACGGTAGCCCGACCAAGGTGCAGATGGTCGACAGCGCGGGCGGGCGCAGCCAGCTGGCCTAGCTCACCACCGCCGCGGTGGTTCTCCTTGTCCTGTTGCTGCTCACCGGGCCGCTCGCCTACCTGCCGGCGGCCGCGTTGGCGGCGGTGGTCTCCCTCATTGCCATCGGGCTCATCGATGTCGCCGGGATGCGGCTCATCCTGGCCGCCCGGCCCCACGAGTTCGGCGTGGCCCTGCTCACGACGGCCGCGGTGGTGGTGCTGGGGGTCGAGTACGGCATCCTGATCGCCGTCATCGCCTCGATCATCGAACACCTGCGCCACAGCTACAACCCACGCAACTGCGTGCTGGCGAAGTCACCCGCCGGGCATTGGCAGACCGACCCGGTAGCCCCAGGTGCCCGGACCGAGGAAGGGCTGGTGGTCTACCGGTTCGGCACCAGCCTCTACTACGCCAACGCCTCCAGGCTCCTCGACGACGTCACCGCCCCGGTCGGCTACGGCGGCCCGCTGCGCTGGATAGTGCTCGACTGCGCGGCCATCGGAGACATCGACTACACCGCATCCGCGGTCCTCACCACGGTCATTGAACGCGCTCACCAACGGCACATCCGCTTCGTCGTCGCCGCCGTCCTCGGCCCGGTCCGCGAGCAGCTCGACCGCTACGGCATCAGCGCCGCCCTCGGCCCCAACCCCTACTACGACACCCCCGGCGAGGCACTCGAGGCCTTCCACGCCGCAGAAGGGGTAACCGGTCAGTAAACGGTGCACGCACCGGGACTCCGCAGGGACGAACCGAGCGGGAGAAGCAACAGGCGCACAGCCCTCCTGGCATGGCGGAGCCCCGAGATCCGAGAATCGTCGGGGCTTCGTCCGTCAGGATGGAACGACGTCCTGACCTCCGGTTCGGGTTTCATCAATCCGCTCGCCTCGTCCAAGACGCTCACTGCGATGTGACCCGCAGCCGCGGAATTTCCGATTCCTTCGGACCGCCAGCGTTGCCGTTGGCGTACCTCTACTATCTCTCGACCGAGTCGGCCGCAACAGGGACCTAAGTCCCGACCTGCCTTCACGGCACATACCCGGGGAGCCGATCGGTCGATCCTCCATCGCCGAGGCTGCAACCCGTCCCACCGTCGCCGCCTGCGGGACCTGCGGGCTTAGCGTCTGTGACTGCGGGGTAGCCGTGAGGAACCTCGCCCAACTTGAACGCCTTCCCAGGGCAACCGAAGAAAGGAACGCCCCTACTGCCCGCTCTCCACGCGCGTGCAGTTGGTGCCGAAACCGACGCCGCGGTCGACGTGGAGGCCGCCGTGCTCGCCGAGTGCCTGGTGTCTGATCGGGAACTGCGGACGCCGCCGCCCCTGCCACCGTGCGGCGCGGGATCCAGCTAGGCGCAGTGCCGTTACAGGGGCAAGCAGGCTGGGGCCGTTTACAGGGGCAAGCAGGCCGGGACCGGCTGAGACAGGTGCCGACCAAGCCGACACCCTGTAAGGGCTCGAAAACGACCGCGGCCCGTCTCTCCCCCAGAGACCAGCTGTGTCGCTGCGCCGACTGCCGCTCCTCGACGGACTTACCCACCGGCGGCATTTAGGAGGACGTTGCCGTCGAGCTGCTGCGGTCTCCAAGGCCGCTGCCTCGCGGCGGAAATACGCAGGGCAGAGCGGGCGATTCGCGTCCTGGGGCGCGTTCACCCTCAGGCGTGGGGGGCGCTCGCAGTGCGGGCATGGCTTAGGTTCCGATGTGGCAGGCGGCGGTGCCGTTGGCCCAGCAGTGAGGGTGAGGTGTTCTCTTGGAGGCCGAGGTGGTTTCGCCTGAGCCGATCCCCGCTACGTCCCTGGCTGAACGCACCGTCGCGGACCTGTTGCCCATCGCCAGCACCGCGGAGGAAGCGGTGATCCTTCGGGACTCGGTTCCGCTGTGGTTTCACACCTTCGCGCTGGGGCACGGCATCTACACACCGGGCCTGGCCCGGGACCACGTCTACCGTCTTCCGGTGCTCGGCGCGGAACGCTTCGCGGGCCGCAGCGTGCTCGACGTCGGGGCCTTCGACGGCTTCTACAGCTTCCTTGCCGAGCGGCGGGGCGCGCGTCGCGTGGTCGCGGTCGACAACGAGCAGTACGTCGAGTGGGTCCAGGCCCGGTTCGGCATCGCCCTGGCCGGCGGTGCCGGCTTCCACGCGATTGCCGGCGCCCTCGACTCGAACGTTGCCTACCAGCGGATGGACGCCCTCGACATCCGCAGCCTTGGCGAACGCTTCGCCCTGGTCCTGTGCTTCGGGATCCTGCATCGGGTGACCGACCCGATCGCGTTGCTGCGCGCGTTGGCCGACGTCCTCACGCCGGTCGGGGAGCTCATCATCGAGACCTACGGTTCTCACCTGCCTGGCGACACCCCAGCTGTCGAGGTCCACCAGCCTGGCGCGGTGTACCAGCGCGACGACTTCGTCTACTGGGGTTTCCCCGCCGAGGGACTGCGTCGGCTTGCCCGCATCGCCGGGCTGAACGATGTCGAAATCATCGCCGCGCCAGACATCGACGGCCATCCGCGGCTACTCGCCATCCTCCGATCCGGCGACACCCCCGGTCCATAGTCAGCAGCCCGTGCGCAGTACGGCCAGACAAGTCGGCTCTCTCCCACCGCCGGCACTGGCGCCGCCGCCGACCTTAGACCGGCGGGTGGTCCTCGAGGGCGACGGCAGCCACAACGCCAGGTCCTGCGCATACAGAGCGCTCGTGGACTCGCCGGTTCCCTCAAGGAAGGCCGGCGTTCCCGAAGTCGTCAGGGCCGGGACGACCTGGCGCAGCCAGGCCGTCGCGTTCAGCCCGACGACGACCCAGACGTACCAGGCGACCGCCTTCGCCGGCGCCGTCGGGGCGAAGCGCGACCCGAGCTCCTCGACGTCCACCGCAGACACCAGCGTCCACAGCGCCCACGCGGACGTGGACAGCATCGCCACGTAGACGAGGAACGCCGCGTTGAACGGCGTCATGAAGAGCAGCAGCACGGAGTTGTAGGCCACGAACAACAATGCCGAGAACCAGGTGATGACCGCCTTGTGCACACCACGAGCCGCCAGCAGCATCGAGACGACGAGAGCCGGCAGCGCAACGCTCAACAGAACCAGGGCGGTGCCTCGGGCGGACCCGTCCATCACCGCGGGACCCTTCAGCAGTCCGGGGTTCCAGACGGTCCAGGCGCCACCGACGGTCGCGACGAGAACGACGGCGATCGACATCGAGAAAGCCGCGGCCCCAATCACCGGGCGACGGTCGCCTCCTGCGCGACGCGTCACCATGTCCGACGCGCCTGCCAGGCCAACGCCGCCGCCGTGCCGCCGATCAGGGCCATCGCCGCCTGCAAACCGTTGACGCCAAGGAACGGGATCTGCACGAGCAGCTCGACAGCCAGCAACCCGCTCGCAACCATGACAGCTCTCGGAGTCCACTGAGAACCTCGCCAGGCCAGGTATGCGGCCCCCGCGGACGGGATCGCGACGCTGGCGGTCAGCCACACGCCCGGAAGAACCCAGCTGGACAGTCCCAGGGAGGAGATCGCCTCCACCGGTGGCGTCCCGTTTCCGGACATCAGCATGATGCCCCCGCCCAGCCCGAACGCTGCCATGGCGCTCTCCATGGCCAGCAACGTCCGCCGATGCCGCCGACTCGGCGCCAGCACCGTCCGCGACGACTCCACAATCTGTTCCGTCATCGTCATCACCTCACCACCAAGCACAGCGCGGACCGCTCTTCCGCGTCAGGGTCCAAGGTCCTGCCCGCCGGCCGATACCGAAGAGCGATGGCGACGGCTGGGACCGACTCACGCGGCCGGTCTCCGGATTTGGGTGAGCATCGACCCGGGACGACGGCGACAACGCCTCATGTGATGCTGGACCACGTAGCTTCTAAGCCGAGGCGCTCATCCTGCGCCCCAAAGCGGCCTGCGCCTCCGGAGGCGCTGCCACGGCACCGGACCAGGCCGGCTCACTCATCGTGAGTAGGTACGAACCCCACGGGGTAGACCATCTCGCGTCGAGCGTTTCATCGCGAAACGCATGATCGATCGCCGGCGAAGTCCGATCCGCCACGTGCCCGAGGCCGGGGTCCAGGCTCGCTGCCGCATCGGCGCGGGACCAATCCGGCGGGACCTTCGGCCCTTGGGGTGGTTGCGGTAGGAACGCAGGCTCAATGCCATGGGTTGCGTGGTGAGGACGGTGCACGGGAGGGTGCAGGGCACGGTCGCCGAGGGTGGGTATGCCTTCCTGGGGATCCCGTATGCAGCGCCGCCGTTCGGGGCGAACCGGCTCCGTCCGCCCCAACCGGTGACCGGTTGGGAGGGGGTTCGCGACGCCACCCGGATGGGGCCGGAGCCTCCGCAGGTGGCCCCGCCGACCACGGGAGGCCCACGTGGGGGAGCGGCCGAGGACTGGGAGGACGTGGCGGAGGCCGTCGCCGGCGTCGACCGGCCGGCACGCTCCGAGGACTGCCTGAACCTCAACGTCTGGACGCCCGACCCGGGCGCGGCCGGGCTACCGGTCATGGTGTGGATCCAGGGCGGCATGTTCGAGCTGAGCATGACGGCGGCGTACGACGGCGGGCACTTCGCCCGCGATGGCGTCGTCTGCGTCGTCCTGAACTGGCGGCCCGGCGCCGAGGGCTTCCTCTACCTGGCGGACGACATCGCCAACGTCGGCCTGCTCGACCAGGTCGCCGCGCTCGAGTGGGTGCAGGAGAACATCGCCGCCTTCGGTGGGAACCCGGGCAACGTCACCGTCTTCGGCGAGTCAGCCGGCGCCATGAGCATCGGCATGCTCCTCGCGATGCCTGCGGCCCAGGGCCTGTTCCGTCGGGCCATCCTCCAGAGCGGCGCCGCTCACCAGGTGACGCCGCCCGAGGACGCGCTGCGCATCGGTGGGTACCTGGCCGCGAAGCTGGGTGTGGCCCGAACCCGGGAGGCCATCGCGGGCGCTGGTGTCGAGCGGCTCCTGGCGGCTCAGGCAGAGCTGAAGGCGGAGCTGCTCACCGATCCAGACCCGGCACGGTGGGGCCAGGACGTGGTGACCAGCACCATGCCGTGGCAGCCGGTCATCGATGGGCTGATCGTTCCGGGCCGGCCGATCGAACGGATCGCCGCCGGGTCGGGTCGGCAGGTTGACATCATCGTAGGAACGAACACCGACGACTGGCGGTTATGGCTCGTGGTCAGTGGCGCGATCGGTCAAGTCACCGACGACATCCTGACCGGGCCGGTCCGTGGTCACGGCTACCAGTCGTTGACCTCCTATGGGCTCTCCGCCCCGGCCGCGCTCGCCGCCTACCGGGCGCGGTACCCGCAGGCCAGTCCCGGTGACCTGCTCGCCTCGGTTCAGACCGACTGGTGGATGCGGATCCCCGCCATTCGCCTCGCGGATGCGCACGCTGGCTCGGCGGTGACATCCGGCACCTACATGTACGAGTTCGCTTGGGCCGCACCGGGACTCGGTGCCGTTCATGCGCTCGAAGTGCCGTTCGTGTTCGACACCGTCCGAGCCGACGCGCCGCTGTTCGGACCACTGCTCGGGAGCGATCCGCCGCAGGAGCTCGCTCGCGCCATGCACTCGGCCTGGATCGCCTTCGCCAGCACCGGGAACCCGGGCTGGCCGGCATACGACCTCGCCCGTCGGGCCACCATGCGCTTCGGCACGACCTCACTGGTGGTCGACGACCCCCGTTCCTGGGAACGGGCGCTCTGGGAGGGCGTCCGATGACGAGCCGCGGGTCCGCCCCGAACACGACCGATGCACGCGATCGCGTCGTGGGTTCGGCAGCCGGCGCCGAGCCCGCCGTGCCCCTGCAGAGTCAGCCTGCGGCCGCGTGGGGTTATGGGTCGCGGCGTGTTCCACCAGAGCGCCAACCGGTGCTCGACCGGCTGGCTGGGGCCAGTCGTCGCTTCCAGGTTCACGCCTTGCTCGAGCTCGACGTGACCCAGGCGGCGCGGATCGTGGCGGCGGATTCGCGGGTGTCCTGGACCGGCTTCGTGATCGCAAGCGTGTCGCGGGCTGTCGCCCAGCACCCAGAGGTGAACTCCCGCAAGGCCGGGAACGCCATCCTCTACTTCGACCGGGTCGATGTGGGCGCCACGGTGGAACGTCACTGGCAGGGGCGCACGGTGCTCGACGTCGTGATGATCCCGGACGCGGATCGGAAGACCTGCGCCGAGATCACCGACATTTTGCGCCGCGCCAAGTTCGGTCCCGGGCAGGCACATCCGCAGCGTGGCCTCACCCGAGTTCTCATGCGGATGCCCGCGCCGCTGCGCCGGGCCGGGATGCGGATGGCGGCGAGGAGGCCCAGCGTGGCGGCCACGTTCGGGCCGGCGGTTGGCGTCACCTCCGTCGGGATGTTCACCCGCAGCTGGGGATGGGCCATTCCCGTCGCGCCCTTGACGGTGACCGTCACCGTGGGCGGCGTCGCGGACCGACCTGTCGTTGCAGCACGGCGAGATCGTGGCCCGAGCCACGCTGCCGCTGACCCTCAGCTTCGACCATGCCGTCGTCGACGGCGCCCCCGCTGCCCGCTTCACCGAGACGCTACGAACGCTGGTCGAGACCGCCGCGGCGTTCAGCGTCACTGCGGATCCGCGTACGTCGTGAGCGGCACGCACGGCTGGTGGCCGATGCTCCATGGCCAGTCACTGGCCGGGCGACAGTCGCCCGGGTCGAGGTCCCGCTTCAGGGCGTGCGCCGCCGCAGGGTCAGCGAACCCAGGACGAGGGCGGCGACAGTGAACCCGATGATGATGCCGAGATTCCGAAGAACCTCGACGGTGGGGTCGGTCGTGGAGGACACCGCATGCATGGCATCGACCGCGTACGAGAGTGGCATCAGGTTGGACAGCCATCCCAGGACGGGCGGCAGCGCGTCGCGGCTGACGAGCAGACCGCAGAGGAAGAACTGGGGCAGCACGATCGCCGGCATGAGCTGCACGGCCTGGAACTCAGTGCGGGCGAAGCCGCTGGCTAGCAGCCCCAGCGAGGTTCCGAGGATCGCGTCGGCGACGGCGACGATGACTAGCATCCACACGGGGCCCTTGACGTCCAGGCCGCAGACCCAGACCGCGAAGGACACGGCGACCGTGCCCTGCAAGACCGCGATCACACCGAAGGCGAGCGCGTATCCGAACATGAAGTCGCCTTTGCCCAGCGGTGTGGTCAGCAGCCGCTCCAGGGTGCCGGTGGTGCGCTCACGCAACGTGGCGATGCTGGTCACCAGGAACATCACGACGAAGGGGAACACCCCGAGGAGCGCCGGACCGACGGCGTCGAACACACGGGTGCCGTGGTAGATCCACGCGAGCAGGCCGATCAGCACGCACGGCACGACCAGCAGCAGCCCGATCGTGCGTGGGTCGCCCCGCAGCTGCCGCAGCACCCGCCCACAGGTGAGCGCGGTCAGTGCGGTGTTCACTGCTGGCCCCGGCGGAAGAGAGGGCCACCGGGCCGCTGGCGGGGGCCACCCTCAATCGTCCCGACCTCAGCGGCGTCGATGAGCCCCAGGAAGGCGGACTCAGCATCGGGCGCGCCGGCCTGGGTCAACAACCCTTGGGGGGTGGTGTCGGCCAGGATCCGCCCCTCGTGCAGAAGCAGTAACCGGTCGCACCGGGTCGCCTCGTCCATCACGTGGCTGGACACCAGCACGCACCGCCCCCCGTCGGCCAGGGCATGGAACAGCGCCCACAGGTCGCGGCGAAGGACCGGATCCAGCCCGACCGTCGGCTCGTCGAGAACGAGGATGTCTGGTTCCCCGACGATCACACACGCCAGCGAGGCCCGACTGCGTTGCCCGCCTGACAACTGGCGTACCAACGTATCCCGGTAGGCGGTCAGGTCCACGCGTTGCATCGCCTGCTCCGCGTCAGACCTGCTCGCCCCGACCACGGCCGCGAAGTAGCGCACGTTGGCGGCGACGGTCAGGTCCTCGTACACGCTCGGCGACTGGGTCATGTACCCCACCCGGCCACGCAGCCCGGCGGAACCTGCCGGCTGACCGAACACGGTCACCGTCCCCCCGGCAACGACCTGCACCCCCACGATGGCCCGGATCAGCGTCGACTTCCCCGACCCCGACGGCCCAAGCAAACCGACCACCTGGCCGGCGGGAATGGTGGTGCTGATGTCGGACAGCACCGTCCGGCCGCCACGATCGACACGCACATGGTCAACCCTCACCTCGTCGTGAACCACGACGTCCGCCATAACGCGAAACCTAGTGCGCCACATGACGGAACGAGGCATAACTGCCGGTCCTGACGACCCGCTGGCCTGGCCCGTGCCACTCAGGCGGCTGGTGCACGCGCGAAACGGACGGGACCTCTGGCCCTGGCGCAAAGTCGAGCCGCAGAGAGGCCTGAAGTGGCGGGCGCCGCGGAGACAGCCCGCACCAGCGGATGGAGTTCTCAGCATGTCGAGACGGATGATCGCCAGACAGTCCTTCGGGTCTCCAGCCGCGCTCGCGGGCAACGACTGACGCGGCACATGCCGGGGATCCGCGTCCGACGTCTTGGGTAGGTGCGCGCTGAGGGCGAGTCATCGGGGGGTCGGTAGCACCCATCCGGGGTAGCGCAGCCACGGCTTGGCCTTCGTGAGCCAGCCGTGGTCGGGTCACTGCGGCTGGCCGGGTTGCACCGGTCCGATGCGGTAGGGGCGCATCATTTCGTTGTCCTCATGTTCGACGATGTGGCAGTGCCAGACGAACTGGCCTGGGTGGCTGAACGTCGCCCGGATGCGGGTCACCTCACCCGGGTAGGCGATCACCGTGTCCTTGACGCCGCTCTCCCACTCTTCCGGTGGCCGTGGCTCGCCCACGAGCCGAGACGGTGGCTCGGTCTCCCCATCCTGGTTGACGACCAGGGCCTGCCGGTTCACGACCTCGAAGCTCGTCTCGTGGACGTGCATGGGGTGTGCGTCGGCGGTGAAGTTGTGGAACTCCCAGACCTCGGTGTCCCCAACGCTCGGGTTCTCGCTGACCGCGTCCTGCCACATCTGGTGGACCGGCATGCCGTCCTGGTTCAGGTGTCCCAGCAGCGCTTCGGCGGGCCCGTCCCAGTACTGCGACATCATCTCGATGAGGGCCAGGGGTCGGGTGCGCGTGGCCGCCGGGAGCGCGGTGATGGGTGGGAGCAGGAGGAACTGCGGCGGTGTCGTTGGGTCCGGTGCGACGGCGGGCACGACCCTGAACTGCAGGACCTGTCCGGTCGTGGCTGGGTCGGCGGTATCGAAGTCCTCGCCGGGTTCGCCGCCCCCGAAGGGCTCGTCGGGGCCGATGTTGTGAAGGACGTGGTTGCCGACCGGGACGTTGGTGAAGTCGACGATGAGGTCGGCGCGCTCCGCGAGTCCCACGAGGAGCCGGTTGTCGTGGGTCGCGGTGAGGTTCACTGGGGCGGCCAGGAAGCCTCCCTCGTTGCCGATGGCCCACACCTTGACACCCGGGATCTGGCCGAAGTCCAGGACCAGGAAGCGGGACTGGCAGCCGTTGAGGATGCGCAGCCGGTACCGGCGTTGCTCCACGGTCTGGAACGGCCACGTGTTGCCGTTGACCATGATCATGTTGCCGAAGAACTCGGGGTTCCAGATGGGCGAGAGGTCCGTGTCCGGGATGAAGCCAGGATTGTCGGCGGTGGCGCCGTCGAAGAACTCGCGGCTGTTCGGGTAGAAGAGCGGGCCATGGCGCAGCTCACCAACTCCCTCGCCACGTTCATTCCCCCTGCCGCCTGGATCGGCGGGACGAAGGGCAGCATCGTGGTTAGCGAGCCGATCTTCGCGCCACAAGTCCTTCGCATGACGATCGGTCACCCGCCCGCTCCTCCCACCGTGGAAGAGTTCACTTTCGAGCAGGAGGGTGCCGGATACGTGCCCATGTTCCGCGCCGCCGGCGACGCGATCACGCGCGGAGAGCTGGAACACCCCATTCACCCGATCGGGGACACGATCGCCGTGCTTCGCAGCATCGAAGAGATTCGCGGCGCACTCCTTCAGCAACGCGTCGCTTCTTCTACTTAAGACAGGTCGAACTCGGGACTGTCGCTAATGGGCAAGTCCCCCCCGATTGTCCATCTGCGACACAGGTGTCAAGTAGCGGGAGCTTGAAGTAGCCCAGGGGCACCCGAACTGAGGCTGCCGCGTGGCGGACGGCGACTCCCGGCATGGCAGCGCATGGATTGGCCGGGCCACCGGATCGGTCGACGGCTGAATTACTTGGTAATGGCGTCCATCAGGTCACCGACGGGGCGGTCGGACAACGCCCGGGCCACGTCGGCCAGCGCCACCATCCCGACCAGGTCGTGACCGTCGATCACCGGCAGCCGCCGCACCTGATGCGAGCTCATGGTCCGTAGGATCTCATCGGCGTCGTCGTCGGCACCAATGGTGACCGGCTTGCCCTCGGCCAGCTCCCCGGCGGTGACGTCGGCGGGGTTGCGGCCCTTCGCCACCGCCTTGATGACGATGTCGCGGTCGGTCACCATCCCTTTGAGCCGGTTGTTCTCCCCGCAGATCGGCAGGGAGCCGACATCGAGCTGGGCCATCTTCTGGGCGGCCACGGCCAGGGACTCCCGCTCCCCGACGCAGGTCGCGTCCGCTGTCATGATCTCTCGCGCCGTCGGCATCATGTTCTCCTCTCGACTGCTTCCCCCGAGAACCGATAGGTCGTGTGTACCCACGACGACGGCCGCCATGCGTCCGTCCTGAGATGACTTCCTCAGTGCCCAGATTGCTGGACCTGCCCGCCTAGCTGCCGCGCACATCGGCTGGACGGGCTTGCGGTCCTCACGACGACTGCGGCCCGCCGGGACCTGCCGGCTCGTTTGGGAGTCCAACATGGCGAACGGGCTGGTCAATGGGTCCACGGTGGACGAGTTGGCCGGCGCCTTCGGACGAGGGTCGCTCGTGCAGGCGCCCAGCTTTTCGCAGGACGAGCGGGGCCGTTCGATGCGGTGATCGAACGTCTTGAGGGTCCGGACTCGGCAGCGATACCGAGCTAGGCGGCACCGCCCGAACTGCCGGCAGGATCGGGTCTTGTGATGCCCACGAGGGTGCCTCCGTCGAGCGGGGACGTGCCTGCTGCCTGACGTCGGAGGCTTACGTGTCAGGACGCCCGCCGGTGCTCGAATGCCAGACAGGACGGCCGCGGACTGGGGCATTGGCATGTCCGCCGGACCTCGAACACCTCGAGGTCCAGGTACCGGAGTAGGGACAGGACCCCGAGCAGGCTGGACCGGTCCAGGTCTCCCCGCAACGCGGTGTAGTTCTCAGCCTGTCGCTCGATGGCCAGGTCACCCAGCCAGTCTCGGTCCGTCTCGCGGACGCCGCCGTTGATCATGATCAGGTATCGATGGGGGTTCATCTGCTCACCGTTTCTGCCCTTTCACCCCGATCGAGGCGGTGCTACCCACCGGGAGCGCGGGTAAACCTTCGACGCTGAAGACGACGCGGGTCGACCGGCCGAAGGGTGACGACTGGGTGCCACAGGGGAGCCGCTAACCCCGGCGCCAAGTCTTTGACGAGCCACGCCAACCACGCGTACGCCGCCGCGATTAGCCGGCGTGACCTCACCCGGGCTAACCACTGTCTCCGAGGAAATCGGCCAGAGCTCGGTGGCGATGTGGTGGCAGCGGAAGGACGCTGGGTCGGTACCGTCGAGGCCCTGGTTGGGGGGCTGACACGGTTTCCTGGAGACGGGTGGTGTGGTGAGTCGCCCAAGTTGGATGGATGGGTGTGCTGACCGACCTGCGCGACGAGGTGCGAGGGACATGTTGTTCCTCCACCCCAAGCGGGACGTGGAGCCGGTCTGCGACTGCCTCACAGGGCTCCCGGACCGTGCCATGTCAAGCAGGCCCTGCCCGGTCAGCTTCAGCTCCCACATCCTCAAACGGGTCACCGAATCCAGTTCGGTGACCGTCCGTGAACATGCTTCTCGCACGATGCAACTGATGTGGCGGTGCCTGTCGTCAGCGGCGGTACAGTGCGCTGGATTACCTCATGTCTGGTGCCGCCGGGTTTGGGCGCGTCATTCAGCGGGTCTCGATCGGCATGCTGGGCATCCCGGACGTGGGTAGTCGGGCTGGCGTTCTGGCCGGGCCATCGGCGCACTAACAGGAGGGTGACTGGGCACCATGGCCGAGATGGAACCCCACACGGACCATGCCCCCGACGAGGTGACTGTGCCCGATCCTGACCGCCTGGGCACACAGCCCCCCGACCTGGGCGGGACGACGACGCTGAAGTCCGGGGCTCTCTTTCTCGTCACCCAGACGTCGGGGGAGGTGCCCGCGCCTTCGACTCGCACCGGCCGGCACGGACTTGGCCTGTACTTCCACGACACACGCTTCCTCAACGAGAAGCGCATGCACGTCAATGGGCGACCGATGACGCTGCTGTTCGAGTCCGCAGACCTCGGCGACCGCTGCACCCGTGAGCTGACGAATCCGGAGCTGCCGTTCCCCGGCGGTGGCGGCACTATCCACAAGGAGACCATCGGCCTGAATGTCGACACGACGCTGAACGGCGAGGTCCGCGAGGTGCTGACGTTCAGGAACTTCTCGCGCGAAGCCCTTGAGGTCACAGTGACGCTGGCCTATGGCTCGGACTTCGACGACATCTTCACCGTGCGTGGGATGCAGCCAGGAGCCCGGGGCCACCTTGACGAGCCACACGCCGAGAACGGTGTCCTCCGGCTCGGTTACAGGGGCGCCGACCATCGTCGTCGGACCACCGAGATCACCTTCGACCCTCCCCCCGACAGCATCGGGGGCACCTGCGCCACCTTCCACATGATCCTCGATCCGGGAGGTGTCCGGCGGCTCGAAGTGGTCTTCCGGCTCGTAGACCAGCCCATGCGTGGCGCCGATGACGGCCTCGAGGTCTCGCCAGACCCGACCGCGAGCAGGGTGGCCCACGTCTCCGATCTTCTCGGGCTGCCCTCCAGCACCGTGCGCATGACGTCGAGCAACGAGCTGTTCAACCGGGTCCTGCGTCGCTCTTTCCTCGACCTGGCCATGCTGGAGACACGGCAGGGCGACGACCTGTTCTTCGCTGCTGGCGTGCCTTGGTATGTGGCCCTTTTTGGTCGGGACTCGATCATCACGGCTCTCGAGACTCTCGCCTTCGCGCCAGACGTGGGCCGGGCGACCCTGAAGGTTCTGGCCCGCCACCAGGGCCGCGAGCGCAACCCGGAGCGGGATGAGGAGCCGGGCAAGATCCTGCACGAACTGCGGGTGGGGGAGTTGGCGCAGCTTGGTGAGGTGCCGTTCACCCCGTACTACGGCACGGTCGACGCGACGCCGCTCTTCCTGGTCCTTCTCGGTGAGTATCTGCAGTGGACCGGTGACCTCGAGTGCTTCGCCACGCTGCGGCCGCAGGTGGATGCGGCCCTCGACTGGCTCGACCGCTGCGGCGACCCGGATGGCGACGGCCTCTTCGAGTACGTGTCCCGCGCGAGCGACGGGCTGGTGAACCAGGGCTGGAAGGACTCCTACAACGCCATCGTCGACGCGGACGGCTCGGTGGCCAGGCCACCCATCGCCCTGGTGGAGATGCAGGGATACGTGTTCCGGGCGTTCCGGGCGGTGGCGAACGTATGCCGCGCGACCGGTGATGGCGAACGGGCCGCGCTCTTAGAGAGGCGAGCCACCGAGGTGCGGGACCGTTTCGAGGAGTCCTTCTGGAGCCCGGAGCTGGGCAACTACGCGCTCGCCCTCCACGGTGACCCGGGGTCCAAGCGGCTTGCGGCCGTCGACGCTTCCAACCAAGGCCAGGCCCTGTGGGGCGGCATCGTCGCAGAGGCTCACGCAGGAGCGGTGCGCGACAGCATCATGGACCCGGATCGGCTCAACGCCGGCTGGGGGGTGCGCACGCTGTCGCAGGCGGCTGCGGCGTACAACCCATTCGACTACCAGACCGGCGCCGTCTGGCCACACGACAGCGCGATGGTGGCCGTCGGGCTGCGCTCCTACGGTTTCGACGACGAGGCGCTCGAGATCTTCACCGGGTTGTATGAGGCGGCCACCCGGTTCGACCTCTACCGTCTCCCGGAGCTGTTCGCCGGCTTTGACCGCGCGACGTATGGCCGACCCGTGCGGTATCCCGTGGCGTGCAGCCCGCAGGCGTGGGCCGCCGGGAGCCTGCCGTATCTCCTGACTTCGGTTCTGGGCATTGTCCCTGACGCCTTCGCCGGCACGCTGCACATTATCCGGCCGCGTTTGCCGGAGTGGCTCGACTGGGTGGACATCAAGGGGCTGACGGTCGGGCCCAGCCACGTCGACCTTCGCTTCGAGCGATCGGGGGACCTGAGCCTGGCGGCCGTGACCTCCAAGTCGCACGACGTGCAAGTGAAGATCGAGTACTGAAATACCCCGTGCTCGGGTACGAGACCCTCACAGGTCGCGCCGGAGGATGGAGGTCCGTGAGGATGAGAATTGCTCAGATCGCACCCCTGGCCGAGCCGGTTCCACCGGAGCTGTATGGCGGGACCGAGCGGGTCGTGTCCCTGCTGACGGAGGAACTGGTCCGGCGCGGGCACGAGGTGACCCTCTTCGCCAGCGGTGACTCCGAGACGGACGCACGACTGGTGTCGGTGACCCGCGAGGCGCTGCGGCGCGGCCCGGAGGACGTCGACCCGAACCTTCACTTGATGCTCGAGCTGGGTCTGGTCTTCGAGCGGGCCCACCAGTTCGACGTCATCCACAGCCACGTCGACTACTTCGCCCTTCCACTGGCCCGCCTCGTCAAGACGCCGGTCGTGACGACCCTGCACGGGCGACTGGACCTGCCAGGCCTGCGGACGATCTACGGCAGGTACAACACTGCCCCGCTGGTCTCGATCAGCGACAACCAACGAGACCCGCTCCCCGGCGTCAACTGGGCCGCCACGGTCTACAACGGAACCGACCTCGGGAGCTTCACCTTCAACGAGAACGGCGGCGAGTGCTTCGTCTTCGTGGGCCGAATCTGCCCCGAGAAGAACATCGAGGGTGCAATTGACATCGCTCGGCGCACGGGTGTGCCGCTCCGGATTGCGGCGAAGGTCGACCCCGTCGACACCGAGTACCACGAATCTGTGATCAAGCCGCTCATCGACGGTAGGCAGGTGGAGTACCTCGGCGAGGTCGGTCACACCGAGAAAGACGAGCTCTTGGGCTCGGCTCGCGCACTGCTCTTCCCCGTGGACTGGCCCGAGCCGTTCGGCTTGGCGATGACGGAGGCGATGGCATGTGGCACGCCCGTCCTGGCCCTGCGTCGGGGATCGGTACCCGAAGTGGTCGAGGACGGCGTCACCGGCTTCGTGCGGAACTCCGAGGAAGACTTGGCCATCGCGGCCGAGCAGGTCGGCCGCCTCACCCGGCGCACCTGCCGAGAGCGAGTAGAACGCCTCTTCAGCGTCGAGGTCATGACCGACGGGTACGAGAACGTCTACAAGTCACTCACGGCGTGAGAGTCGCCCACGCGTCAAACACTGCCGACTTGAGAGCACGCCAGTCGTCGCTAGCTTGCCTGGTCACGCTATAAGTCTCCGCCACCACAGCAAAGGCGACTTCGATCCATCGCACGGACAGTTCAGCTGGCGGCTCAGCCGGTTCGAGGCCCGATGACCCTGACGAGCCGGGCGGGCAGTTCCAGCTTGCGCTCGACCGTGACAGTGGTCTCGCTGGGCCGTCGGCAAGGTCACCACTGTCCGCGGTGGACGACCTGGTCGAAGGGGCGTCGGTTGAGCCGCTCGATGACGCCACCGGCCTGTCGGCCGGGTAACCGACGGAGAGGACGTAGGCCAGGAAACGTCCCTGGGGAAGCCCAGAACGGCTCTGGCCTGGTCCTGGTCGGCGGGGGTGCCCTGACATGGCGGCCGGTGCCGATTCCTACCAGGTGTCCACCCTCGTTATCCTGCGCCTCCAACACCGTTCGGGGCGAACAGCCGAGGCCCCGCCGGCCCGAACTGGTCTGCCCTCGAGATTGACCGTGCGACGAGCAGCGGACTGGTTCCAGGTCTGCGCGGCCACGGCGTCAAGGTGGCGGCCATTTGCCTTGCCTACCGGTGGGCCGATGACGCGCCCTGGATGGCCTTCGGCCTGGGCGTGTTCAGTTGGTGTCGGCGCGGTCGGCTCGAAGCCGCGCGTTCTGGTCTTCGAGCTGGGTGTTCTGGTCTTCGAGCTGGGTGTTGTGGTCTTCGAGCTGGGTGTTGTGGTCTTCGAGCTGGGTGTTGTGGTCTTCGAGCAGGGTGTTCTGCTGTTGCAGGTCGAGGACCATGCCGATGCCGGCGAGGTTGAGCCCGGCGTCGAGGAGGTCGCCGATGCGGCGGAGCCGGTCGAGGTCGTCGGCGCTGTAGCGGCGGGTGCCGCCGTCGGTGCGGGCGGGCTGGAGCAGCCCGCGGGCTTCGTATAGGCGCAGGGTCTGGACGCCCATCCCGACCAGGTCGGCGGCCACCGAGATGCCGTACACGCCATGGTCGGGGTCCGGTCCAGGCCGCTTCACCATCCACGTTCCCCTTCACCCGCTTGCCGCTGCACCCGGTTGCCTCTGCACCCGGTTGCCTCTGCACCCGGTTGCCGCTGCACCCGATTGCTACGGCGCCTCTTGCGACCAGCATGTCACGTGTGCTATATGAAATCTACTGCGCACGCCATAGATCGATCCGGTCTGTGGCCCGACCGGAGCATCACGAGATGGGAGTGATGGAGGTGGACACGATGCTGATGCGCACCGACCCGTTCCGTGAGCTGGACCGGCTCACCCAACAACTGTGGGGCACCGCGGGAACCCCAGGGACCCTGGCCCGGCCCGCCGTCATGCCGATGGACGCCTGGCGGGACGGAGACACCTTCCACGTCGAGTTCGACCTGCCCGGTGTCCGGCCGGACTCGATCGACCTGGACGTGGAACGCAACGTGGTCACCGTCAAGGCCGAACGGCCACCGCGCGACGACGACGTCGAACCCCTGGCTGCCGAACGCCCGCGCGGGGTGTTCAGCCGTCAGCTGGTCCTCGGGGACAACCTGGACACCGAGCACATCACCGCCGGCTACGACGCCGGCGTGCTGAGCCTGGACATCCCGGTGGCCGAGGCGGCCAAGCCCCGAAAGATCACGGTCAGCAGCAACGGCCAGGACCGCCAGGCCATCAACGCCTAGAGCACCGGCCCTGGCGAACGGTCATGATCATGGTCACGACTACGACCCCGGTTACGTCCATGGCGCCGTCCCCAGCTACGACCACGGCTACGTCCACATCCATGGCGCCGTCCGCGGCTACGTCGACGGTCGTCGTGTCGCAGGAGGCGGCGGCGGACGCCGACGTCCGCCCGGTCGAGGACATCGACGCGGAGTTCTTCGCACTGATCTACTCGGACCCGGAGCTGCTGCGTGACGAGTTCGAGGAGCTGGTCGCCGCCTCCTGGTTCGGCCGGCCACCACCGACAGCAGAGCCCGGCCGTGGCTCCGGATACCCACCGGAGCGGCCTTCGGTTGTCCGGGCCTTCGCCGGTGAGGCCCGACCGGCCGGACAGGGCGGAGGCGCCCGAGAGTGCGGTGCTCGGACTCGATCGCCCCCGAAGATCACGACCAGATCGTCGTTACCCGACCGGTGACAACCGAAAGGAGAATCCCAACCCCGACAACCCCCTACTCGGCTGGCTGGCTCCCCTGTATCCGTCCGCTCACTCGAGCGCCTGACACTCTGATCCACACCGTCAGGAGGCCCTGCGGGGAACGAACGAGCGGCCAGCCGTGAGTCGTGGTCCTGGCCGTCAGGGGACGGCCAGGACCACGACAGCCATCGCTGAGATCCGTCGCTGCGAGACCTCCATGAGCACACCAGCAGCACCATCTGACCTGTATGCCATCCTCGGCGTCCCCCCGGACGCCACCCCGGCCCTGATCGACCAGGCCTACCGCGCCCTGGTCCGCCGGTACCACCCCGACAGCCGAACGACCGGCGACGCCGCCCTCACGGTGTCCGACGACACCAAACTTCGCGACGTGATGGCCGCCTACCTCGTGCTCGGCCACCCCGACCGCCGCGCCGACTTCGACCGGCGCAACCGCACCGTCCCGGCACCCGCCGTCGGTGTCCGCATCCATCGGCGCGCCCCCCACCGCGCCGACGCCCCATCGGTCAGCGCCGGACCCGTGTACTGGTACCGGCCGGCCCCCACGGCGCCGGACCCACATACGAGAACACCCGGCGCTGACCGTGCGCAGCTCGACGGCCACGACGGCCACGACGGCCACGACGGCCACGACGGCCACGACGGCCACGACGGCCACGACGGCCACGACGCCGCGACGGCGGCAGTGCGATGCCCGCACCACCACACGGCTCGGAACCGGACCTCGAACCGGACCTCCAACCGGACCTCACTGTCACGACAGGTCCGGGATTTGACGGTTCAGGTCAGTCAGCTCACCTTCGCCAGAGACAGTAACCGTCGCATCGGCATGGCCATGGGCATCGTCATGAACCAACGTCAGATCGACGAGGGGCACGCATTCGACGTGCTTCGCCGGACCAGCCAGAACACCAACCGCAAGCTGAGGCACCTCGCCGAAGACGTCATCCGAGACCGCCGCCTTTGACGGCCCAGCATTGGCCACAAGCCAGGGGGCTCAGGACAAAGGATGTCCAGTAGTTGGCAGCCCAACGCCGTGCAGGCGCCGCGGTACGTCACCCTTCCCGACAGCACTAGCGATCGGCAACATCGAGCATGGGACAGCCTCGAAGACGACCGCCCCGCCCAAGACCTGGTGGCAAGAAGGTTGCGGGAGGCACGATCGGCGGTTGATCCGAGGAGACAGCCAGAGGCCACCTAACGCTCAGCCGGGGGCGACGAGCCGCGCCGAAACGGGGCCGAGTCGACGACCCGAGATCAGCAAGCACAGAAGGGCTCAGTGCGCCCGACGGGTCCGTCCGATGAACGGTGTTTCTGGCGTTCATTGATTTAGAGGTTCTCGGCGGCCGGCATGCGGTCGGCGAAGGTGACGGCGAACGCGTTGAGGGCGGGCTTCCACCGCACCGCCCAGCGTGCCTGGCCGGTGCCCTTGGGGTCCATCCCGCGGGTGACCAGATACAGCGTCTTGATGGCGGCCTGCTCGGTGGGAAAGTGTCCGCGGACGCTGATGGCGCGACGGTAGCGGGCGTGCAGGGACTCGATCGCATTGGTGGAGAACAGGACCCGTCTGATCTCCACGTCGTACGCGAGGAAGGGAATGAATTCCTGCCACGCGGCGCGCCACAGCTTGGGGATCGCCGGGTAGGGCTTGCCCCACTTCTCCTCCAGCTCCTCGACCGCCGCCCACGCCGCCTGCTCGGTCGGGGCGGTGTAGATCGCCTTGAGATCTCGGGCCAGCTGGTCCCAGTACTTACGGGAGGGGTACCGCAGGGTGGCAGCGAAGATCAGGTGGATCACGCACGCCTGGACGATGGCCTGCGGGAACACCGCGTTCACGCTGTCCGGCAGGCCCTTCAGCCCGTCGCAGACGATGAAGAACACGTCCCGCACGCCCCGGTTGCGCAGGTCGGTCAGCACGCTCATCCAGAAGCGCCCCACCGGGGGCACCCCTTCGTGGCACGTTGCTTATCACCAGTCGGGGAAACGGCTCGCCCTCTGCAGTCTGCCGATGGAACTTGCACTCGCTGCCCGCCTCCAGTGCCGGCTATGTGCCTTCACGTCCCTGACCCAAGGTGCAGGTCGTAGCGTCGTTGGTGAGCTCGATACGCGGCGGATGTGCGTCTATGAGGCCCTATGCCGGCGCAGGTATGCCGCCGGGCGAGGCCCGGCGGCATACCGACTCACAAGGCGGTTCCGATCAGAGCGAGCTGCGCTCGTTGTAGGTGTCCCCATAGTAGGTCCCCACGCGGTCGCGATACGAACGGTCAGTCAGGCCGTTCTCGCCGAGTTCCGGCGAGTCCTTGATCTGATTCTTCGTACGGTCGACGTGAACGGTCATGTCTTCCCAGTCGACTCGCTCCACGGTTCCGGCCGGCAGCATCACCTTGCGGCCGAAGATCCAAGGTCCGGTGTCGACGACGATGTAGCCGGCACCGACCTCACGGGTCGCTTGGTCGATCTTGCCGATGTCGCCGTCCACTGCGTGAACCTTGAAGCCCGTCAGGTTGTCTTGGCGGGCCGAGATCCCCGTGCTCTCCCGATAGTTCCAGGCGTCCCACGTTCGGGTCGTCATGGTTTCTCCTCGCGTTCGAGTGGTACTGCATGGATGTGATAGCCCGCGAGACGCTTCGGACACCCCGCGCGCTCGCCACGGCTCGCCTCATCCGAGGCCGGCAGCGGAATCGCCGAATTGGGCGGCACCTGAGCCAACCTGACTGCTGGACAACGTGATCCGTGTGTGATGAATCGTCGTGATGGTGATGCCGGGGCAGGCGCCGTGGGTGCCAACACCGTCGTCTCCCATCCTTCCGATCGTGACCCGAGGTCCGGGCCACCTTTGACGACGCGGTGACCGCGAGGACATGACGCGGCCCGTCGAAGTTGGGGCAAACGCGGCCTCTGGCCACGCGTCCCGCGTCATGACGGCGTGCCGAAGGACTCTTCAGGGGTAGATGCCGGAACATGAGGAAGGAGAGGCATCGCATCCTTGATCGCGACGGCCTTACCCAGGAGATGGATGAGTCGACAGACGCCACGAGGCCTCACACATGCCCCAAAGTGGGGGGACGACCCCAAGCCGCAATGCGGTGCCGCACCTCGTCCTGGACCACGCCGTAGCCGTATGCACGTGCGCAGCCTGCGGCGCCCTGTTCGAGAGCTGGACAGCGGGCGCTGCGCGCAGGGTCGATGCGGGATGACCTCGGCGAGACCGCGAGGTGAACGCGAGAACGTCCGAGAGCCGGACCCATATGTCCATCGACGCCGATGCGTCGGCACCGCTCTCACGTTGAGAACGTATGTCGGCGCACGCTGGCGGGTAGGTCCCTAGCGTGACCGCCGCTATCCATGACCTTGCGCCTGCCCTGGAGATCGACGCCCGCCTCACCGAGATCGAGCGCAGCGTGAACCTGCTGCTCAACATCACGCCGGTCAATGCAGCGGAGGCGTGGGCGGACTTCGAACGCAGCGACTTCATGACGGGGCCGACTCTGCGGCTCAGGCCTCTCGAGTTCGAGCCGGACCTGGTCCGTCGTGACCTCTACGGCCTCGAGATCGAGAACGTCGCTGACCCTGCGCTGCACACGCTGTTCCGCGCGAAGCGAGACGAGATCGCACGACAGATCACGGCCCTGGAAGACCGGGACACGTCACGGTTCGTCTACGGGTCGCTGCAGCTCTACGGAGCGACCTCGCCGTCCCTGACGACCACTGCCCGGGAGCTCCTCGAGACCATTCCAGCCCGAGCACCCAACACCGAAAGCGTCACCGCCGGCGCGTTCGCAGAAGCGGCTCGTGCCGAGTTCGATCGATACCGTGCCGTGTATCCGGACTTCCCAGTGCACATCGACGTGCGCGAGGACATCTCCGAGTTGATGGTGTCGTTCGGCCGGCTACTCATCCCCGAAGCCGCTGCGGTCAGGGCGGACCGCGTCAAGCCCTTGCTACACCACGAGGTCGGCACCCACGTCGTCACCTATCAGAACGGCACCAGGCAACCACTGACGCTGCTCACGATCGGGCTGCCCGGCTACGACGAGACCCAAGAGGGCTTGGCCGTGCTCGCCGAGTACGTCGTCGGCGGCTTGGATCCACGGCGCTTGCGTGTGCTCGCAGCGCGGGTGGTGGCCGTCGACCAGATGCTCGACGGTGCCGGCTTCCTGGAGATCTTCGAATCGTTGCGGACCGAATATCGGATACCTCCGCGCACCGCGTGGTCCATCGCCATCCGGGTCGTCGTCGGGGGTGGCTCCGTCAAGGACGCGATCTACCTGCGGGGGATCACGCGCCTCCTGGAGTTCCTCGCAGAGGGCAGCAGCCTCGATGTGCTGTTCGTCGGCAAGTTCGCCCTGGATCACATCCCCTTGATCCAGGACCTTCTCGAGCGCGACGTGCTTCAGGCACCGTGGGTCCGCCCACGGTGGCTTGACGTGCCCGGCGCTCAAGAACGCCTTGACCGGCTGCGCGCGGGCGCGTCGGTGATGGACCTCTACGAAGGAGCTGTATCGACATGAGGCTTGCCTTCTTTGTCAACGACGTCGCGACCGAGGTGGACGAGTACACGACGACGCGGCTGGCGAGGGCCGCGGCCCAGGGCGGCCACGAGGTTTGGTACGTCGGGGTCGGGGACGTCGAGCTGGGAGAGAGCGACGGGCAGCTCCTGGGCCGGGCTAATCCAGCGCCCTTTCACAGACTCGACACGCTCGAGAGCTTCATGAAGCGCATCAAGGCAGGCGACACCGAACGGATAGCCATGGACGAGCTCGATGCCGTGTTCCTGCGCAACGAGTCGATCGACGATCTGCAGGAGCGGCCGTGGGCCAGTCCACTGGGTGTCGTCTTCGGCCAGATGCTGAAGGCTCGGGGCGTGACGGTGGTGAACGACCCGATGTCCCTCGTTCGCGCCACGAGCAAGCTCTACCTGGAGGAGTTCCCCGAGAAGATCCGACCGCGATCGCTCGTGACGCGCGACCCGGAAGCGATCGCGCGGTTTGTCGGCATGGTCGGGCACTCCGTCGTCAAGCCGCTGTACGGGGCCAAAGGGCGAAACGTGTTCATGATCGAGGACCAGCAGGAAACGAACCTCGCGCAGATGACGGAGGCGGTGCTGCAGGACGGCTACGCGATCGTCCAAGAGTTCGTCGACGGCGGCGAGAACGGTGATGCCCGGATCTTCTTGCTCGAGGGACACCTCCTCGAGCGGGACGGCAAGCCTGCCGCGTTCCGGCGCGTGCCCACGGGCAACGACCCCCGCGCCAACATCAGCGCAGGAGGTCGATCGGTCCCTCTCGACCTCGGAGACGTGGAGCTGGGCATCATCGACGCGCTGACCGACAAACTCGTCGCCGACGGCATGTTCCTCGTCGGCATCGATGTGGTCGGCGACAAGGTCGTCGAGATCAACGCGGAGAGCCCGGGCGGGATGCAGAGCGTCGAGAGGCTCTACGACATCGATGTCTGCCCCACCATCATCGAAGCCTTGGAGGGCCGCATCGGCTTGACGTCCTGAAGCACAGACGTGGTCGGTGAGGTAAGAGCCATCGGCACGGAGAAGAATCGCGTCTGACCCCGGGTCACGACGATTCGTGCTGAGCGTCTTCAGCATGGACGGAGGATCTCGACGTCCGAGCCCCGTCCGCACCCCGAAGAGTCGTTGGCGGAGACCTGACGCGCGCCCGTCGCCGCGGGTCGGCGGAACAGGTCCACCACAGGGCAGGCGGTCGCCCTGTTGGGCCCCAGCACCGGTTGGGCGGTCCCGGTCTTGGCTCTGCGTATGCATGGCCGAACGGTTGAGCTACGAGGCGGTGGAAGTGGGCATGACTCGTGCCGTGCGGGGCGGCAGTCGAGGGGATTAGGGGCTTCTCATGGGTGCCGCCGCCCCGCACCGATGCTCGCGGATGGAGCCGCCCCTCGAGTGGCCGCCCATAGTGCGATCAGCGTCTCCATCTCCGGGGAGCGCTGGCCGTGGGTCCTGGTTCACGGCGTTCAACTCATACAGGGCGTCCGCCCACAGCCGTTGCTGCGGCCTCGCAACGGAGCGCTCAACGTCAGCTTGAGATCCGGACTACACCGGTCTGGCCGGCAGGCGGGCCGGCGAAGTCACGTGTCCCTGGCGTCACCGGTCCTTATCCCGGGCGACGGGGGTGGCCTGCGGGCCACCCACCGTCGGGCACGGTCAGGATCTCCAGGGCGTTGCCGTCCGGGTCGTCCCAGTAGAGCCCGCGGCCGCCTTCGGCGCGCGACTCGTCGACCCCCTCTTGGCGGTGGCCAGGGTCGGCGTACGTCGTGATGCCGTGGTCGGTCAAGCGTTGTCTGATCTGTTCGAACTCCGCGGGGTCCACGAGGAAGGCGAAGTGCCCGTGGCGTGGCCGGCCTAGGGTGTCGGCGAAGGCAAGGACTGCCTGGTTGCCCAGCCGGACCATCGCGAATGGGCCGTAGTCGCGGGCCGGTTCCAGGTTAAGCATCTCGACGACGTGGGCAGCGGCCGCATGCCGGTTCCGGACGTGCACGATGGTGTGGTCAAGGTCGGCGCTCATGGTGTGCTCCCTTCCGCCGCGAGCCTATGGATCACGACAGAACTGGCCAACGACTTTGGTGCTCGTGACCGCGGCAGGATCCCGACCGTCGAGGATCGTTGCCTCGCGTAGGGAACAGGTGGGCACCCGCCGTTCCTTCGATGCCAGCGACAGTTCCAACGCCTGACGTTGCACGCGGCGGATCGCAGCCTGTCCGTACGGTGTTTCCTCGCGGCGCACCGAGGCGTGAAGCCTCGGGGTGTTCGATTCGTCTTCATTGCTGGCTGGCCGGGGCCTGCACGCCTGCGGAAGTATCGGACGAACCAGGACAGTCACGAGCCGAGATTGGCTTGTTGCTTTGGCAAGGCGTGAGGGCGCCCGGTGCGTCACGACACCGGACGGACTCGATCTGTGTGAATTGACGACTGCAGATCGTGAACGTCTGGCGTCGTGAGGTTTGGTGGGGCAGGAACCGATGCCGTCCCGCTGGAGCTCGGGGACGGCATCGGCGTGGGTTGAGCGGTGTCAGGCGGTGCAGCCCGGCTGGCTTGCGGTCATTCCGTAGGTGTTCTGCTCGAGAATGCGGTAGCAGACGCCAGTTCCGACGACGGAGTAGTCAATGAACCGGCCGGTGCCGCCGATGCCGGCGACGGCAGCGTTGAGTCCGCCGACCTGAAGCCAGTTCTGGCCGCCATCGGTGGTGCGCTGGACGTAGTATCCGTCCTCGTCGTTGGCGTTGTCGGTGAAGGTGACCGTCACCGACGTCGGGCCCGCGACAGCCGTCACGTTCGTGGCGGCATACGGCGCTCCGGGGACGTAGTAGGTGAAGCAGCCGATGGTGGTGTCGGTTCCGCCCGCGACGTTGATGGCGATGGCGCACGTGGTGTGGTTGCCCTTTCCGGCCGCCTTGCGCAGCCAGGACGCGGTGAACCCGTGCGCGTTGCCGTACCCGGGATTGGCCGTGGCCACTGCCGTGGACGCCGCAGCGTTTGCGGGGATCGGGTTACCGAACGGCTGCCCGTCCGAGGTCAGCTGCACGGTGATCGCGCCGGTGGTGTCGTAGTCGATGGTCCAACCGGTCATCGTGTAGTACACGCGGTCAGCGGCGTTGGTGGGGGCGCCGTAGTAGCTCATGACCGATCCCGATGCCGTGCCGACCGGGTTGGTGTTGAACGGGTGGGTGGTCACGGTCAGGTTCGCTCGCGCGCCGTCGGTACAGCCGTTGAGGTTGCACGCGGTGGCCCACAGGGCGTAGCTGATGGTGGCTCCGGCGGGCACGGTTCCGTCGGTGTACGTGCTGCTGCCACCCTTGAGGCTGATGGTGGCGGTCTGGCCGTTCACGGTCCTGGTCAACGTCAACGGCAGGGTTCCCGGAGCGTTCCAGGACAAGGTGACGCTGGTCTGGAGGATGGCCGTGGCCTTGAGCCCGGTCGGTGCTGCGGGGGCGGCGGGTGGGTCGAAGCACCAGTCCGGAGGCGTGTAGCTGGCGCAGGGACTCAAGGCCGAGGACGAGGTGGCCGTGATGACCGACCCGGTGGCCGCGGCGACGACGATCGCGATCGTCGCTAAGGCACGTACAGCGAGATGTTTGGGCATCGGGGGTTCCGCTTTCAGTTAGGGGGCTGCCCCTGCCAGGAGCGTTCGCGGGCTGATCAGATACGCGGTCGTCCACCGTGAGTGAGCGGTCACCAAGCGAGTGCTCATCCCAGACGCTTACGGACGCGCCGCCCTAGGCAGATCCGGAAACCTCCGATACGCGACAGCCTCCGCAAACGACACGGTCCAAACGCCGTGTGCCTAGTGGCATCGGTCCATGGGCATGGTGGGACACCCACCTCTGCCGCGACCGATCTCGTAACCACGATGACCTTGACCGCGCCACGCGCAAACAGGTCTTTCTCCTGCCCTGGCGCGAGCCTTGAGGAGCGGCAACCGGCTCGGCACAGCCGAACGGCACTCCCCTGAAGGGACGCAGGCAACAAGACGTCCGGACGACCGGGCGTGTCTCATGTTGGGCGGTGAATGGCGATGCGGTCTCCTCCGGGACGCTGCGCGGAGGGCCGCACGTTGGACGTGAGGGATGCCCGAGCCCATCCGTTATGAGGTGCGAGTGCTCAGTCAGGTCGGGCCGACCGGCCGCGAGGCGTTCGCCGATGTTGATGTCCGGGTAGAACGCGCCACGACCCGGCTGTCGGGAGCCTTGGACCAAGCCGCCTTGCACACTCTTATGGAGCACCTTCAAGCATTGGGGTTGGAGGTCATCGACGTGCGTCGGATCGGTGCGAAGCCACGGCGGGCGAAGTAGAGCTGGGCATTCAGCGCGACCGGCCGAGCGGACGACGACGATGCTCGCCCCCGTCCGCCACTCACGGCGGGCACATGGAGGACGGGCGAGGGGAGATCGGGGCGACCCAAACCGAGACCCGAGGCGGACGCCTACCTCCAGAAGGTGCTCGCGGGCGTGCGACGGGGTCGGAGATTACGAGTAGGCAGGGGCCTCGTGATGAGGAAAGTCAACGACACCCGCGTCTACGTCACCGAGCCGGCGAAGTGGGTGGCCCGGCTCCACGACCGCGCCACGAAGACGCCGATGGCGACCCTGCTCCGGTCGTGGATGACCGCCGGGCACCTGGGGCAGTCCGGACCCTACGACGTGTGGCGGCGGGCAGCCTAGGAGCCCCCCGTCCTCACGGACGTGCTGCGCCGGCGCTGAATTGGGGTGTTTGCCGACGTATCAGCACGGTTGGCCGCGGCTCCTTGCCGTCGCTGCCGGGCAACCGGCCCGGCTCGACGAAGGAGACCACCCCATGAAGAACCTCTCGCCGATGGCCGCTCGCTTCTCGCGGACGCACGAGGGCTACGTCCACCCCGCGCGCCTCGACGCCTGGGAGCAGGCCGCGCTGAACCTTGGCCCGGAGTCGTGCGGCCGGCCGATCTGGCCCGGCGGCTCGATCTCCGGCAGCGACGACGGCTGGGACGACTCCGACGAGTGAGTCGCGGCTCGACCGAACCGTGACTCAACGTTGACCCCCTGAAGCAGCGCGAGACGATCTCGAGGAGAACCGAATGACCCGTATGGCCATCGTCACCCTGGCCGGAGACCTGCACGCCTATGTCATCCGGCAGCGGATGCTGGACAACCACGGCGTGGACGTCGCCATCGTCGCGGTCGACCGTCTCGCTGCTGCCGGGGGGATCACCTGGCACAACGAGGGTGACCACAACGTCACCCTGCCAACGGAGGAGGGCGGGCGCGTCGACGTCGGCGCGCTCGACCTCGTCTGGTGGCGCCGCGCTCACGGCCGGCCCACCGTCCCCGAATCGGTCACAGACCCGGCGATGCGCAAGCTCGTCGTCAAGGACAACCGGTCGGCCATCCGCGGCCTGTTCCTCAGTAGCTTCCGAGGGACCTGGCTGAGCGACCTGTACGCCACGGAGCGCGCTCAGAACAAGCTGCTGCAGCTGACCGTCGCCCGCGAGGTCGGGCTCACCGTGCCGCGCACACTGGTCAGCAGCGACCCGGACGCGATCCGGGCGTTCGCGCGGAACCAGGGCGGCACCGTGATCGCCAAGACGCTCACCGGCCTCCTCGGCACCTCACTCGAGGCCGGCCGCGTCTCCGTCGAGTCCCTCGTCGACGACGAGGAGATGTCGCTCTCGGCGACGATCTTCCAGGAGGAGGTCCCCGGGACCGACCACCTGCGCGTCATGGTGTTCGGGCAAGACGTGCACGTCGCGCGAATCCGCAGCAGGGCCCTCGACTGGCGGCTCGCCAACGACATGGAGGTCGAGCCGATCCCGGCCGAGCCGATGCTGGCCGCGCAGCTGCGTGCGGTCGTCGAGCGGCTCGGGCTTCGGATGGGGGTCTTCGACCTCAAGGTGCGCCCGGACGGGCAGGTCGTGTTTCTGGAGGTGAACCCGCAGGGCCAGTTCCTCTTCGTCGAGGGCATGTCGGACATGCCCCTCGGCGACGCGTTCGCCACGTTCGCGGCCCGCGAGATGGGCCTAGCCGTCGCCGGGAGCCGCTGACCTGTTCGGATCCTCACCCGGGTCCGGGTGCGAGTGAGATCCTAGATGGCGTGGGGCTCGGTCATGCGGACCGCTCGTCGTGCCCGCGGCGGAGGGCGTAGCCCGCCGTGCTCCGCTACACGGCGGATTGGGCGGACGCTAGCTGCGGTTCCTTCCAACCGGCCGTGCCGATCGTCCGACGCCACTGTGCGTAGGTGCGATATTCGAACAGAGCCTCCTGGGGGTGGCGATTTCCCCAGTGAAGCGCCCAATCCGTTGCCTCGTCGATTGTTGCGCCCTGCTCGACAGCGACAAGCATGAGGAACTGCAGGCGCGACATCGGTGTGAGGGAGTACCCACTCGTCGAAGCCATAGCGTCAACCGTTCTGCTTGGAGTTTCCAGGGTGCCACGACGTACCTCCGCGCCGGTAGCGAGGTACCCAACATGGGTCCCGAACATGCACTGGTCAAGCTTTCTCCGCGTGCCACCTGGCAGAACGACCCGGAGGCCAATCAGGTGCGCTTTTGCACCCAGCCTGGAGCCGGGGTGTGGCGCATCAACTCGGGAGCGTGACGCCGTGCCGGCAACTCGGGACGACGGCTTTCTGGGAATGCAGTCCGTCCCGGATCCATGGATATCCGGCCGGTGCGGCCGTTACGACCAGACGACCGGCAGGCATTCCAGCCGAGCGCCCGCGGACCCGCTCGACGTGGTGGCCTCAGCGTGCAGGACGACCGACCGGGCACCCGGTTCGGGCACGAACGGCACCGTCGTCGTGGACACCCCGACACCGGCGGCGTTGATCGTCACGTCCAGCCACACCTCGGTCTGGTCGGTGACGATGGGCGGGACGTCACCCTCGACGGTGGACTGGTTGTAGTGCGGGCCAGCGGCAGCGCCTTCGCCGGCGACGCATGCGCCGACGTGCAGGTGACCGCCGTACGTTTGGCCGGCCGCGGCGGGATCGACCTCGGTGACGCTGAGCACAAAGGTCGTGGAGCCGGCGTGCTCGATCATGATCAGCCGGGCGGTGGCGCCGTCTAGCGGGTCGTCGACGCCGGGCTGTAGGTCGGTCAGGGGTGCAGTGAACTGACCTACGACGCCTCTGTCATCAGTTGCAGCGCCGGCTGCGGCAGCGTTGAAGATGACAACGAGGGTTGCCGTCGCCGCTGCGGCGGAGAGCCGGCGGATCGTTCGGTTATCCATGGGCGTGCCTTTCCTGGTGAGTGCCTCACTTCCCGTGTGAGGGGCCGATTCGCGGTTTCTGTACCCCGCGGACTGTTGGGCCAACCCGTGGGATCGCTCACCCGCGGTCCGGCCACAGAAACCCGATTACGTCGGGTAGGGGGTGGGCTCGCCTGCGCGTGTTGGGGTTTGGCTGTGTTCGGCGCTTTGGCGGAGCCAGGAGCAGGTTTCGTCGTGCAGGACGAGCAGCGCCAAACGGCGGGACGGACTGCCGCAGCTCCGCCTCGGCCCGCGGCCCGGGCAGACCCAGCGAGGGGCGTGGCACGGAAAGCTGCGATGTTCATGAGGCCAGCTGGGGGCGCTGGCGCCTAGCTGCCGAGAGCCGCTGCCGACCCGACTCAGTCGTGGACCTGGCCTGCTTCACGCCGCCGCAAGCGGGCAGTTGGCCGACGTGCTGGACGGTCAGCATGTCGTGCAGACCGGCAGCGTCTGGTTGTCTGGGCAAACCGTCGAGCCGTACCAGACGGGGGAGCAGGATGGATACGCGCCCGCGTCGTGCATCCCGTCTTCGGCAACTAGCGAAGCGCCGTCACCTCACCGTCGGCGCCGTTGGACCGGCGTCCTTGACAGCATGACGTCGGCGCCCGTCAACCTTGTCCTCATGGCCAACATGACAAAGGAAGCCTCGTGACTGTCACTCCCACCCGCGAAGACAAGTTCAGCTTCGGCCTCTGGACCGTCGGCTGGCAGGCCCGTGACCTGTTCGGCGAAGCGACCCGCCCTGTGTTGGCGGGGGTCACCGCAGTCCACAGGCTTGCCGAGCTGGGCGCCTACGGCATCACCTTCCACGACGACGATCTGATCCCGCCGGGATCGAGCAGCACGGAGCGGCAACGGATCATCGACGAGTTCAAGACCGCGCTGGCCGAGACCGGCATGGTCGTCCCGATGGTGACGACCAACTTGTTCGGCGACCCGGTGTTCAAGGATGGCGGCTTCACGAGCAACGACCGAGGCGTGCGCCGGTACGCGCTGCGCAAGGTAATGAAGAACATGGATCTGGCCGCCGAGCTGGGCGCGCAGATCTACGTCTTCTGGGGTGGCCGAGAAGGCTCCGAGGTCGACTTCGCCAAGGACGTCCGGGCCGCCCTCGATCGGTACCGCGAAGGCATCGACCTGCTCGCCCAGTACTCCATCGACAAGGGCTACGGCATGCGGTTCGCGATCGAGCCAAAACCGAACGAGCCCCGCGGCGACATCCTGCTGCCCACCATCGGGCACGCGCTGGCCTTCATCTCCCAGCTCGAACACCACGAGATGGTCGGCATCAACCCCGAGACCGGGCACGAGCAGATGGCCAGCCTCAACTACACCCACGGCATCGCCCAAGCCCTGTGGCAGAACAAGCTGTTCCACATCGACCTCAACGGCCAGAAGGGCCCCCGCTACGACCAGGACCTCGTCTTCGGCTACGGCGACCTGCTCCAGGCCTTCTCGACCGTGGATCTGCTGGAGAACGGCGCCCCCGGCGGCGGCCCAACGTACGACGGGGACCGGCACTTCGACTACAAGCCTCTTCGCACCGAGAACATGGACGGTGTCTGGGAGTCCGCGCTGGCCAACATGGAGCTCTACCTCGCGCTCCGGGAGAAGGCGAAGGCCTTCCGCGCGGACCCCCGCGTCCAGGACGCCCTCGCTGAGGCCGAGGTCGCCGACCTGGCCAGACCCACCCTCAACGACGGGGAGACCTACCAGCAGCTGCTGGCCGACCCGTCCACGTTCGAGACGTACAACATCGACGCGGCCCGCACCAAGGGCTACGGGTTCGCCCGTATCCAGCGTTACGCCCTCGAACACCTCATGGGGGCTCGCTGAGCGCCGGTCCCAACCGACCGTGAGGCTGGCATCTCACCGAAGGCCCCCTCAGACTTGAAAGGCGTCCAGGTCTTGACCACCGATCTTCATGTCGCCAAGACCGGATCCGACCGAGCCGACGGATCCGCCGAGCGACCCCTTCACACCATCAACCACGCCGCCCAGCTGGCCCAACCCGGTGACACCGTCATCGTCCACGCCGGCGAGTACCGCGAATGGGTCCGGCCCCGGTACGGCGGCCTCAGCGATCAGCGCCGCATCACCTACACCGCAGCCCCCGGTGAGCACGTCGTCATCAAGGGATCCGAACCGGCAGCGAGCTGGCAGCTGGTCGACGGCACCGTGTGGAGCACCACCGTGTCCAACACCCGGTTCGGTGACTTCAACCCGTTCGCCGAGGAGATCGACGGGGACTGGATCGTCTATGCCGACGCCAGCAGCCCGAAGAAGCACTTGGGCGAGGTGTACCTCAACGGGATCAGCTTCTACGAGGTGACCTCACGTGACGCCGTCTCTCACCCGCCTCTTCGCACCGAGGTGAACGACGACTGGACCGGGGTCACCGAGAAGGTCCCCGAGCCGGCGCGTACTCAGCTGGTCTGGTACGCCGAAGTCGAGGACGACCTGACGACGATCTGGGCCAACTTCCACGGCGCCGACCCCAACACGAACACCGTCGAGATCAACGTGCGCCGCTCTGTCTTCCACCCGACCGAGCACCACGTCGACTTCATCACGGTGCGCGGGTTCGAGCTGGCTCATGCCGCCAGCCCGTGGGCGCCCCCAACCGCCGATCAGCCCGGTCTCATCGGACCGAACTGGGCCAAGGGCTGGATCATCGAGGACAACCGGATCCACGACGCCAAATGCGCGGCTGTCTCGATCGGCAAGGAAGCCTCCACCGGCCACAACGCTGCCACGGTGCGCCGGGATAAGCCCGGATATCAGTACCAGCTCGAGTCCGTGTTCGCCGCCCGCCAGATCGGCTGGGACCGGGAGCACGTGGGCTCGCACATCATCCGCGGCAACGTCATCTATGACTGCGGACAGGCCGGCATCGTCGGCCACCTCGGCTGCGCGTTCTCCACCATCGAGGACAACCACATCTACAACATCGCGCTCAAGCGCGAGTTCTACGGCTACGAGATCGCCGGCATCAAGCTGCACGCCGCGATCGACGTCACCATCCGTCACAACCGAATCCACGACTGCACGCTCGGCACCTGGCTCGACTGGCAGGCCCAAGGCACTCGGGTGTCGAGAAACCTGTACTACGGCAACCGTCGCGACCTGTTCGTCGAGGTCAGCCACGGCCCCTATCTCGTCGAGCACAACGTCTTCGCATCACCGGCCTCGCTGGAGCTGTTCAGCCAGGGCGGAGCGTTCGTCAACAACCTCGTATGCGGCACCGTCTCCCTCGAACCGGTCCTCGACCGGCCCACTCCCTTCCACGTGCCGCACAGCACCCAGGTCGCCGGCTACGCGGCCATCTACGGCGGCGACGACCGCCACGTCGGCAACATCTACCTCGGCGGAAACGGCGCACTGGCGTACGGGCCGACCGGACGCGCAGGACAGTCAGCCGACCATGGCACCGCCGGATACAACGGACATCCGCCCACCAAGCAGGAGTTCCTCGCCTTGGTGGCCGACGTCACCCGGGGCGACCACGACCGGTTCGTCGACGTCAGGCAGCCCGTCTACATCCACGACAACGTCTACGCCGGAGGAGCCAGCCCGTACGACGGCGAGCAGAACGCCGTCGTCCTCCCCGGCAGCGACGCCTACGCCGTTGTCGTCGACGACGGCGACGAGGTCTACCTCGACGTTCTCCTGCCGCAGGCGTTCGACAACTTCCGCGTCGCCGTCACCACCGGGACGCACCTCGAACCGGTCCGCTTCGTCGACGCCGAGTTCGAAGAGCCGGACGGGACCCCCGCGCTACCAACCGTCGACCTCACCGGGATCGTCAAGTCGCGGCTGGGTATGTACCCAGCCGGACCCCTAGCCACCCTCGTGTCGGGTTCCAGCCGCACTCGAGCGTGGTAGCGGCAGCCAGGTAGAGAGGCAGAAGGGCCCCGAGCGCTGTATTCGCGGCGGAAGCACTCAAGGGGAACCGTGCACATCGCGAAACCTCACCGCCTCGCGCGGCGGTTGGGTTTGGGCGTCGTCGCTGCGGAACGTCTGGTGGTCTTCGTGTCGCTGGACGACCAGGCGGCCCGAGTCAGCCGAGTTCGTCCGCCAGCTGCCGGTAGCGGGCGAGGAGGGCTTGCCATCGCGCTTCGATGTCGATCGGCTCGCCGTCTGAGAGATGGGCGGCGAGGTTCTCAGCGTGGATCTGCCACCCGGCGCCGTAGGAGGCGACTCGGTCGATCGGTAGGCCGCGGACCTCGATGACCAGTCGTGCGCGGTTGCCCTCGGTGGTGAGGGTGGCTTCGATGGTCTCGTCGAACGGCGCCGGACCAGGTCCTCGCTGCCATGACTCGTCCGTCTCTCTGGTGGTGACCTGCAACCGGTGTGGTGGTTCGCACGCTTCCACCCTGCCGGTGCTGTCGATCTCGGCAGATTCGATGCGGGTGTGGAACGTTCCGCCCGGCCGCAGGTCGCCCTCCACGCGGCCGTACCACCGGGCCAGGCGGTCGGGATCGACGACGGCCGACCAGAGGTCGTCGATGGTGGTGTCAAACTGCTTCTCGATGCGCACCACCCCCTTGCCATCGGAGGCGGAGAGGCTGCCGACGACGTGCTCGTCGCCACGGATGTCGTGACGGATGTCGTTACTCATGCGTTGCTCCTTCGCTTGCGCTTTCCTCGCGTTATATCGGTGCCCAGGGCGTCAAGTCGTTGCTCCCACAGGGCTCGCTTTCGGCCCAGCCACGCGTCGACCTCGGCCAGCGGCTGAGGTCGAAGGCTGCAGACCCGTCGCTGGGCGTCATGTCGGACGTCGACGAGTCCTGCCTCGCGCAGCACCCGCAGGTGTCGTGAGACACCGGGTCGAGCGATCGGAAGGAGCGCTGCCAGCTCACCCGCGGTGGCGGGTCCGTCGCTCAGCGTCGCGAGCAGGGTGCGCCGACTCTCGTCGGCCAGGGCTCGCAGGATTGCTTCGATGACGGTAATGTACCCATGTGGGTACGTAACCGTCAAGGTACATAAGTCGCGGTATCCATGGGGTCTGCTGGTCAAGTCCGCGGAACCTGCCTGCGTCGGGGAGGACGTTGCGGGCGGGGGCCGAGGCCGTCCGACACCGGTAGGTCAGGAGGGTTTGACGACATGCGTCCGGTGTCGGGCTCTAGCCTGATCCATCGTGAGGAAGCGTCGCGTGTTTCCTGCGCTGGTGCCTGGGGCGGTTGTCGCGGTCGCGCTGGGGTGTGCCTCGTGTACCGAGACGGACGGCGCTCCTGGTCCGAGCACCGGCAGCCAGACTGTCGCGACCCCGACGACCGGTACGTTCAAGAGCGGCATCGACCGCGGAGCGAAGGTCACCCAACTGTCCGCCGCCTTTATCGCTACACCCGGACCGGTCGAGATGACCGACGGCAAGGTGCATTTGACCTACGAGCTCGTCCTGACCAACGTCGCCCCCGCGCCCGTCCGGGTCGACCGGATCGAGCTGCACGACGCCGCCACCTCGGCGCTGGTGCCGGGCACCACGGGACGGGTCGACCTCACGCCGCTCCAGGTCGGCACTGAGGCCGAAGGGGTCAGCGACCCGGGTGCCGGCAACACGTCGGTGACAATTGCGCCGACCACGACGTACATCGCCTGGGTCGACGTCGTGTTCCCGGAGCGTTCCGCGGTACCGGCGACGATCGAGCACGTCGTGAGCGGTGCGGTCCTAGCCCCGAACGCACCGCCCGCCCCGGTCCAGATGCGGCTCGGTCGAACGGACCCGGCCACTGACGGCCCGGTGGTCGTGGGCGCGCCGGTACCCGCGGGGACCTGGTACATGAGTGAGGGCTGCTGCGCCGAGGACACGCATCACCGCCGCGGCTTCGAACCGATCAACGGGGTGCTGGCGGTGCCACAGCGGTACGCCATCGACTTCTTCAAGCTCGACGACCAGCACCGGACGTGGGTCGGCGACCCGTCCAAGCTCGGCAGCTACCTGTCCTACCAGCAGCCCATCCTGTCGGCGGCGGCGGGCGTCGTCGTGGCCGCCCAGGACGGGCTCGCCAACAACACGGAGATCCCCAACCCCACCAACCTGGCGACGATCAAGGAGACCGTCGGCAACCACGTCATCGTGGAGATCTCCCAGGGGGTCTACGTGCTGTACGCGCACATGGACCCGGGATCGGTGGCGGTCCGGGTCGGGGACCGGGTGACCCGTGGTCAGCAGCTGGGCTTGATCGGCAGCAGCGGGATCTCGACAACCCCGCACCTGCACTTTCAGATCCTGTCGACGCCGACCTACTTCCCGGCCGACAGCAAGCCGTATGCGTTCGACTCCTTCACCCTGCTCGGGCGCATCACGGCGCGGCTGTGGGACGACAACCTGGGTCTGCTGCCGACCGGTGCGTTGCCGTTCCAGGCGGCGAACCCGTCGTCCGCGCGGACGAACGAGCTGCCGCTGGACCGGGACGTGGTTCAGTTCGGCTCGTGACCTCGTCGTCCGCCCGCTCGAGGAGCTCCGTGAGCAGCTGGCGCAGCTCTCGGTGCAGTCACAGGACGAACCACCGGCATGAGCGGATTCGAGGGTGGCCTTCTCCGCTCCCAGGCGCGGGAACCGCCGAGCGACGTTCGACCTGCGGCCAACCAAGGTAATGCGCGGAGAGACCGTCCCTGCTGACAGTCAGGGCGGGGCGGCCGCCCCCCATGAGCTTCCCGCTGATGCTCTCGACTGCCGCCCCACCTGACGCTAGCCATGCCCGCGACGGAGGTGCGCCAACTCAGCCGTTCGGCCATGTCTTCGCCGGCGAGAAGGCGATCAAAGGACGCGGAACCCGATCGGACAGAGGTCGAATGATCGGTCGTCGCGAGCTGGGTGCTCCCGTCCGACGAGTTCGCGTGCCGAGCCGACGGAGTCCGGGGCATCGTCGATGTGTCAGCGTGTGAATGGGGCGTAGGGGTCGGTGATCTCACGAAGTCTGGCGAGGGTCCCGCGCAGCTGTTCCATGCGCCGCGTGCCGAGGTACTCGCTCCACTCGGTTTCGACTTCGGAGACGACGGCCGCGGCGAGGGGGAGCGTCTCCCGGCCGCGTTCGGTGATGCGGATCAGCCGGGCGCGGGCATCGGTGGGGTCGGGTACGCGCTCTACGTACCCCGCCTGCTGCAGCTGGTCCACAAGAAATCCCGCGGACTGCTTGGTGATGGACGCCTGCTCGGCGAGATCAGTCAGCCGGCTGCCCTCGGGCGCGATGCGCTGGAAGACGCGGGCCTGCGCCGGTGTGAAGTCGTCGTAACCCGCGTCCGCCAGTGCCTGAAAGACGCGCGCCTCCATCGCCCGGTACGGGATGAAGAGCAGCAGTCCGGTGTTCAGCTCGTCGTCGATCGGCTCGCGTCCGGTCACGGGACTCCCTTGCAACTAGTCAGAGCATCTGACTAAAATGGTCAGAGCATCTTACCAATCGTCTCGGTGAATGTGGGCGATGGCAGACGTGATGAAGGGCCAGGCACGAGACTCAGTCGTTCCGGGCTGGGCTGTGACCTTCGCCGTCGTGAGGAGCGAGTGATGGATCGCGAACAGAGCTGGCGGGTGATCGCCGAGCAGCGGCTGGGTCTCGCCCGGCTGCTCGAGGGTCTGTCCGACGACGAGTGGGAGCAGCCGTCGCTCTGCGCCGGCTGGCGCGTCCGCGACGTCGCGGCCCATGTCGCCATGGCGCCGCAGGTCCCCGGCTTGGGGTCGATGTTCGCCGACGGCATCCGGGCGCGGGGAAGCTTTCACCGGCTCAACCACGATGTTGCCGTCCGACACGCCGCCCGGCCCACGTCCGACCTCGTTGCCGAGCTGCGTACCCACGCAGACTCTCGGCGGCTGCCGGCGGTGACGAGCTACCGCAACATCCTCTTCGACGTCCTCGTCCACACTCAGGACATCGCGATCCCGGTGGGCCGGGACGCTCCGATGCCGCTGGAGGCTGCCCGGGCCGGTGCCACCCGAGTGTGGACCATGGGATGGCCGTTCTGGGCCGGCCACCGGCTACGGCGTGTGCGGCTGCTCGCCACCGACACCGACTGGTCCGCCGGTGCCGGCCCCGAGCTGCGGGGGCCGATCGGGATGCTCCTCCTGCTGCTGACCGGACGCACCGCGACGGCGATGCCGCATCTGTCCGGGCCGGGACTGCTCACCCTCACGGAACGGTCCGCCGTACCGGGTGCCGACATCGACCAAGCCTGATCTGCCATCGCTCACGCGATTTCCCCCAGCCGCCAGCAGGCACGACAAGGAGGTTCCCGGTGTACGGAGTGATCACGAGAGTGCCGGCACCCGTCGAAATGTACGACGGTATGCATGCCGAGATGACCAGACGAACCGGCACCTCCCTCGACGGTCTGCTGGTGCATGTCGGCCGGGCAACCCCCGGGGGTTTCGAGGTGGTGGAGGTGTGGGAGTCCAAGGACGACTACGACCGTGCCAACACCGACATCGACTTCCCGCTGATGCGGGAGCTGGTGGCCGACCAACCTGCGCCCCCGATCGAGCAAACAACCGAAGTCTTCGAGGTCCACGGACTGGTCATCCCCCGGGGCGAGATCCTGGTTTAGCCGAACACGAAGATCAGCCGAGCACTGCAGCGGCTGATAGCGACGTTCGACGGGAGGGCCGGCTTGTCGGGACAGCGCCTCGTCGCCGTGAACCGGGGGCCTCGCTGACTTCGCTGATCTGCGGTTCGGGTCGCCATGGCTGTGCTGCCACGTTATCTACGGCCGTGAACGGAGTCTTCACTTGAGTAGGCGCACGTGCCGGGACGACCTGCGTCCTGATGCGGCCCGATGGCCAGGGCCGGTTCCACCCAACCCAGGTGGCTGTCATGCGACGCGTCGTTGCGTGTCAGGCGATGGGGATGTGGGCGAGGAGCTGGGTGCCGCCCCCCGTCGGGCTGTTGAGGGCAAGGGTGCCGCCGAGTGCTTCGACGCGGTCGCTGAGGCCGCGCAGCCCGCTGCCGTCTACGTCGGCGCCACCGACACCGTCGTCGATGACCTCGACGACAAGGGTGGTGCTGGTGTCGTAGGCACGGACCGCGAGTCGGGACGCGTCCGCGTGCTTCTGGGCATTGGCCAGCCCTTCCGCGACAACGTAGTAGGCGGTGGCCTCGAGCTGCTCCGAAAGTGCGGGTTGGACGTCGACGTGCAGGTCGATGGGGATGGGCGTGCGAAGGGCCAGCGCTTCGAGGGCCTTGGCCAGCCCTCGTTCGGACAACACGGCGGGATGGAGCCCGCTGGCGAGCTGGCGGATCTCCTCGAGTCCCGCCGCGAGTTCGTCGATGGCGACCTCGATGAGCGCCGCGTGCTCCTCAGGAGAGTCGCGAAGGCGCCCGAGACCCAGCAGTACGGCGGTGATCCGTTGTTGGGCCCCGTCGTGAAGGTTGCGTTGGATGCGTCGGCGTTCGGTGTCGGCAACCTCGACGAGGCGGGCGCGGGAGGCGCGCAGTTCTGCCTCCGCCTGCTTCCGTTCGGTGATGTCGCGCAGGTAGCCGGTGAACATCGGTGGTCCCGGTAGCGAGATCCGCGTGATGGTGAGCTCGACGGGGAACTCGTTCCCGTTCTTGTGCATTCCGGTTACTTCGATGCGCTTGTCGAGGATCACCGGCTCCCCGGTCTCGAGGAAACGGGCCATTCCCGCTCGATGGGCCCCCCGCAGATGCGGCGGAACGATGACGTCGGCCATCTCGCGCCCGATGACCTCGTCGGCCTCATATCCGAAGGTCGTCGCGGCGGCGTGGTTCCAGCCGACAACGCAACCTTGGTGGTCCATCGTCACCACGGCGTCGAGTGCCGCCTCGAGCATGGCCCGAAGCCGAGACTCGCTGGCACGCACGGCCTCCTCGGCGTGGCGTCGTGCAACGTACTGCCCGATCTGGCTGCCGAGTTCGCGCATCGTGTCCAACAGGCGCTGGTCGGGTTGCCGAAGGTCACGGGAGAAGAACTCCATCATGCCGACGACGCCTTTGGGGCTGAGGAGGGGGAACCCGAACGCCGCGTGGAGCCCAGCGCGCCGGGCGATCTCGGCGCGGGGAAAGTTGGCTTCCTCGGGGGCGTCCCTCATCCACACGGGCTCGCCCGACGCGAATACGCGCCCGGGCAGGCCTTCTCCGGGCAAGAGCGCGATGCGTTCGTTCAACGCCTGGAACTCGGGCGCGCCTTCGCCTGCGTGCCAGGTGCAGATGCAGCGCAGCCGCCGGTCGCCGCGGCTCGACTCCCACACCGCGCCCAGCTCCCAGCCGAGCGAGCTGCCGACCACCTCCAGCACTCCCTCGTAGACCTCGACAGGCTGGTCCCTTTCGGCGAGGATTCGCGCGACGGAGTGCTCCACTTGCTGGAGGTTGGCGGCCCCAGCAGCGGAGCCGTCCCCGGCAGGACCGGTGCGCACAGCACACTGTGTACGCCTGCTGGAGCGCTGACGGTAGGGCCAGAGGGAGGTTCCGTGGGCACGGATCGACCCCTGCGTATCGTCCTCGCCGACGACAGTGCCCTGTTGCGCGAGGGCATCGCTTCGCTGCTGGAGGACGCCGGACACGAGGTCGTTGGCCGGTCCGGCAGCGCCGACGACCTGCTGAGGAAGGTCGCCTCGTTGTCCCCGGACGTGGCCATCGTCGATGTGAGGATGCCTCCCGGAAACGCGGATGACGGGCTCGTCGCGGCCGTAGAGATCAGGCGATCGAACCCCAGCGTGGCGGTTCTGGTCCTCTCTCAGCACCTGGAGCCGGCGTACATGCTCGAGCTCGTTGGTGATAGTGCCGAAGGGGTCGGCTACCTCCTCAAGGACCGGGTGCGAGACGTCAGCGAGTTCATCGACGCGGTCGAGCGGGTCGCGTCGGGTGGTACGGCCTTCGACCCTGAGGTCGTGCGGAGCCTGGTGGACGGCCGCCGGCGGTCCGCTCTTGATGAGCTCACGGCCCGTGAGCGCGCCGTTCTCGCCCTCGTCGCCGAGGGCCGGTCCAACCGCGCGATCGCCAGGCAGATGTTCCTCAGCCCGCGGGCGGTCGAGCGCCACGTGCAGGCGATCTTCCTCAAGCTCGCACTGCCCGAGAGCGAGGACGACAACCGTCGCGTCCTCGCCGTGCTGGCGTTGCTCGGTCGCTAGGCGAGCAGCACGGAAACACCTCGAGCGCCGGGCGCCGGGCTGTGCCACACGGGCGATCACGGGCCAGACCGGCCTGCCGGGCCGGGGCGTGGCGGATAACCGTCGGGCGTCGAGCGCTTGAGCGACACGAACTGGCGGCCAGCTACCTGTCGGCGACCGCCCAGCGGCCCGGAAACTCTGAGGACTGCCACTCCCGAGACAGGAACACCATGAACCTCAACCTCGATGCCCTCGAGACCAGCTTCGACCACATCGCCCCCCGCGGCGATGAGCTCATGGACGTCTTCTACGCGCGCCTCTTCGCGGCCGCGCCGAGCGTCAAGCCACTCTTCGCGGGAACCGACCTCAAGCGGCAGAAGGCGATGCTCCTGGCCGCGCTGGTCCTGCTGCGGCGGTCGCTTCGCGACCTCGACTCGGTCACGCCCGCCCTACGGGAGCTCGGAGCGCGCCATGTCCGCTACGGAGCTCAACCTGCGCACTACCCGGTTGTTGGGCAGGTGCTGATCTCCTCGATGGCACACGTCGCCGGCGACGCATGGACCCCCGAGTACGAGCAGGCCTGGAGCGAAGCGTTCGCGATCGTGTCCGACGTCATGCTCCAGGGCGCCCAATCCGTCGAAGCTGCGGCCTAGCCGCAGGGACCCCACGCGTCGAGTCGGAGACAAGCACCCGACTCGACGCTGCCATCGGCATCCCCACTCCCGCCACCCAACCGCACCACAAACCACGTCACCAGGAGCCACCATGAAGTTGACGAACTACCCGCTCAACCGTGAGCTGGTCGCTGAACGGCTGCGCAAGCGCCGTGAGTACGCCGAGCCGGCGCCGCGCGCCGCGCGGGGCGGCCCACCTCGAGCGATCCGGTTCTCGACCGCCGCAGCGACGTGGGTCTCCTGGCTGCTCCGACCCTCACACCGTCGGCGCCGGAACGCCGGACCCGCCACCGCCTAATCAGGCAAATGCCAGACACCCATCGACAGGCGACGTCGGTAGGGCGTTCCAATCCCGGCATCGTCTCGATCGCCTCGAGGTCGCGTGCCGCGTAGCGGTGGCACTCCCGCCGCCCGGTCGCCAGTCTCACAGTGAACGGGGCGCGAGGGCATCGCAGCGGCAGCCGCCGTGCCGGGTTGTCAAGGATCCTCGGCTTGGACGGCAAGCTCGTCGATAGCGACATCACCCTGCCGAGGAACCGGTCCTTGTGCCGCCGCGACACCCGGCAATGTCTCACGGTCGTGGGTCCAATTCGCCGACTGCGTCGTCCGGCGACAACCCCTGAATGGAACGATGCCTGGGTGAGCGAACAACGCGAGGAGCGCCGAGTCGTCACCGCGCTGTTCGCCGACGTCGTGGGTTCGACCCCGTTGGGCGAACGGCTGGTCCCCGAGGAGCTGAAGCTCGTCATGCAGGAGGCCATCACGCGGATCATCCGATCGGTTGAAGCCTTTGGCGGCACCGTGAAGGACCTCGCGGGTGACGGCGTCATGGCCTTGTTCGGGGCGCCCGTGGCGCACGAGGACGACCCCGAGCGCGCGATCCGGGCGGGCTTGCGGATCGTTGACGACATCGCCGACTACGGTCGCGAGGTCGAGCGGGCGTGGGGGATCGCCGGTTTTTCGGTCCGGGTTGGGATCAGCACGGGGCTCGTCGTCGTCGGGACGATCGGCGCGGGTGGCCGAGTGGAGTATGCGGCTCTCGGCGACGCGGTCAACACCGCTGCGCGTCTGCAGACAGCGGCTCGGCCCGGCTCCGTCCTGGTGGGCGCCGACACGCAGAGGCTCGCCTCATACCCGTTCGTCTGGGCCGACGCCGTCCAGCTGTCGCTCAAGGGCAAGGCCGAGCCCCAGATGGCCGTCCAGGTCCTCGGGGTTTCGGCAACGCCGTCGCGTGGGCACGGGTCTGCGGGAGCTCAGGCGGAGATGGTTGGGCGCGAGCGCGAGCTGTCCGCGGGTGGGTCCGCGGTTGAGGCTGCCCTAGCCGGTAGTGGAGGGGTGGTCTTTCTCACCGGGGAGCCGGGCATCGGCAAGACCCGGCTCCTCGCCGAGCTGCGTGCGGCCTTCGAACGAGGATCACCGGCCCGCGGCCGTCCCCGTTGGCTCGAGGGACGGTGCGTCTCCTACGGCGAGTCGCTGTCGTACTGGCCGCTTCGCGACCTGTTGCGCTCGTGGCTGGGCGTCCTGGCCGACGAGCCTGAGCTTCGGGTGCGCGTGGCGCTCCGCCGCCAGGTCGACGGGCTGTTCGCCGAAGATGCGCCCGACATCTATCCCTACCTGGGCGCACTGCTTGGTCTCACCCTGGAGCCCGACGTCGAGGCCCGCCTGGCGGAGCTGTCTCCCGAGGCGCTGCAGTACCGGACGTTCGAGGTCGTCCGCAGTCTGGCGGCGCGGCTGGCCGCCGACGGCCCGGTCGCGTTGGCGATCGAGGACCTGCACTGGGCCGATGCCACCTCGCTGCAGCTGCTGCAGCGGCTGGCCGCGGACACGGACTCCGAGGCCCTTCTGTTGGTGATGACCTCGAGACCGGAGCGCGACCACGGCGTGTGGCGGCTCAAGGAGGACATCGGACGTGAACTGCCGCATCGGATGTGGGAACTCACCCTTGACGCCCTGTCGGGCGATGCCGGGCGCGAGCTCCTGAACAAGCTGGTCGGCACCGGAACACTGCCGCGCGACACTGAGCGGCGGATCCTCGAGCTGGCGGAGGGCAACCCGTTCTTCCTGGAGGAGATCGTTCGGTCGCTCGCCGACGCCGGCGCGCTGGTGCACGAGGGGCAGGGCGGTTGGACGTTCGGGCACGACGTGCCCGTGGAGATTCCGGCAACGGTCGAGAAGGTGATTCTCGCGCGCCTCGACCGACTCGAGGGGGCTACACACGAGGCCCTTGTGGCCGCGTCGGTCTTGGGGCGGCAGTTCGGCCTTCCGCTCCTGGAGGGCGTGGCCGACCGTACGCCGGAGGAGGTGCGCGCGGCGTTGAACGAGCTACAGCGGCTGGACCTCGTGCGCCAAGGGCGGCGGTGGCCGGAGCCTGAGTTCCGGTTCAAGCATGCGCTGATTCAGGACGCCGCATACCGAACTCTCGTGCGTGAGCACCGGAACCGGTTGCACCGCAAGGCCGCCGAGTGGCTCGGTCGGCAGTACGCAGGCCGCGAGGACGAGGTCGCCGGTCTGCTCGCGCATCACTGGCTCGGTGCTGAGGACGAAGACCGCGCGGCCCTCTACCTCACGCGCGCCGGTGATCGCGCCCGCGAGGAGTACGGCCTGGACGAGGCGATCGTGCACTATCGCCAGCTGCTGCCGATCCTGGAGCGTCGCGGGCAACGCCGGGAGATCGCGCTGGTGCTCCTGAAGCTCGCTCTCGCGCTGCACATGACGCTGCGATTCGCGGAGGCCAACGAGACCTACCAACGTGCCTTCGACCACTGGGACGTGCCTTCCCCGACCTGGCGGTCCACGGAGGCCGGTGCGACCATCCGGATCGGCACCAGCTTCCTGCCCGACGATCCCGACCCGACGTCGGCTATCGCGTGGCCCAACATCCAGCTCGGCATGCACCTGTTCGACCGCCTCGTGGAAGCGTGGCCAGGACGCACGATCGTGCCGTCCCTCGCCGAGCGGTGGGAGATCTCCGACGACGGGCTGCGCTACGTCTTTCACCTCAGGGACGGACTCCAGTGGTCCGACGGCCACCCGCTGACCGCCCACGACGTCGAGTTCGGCATCAAGCGAGTCCTGGACCCGGATGCGCCGGGCTCCTCGGTGGCGATCTACTTCGTGCTCGAACATGGGCAGGACTTCTACCTACGACGCACCGACGACGCGGCGTCCGTCGGGGTACGCGCGCTCGACGACCTCACCGTCGAGTTTCGACTCGTCGCGCCGGCCCCATACTTCATGAGCGTGATGAACCGGCCCGACGGAGGGCCGCAGCCGCGCCACGCCATCGAGGCGGCCGGCGATGCGTGGACTGTCGACCAGGTGGTGAGCGGCGTTTTCGCCGTCGGGTCGAGGGACGCCGACTCGTTGGTGCTCGAGCGGCGGCGAGGCGAGTCGCCCCGCACCGGCAACGTCGCCAAAGTCGAGTACCGCCGGAGACAGCAGGAGGACGCGCTGGACGCATACGCACGCGACGAGCTCGACATGATCGCCGTCCGCTACGCACCGCTGCCGGCCGACCTGATGCCAGCCAACGCGCCGGACGCGTCGATGGGTCCGGCGGCGTGGTCCGGCTACCTGTCCTTCGACCACTCCCACCCCGACACGTCGAAGCTTGATGTGCGGCGCGCCTTGGCCCTCGCGATAGATCGGGAGCGGCTCTTGGCGGCATTGCCCGTCAACATGATCGTGGCGACCGGCGGCGTCGTGCCGCCCGCGTTGCAAGGCCACACGCCGGACATCGCCCTGCGATTCCAGCCGGACCTCGCGCGTGAGCACCTGGCGCGCGCGGGACCGACAGGCGCCCTGCGGCTGGCGGTCCTCGAGGAGAACCGCCCTCTGATCGCCGCCGTCGTGGACTCCTGGCGCGAGACACTCGACCTCGAGGTGGAGGTACATCCGTGGAGCCAGACGGAGGCCCTGAAACGCGAGCGGCCGTGGGATGCGGCTCCGATCGTGATGGCCGGCTGGCTGCCCGGGTACGCCGACCCCGAGTACTTCCTGCGGCTGCTCTTCCAGTCCGACAGCCGCACCAACGAGGGCGGCTTCAGCGATGCGACCTTCGATGAGACCATCGAACGCGCGCGCCAAGAGCGGAGCGACCGCGGCCGTCTGCAGCTGTTCCACCGGGCCGACCGGATGGTCGTCGCGGACCGGGTCGCCTGCATCCCTCTGGTGTATGCGCGCAGCCTGGCCATCGTGAAACCCTGGGTGCGCGGCTGGTGGGAATTCGGCAAGACCTCGGCGAACTACGCCGACCTCCAGGTGGACCAACAGAGACCGCCCCGCGGTTGATCGCGAAGGCGCTCATGGGAGTCGTGTGCTGGCCGGGGCGACATGGGAGCGAACAGGCCCGCTTCACCGGGGGTAGTTGACCGCTCGAACTGTCCGCGCTCGTCGTCGCGTCTACCGCGCTGACGCAATGCCGGCGGCAGGCCCGTGGGGGCGGGCGAAATGCAGGGTTCCGTGCGCTTTTTCGCCCATTTCCAAGGCGCCGTTCGTCGCGGCTCGGTATCTTCGAGGTGGCGTAGCACGCGTGCTGCGCCGCGATCGGGGGAGTTGCCCGCGCGGCGCCGCGACGGGCAGCTGAGGAACGTCGGGAGCCGGTCGGGGGACGGGGACCAGTTCGGGTCGCTGGCTGCAGCACGTAGCGCTCGCCCTGTCGTCAGCGGCTCCATCCCGGGGGTGGACACGCCTTTGGCGTGCCCCGGTCGACGGGGCGACCGACCGACTCACCTCGCGAGTGACCGCGGGGTCAGTGTGCAAAGGAGCATGACCGTGTCTGTACGTCCAGTTCGTATTGTCCTGGCGGCCCTGGCCGCCCTCATCATTGCCGTGATCTTCGCCAACCCGGCGTCGGCGGTGGCGGCGAAGTTCCACAGCGCCACCAGCAGCATCATCGGCAGTGGCGCACTCGTCGTCTCCTTCGACGAGCGCGGGGTAGGCAACGGCAACATCGACTACACCCTCACCGCCGACGCCACCGCCGTGTACGCCTGCATCAACGGCGGCGGGAAGCACCCGAAGGCGGCCAACAAGGAGTCCTTCAACGCCGAGGTGAGCGGCGGTGGCAGCTTCGAGTCCAAGAACGGGCGCGTGGTCGCCAGTGTGTCCGCGGGCCCGATCTCAGCCGGTGGCTTCACCTGCCCGCCCGGTCAACGGCTCGTTCTGGCCAGTGTCAGCTACAGCAACATCGTGTTGACCGACACCACCAACGGCACGAGCGCCTCCGTGGACGACGTGTCGCGAGTCTTCTTCGACGTCTGAGCGAACCTCCCAGCTGTGGACCCATCCCCAGACCGATGGGTCCACGGCCCGCCCCAGCGCGCAGCCGCGCAATACGCCGGAACCAGGCTGGCCCGGGTGCGCACCCCCCCATTGGTGCCGCCCCTCAACCTCTGCTCCGTGAGCAATCTCGCTGACTGACGCCGACCGTCGTGATCGGTGCCTACGTCGCATTCGGTGGAGCGACCGAGGAGAAGACGCCACCGCCGCCCCCACCGGTCGACGGCGGGGCCGGGTGACATTCGGTGATTCGGGCGGGCTTGATGCCGACAGTGCTCGTGTACGCTCCCGGGTGGGCCGGGCCGCCCGAACCTGATTTGGCCAGCACCTAGCCCCGTTGCTGCGCGCAACGGGTGGCCCGGAGCAGGGGATTCGAGAGCGAGCCTTCCGGCGTCGCGCGCCGTTGACGACGTCCGTCGCGATGGACAGCTGAAGCCAGGCCGAGTTGGCCCCCCGATGGCGACTGTCAGCGTCTGCATCGCTGACGTGGTCGTCTCGAAATCGGACCCGAGGAGGCGTCCGTGATCCGGCCTGTGAGGGCGGGGTGAAGGACGGGGAGGATCTCGCCGTCGAGGCGGGACCGGGTACGTGATGGTGGTCCAACGTGAGTTGAGGATGGCCATCCGGCGTCGCGGTCGGGCGGCGCGGTATGAAGGGTCACGAGCTGCGCGGTTTGACCGAACGAAGGACCCGCGGGGAGGTCGAACGGGGGTTCCCACCGTGACCGGTCCCGGGCAGGTTTGGTCGTGTCCGGACGGCGTGCAGGGGGTGTCGTCCGGGGCCGAGCGCCCTCCGCTTCGTTCGAGCGGGGGGCGCGGTGCCGTGCGCTCCGGTGCCCTCGTGGTTCTCCGATGCATGGCCCGGCGTCGACGTCCGACCGAGCCGAAGCGACGGGAGCCCACAGACCCCGACCCGATCGCTGCCTCAGCAAATCTGCGGGCCGGGGTCTGGGACCCGAGCGCACCTGGTCGCAGGGGGGACAGACCAACCGCGCTCGATCCTCCGGTCCCGGAGACAGGGGGTCGGGACCGAGGCATGTTGGCGGATGCTCCGCGTTGGCACGGAGCTCGAACGTGGGGCGCCCGCTGCGACGAATCGTAGTGGGCGTGGCGCACCTTGAACGGAAATGTACCCGCGAGAATTCTGTGAACCGATCCGCGGCCGGCTGGGCCGCGCTCTGTGCGATCGTCCCGGACGGGGCCAGACCTGCTCGAGCAGGCGCCCTACCGATTTCGCCTCTTCGTGGCGAGGCGATGCTCGTGAAAAGCGCACGAGGATCATGAAACGCGGGCGACGCGCTCGACGAGAGTTGCCTCGGCGTCCTCTTCAGGTACGAACAGCCACGTCCCGTTGCTTTCCGCAGTCCAGACACTCTTGGTAGCGCGCTTCGGACTGCGGATACCGGCGGGTCCGCCAACGATGCCAGATGTGCAATCGGCAGGTCCACCGCCCTGGCCGACGCACTTCCTGTCCCGGCTCGCGATGTTGCGGTTCGGACATGAGACAAGGGTGACGCCGACGCGGGCTCCGCGTCAGTCGTTCGGGCGGAGATGCACGCGAGCGTCGCCCGGTGCTGTCCTCAGGGCCGACGTTGCCGACCACGACTCGCCCTGGCCCGCCTTGATGAGCAACGCCTCGGTGTCCGTGAGAGTTTGCGTCGTGGCCGGACCGGCACGGCTTGGCGTCGAGCTCCGGTCGGGCGGGTCTTGGTGGGCGGCGATTGCATGAGCAGCTCGACGGCCGAGAGGTAGCCGTCGGCCATCTTGTGTGCGGTCCCGGCGCCCTCGGCGTTGTCCTTGAGCCGAATGGCGGCCTCAAGCCCGGCTGCGGTGTCGCGCACTGACTCGCCTTGCCGAAGATGATTTGCGATCGGTTCGGGTCGGGGCGGGTGACGATGCGGCCGCGCTGCTCCCCGTAGGAGTCTGAAGACGTCGTGAGCCACGGAATGTCCCCAGAGTGATGACTAGCTACCGCCGGACGGGGGTCCGGGCATGCTGCCAGAACGTCTGCCTCCTCGTGAGCGGCCAGCCCGCCGACCCGGGTGCGTCGCTCATCGTGAAGGCAATGGGCTTGATGACCGGCGTCGAGGTGCTGGTGGCGAGTGTCGAGGTCGTGGTCGCCGTCGTGGAACCGGGCTCGGTTGGGGTTGACCAGCCGCAGCCGGAGGGGTTTGTTGGCCGCAGGCTATGAGACGCGTGTGTCGCCGGTCGCGGCCGTGATGCCCACAAGGTCGGTGATCAGAACGAGCATTCGAAGGACCGCACCCATGAATCCGATGACTGGGCTGACCGTGCTGGTGACAGGTGGCACCGGAGGAATCGGCAAGGCGACCGCCGTGGGCCTGGGGGCCATGGGCGCCCACGTGGCGATCACAGGCCGGGACCCCGACCGTGCCGCAGCCGCCGCCGCTGAGATTCGGGCCGTCGCCGGTGGCACGGTTGAGGTGTTCGTCGCGGATCTGTCCAGCCAGTCGCAGGTCCGAACTGTGGCCGAGCAAGTCCTGGATCGACTGCCGTCCATCGACGTGCTGGTCAACAACGTCGGCGGTTTCTGGGCGACCCGGCACGTCACGGCCGATGGCCTCGAGCGCACGTTCGCGCTGAACCATCTCGCCCCGTTCCTGCTCACCAACCTGCTCCTCGACCGGCTGCACGGCGCCGGTGCCGCCCGTGTGGTCACGGTGTCCTCGAACGCGCAGTCCTTGGGACGCATCGACTTCGACGACCTGCAGGGGGAGAGGTCGTACTCGGGAGCGCGGGCGTACAACCAGTCGAAGCTCGCCAACGTGCTGTTCGCCTACGAGCTCGCGAGGAGGCTGGACGGAAGCTCCGTCACGTCCAATGCTCTGCACCCAGGTGTCGTGCGGACCTCGTTCGGAGCGGAGGATCCGGCCGGCGTGCAGCGCTTCCTCGTTCCCTTCATGCGGCCCTTCATGAAGAGCCCCACCCGCGGCGCGGCGACGTCCATCTACGTGGCATCCGCACCGGAGCTCCAGCACGTGACCGGCCGCTTCTTCGCGGACGGCAAGGAGAAGAAGTCGGCGGAGCGCAGCTACGACACGGCCGTCGCCGCGCGTCTCTGGCGGGTGAGCGCAGACCTGGTCGGCTTGAGCGGCGCCGATTGACGGGACGCGGGTAGCGGACGCCGTTCGGCCGGAATGTCTGTGAGGCTGCGGGCATGAGCACGTTGGGCGAGGCATCGGTCACGTGGGCGCAGGCGCTGGCCTGGCGAATGGAGCGTCAGCTGCTGGACCCCGTGGGGTCCGAGTCGGCGTCGGGGGTGGTGGGCCGGCTCGGTGCGGTGCTGTCGATGGACGAGTCGCTGGCCGAGCTGGCCGTCCGGACCCGGCGAACGACCTCGCGCCCGGGTGAGCTGGCGAAGGCGCTGGCGGAGGGAAAGGTCATCAAGGCGTTCGCCTTCCGCGGGGCGGTGCACTATCTGTCGCCGCAGGACGGCGGCATCTATCTGGCCCTCCGGTCGGCTGGGCGCCAGTGGGAGCTGCCGAGCTGGGTGGAGCACTACCGCCTCACGGCATCGGAGTGGCCCGACTTCCGTGCCGCGGTCCGCGATGCGCTCGACGGCGGACCGCTGACTGTCGCTGAGCTGGGGGACGTGCTGACCCGGCGCGGCGCATACCGGCACCTGAAGCCGGTCTTCGACGAGGGCGCCGGGACGCTGGTCAAGCCGCTGACCTGGCAGGGGGACATGAGCTTCGGTCCGCCTCGCGACGGGCAGCACACGTTCCAGCGACTCGACACCAACCCGCGGTGGCACGGCATCCCCGATGTCGACGACGCGGGGCCGCGGGCCATCGTGGCGTACCTGCGCACCTACGGTCCCGCGACCCTCGACCACGTCCACTACTGGCTCGGCGACGGCCTGAGCGCGGGCCGCAGACGGCTCGACGGCTGGTTCTCCGGGCTCGGCGACCGACTCGTCGCGGTCGACGTCGACGGCACGTCGGCATACGTCGTCCGCGAGGACCTGGACGCCCTGGAGGCGGCGTCGCCGTCGGAGGCCGTGCGGTTCCTCCCCGGACATGACCAGTGGGTGATAGGACCTGGCACCAAGGACGTCCACGTCACCCCGCCGGCACGACGGGACCTCATGACCCGCAAGGCCAACCCGGTGGTCGTGGCCGGGGTCGTGTGCGGGACGTGGGCGCGAACGGGCGACACTCTCACCGTCACCTGGCTCGACGAGCGACAGCGACCTGACCGGCCCATCGAGCAAGAGACCGCACGACTGGCCGACATCCTCGGCCGCGACCTGCATCTCCGACTGACCTCCTAGCTGACCGTCGAAGATCCGTCTCCGGTGCGGCGGGCGACCCGAACCGCGTAGAGCAGGAGGCTGAGGGCGGCTACGAGGGCGAGGAGGATGCTCAGGTTCCCGCCGTAGTTCTGTTGCAGCATGGCCTTGCTCACCGGCTGACTGTCCCGCCGCAGCATCAGCGGGATCGCCACAACGGTCAGCAGACCGCCGACGACGAGGAACCCCTGCAGGTAGCGGCGACCCCGCGGCGGAACGCGTTGAGCGAGGAACCAGCCCACCGCCAGGACGGCCGGCGACAGGAGCCCGTCATGGATGACGACGGCGCCGATGAGCCACGCCGCCAGGACGAGGAGCTCCACGAAACCCACGTTGGTCAGCAGCCGGAACGCGCCGTAGAGACCCAGCAGGACGCCGCACGTCGCGAGCGAGATGCGCCACGCTCTCACCTCAGGTCACCTCCACGCTGGTGAGCCACTTGGTATTGAGAACGCCCGCCCGGTTCGGGCTGATCAGCCGCAGCGGGTAGCCGTGGTCGAGGTTCAGCCGCTCGCCGTTGAGGTGCGTCGCCAACAGGGCTGCGGACACCTGGGGTCCTTCGAGGACGCTGGTGCCGTAGAGACCCTGCTCGAGCGACACCACGCGCACCCGGGAGGAGGCGTCCCCACCGGCGCGGCGAACGACCTCGAGCAGAGGTATGCCCCGCCAGTGGGCGCCGACGCTCCAGCCCTCCACGCAGGTGATGGGCAGGTCCGCCTCCGAAGTGGCGAGCTCGTCGAGATCGGCCAGGCCGAGCACGTAGGAAGCCGATCCGGCGACTCGCAGCTGCCAGGTGCCGGACGAGGCCTGCGCGATGATGCCGGCCTGTTCGGCCGTCTTGTTGACCGGGACTCCTTGCGGCCCCTTCGTCCACTGACGGACCGCGAGCAGGCCGACCGGCTCCAGCGGCGTGAGGGTCTGACCGACCGACGTGACCACGACGGCGCCGATCCCGGCGGCGCCGGCGACGAGCACGCCGCGTCGGGACAGTGCGGGGGTCGGCGGGGGAGGCACGTCGCCGGCGTTGCTGTGGGCGAGCGGGTTCTCGCTCCAGGGGATCTCGGTCAGCACGTCGGCGGTCGCCAGCTTGGCCTCGAGGCCGTACGTGATGTCGGGCAGCTTCAGCCCGATGTGCAGCAGGATCGACCCGATGAGGACGTACGCGAGGAACCGGTGGACCGACACGAAGTCCCACGGCCACGGGTACCAGTTCAGGGTGTTGAAGTAGCCCGTGGTCAGCTGCACCAGCGCGGTCGAGACGAGGACGAACACCGACAGCCGTTCGGCGGCGTGCTTGAGCGAACGCACCGCCGGCCAACGGAACAGGTTCGGGTAGACCGACCACAGTTTGACCAGAAGGAGCGGGATCGTCGCGGTACCGGTCGCGACATGCAGTCCCTGCGTGAACCGGTACAGCCATACCGGGCTGGCCGGCTCCGGCAGCCACGACCACGGCTGGTACTGGTAGTAGCTGAGCATCCCGGTCACGAAGCAGATCCCGAAGCAGATGCCCAGCACCAGGCCGATCCGCGCGGTGAGCGCCGTCGAGCGGACCGGGCTGGTGAAGGCCGGCCAGCGCTCGGGCCGCGGCCCGCTCAGTCGTTCGAGGATCGACACGACTGCCATCTTCGCGGGCCGAGATCCACCGGCACCGGCAGGCGGGGTTACCGAATGCTGACGCCGGGGACAGATCGGAGCGTGAACCCACCGAAATCGGTGCCGCAGCGCCTCGGTGCGAGTACCGTCGAGAAGAGCCGATCGTCAACGGTGACAACGGTCTGCGCAATGGAGGCGTCATGTTCGTCCAGGTGATCCAGGGTCCGGTTTCTGACGCGGGGCAGATGCGTTCCCGGCTGGAGCGATGGGCCGACGAGCTGGCCCCAGGGTCGATCGGCTGGCTGGGCACCACCGCCGGGGTCACCGATGACGGGACCTTCGTCGCGCTCGCACGCTTCGAGTCGGAAGAGGCGGCCCGGCAGAACAGCGACCGTCCGGAGCAGTCGGCCTGGTGGGAGGAGACGGTGTCGCTGTTCAGCGCGGAGCCGGCATTCCACGACAGCACGTCGGTCGAGGTCGACACGCCCGGCGATCCCGCTCAGGCCGGCTTCGTCCAGGTCATGCAGGGACGAACCTCTGACCCCGACCGTGCCCGCGAGCTCATGGCCTCCGACCCCACCGACTGGCAGGCCTTCCGGCCGGACATCCTCGGGACTCTGAACGCCTACCACGACGGGGACGCCTGGACCATGGCCATCTACTTCACCTCCGAGGAGGCGGCCCGCGAAGGGGAACGCAAGGAGCCGCCGGCCGAGACGCAGGCCGTGATGGAGCAGGTCAACGCGCTGGGTATCGGAGAACCCACGTTCTTCGACCTCAGAGAGCCCTGGGTATACGCCCCGGCCTGAGGTCGGGAGCGCCCCCTCCTGCCGTCTCCGCCAGGATGGCATTCTCGATCGTGGCCATCGGGTCGTATGCGCCGAGTTCCGCGCGCAGCCTCTCGACGTTCCTGACGTAGATCGGGTCGTCGAGGACGGCCTGGACCGCCGTGCGGATCGCAGCCGGTTTCGGGTGTTCGCTGCGCAGGTCGATACCGAGCTTGTTGTAGCCGACTCGTGCGTTGACGTCGTTCTTGCCCTCGCGCTTACCGGCGCCGACCACGGGCACGCCGTGCAGGAAGGCGGCAAGGCTGCTGCCGTAACCACCGCTGGTGACGAACACGTCCACGTGGGGAAAGAGGTCGTCGTAGTCGATGTAGTCCTCGATGACCACGTTCCGGAATGGGAAGCGCGCCCGAAGCGCCTCGGTCTGCGCACCCGCGGTGGTGGCGACGACGACGTACCCCGAGTCCTTGAGGGCCTCGATGGTGGGGATCATCAGCTTGCCCGGGTCGGTGTTGTCGACGGTCCCCTGCGAGACCGCCACGACGCGGTTCGAGACGTCGACGACGACGTCGGGCAGTGCGGTCCCGGGACTCTTGGCGGTGCGGGCCGGGACGAGTGGTCCGACGTACTCGGCGTTGGCGAGAGGCTCGTAACCGGGGAACTCCAGTCCCGGAGAGCCGTTGAGGAACACCCGCCGGGTCCTCAGCATCGGTTCGTGCGGGAAGCCGTCGGGACGTATCGGTGCGATGCCGTGCCCGGCGAGGATCTCGTTGTAATGAGTGGCCCCGGCCTTCATGCCACTGGCCAGCATCCGGCGCACGATGGCGTGGTGCAGCCGGCCCACCGGAGTGCGTGCAGGGCGTAACCCGAAGAACGGCGGCGGCCCCTTCGCGTCCGGCATCACCGTCGTCAAGCCGACGGCGAACACGGGGATCTGCAGTGACTCGGCCACGAGCTGCTCGGCATACAGCGCCCCGTCACAGACCAGCGCGTCGAACGGCCACTCCTGCCTGATGTTCACGAGGTCCTGGAAGTGGTTCTCGACCTGGCTGACGAAGAACGTGTCGAGCTCGAACGAGATCAGCCGGGGGCCCTTGAGACCGGCTCGTTCCGGGAACAGGTCGTCGAGGTTGCCGGCCATGATCTCGGTGGCCTTCCGGTAAGGGAACCACCGCATACCGAGTCGGTCGAGCTTGGCGCCGTACGCGGGTCCGGCGTACCACCGCACCTCGTGACCGCGGTCAGCCAGGTTGACGGCGATCCCCGTCAGGGGGTTGAAGTGCCCGTCGGCCGGCATCGATGCGAACAGAATCCTCATGCGCCTCGCACCCTTCACTATAGTCGAACTATAGTGACGCTAGGATGGGGTGGATGTCTACTCCCTCCACCCGTACCGATCGGGCCCTGGTCACCCGGCGTCGGATGGTTCGGGCCGCGTACGACCTGTTCTGTGAGCGCGGCTACCTGGGCACCACCATCTCCGAGGTGGCCAGGCTGGCGAGCGTCGCGGTCCCGACGATCTACTACACGTTCGGGACCAAGGTCGTGCTCCTCGAGGAGTCATTGGGGGCGGCCATCGTGGGCTTCGACCGTTGGCGCGAGCCGCCCGCCGACCCGGACATCGCCGAGCTGCTGCCCTGGCATCACTGGTGGGCCGAGTTCGACGAGGCCAGCACCTCAGGCGAGGCCTTCGACGTCTTCTTCACGCACGGCGTGGGCATTCTCGAGCGCGTGGCGCCGCTCGTGGCCGCGTTGCACGGTGCCGCCGGCGACCCGGAGGCCGCTGAGGTGATCAGGGTCAGCGAGCAACGACGCGTCGCGGCCTACCGCGAGGCCGTCCGCGTCATGGCCGGCAAGGGTGGAGGGCTGCGACCAGGGCTGACGGCGGCCAAGGCGACCGACATCCTCGTCGTGCTCTTCAGCGCCGAGCTCTACCAGTCGATCCGGACCGGTCGAGGCTGGTCCTCGGCACGTACGAGGACGCTTCTCCACGACCTGCTGTCTGCGCAGCTGCTCGGACACTGAGCCCGGCTGCGGGAACGGCCGCGACGCCACGGTGCACGTCAGGCGAAAAGCCGAGCGACTCCTTCGGCGAGGCGCTGGCTGGGCCACCAGGTCATCATGAAGAGGCCGCCACCGGCCTTTCGGCCTTCGACCCACCAGCCGTAGTGACGGCCACGTTTGACGGCTACTCGGCGACGGTTCATGGTTCCTCCTGGGTTCACGGTGTTTCCAGTGGGTTGCATGACATCAACGGTCGCGATCTGCGCTCCCCAGCCCGCCGAGCAATACGGTAGCCTGCTTCGTTCGGCGTATTGCTGCTGCACATCGCCGGCATCGGCGGTGTTGCCGATGTTGTCGCGCTGGATGCTCTTGATGTAGTGCGCCAGCCGGGTGATGGAGAAGAGTAGGCCAGGTTGGTGACAAGCTGCGAGTTCTCGGAGTCCTTGGGGTCCTTGAACTTCTTGGCCTGCTTCAATGGACTGGGTGCTGAAGAAGGCCGCCTCAGCCCGTGGACTTGCGGTACACCAGCGGGATGAAGCCGTTGCGGGCGAACTCGTACTCGCGGTAGTCCGGGATGGCGATCTCCACCGGCGCCTGGATCATCTTCTTGGCCGCGCATGGTGAAGGCGTCCACCGGCAGGCCGGTGACGAGACCGCCACTCTTGGGGCCGCGGATGGACTGGCGCCCGCCGGACAGCTCGAAGGCCTTCACCAGGTTGCGGCCCATCAGGTAGGCCGTGTTGCCCCACCAGGTACTTCTTGGAGTCACCCTGGGCGTCCTCCTTGAAGTTGAGCACCTCGCAAGGGTTGCTCTCCGGATCCCACGGCAGGCGCACCACGTAGCGCGGCAGCGTGCAGGCCGATGTAGGCCGCCTCTTCCTTGTCGCGCAGCTCGTGCCACTTGCTGTAGCGCGGGTGGCTCAGCACGCCGTCCAGGTTCTTGAGCGACTCGAGCTGCTCGACGCTGTCGCAGTCGAAGAACTTGGGGCTGGCGGCGGCGATGAACGGGCAGTGCGCCGCGTTGGCCACCGTGCCCATGCGCTCCAGCCAGGTGAGGTCCGCGCGCGAGGCGGTGAAGTCGTACAGGCCCAGCATGACGCCGTAGGGACGGCCGCCGAACTGGTCGTACTCCTTGATGTAGACCTTGTCGAACAGAGCGCTGGAGAAGAGGCTGCTCGAGTTCTTCTCGAAGTCCTCGGCCAGCTCATCCTTGGCCACGTCCAGGATGTCGATGGTGATGTCGGCCTGGAAGTTGGTGTTGTTGACGAGGTCCTCGAGACCGCGCCAGGCCGACTCCACCACCTGGAACTTCTCGTGGTGGAGGACCTCGTTGAGCTGCACCTCGATGAGCTCATCGATGCGCGCGACGGCCTTGAGCACCTCGCCCTTGTCGAAGCGGATCTGCCCCGCCTCGTCCTGGACGGGCTCGACGTTGTAGAGCAGCGCGGCCAGCGAGGACATGAAGCGCTCGTCGCCTGGGACCTGCACCTCGTTGAAGGTGACAGGGACCAGTCCGGTGCCGATCATCGGCGGGCGCTGGTGGGCATCTCGAGCCCGCGGACCTTGAACAGCTCACTCAGATAATCTTTTTCGACGGCCATGGGAAAAGGTTCCTCGGCGTGGAGAAGGGGGCGTGGGGAGATCAGGCCTTGGGGGCCGAGGCATTGGCGGCGAGCGAGGGCTGCTCGGGACGCGGCTGGGACTTCGCCTTGGGCAGGCGCATGGACGCGTAGCTCTTGAGCTGGTCGCTCTCCAGGAGCTTCTGCAGCTGCTCCTTGTCGGAGAACAGCTCGTAGAGCTTGCGCCGCAGCTCCTTGCGGTTGTCGATGTCCGACTGCATCTCCAGCAGGAGCTTGCGCATCAGCATCAGCGCCTTGAGCTTGGGGACGTGGTGGACGATCTCATCCGGGTGGAAGGACTTCATCCGGTTGATGGGCAGCTCCACCTGCATCTTGCCCTCGCCATCGGCGCTGATCTTGTCGTCCACGTCGAACGACATGGACATGCCCATGTCCTTCATCAGCTCGCTGATGTTGGAGCCGGTCACCGAACGCATGCGCGCTCGTCCAGTTCCGCCTGCCGGTCCTGGAGCTCCCGCGAGAAATCACCAAGCACGACGACGCGGAAGGGAGCTTCACGTCCTCCGCTGGCCGTTGATCTTGGTCGGTAGACGAGCGTGATACGAGACTTGGGCAGCTTGTCCTGAATGGGCACGGCTTCTCCTTCACAGAGGCGGTCTGCGTCCTCAGGAAGCCCCATGAACCTACCCCCCACCACCGCAGGACACAGCCCGCTGTGTTCTAGTTCGTCAGTTTAAGAACAAGGGCTTCGGGGGTCAAGGGAGGCCCCCACTGCTACAGGGCGGCACGGGTCTGGGCGAACTCGACGTGTCACCCGAAAAGAGCAGGACCTGTCGGGTCTCCACGGGGCTCCGTGCAGAGGATCGTAGCCGAGGTGGCTCTCGCGCTCGAGGCGCAGGAAGCCCTCCTGGTCGCGCAGCACCAGGATCACGGTGAGCATCAACACCGTCTCGGAGAGCAGGGGGAGCAGATCCGTCTCGAGGCGGCGACGCGCCTCCACGGCCCACGTCACGCCGCTGGCGGCAGATGGGCTCGTCGGCAGAAGATCCGCACCTCCATCCCGCCCGTGGGGATGGAAGCGAAGCCGCCCATGGAGTCCCCCTCCCCGAGCGCGCTGGCCCCCAGCCGCATCTCGGGTGCGGGGACCCGCTGACGGCGCACGTCGCGGCGCACGGAGACTCCGTCTCGGGGAAGCCCTTGCGGAAGAGCCAGTGCAGGGTGCTCTGGCAGGTGGGACGCAGCAGGCGCAGCCGTCCTTCGCCGCCTCCGGCCATCCAGGCAGCAGTGCGCCTTCACGCTCCGGGTACAGCCCGGCGAAGCATTCGCTAGCAACTGATGATCGAAGAAGCCGATGAAGCGCTCGAGCCGATCATGATCGAGCTGATCCATCGTCTGCATCATGAAGGAGGGCAGCGGGGACTGCGCGCTGAGCAACCCCACGTTCACGGTGATGACGATCGCTTGCGCGGCTGGTGGATGAACTCGATGTCGTGCACCAGGTGCGACTGGTGCACGGTGGTGCGGTGGCCCCGGTACTCGATCTCCGCGTCACCATAGCCGGAGGCAGCCAGCACATCCAGCAGCGCCGGAATGTCGAAGCCGCGGATGCGCTCGCGGAGGCGCTGCTCGAGGGGGCCGTTCATGGCCCTACTCCTCCCCTGCCCCGTCTTCTTCGCCCGCGCCCTGCGCGAGGAAGGTCTCCAGGTCCACGCGGTAGAGCTGATCGAGCGCGCGGAAGGACAGCGTCTCCGTGCTCTGCAGCAGCGGCTCCACCTGCTCCGCGGTCGTGCTCAGCCCGGCGAAGAACCGGGAGAAGAGCGCCGGCAGGTACACCCGCGGATCGAAGTGCTCCACCACGTTCAGCACGTCCGCCGCCACCACGCTGGCGCGCTGGAAGTCCTGGCGCTCGACGAGCGTGTCGAACGCGGCCAGCTTGCTGCATCAGCTGGGCCAGCGCGGGCGAGACGGGCATGGTGGGACCGGCGACGCGGGCGCGGAGCGCGGGGACTCGACGGCCGAGACCGCACCTGGACGTCCTCCTCCTCGGGCTATTCCTCGGGCTCCGGCTCGGGCTCCTCCTGCGAGGCCGGGGCAGGCAGCGTCTGCAGGTGGCCCTCCAGCCACTGACAGAGGCGGCGGAACGGAGCCTCACAGCCGTTGCGCGGCATCGCCCTGCCGAACGCGGAGAACATCTCCTCGCTGAGCGTGAGCGCCTGCTCCAGGGGCTCGCGGTTGGTGGGGGGGCGGCCGCGCTGCCACGTCTCGTCCTTGAGGCGCTCGTGGTGCTCCAGGTGCTTGTTGGGCACCCTGAGCATCCAGCGCAGGCCACCCATCGGCGTAGACATCCTTGCGCTCGCGCGGTCCGAAGTACTGCCCAGTTGATCAACAGCGTGCGAGGAGAGCCCCTGGAAGACGGCGGGCATCACCTCCAGCCCGCCCTCGATGAAGAGGCCCAGGAGGTAGGGACCGACCAGCCGCACGTCGTAGAGGCCCTGGCGCAGCAGCGCCTCGGCCTCCCGCGCCGCATCGAGGTAGGCGCTCCGGGACACCAGGCCGTTGACCTTCTCCAGCCGCTCATCCGAGCTCTCGAGATTCGGAGCCTCGGTATCCAGGGAGCTTGTCCAGCAGTTGGAGCTGGAGCGGAGGAGGAGGAAGGAGACTTCGCGGATTCAGCCATCTTGCACCGTGAACTGGCCGGGGAGACGACCTGGATGATTCCGCCCCAGTTGCACATCAGCTTGCAGCTGTTGTTGACCGCGGGCATGTTGCCGATCAGGACCGTGGGCGAGCCGGGCACCCAGGGCGCGGCCGTCGCGGGCAGGCACGGCATGGGCGTCAGCACGCCGAGCGCCGCGGCCGTCGCCGCGGCGACCATGGGATTGGCCATCGAGTTGCACATGCCGAACGGCGCGATGTTCACGATCGGCTTGTTGTCCATGATGTTGGCTGCCGGCGTGCCGGTGATCGTGCGATTGATGGGCAGCACCCAGCACGCCCGGCGCGACGCCGAAACTGCACTGCAAAGCGCCCCCGTGGCTACCTGGACCCCCATGGTGCACTCCATCGCACAGGTAAAGGCGCGGGCGCACCATCGTCAAACACCCGGCCCCTCCCTTTCCAGCAGCTGACCTCGCAGCGCGGTCAGGGTCTGGAAGAGCGGGTCGGAGCTCTTGCGGTGGAGCGCCCCCGTCAGGTACTGCGTATGGCACCACGCCTCGTCCAGCACCCCTCCACCTTTCGAGGATACAGGGGCACGAAGTCCGTGCGGTCAGGCAGGTGCTCGGCCCCGATCTGGAGCTCGAGGTGGCGGCGGATCTCCTGCAACCAGAGGTTCGTCTCTGAGACTGGACGCCCGTGAAGACGAGGAGCACTAGCGGTAGTGGCCCGCCACGCCGCCCGTGGGGGCGGGCACCACGGGGGCGCCCCGCGCAAAGGCCAGCCTCGACGACCTCGGCCACCTCGGCCGCCGGGTAGACACGGCCTTCCCTGCTGGCCGTGCGGGGTCCTCCGTAGTGATACAGCCCGTAGTCGCGTGAGGACCAGGTAGCCGGCGGCCGATCCTTGTCCGGCAACAGCGTGAAGACCCCCAGGTCTCCGGGCGCCTCCAGGCCACTCATGTTCACATCGTGCAGGGCCCAGGCAGCGTCCCGCGGCGGGAGGCGTCTCGGTGTGCACGTCCCTAGCCCGGCGCGGCGAGCCGAGCACCGTCCCCCCGCCGCTGGAACCACGAGCACGTTCGAGGAGGGGACCCTGGACAGTCCACACTGCTGCACCCAGGCACGCCACCCCTGCCAGTCAATGGGCTCCTCGGGGTTGCGGAACCAGTGGGCCACGTTCTTGAGCTGCGTACGGGTGCGCAACAGCATGTCCCGCACGGCCGGGGTGACGCCGAGCGCGCGCACCGGGTGCTGGGTGAGCAGCGCGGGGTTGGCCTCGAGGTCCGGCAGCTCGAGGTGGAGGTACGTGGCCCCGCGCAGCAGCGTGGTGAAGAGAAAGGCCGGCAGGTGCTGCAGCGGGTGGTAACCGGGCGCGGCGAGGTGCTCGCCCGGACCGATGCCAAGGTGAGCAGCCCGTCCACCAGCGCTCCGCGCCAGGCATCCTCCGCGGGAGCAGGGCGGGCGTGCCGGGGGCTCCACCAGGGGCGAGAACAGCAGCCCCACCGGCTCCGCCGGCTTGTAGGTGTGCGAGGTGAAGGCCGGAGAGGCGTGGCCACCGTTTTGAGCACTTCTTCTCGAAGCCCTCCACCAGCAGCACCTGATGGGGTTCGGTGGCGACGTGTCGGGCGGGAGCAGGGCCACCGCCGCGCGATGAAGCGCCGGCCCTCGGGTGGCAGGAAGCTGATGCAGGCACCCAGGCCCAGGGCCGCCGCGAGCGAGATGAGCAGCTCGCTTCCCACCGAGTACAACAGACAGACCTTGGCTCCAGGCTTGACGCCCTGCCGGGCCCACTCGGTGGCCCGCCGCGCCGCTTGTTCCTGCAAGGTGCGGTAGCCCAGGACCTGCCAGCCGCTCCTCCGTTCGTAGCTCCGCAGGGCGACGCGATCGCTGTTGCCGTGGCGCACGACGACGTCGTGGAAGAAGTCGTACTGCTGGCCCACCCGGCTCTTGAGGGGAGCGCCGCGGCCCACGTGCGCCGCGGCCAGGGCGGCGGCGAATCCCGCCGCATCCGCCCAGCTCTCCTGCTGCCAGGCGGGCACTCCCGGTTCCGCGGGAGTGCCCGTCTCGAGCTGCTCGAGGATCTTCCTGACGTCGAAGGCCATCCGCCTACTCCCGCCTGCGCCGCCGCGAGCGCAGGCCCACCATGGCCAGCAGCGTCGGCATCCCCGCGCTTCCCGCCTCGGTGGTGCCGCAGGAGCAACCACTGCCCGAGCCCGTCAGACTCTGGCCATATCCCGTCACGGGTATCTGCACCTCGGGCTCGGTGCCGCCCTGCAACCACACCTGCACCTCGTTCTCGGCCTCACCCGCCGTCAGGCGGGATCGAAGGACACCGTGAAGGTAGCGCTTCCCTCTGGCGGAATGGCCGCTGACAGGCCACTCGCATCGA
>CAWBEH010000007.1:0-43310 GCA_963787725.1 uncultured Actinomycetota bacterium | reverse complement strand
AGAGCCGCGCGCGGAACCGCGCGACGTCGGCGGGCTGCCAGTCGGCGTGGTCGTTGCGCCAGCCCTTCAGGTCGTGGAACTGTGGCGCCGCGTTGGCCATCGCGTGTCCGATCACGGAGGTCGTCGGGATCCCGAACTGGTCCTGGAGGCTGCGGACCAGCGCGAGCGACGCGCCGACCTGTGCGGGCCGGTCGAGGATCTGCTGGTCCGCCCACGCGGCGGACGTGCCCCCCTCCTGGACCATCTCGATGCCGATCGCCTGGTCGTTCAGGCCGATCGTGTGGCGGCACCGGATCGACGTCGGGACCAGCTGGTAGACGGTGCCGTCCTTGTCGACCACGTAGTGGGCGCACGTACCCGGCAGCTCGCCCAGGTTGACGGTGTCGGCGGCGAAGACCGCACGCGTGCTGGCCCAGGTGCCGCCCGCCGTGTAGTGGAGCACGATCATTGTCGGCGTCAGCTGCCAGCTTGCGGTGCCGTAGTGGCGAAGCGAGTACGCCGCCATCTCCTGCTGTCGGGTGGCGGGGTAGGGGATCAGCGCCGGCACGATCCGCAGGGTCCCTGACGGGGCCGGAGCGGCGGGCGGGGCCGCCGTCGCGGTCGGGGCGTTGGTGGCGGGCGGGGCCGAGGTGGCGGAGGACGCCCGGCGGCTGATGGTCAACGGCTCCGCGGGCGCTGACGTCGCCGTTGAACCGGTGAAGACCGGCTGCGACAGACCAGGATCCGCGACCGCCGGGGCGGTGACCCCGCGCGGCCCGTCGGCGACCGGGACGCTCGGCTGGCCGACGTAGGCAGCGGACTCCGCGCCGCACGCCGCCGTGAGGAGGACGACGGTCAGCGCACCCGCGAGCGCGCTCGCATACCGTCTCCTCGCCCCCTGCCCCACACGTCCACGGTAACGGTGGTGGCGGCACAATGCGGGGATGAGCCCACGCGACCCCGACAGCGGCCGGATGCGGATGACCGGCCCGCAACGGCGAGAGCAGCTGCTCGAGGTCGGCCGGAAGCTGTTCGCGGACAAGGGTTTCGAAGGCACGAGCGTCGAGGAGATCGCGGCGAAGGCCGGCGTCTCGAAGCCGGTCGTCTACGAGCACTTCGGCGGCAAGGAGGGGCTGTACGCAGTCGTGGTCGACCGTGAGATCCGGACCCTGCTCGACGGGATCAACGTCGCGCTGCGCGCCGAGGCGACCTCCCGGGGTCTGCTCGAGGCGGCGGCCCTCGCGCTGCTGGACTACATCGAGGGGTCGACCGACGGGTTCCGGATCCTCGTCCGCGACTCTCCGACCGGCCAGTCGACGGGGTCGTTCGCGAGCCTCATCAGCGATGTCGCGACGCAGGTGGAGCACCTGCTCGGCGCCGAGTTCAAGTCGCGCAAGCTCGACCCCAAGACTGCTCCGCTGTACGCGCAGATGCTCGTCGGCATGGTCGCCCTCACCGGTCAGTGGTGGCTGGACTCCCGCAAGTTCAAGAAGGCCGACGTGGCGGCGCATCTGGTCAACCTCGCGTGGAACGGCCTGAGCGGCCTCGAGCCCAAGCCACGGCTCAGCGTCCGGCGCTGACCGTCAGAGCGGCTTGCGGCCCACCGCGAAGATGCGGCTGAAGCCCAGGACGACGCCGTGCGGCTCGCGCGGGTATGCCGCGTCGAGCGCGGCGGTGTACGCCTCCAGGAACGCCTGGCGCTCCTCCTCGCCGGTCAGCACGTCGAGGACCGGACGCAGCCCCGTTCCGCGCACCCACTCCAGCACCGGCGACCGCTGCGCGTCCTCGGGGTCGAGGACGTGCTCGTAGGTCGTCTCCCAGACATCCGGCTCGAGGCCCTGCTCGGCGAAGGCGCGCAGGTAGGCGTGGGGCGTGGCGATGTGGGTCAGCCGGTCCAGCGCCGGCGCCAGCTCGGCCGCTCGGGGCTGGCGGGCGGCCACCTCCCTCATCAACGCGTGGGACGGTGCGTCGAAGTTGTTGGGCACCTGCATGGCGAACCAGCCGCCCGGCGCCAGGGCCTCGACCCACCGCGGGAGGAGGTCGAGATGCCCAGGGACCCACTGGAGGGCCGCGTTGCTGACGAGGACGTCGAGCGGGGCGCCGACCGAGGCAGGGTCCCACGACTCCGCGGTCGACTCGACCCACTGGACGCGGTCCTGCTCGTCGTTGCCGCGGGCGGCCTCGAGCATCTGCGGCGACGAGTCGACGCCGACGACCCGGGCGTCGGGCCACCGGTCGGTGAGACTGAGCGTCAGCGGGCCGTCGCCGCAGCCCAGGTCGACGACGACCACGGGGTCGACCGCCACCACGCGGGCGAGGAGGTCGGCGAAGGGCCGGCCCCGGAAGGAGCCGAACAGGGCGTACTGCTGCGGGTCCCAGGCCATCAGGGCCTCCTCTGCTGGGTCACCATAGTATCTTGATATCAAGATACTTGACGCCCAGTAGACTTCGCAAGGTGACCGCTCTCCCGGCGTCCTCCGGCGACGAGGTCGACCGGATCGTCGTCGCCTGGGCGCGCGAACGGCCGGACCTCGACGTCGCGCCGCTGCAGGTCCTGTCGCGGGTGTCTCGCCTGGCGCGCCACCTGGACCTGGCCCGCGGTGCGGCGTTCGCGGAGCGCGGGCTGGAGCTCTGGGAGTTCGACGTCCTCTCCGCGCTCCGCCGGTCGGGCCCGCCGTACCAGCTCTCCCCCGGACAGCTGGTCAGCCAGACGCTCGTCACCTCCGGGACCATGACCAACCGCGTCGACCGGCTGACGGCCCGGGGGTTCGTCGAACGCAGTCCCGATCCCAACGACCGCCGGGGCGTCATCGTCGCCCTCACCGAGGCGGGCCGGGAGACGGTGGACGCCGCGCTCGCGGACCTGCTCTCCCGCGAGCGCGAGCTGCTGTCCCGGCTCTCCGAGCGCGACCGTTCCACGCTGGCCGCGCTGCTGCGCGAGCTTCTGGAGCCCTTCGACGCCTGACCGGTCTGGTCCGCCGGATCAGGACACCTCGTCAGGAAGCAGGGCCCGGCTCATCGAGGTGCCGAGGTAGTCGGAGTACGCGCGGGCCGACCACCGGCGCTGGTTGACGAGAAGGTCCCACATCTCGTAGCTCGTGTGGGTCCAGACGATGTCGCGAGCGCGTCCGGCGGAGAGGCCGGAGCGCAGCGGGCCGAGCTTCAGGAGGGACTCCACGACCTCCGTCGCCCCGACGAGACGCTCCTTGGCCGTGGTCTCCAGCAAGGCGGTCAGGTCCGGGTCGCCCGCGCCGGCGCCCTCGCGGATGCGGGCGTAGAACGGTCCGAGCCGCTTCATCAGTACTGCGGCGATCCGCGCGTAGTGATGCAGGAAGGCCGACGGATCCATCTCGCGCTCCATGGCGACGAACTCGGGTCGTCGGCCCATCGGGATCGGCTCGTCATCGCCGGCCAGCGTGGTGTCGAACACGGCTTTGAGCAGACCGGACTTGCTCCCGAAGGTGTTGTAGATCGTCTGGACCGAGACCCCTGCGGCCTGGGCGATCGCACTCATCGAGGTCCGCGCATACCCGCCCTCCTCGAAGAAGAGCACGCGCGCCGCCGTGATCACCACCGCTCGCGTCTGGGCGCTCTGCTGCGCGCGCATGGTGCTGACGTAGGTCCGTCGCGAATTCACTTGACTCCAGTTCAAATGTATTTACTCTGATTCTACCCACTCCTCACCCTCGCGCGGACTCGACACACGAAAGGCCTCACGGCATGAGCACGTTCCTCGTCGTCAGCATCCCGGTGCTGGCGCATACGACCAACCCACTCCCGATCGCCCGGCGCCTCATGGACCGGGGGCACGAGGTGCTCTGGTACGCCTCGTCCGCCTACCAGGACCAGCTCGCAGCCTCGGGAGCGACGGTCTTTCCCTACCAGCGGGCCTACGACTTCGGCGGCGCCGTCCTCGAGGACGAGTTCCCCTGGCTGCGAAAGGCGTCCACCATCTCCACGCTGCGGAGGGTGTTCGCCGAGATCTTCGTGGGTGGCGCGCCGGAGCGGGTCGCCGACCTGCAGGAGATCATTGCCCGCCGGCCGGTCGACGCGGTGCTCACCGACGGACTGACCTTCGCCTCCGGTCTCCTCGACGATCTCGGCGGCCCGGTGTGGGCGACGTTCGGCGACGGTCCGCTTCCTCCGTCTGGCCCGGAGACGCCGCCGTTCGGACCCGGCCTCCGGCCGATGCGCGGTCCACTGGGGGTCGCGCGCAACGCCGTCGTCGGCGCGATCGGCCGTCGGATGGTCTTCGGGCCGGCCGACCGGCGCTACGCCGAGATCCGGGCCGACCTCGGTCTGCCGCCGGCCACCCATCACGTCATGGACGCGATGATCTCGCCCTATCTCCACCTGCAGGCCTGCACGCCGGCGTTCGAGTACCCGCACAAGCACGTGCCGGAGCAGGTGCACTGGGTCGGCGCGCTGCGTCCGGACCCACCGACGAGCTGGGAGCCGCCGGCCTGGTGGAACCAGGTCACCGAGGCGTCGCGACCCGTGGTGCTCGTCAGCCAGGGCTCGCTGCGTCCCGACGTCACCGAGCTGCTCGTGCCGGCCATCCGCGGCCTCGCCGACCAGGACGTCACCGTGGTCGTGGCGACCGGACAGGGGGAGCCGGGTGACATCTACGGCGCGCTCCGCGGCCATCTGCCGGACAACGTGATCATGACCCGCTTCGTCCCGTACGACATGGTCCTTCCCCACGTCTCGACCTTCGTCACCAACGGCGGGTACAGCGGGGTGACGCTGGCGCTGGCCCACGGCGTGCCTCTGGTCCAGGCGGGAATGACCGAGGAGAAGCACGAGATCGCCCGCCGGATCGAGTGGGCCGGGGTCGGGGTCCGTCTCGGCACCACTCGGCCCAGCCCGGCGGCGGTCGCGGGCGGCGTCCGTACCGTCATCGACGATCCGCGCTACCGCGAGGCGGCGAATCGGGTCCGAGCGGAGATGGCCCAGCACGACGCCGGTACCGAGGGCGCCGACCTGCTCGAGGAGCTGGCCCGGACCCGGGTCACGGTGCCCCGGCTGGACGGCGGGTCCGCAGAGGGCCTCGTGGCGGTCAGCCCGCCGTCTCGGCAGCGCTGAGCCAGTCCGCCTCGAGGTCGTCGCGCTCGCGCTGCAACGCGCGGAGGTCGGCGTCGAGGCGGAGCACGACCTGATGGTCCGCAGCACCGCGGGCCATCTCGTCGTGCAGCCGGGTCTCCTCCTCGGCGAGCCGGTCCAGGCGCCGCTCGATCCTGGTCATCTCCTTGCGGGCGGCCCGGATCTCGGCGGCGCTTGCCGGAACGGCTTCCCCATCGGTTCGTGGTGTCTCGAGCCGGAATTCGGTGCGGTCCAGAGCACGAACCGGGGAGGAGGGGGTGGCGGCGGCGGCCGAGACGGCGGCGGCGCGGAGGCGGAGGTACTCGTCGACGCCGCCGGGCAGGTCGCGCAGGCGGCCGTCACCGAGCAGCGCGACCTGGTGGTCGGCGACGCGCTCGAGGAGGTACCGGTCGTGGGAGACCACGACGAGAGTGCCGGCCCAGCCGTCGAGGACGTCCTCGAGGGAGGTCAACGTGTCGATGTCGAGGTCGTTGGTCGGCTCGTCGAGGATGAGCACGTTCGGCTCGGTCATGAGCAGGCGCAGCAGCTGAAGACGCCGTCGCTCCCCACCCGACAGGTCGCCGACCCGGGTCCGCTGCCGCGCGCCGGTGAACCCGAGGCGGGTCGCCAGCTGAGCGGCGGTGACCTCCTTGCCGCCGAGGGTCGTCACCGAGCGGACGTCCTCGACCGCCTCGATGACCCGGTACGCGGCATACCGCTCCAGCTCGCGCACCTCCTGCGTGAGGAAGGCGATGACCACCGTCTTTCCGGCCCGGCGCCGGCCCGAGGTGAGCGGCTGGTCCCCGCTCACCGCCCTCAGCAACGTCGACTTGCCCGCGCCGTTGACCCCGACGACGCCGACCCGCTCACCCGGCGCGAGCCGCCAGGTGACGTCGTCGAGGATGCGCCGGTCACCGAGGTCGACGGTCGCGTCGACGAGGTCGACGACGTCCTTGCCGAGCCGCCGCGTCGCGAACCGGACCAGCGCCACGTCGTCGCGCGGCGACGGCTCGTCCTCGATGAGCGCGTTGGCGGCGTCGATGCGGAACTGCGGCTTGCTGGTCCGGGCCGGCGGGCCCCGGCGCAGCCAGGCCAGCTCCTTGCGCAGCAGGTTCGTGCGGCGCTCCTCCAGCACGGCGGCGAGCCGGTCCCGCTCCGCGCGGGCCAGGACGTACGCCGCATACCCGCCCTCGTACGCCTGGACCCCACCGTCGCCGACCTCCCACGTCAGCGTCGCGACCGCGTCGAGGAACCACCGGTCGTGCGTCACGACGACGAGAGCCGCGTCCGTGCGCGTGCGGCGGGTCACCAGGTGGTCGGCGAGCCACGCGACGCCCTCGACGTCGAGGTGGTTGGTGGGCTCGTCGAGCAGCAGAAGGTCGGGATCGGCGACGAGGAGCCGCGCCAGCGCCAGCCGGCGACGCTCGCCGCCGGAGAGGGGACCGACGACGGCGTCGAGGCCGCCGACCGACGGGGCGCCAACGCCGCCGAGCAGGCCTGTCAGCACGTCGCGGACCCGCGCGTCGCCGGCCCAGACGTGCTCGGGCAGGGTCCCGACCACCGCCTCGCGCACGGTCCACGCCGGGTCCAGCGTGTCGACCTGGCTGAGCAGGCCCACCGTCGTCCCGCCGGCGCGGGTCGCCCGGCCGGAGTCGACCGGCTGCTCGCCGGCCAGGACCTTCAGCAGGGTCGACTTGCCGCCGCCGTTGCGGCCGACGACCCCGATCCGCTGGCCGGTGCCGACGCCGGTCGAGACGGCGTCGAGGACCGCGGTCGTGCCGTAGACGACGGTTGCGGTCTCGAGGGCGACGAGGTTGGCCATCCGGGTTCGGGGTGCGGCGGGGCGACGGTCAGGCGCGCGCGGTCGGGCCGGGCACGACCTGCGCTCCGTGGACCGGGCCCTTGGCGCGACGGACCTCGCCGGCGACGCCCGACGCGGCGAGCGAGACGCACAGGTCGAGGGCGGCCTCCGGCGAGTCGGTGAGGAAGGCCACGGTTGGCCCGGACCCGGACACGACGCCACCGATCGCGCCGTACTCGAGGCCGGCGACGAGCACCTCGCCGAGGTCGGGCAACAACGAGATCGCGGCGTCGCTGAGGTCGTTGGTCAGCGCCGCGCCCAGCGCATCGACGTCGCCCGACCGCAGCGCCGTCATCATCTCCGTGGAGGGTTCTGGGTGCGGGATCCGGGAGCTGCCGCGCAGCCGGTCGCACTCGGCATACACCGCCGGCGTGGACAGGCCCTTGTCGCTGACCGCCAGCACCCAGTGGTAGCTGCCACGCGCGAGGACCGGGGCCAGCCGCTCGCCGCGGCCGGAGCCCACGGCGATGCCGCCGGCGAGGACGAAGGGGATGTCGCTGCCCAGCTCGGCGGCCGTCTCGAGCAGGTCGTCGCGGGGCAGCCCGAGCCCCCAGAGGTGGTCGCAGGCCAGTAGGGCGCCCGCGGCGTCGGCCGAGCCGCCGGCCATCCCGCCGGCCACGGGGATCTCCTTGTGGATGACGACCGCCACGGGCTCGTCGATGCCGACCTGCTCGGCCAGGGTCCGGGCCGCGCGCAGGGCAAGGTTGCTGGCGTCGGTGGGCACGCCGTCGGCGTAGGGACCGTGGACGGAGACGGACCACTCGTCAGCCGGCACCACGGTGATCTCGTCGTGGAGGCCGACGGCCATGTAGACGGTGGCCACCTCGTGGTACCCGTCGAGGCGTCGTGGACCCACCCGGAGCTCGAGGTTGACCTTGGCCGGTGCCCGGACGGTCACCGACCGTCGCGTGGTCGCAGCCGAGGTCACGCGCTCACCCTATGGCAGCGGGTTCAGCCGACCGTCGTGCTCCTTCGCGGCGGCGATCGCCGCGAACTGCGCGATGTCGAGCTGCTCGCCCCGGGCGCTCGGGTCGACCCCGGCGGCCCGCAGGACGGCCTCGGCGGCCGGCGCTCCACCGGCCCACCCGCCCAGGGCGGCCCGCAGCGTCTTGCGGCGCTGCGCGAACGCCGCATCGATGCACCGGAACACCTCGTCGCGGGTCGCGGTCGTCACGGGCGGCGGTCGGCGGACCATCTCGACGAGGCCGGAGTCGACGTTCGGAACCGGCCAGAACACGCTCCTCGACACCGTCCCCGCGAGCCGCACGTCCGCATACCAGGCGGCCTTGAGGCTGGGCACCCCGAAGGTGCGCGAACCGGGCCGCGCGGCGAGCCGCTCGGCGACCTCGAGCTGGACCATGACGAGGACCCGCTGGAGCGTCGGCAGGTGCTGGAGGAACGTCAGCACGACCGGGACGGAGACGTTGTAGGGCAGGTTCGCCACGAGGGCGGTCGGCTGCGGGTCGGGGAGGGCGGTCAGCCGCAGGGCGTCGGCCTGGACGACCGTGAGCCGGTCGGTATGCGTCGGCTGCAGCTCCGCGACGGTGTCCGGGAGCGCGGCGGCCAGGGTCGGGTCGACCTCGACCGCGGTGACGTGGGCGACTTGGGGCAGCAGGGCGAGGGTCAGCGAGCCCAGGCCGGGACCGACCTCGACGACGACGTCGTCGGGCCCGACGCCGGCCAACCGGACGATCCGCCGGACCGTGTTGGTGTCGACGACGAAGTTCTGGCCCCACTGCTTGGTGGGGCGCAGGCCGAGCCGGGCGGCGAGGTGACGGACCCTCGCAGCGCCCAGAAGCTCCGGGGAACCGTTCATCCCCGGAGCTTCTCGACGTGCTGCAGGCGCTCGGTCAGGGCTTGCAGCCCCAGGGTTGGAGGCCGGACTTGGCGTAGAGCCGGTTGGCGACGGTGATCTGCTGCTCCCGGGAGGCCAGGTCGGCGCGCGCGGCGAAGTCGGCACCGCCGTTCGCGAGCCACGTGCTCTGCGCGAACTGCAGCCCGCCGTAGTAGCCGTTGCCGGTGTTGATGTGCCAGTTGCCGCCGGACTCGCACTGGGCGATCTTGTCCCACATCGCGGCGTTCGCGAGGTTGAGGCCGGCGCCGGAGGTGTTGCCGGCCGACGGCGCAGGCGTCGTGGTCGCCGGAGCGGGAGCGGGCGCGGTGGCCTTGGTGCCGACGGCGACGATCTGGTCGACGGGGGTCCTGGTCACCTGGGCGCCGGTCTGGGTGCGGGCCTCGAGCTTGCCGTCGACCCAGACCTCGTCGAACGTGACGCTCTGCTCACCGGCCACGCCCTTGGTGACGGTCTTCTTGGTGCCCTTGGCGAGGTTCGCGTCGTCCTGGTTGGTCACCTTGAAGGCGACCGCCTGGGTCTCGTTGACCGTCTTGGTCTCGACCCGGTTGACGGTGACGGCCAGGCCCTCGGTCAGCGCGGTGTCCGGGGCGGGGCTGACGCGGTCCTGGGCGCCGAGGGTGACCTCGAGCTGCTGCAGCGCGTCGGCGACGGTCGGGCCGGTGCTCGCGACGGTCTTGGTGGCACCGTCGACGTTGACGGTGACGTTCTTGGGGGTGGTGATGGTCAGCGCCAGGCCGGAACGGCCGAGCGGCTCGGACCGGGACACCGACAGCTTCGCCGCGTCGGCGCGGATGCCGAGCTCGGCGAGCGCCGCGTCGACCGAGGTGGCGGTCGTCCAGTAGTCGGTGGTCCTGCCGTCCATCGTGACGGTCAGCTTGCGGCCGTAGCGGACGACGACGGTGTCGCCGTCGTGGAGGGCGGCGTCGGCGGACGGCTGCACCAGGTCGTGCTCGCCGATGGCGAGGTCCTGCTTCGCGAGCAGGTCGCCGACGGTGCTGCCGAAGACGTGCACCGACGAGGTGTCACCGTCCAGGGACAGGGCAACGGCCTTGTCGTACTGGGCCATCGAGAGGGCGCCGACGGCCACGACGGCCACCGCCGCACCCTGGGCGGCCCACCGGAGTGGACGAGAGATCAAGAGGGCTCCAAGAGTGGTACTTCCCGGGTGGGAGCCCGGCCGGCCGCCTTCGCGCTTACCACGCGAAAGGGGGCCGTGACGGCCCCCGCTGGACGCCGGCCGTGGGTCTCGTCCCCGGCCAACGCCGTCCACTGTCCCCGAACCGTCACCCAAAGGTCAAATTTTGGTAACGGTGGCGGGGTGGATGTGACAGACGCGACATCTGAGGTGCGGGTCCGGCGCCCCGCCCTCACCCCGCGCCCGCCGAGAGGCCAACTTCGGTCGCTATCCGCGTCGAACAAGCGCCGAAGTTGGCCTCTCGGCGGCAGGAAAAGGGGTTACGACGACGACCAGGACCCGTAGATCCGCTCGGCGTTGGCCGACAGCGCGCGGCACAGCGTCGGGACGTCGACGGTGAGGACGCCCGCCATCGCCCGCACCGTCAGGGGCACGAGGTACGACGCGTTGGTCGCGCCACGGTGCGGGGTGGGCGCGAGGTACGGCGCGTCGGTCTCGACCAGGAGGTTCTCCAGCGGCGTCACCGCCAGTGCGTCACGCAGCCCGGACGCGCTCTTGAACGTCACCGTCCCCGCGAAGGACAAGACGTAGCCGCGCTCGACCGCCGCCCGCGCCATCCCCACGTCACCGGAGAAGCAGTGCAGGACGGTATGCGCCGGGGCACCTTCCTCGTCGAGGATCCGCAGGACGTCGGCGTGAGCGTCACGATCGTGGATCTGCAGGGCTCGGCCGGTGCGCTTGGCAAGGTCGATATGCCACCGAAAGGCGTCCTGCTGCAACGGGATCCCGTCCGGCCCGGTGCGGTAATAGTCGAGACCGGTCTCCCCCACGACCCGGATCCGCGGGTGTGTCGCGAGCGCCTCGACCTCGGCCAGCGCCTCGTCGAGCGCCCCGGCCGCCGCGAGCCGGGGCACCTCGTTGGGGTGCACGGCGACACCACCGAGCAGCGCCGCATACGCCTGCACCACCTCGCCCGTGAACCGGACCCCGTCAGGGTCGCAGCCGACCTGGACCAGGCGGTCGACCCCCACGGCGGACGCCGCCGCGACGGCGTCGCCCGGCGACGGCGCGTCCTCGCCCTCCCGGGCGATGTCGAGGTGGACGTGGTTGTCGACGACCGGGATCGGCAGGGGGTCGGGTGCGGGAGGCCGCTCGTCCCGGCGGCTCGGGGAGCGGTGCGGACTCACCCGGGCGCGCCCGGCGGGTCGAACTTGCGGAAGACCGGCGCCGGTTTCGTGATCGTCGTCCCGACGACGACGGGGCGGGTCTCCCACCGTGGCGTCGCCGAGTAGTCGCCGGTGATGACGGGGTATGCGGGTCCGCCGTCGAGGTCGTCGACCACCTCGAGCCGCGGCATGGGGACGAGGTCGCCCTCGCCGCCCAGGACCCGGTGGATCGCGTTCGCGCTGTGCGGGAGGAACGGCGACAGCAGGGTGTTGAGGTCGGTGACGACCTGAGCGAGGACGTGGAGGATCGTGCCGAGACGCTCGCGCTCGTCAACCGCCTTGAGCCGGAACGGCTCGGTCTTGCTGACGTAGGCGTTGGCCTCGCCGACCAGCCGCATCGCCTCGGCGGTCGCCGCGCGGACGCGCTGCCGCTCCAGCAGCCCGCCGACGGTCTCGAACCCGCCGCGCACCGCGGCGAGCAGGTCCTCGTCGACGGCCTCCAACGGCCCGGCCGCCGGGATCTCGCCGAACTGCTTGTGGATCATCGTCGCGGTCCGGTTGACGAGGTTGCCCCACCCGGCGACGAGCTCGGAGTTGTTGCGCTGGACGAACGCCGACCAGGTGAACTCGGCGTCCTGGCTCTCCGGCCCGGCCGCGCAGATGAAGTACCGGAGCGGGTCCGGTCCGTAGTCGCGCAGCACGTCGCGCACGTAGACGACGTGGCCCCGGGAGCTGGAGAACTGCTCGTCGCCCATGGTGAGGAACTGCGACGCCACCACCTCGGTCGGCAGGTTCAGCACGCCGTACTCCCCGGGCGTACCGCCCTTGTCGCCCCGACCCGCATACGCGAGGAGCTCGGCGGGCCAGATGAGCGAGTGGAAGGTGATGTTGTCCTTGCCCTGGAAGTAGTAGGAACGCGCCTCGGGGTCGTTCCACCACTCGCGCCAGCGCTCGGGGTCGCCGGTGCGACGGGCCCACTCGATGGACGCGGAGAGGTAGCCGACCACCGCGTCGAACCACACGTAGAACCGCTTCGTCGGCTGGTCGCGCCATCCCTCGAGAGGGACCGGGATCCCCCAGTCGAGGTCGCGGGTCATCGCCCGCGGGCGGACCTCCTCGAGCAGCCCCTTGGAGAAGTTGAGGACCGAGGGCCGCCAGGTGCCGGACGCCTCGCGCTCGTCGAGCCACACACCGATCGCCCCGGCGAGGGCCGGCAGGTCGAGGAAGAAGTGCTGCGTCTCGACGAACGCCGGCACCTCGCCGTTGATCCGCGAGTGCGGCTCGATGAGGTCCGTCGCGTCGAGCTGGTTGCCGCAGTTGTCGCACTGGTCGCCGCGGGCCTGGCCGTAGCCGCAGATCGGGCAGGTGCCCTCGATGTAGCGGTCCGGAAGCGTGCGACCGGTCGACGGGCTGATCGCGCCGCGCGTCGTCTGCTCGACCATGTAGCCGTTGCGCCAGTCGCCGGTGAACAGCTCCTGCGCGACGGCGTAGTGGTTGAGCGTCGTCGTGCGGGTGAAGAGGTCGTACGCGAGGCCGAGGTCGGTGAGGTCCTCGGCGATGACCCGGTTGTAGCGGTCCGCGAGCTCGCGCGGGCTCACACCCTCCTTGTCGGCCTCGACGAGGATCGGCGTCCCGTGCTCGTCGGTGCCGCTGACCATGAGCACGTCGTGGCCGGCCATCCGCATGTACCGGCTGAACACGTCGGAGGGAACCCCGAAGCCCGCGACGTGGCCGATGTGGCGCGGGCCGTTGGCGTACGGCCAGGCGACGGCGGACAGGACGTGAGCCATGGCTCCCAGCCTAGGGCGCGCCCGCCACCGACTTTCCGCCCGCCAGCCTTCCCGCTTCCGGACGCCTGTTGTTGCCAGTTTCGGGGCGCCGAAGGCGCGGAACTGGCAACAACGCGCGTCTGGAAGCGGGAGAAGCGCCTAGGCGAGGAACTGGCGGATCAGGTCGGGGTCGATCTCGTGGGCCAGGGCGACGCCGGTTCCGACGGGGATGTCGTAGGCGGTGTAACCCTGCTTGCCGGCGGCGGTCGTGGCGGTGAGATGCGCGAGCCCGACCCGGCGCTGGAACCACGACGACCGGAGGTTCCAGCCGATCACGCCGGTGCGCTGGAGGACGTCGCGCCGCCGCAGGAACGACCCGGACCGCACCACGAGGTGGCTCGGCGTGAGGTAGTGGCCGAGCCCGGCGTAGCGGTCGCGCGCGAGGAACGGCACCGCCAGGAGGGGCGTGAACGCCGCCACCGCGATGCCGATCGGCCACTGCCGCCAGATGGTCAGCAGCAGGGCGACCAGCAGGATGACCAACGCGGGCACCAGGGCCCGGACGTACCGGCGCCGGTGGGCGGCCGGCCCGTGCTGGGTCAATGGCGCGTCGAGTGCCTCCGGGTCGTCCACGACCGCGGTCGCGACATCCTCGACGACGCGGCGAGGGGCCGGTGGGACCAGCCAGGCGGTACCGCGCCGGTCCTCGCGCTTGCTGAGGCCGGTCGTGATGACGTGCAGCCGCCCGCCGTGGACCAGCCGCAGCCCGAGCGGCTCGCCGACCTCAAGGCCGCGGATCCGCTTCTCCTCGATGCTCGTCGCCCGGCTGGTCAACAGGCCACGGGTGACGTGCAGCGTGCCGCCGCTGTGTCTCGACAGCCGGAAGCCCCAGAACTGCAGCAGGTACCCGACGACCGAGAGCACGGTGACGACGACGAGCAGCGCGGCGACGCCCACGAGGGAGTCGACCCACCAGGCGTAGTCGCCGATCCGGTCGAAGGCCTCCGTGAGCAACCCGCGCTCGAGGATCCGCGTGAGGAACTGGCTCGTGAAACCGATGATCGCCAGGGCCGACACGACCCCCGTCATCGTCGCCGGCGCGAACCGGACCCACCGCGGGTCCAGCCGGAGCAGCTGGACCTCGGTCTCGACCGGAGCGGCCGGCAACGGCGGGCTGAGTGGCGCGTCGACCGCGTACGGCTCACCGGTCGGTGGTGGTGCCGTGGACCCGACCGGTACGCCCGCAGCCGGCGTCGGAGCGGCCGTCGCCTGCCGCAGGTGGATCAGCTCGTCGCGCATGTGGTGCGCCTCGGGCAAGGTGAGCGCGTCGAGGACCAGCTGCTCGCCGTGACCCGACCCCGCCGTCCCGAGCTCCACCTTCCCGAGGCCGAGAACCCGGTGGATCATCGACGACGTCACGTCGACGGTGCGGACGCGGTCGGCCGGCGTCGCCAGGAGCTGCTTGTTCAGCAAGCCCTTCCGCAGCTCGATCTGGCCGTTGGTGATGCGGTACCGCGTGGTGAGGTACCGCAGCAGGGAGACGCCGACCACCAGCGGGACGAACACGTACTCCAGCCAGTTCGGCCGGCCGTCGTCACCGCGCCCGAGGATGAGGATGCCGAGGAGCACCGGCAGGAACCGCACGGTCTCCTGGACGATGTGGACCAGCAGCATCCGTGGGTCGAGCCGCCGCCAGTCGGTCTCGAGGTCCGAGAGCGCCGCGACGGCCTGAGGGCTCGCCGGGCCAGCGGGGCCGGCCGCGCTCGCCGGGCCAGCGTTGCCGGCAGGGCTGGCCGGGCTGGCCGGGCTGGCCGGGCTGGCCGGGGTCGTGACGGGCTCGGTCACGTCGCGTCACCGCGCTCGGCGATGGTGAGCGCCGTGAGGTCCTCGACGAGGTGCCGGGCGACGTCGAGGTCCAGACCGTGGATCCGCAGCGGCCCGGCGGCCGAGGCCGTCGTCACCGTGACGCTGGCCAGACCGAGCGCCTGGGCGACCGGCCCGCGGGTCATGTCGACCGTCTGGATCCGGCTGACCGGGGCGATCCGCCGCTCCTGCTCGAGCCACCCGGTCTGCGTGTAGACCGCCGTCTCGGTGTGCTCCCAGCGGTGCACGCGGTACCGCCAGATCGGCATGATCGTCAGGTACAGCACGGTGACGACCAGCCACACCGCGCCGACGACGAGGTGCGGCGTGCGAGACCCGCGCCCGTCGATGAACCACCACGCGACCTGCCCGCCGAGCAGGATCAGCATGAGCAGGGCGCCCTCGGCCAGCCACATGAGGCGGGCGCGGGGGCTGACGAGGTGCGCCGGCTCACGCAGCCGCAGCGGCGCCTCCTGGTCGGCCTGCTCGCTCATCCCCGTCCTCCCTGTGCGTTCACTCCGTCCGACGATCGGCCCGGGGCCGTTCGTTCCCTCCGACGGTATGCCAGTACCCGGGCGCCCGAGGGCACCTCACCACGCCGGCGTCGGGCCACCGCGCAGGAACTGGACGATCAGCGGGTTCACGACGTCCGGCGACTCCAGTGGGAGCGCGTGGGTCCCTGGCAGGACGGCCAGCCGAGCGTCGGGCAGGGCCGCGACGACGGCCCGGGAGTGCTCCAACGTCACCTCGTCGCGATCGCCCTGGAGAACCAGCGTGGGTACCGCGACACCCCCGAGGGAACCGAGGTCGATCTCCGGCTCGGTGAGGATCATCTGCAGCGTCTTGGCGTGGACGACCGGGAAGTGGTCGGGGCCGTCGGGGCTGACCCGGGCGTACTCGTCGCGCAGGAAGCCGAGCGCGTCGGGCGAGGCGAGGTCGACCTCGAGCGTGCTGTCCGGTCGCTTCCCGGACGAGTTGTAGTACTGGCCGATCAGGACCGCTCGATGCACGAGGTCGGGCCGGCGCAGCGCGACGAGGAGGGCCACGACGGCGCCGTCGCTCCAGCCGACGAGGTGGGCCGGGCCCTCCACCTCCTGCTCCAGGTAGGCGACCGTGTCGTCGGCCATCACCGAGTAGGTGAGAGGTCCCTCGACGTCGGGCGTATGCATGTGCCCTCGCCGCTCGGGCGCGTGGACTCGGTACCCCGCAGCCACCAGATAGGGCGTCTGGGCGTGGAACGAGCTCGCCCCGCCGAACGCCCCGTGCAGCAGGGCGACCGGTTCGCCCTCGCCGGTCACCTCGTGCCAGGTCCGCAGCCCGGCGACCTCGACGTATGCGGCAGCGTGCTCCATCGTTCGCTCCTCTCAGCGCGCGGCCAGGGCCGCGTCGTACAGCGCCTTCTTGGACAGGCCGGTCCGGGCGGCCACGTCGGCGCACACGTCCTTGAGCCGCTCGCCGGCTGCAACTCGCTCCTGAATCTCGGGCAGCACGTCGTCGACCCCGGCGGCCGCCCCGCGCATCCCCGAGACCACGACGGTGATCTCGCCGCGCGCGTTGTCCTCGGCCCAGGCGGCCAGCTCGGCGAGCGTGCCGCGCCGGACCTCCTCGTAGGTCTTGGTCAGCTCCCGGCAGACGGCCGCACTGCGGTCGGAGCCGAACGCCTCGGCCATCGCGGCGAGGGTCGTCGCGAGGCGGTGCGGCGCCTCGAAGAAGACCATCGTCCGGCGTTCCTCGCGCAGCTCGCCGAGCGCCCGGGCCCGCTCGCCCGGTTTGCGCGGCAGGAACCCCTCGAAGCAGAACCGGTCGACCGGCATACCCGAGACGGCGAGCGCCATGAGCACCGCGCTCGGACCAGGAACGCAGGTCACCGGCACCCCCACCTCGATGGCCGCGCGGACCAGCCGGTAGCCGGGGTCGGACACCGACGGCATGCCCGCGTCCGTGACGAGCACGACGCGGTCGCCGTCGAGGAGACGGTCCACGAGCTCCTGGGTCCGAGAGGCCTCGTTGTGCTCGTGATAGCTGACGGCCCGGCCCCGCGTATCCACGTCGAGGTCCGCTGCGAGCCGGCGCAGCCGCCGGGTGTCCTCGGCCGCAAGCACGTCGGCACGAGCCAGCTCGTCACGCAGCCGGGGCGACGCGTCCCGCGGATGCCCGATGGGCGTCGCGGCGAGGACCAGCGTGCCGAGGGTGGTCGGGGAGGTCACGGCGGCATCCTCTCCCACGCGCCTGACCAGCGGCGGTTCGGCCGCCGGACCCGCGGGTTAGGCTCGCTCATGCCCGCACCCGGCCGCCGCGCCCTCGTGGTGGCCGCCGTCGTGGGCCTGCTCGTCACCCTCGTGTATGCCGGCGCACCCAGCGCATTCGCGGCCACCGACGCGCCGGCCGGTGACACCACCGAGACGACGATCTCGGTGCCCGTCCGGGCCGAGCCGGACGGCAGCGCGGTCACCCTCGACGGGAGCATCTTCACGCCCAGCTCGGCGGGGCCGCATCCCGCCATGCTGCTCGCGCACGGCTTCGGCGGGAGCAAGACCGACCTCGCGGACCGGGCCCGCGACCTCGCGGGCCGCGGCTACGTCGTCCTCACCTACTCCGCCCGCGGGTTCGGCGCGTCCGGGGGGCGGATCCACCTCGACGACCCCGACTACGAGATCGCGGACGCGCGGGTCCTCGTCGACCTGCTCGCGGCGCGGCCTGATGTCCGGCTCGACGGTGCCGGTAACCCCCGGGTGGGTGTCGCCGGCGGCTCCTACGGCGGCGCCCTCGCCCTCATGCTCGGCGCCACCGACACACGGGTGGACGCCGTCGTCGCGTCGATCACCTGGAACGACCTCGCCGAGGCGTTCTTCCCGCAGCACGCGACCGCCGACGACTCCCCCGCGTCGCCGGCCGACCTCCAACCGATCGCCACGCCGGGTCCGTTCAAGCAGCTCTGGGCGTCCACGTTCTTCCAGGCGGCGAACGCCGGAGCCGCTCGCTCCGGAGCGGGCGGGGCGGCCACCTCACCCGTCTGCGGCCGGTTCGACCCGACGGTCTGCCGCCTGTTCCTCGCCGCGGCCGAGACGGGGCAGCCGAGCCCCGAGCTGCTGGCCCTGCTGCACGCGCACAGCCCGCGACCACTCCTGGGCGGGCTGACCGCCCCGACCTACCTGGTCCAGGGCATGGCCGACTCGCTGTTCGGCCTCGCCCAGGCCGACGCGACCGCGCGGGCGCTGACCAGCAAGGGCACCCCGGTCGCGGTGCGCTGGATGGACGGCGGCCACGACGGCACGAGCAGCACCGCGGCGAGCGACGAGGACTCGGTACGCACGTGGCTGGGCCACTACCTCGCTCCCGAGAACGGCGCTGCGGCTGCGGGCCTCCCGCTGCCCGCCTTCGTCTACGCGACCCCGATCCCTCGCCGCCAGACGGTCGCCCCGCTGCTCGAGTCCGCGTCGTACGTCGGCTCGTCGACCACCGCGACGATCCCGATCGACGTCGGCTCGCCTCGCCCGGTCCTCACCCCGCCCGGCGGCGAGCCGGCCGCGATCACCGGCATACCGGGTGGGGCCGGAGCCCTGGGCACGAACCTGCCGACCTACCCGCTCGCCGCCCTGCCCGGACAGTCCGCCGCATTCGACTCGCCGCCCCTGACCGCCCGGACCCAGGTGGTCGGCGCCCCGCGGGTCCGGCTCACCGTGACGTCCACCGCGACGTCGGCCACCCTGTTCCTCAGCCTGTGGCAGGTGACCGGCGGGGTCCCGACCTTCCCGCGCCGGCTCGTCGCGCCGGTGACCGTCCCGACCTCGCCGGGTCAGCCGACGACGGTCGACGTCGCCCTCCCCGCGGCGACGTGGACCTTCGAGTCGGGCAGCGTGGTGCGGCTGCTCGTGACGGCGACGGACTCGGCGTATGCGGGTCCGCGCACCGCCCGCGCCGACCAGATCACGCTCGACGGCGCCGGCCTCACGATTCCGGTCGTGGCCGGGACGACGTTCGCCGCGGAGTCCGACGCCGACACCGAGGCGATCGGGGTCGCGATCGCCATCGGCGTCGCGCTCCTCGCCCTCGCCGCCCTGGCGTGGTGGCACCGGCGGCAGCGCCGCGAGACACCCTCCCGCCCGGACCTCGCCGACATCCCGCTCGTCGTCACGAACCTCGTCAAGACCTACAAGGACGGCCACCGGGCCGTCGACGACGTGTCCTGGAACGCCGAACGCGGCCAGGTCGTCGGGCTGCTCGGGCCGAACGGCGCCGGCAAGACGACGACGTTGCGGATGGTGATGGGCCTCATCCGCGCGGACTCCGGCACCGTCCACGTCCTCGGCGAGCCGATCCGCGCCGGAGCGCCGGTCCTCGCGCGCGTCGGCGCCCTCATCGAAGGGCCGGGCTTCCTGCCGCACCTGACCGGTCGACAGAACCTGCGGGCCTACTGGGCGGCGACCGGCCGTCCCGAGGCCGACGCCGCCTACGACGAGGCCCTCGACGTGGCCGCGCTGGGTGGCGCGGTGGACCGCCCCGTCCGCTCGTACTCGCACGGCATGAAGCAGCGCCTCGGCATCGCCCAGGCGATGCTCGGCATGCCCGACGTGCTCGTCCTCGACGAGCCGACCAACGGGCTCGACCCGCCGCAGATCGCGGCGATGCGCCCGATCCTGCACCGGTATGCGTCCACCGGACGGACCGTGGTCGTGTCCAGCCACCTGCTCGCGGAGGTCGAGATGACCTGCTCCCACGTCGTCGTCATGCACGCCGGCCGGGTCGTGACGAGCGGCACCGTCGCCGACCTCGTCGACAGTGCCGACACCACCGTGGTGCTGCTCGGCCCGGGGAGCGACGTCGACCTGCTGACCGCCCGGCTACGGGCCACTGAGGGCGTCACCGACGTCGACGTCGAGCCCGACCCCGTCGAACCGCGGGTGGTCGTCACCGCCGACCTGCCGCGCGCGGACGTCGTCCGGGCGGTCGCGGAGACCGGCGTCGACATCGTCGGCATCACCAGCCGCAAGCACCTCGAGGACGTGTTCCTCGGCGTCATCGCCGCGGCGCAAGGGGCGTCGTCCGGCAACGGCTCGCCTCCCGACGGCGAGAGCGGCCCGCGGTCCCTGAGCGACCGCCTCCGTCAGGTGCGGGCCCGATGAGCGCCGCGATGGATGCCTCGACCCCGGCGGCCACCCGACCGACCCTTCCGGAGACCGCCCGCCGCCCGCTGTCGTGGCGAGCGGAGATCGGCCGGCAGGTTCGCCGGCGGCGGACCCTGTGGTCCTTCGCCCTCATCGTGGCCCTGCCGGTCGTCCTCGTCATCGCGTTCGCCATCGGCGGCAGCGGCGGTCCCTCCGGCAACACGGTGGCCGGGCTGGCCAAGGTGGGCGCCGCGAACTTCGCCATCTTCGCCATCTCGGCGTCCGCCTCGTTCCTCCTGGTCGTCCTCACCGCGCTGTTCGTCGGCGACCCCGTGCCGTCGGAGGCGTCGTGGTCGACGCTGCGGTACCTGCTCGTCGCGCCGGTCCCCCGGGCCCGGCTGCTGACCAGCAAGCTCGTCGTCGCGGTGGTGACGTCGGCCGTCGCGGTGGTGCTGCTGTCGGCGTGGGCCCTCCTCGTCGGCGGGGTCGCCTACGGATGGGCGCCGTTCACCAACCCGGCGGGCGGGATCCTCGAGTGGTCGGAGTTCCTGCCCCGGTTCGCCGTGATCGTCGGGTACCTCGTGGTCTACCTGCTCCAGGTCGGCGCGATCGCGTTCTGGCTGAGCACCCGCACCGACGCCCCGCTCGCCGCCGTCGGTGGGGCCGTCATGGTGACGATCGTGTCGTCGATCCTCAGCCAGATCGAGACCCTGGGTGGCTGGCGCAACGCGCTGCCGATGTACTACGCCCGGTCCTGGTTCGACGCGCTCGCCCCTCAGATCGACTGGACAGGGATGCGCCACGGCGTCCTCTGGTCGCTGCTCTACACGGTGGTCCTGGTCGGGCTCGCCTACCGGCACTTCCGGCGCAAGGACATCCTCAGCTGAGTCTCCGTCAGTGGCCCGGGCAGTCCTGGATGTCGGAGAGGCAGATGGGGCACGTGTTCGCCGACCGGACCAGCTCGACGGGAGCCGGCGCGGGGCGCTTCACCGCGGCCGCGCGCGCTCGGGTGACCGGTCGGGCCGTGGGTTCGGCGTGGTCCCCGCTGAGGTAGTCGAACGCGTACTTGCGGATGCTGCTGAAGATGTACAGGTCGTCGAGGGGCCGCGTGACGGTCTCGTTCGACGGCACGAGGTCGAACCGGACCTTGTTGGACGTCCCCGAGGGGACCGGGACGTTGGTGTGGCCGACGATCTCGAAGACCCCGAGCTGGATGTTCTTCTGACCGACCGCCACCAGGCGCGTGAAGAAGCGGGCCTTGTCGGACGCGACCACCCAGTCACCGCTCGCGGCCTCCTGCACGCCGCGGTGCTCGGTCTGGGTGATCTTGACGATGATGAGGTCGTTCTCCACGTGTCGGCCCGCTCCCTGCTGGTTCGTCCCACCCGGCCTGACGACGGGGTAGACCCCCAGCCTCCTCCCTACCGGCCGGTCTTGCGGTCACGATCTGACCGGAAGCGCTGACAGGGTGGGAGACAGGACCACGAGAGGACCACCGACATGCCGGGTAACGCGCCCCCCGTCGCCACCGAGCGCGAGGCGATCAGCACCTACCTGCGCCAGCAGCACGACGCCATCCGCTTCGCCGCCTACGGGCTGACCGACGAGCAGGCCCACCAGGTGTCGTCCCGCAGCGCCATCACCATCGCGAACCTCGTCAAGCACGTCACGCACACCGAGCGCACCTGGATGGAACGGGCGCGCGCCGCCGCAGGCGACTGGAGCCACGGCGAGACCGGACGGAGTCCGGGGTCGGCGAAGGACTGGAACGCCGACGGCGAGACGATCGAGGACCTGCTCGCCGCGTTCGACGAGGTCGCGCGCGACGCCGAGGCGGCGGCACTGGACGAGTCGCTCGACCTCGACCAGCCGGTACCGGTGCCGCGGGACGCGCCGTGGTTCCCTCAGGACATCGAGGCCTGGTCGGTGCGGTGGGTCTACTTCCACCTCATCGAGGAGCTGGCCCGGCACGCCGGCCACGCCGACATCGTCCGCGAGCACGTCGACGGCGCCACGATGTACGAGCTGATGGCCGGCGCCGAGGGCTGGCCCGAGACGCCCTGGCTGGCCCCCTGGCGGCCGCCGGCGGCCTGACCTCAGCCCGGCGGCGCCGAGTCGGCCAGGAGGTCGGCGCGGATCTCGGTCTTGAGCACCTTGCCGACCTTGGACCGCGGCAGGTCGCTCCAGATCTCCACCTGTTTGGGCGCCTTGACGCTCCCGAGCCGCGCCTTGACGAACGCCGTCAGCTCCGCGGTGTCGGCGATCTGGCCGGCCCGCAACGTCACGACCGCCGTCACCCGCTCGCCCCAGTGCGCGTCGGGGAGGCCCACGACGGCGCAGTCCTGCACCGCCGGGTGCTCCATCAGCGCCTGCTCGACCTCGGTCGAGTACACGTTGAACCCACCGGTGATGACCATGTCCTTGGCCCGGTCGACGATGAAGAGGTACCCGTCCTCGTCGAGGAACCCGATGTCGCCGGTGTGGTGCCAGCCGAACGCCGACGCCTGGGTCGTCGCCTCCGGGTTCTTGTAGTAGCCGGCCATGACCAGCGACCCGCGCGCGACGATCTCGCCCCGCTCGCCCTGCGGCATGAGCGTGCCGTCCGGACCCATCACCGCCACCGTCACCAGCGGACTCGGGCGCCCCGCCGACGAGAGTCGCTCGGTCGCGACCGACCCGTCGGGCCGGAAGTGCTCCCGAGGCGGAAGCGTCGAGATCATCATCGGCGCCTCGGTCTGCCCGAACAGCTGGCCCATGACCGGACCGATCCGCCGCAAGGCCTCCTCGAGCCGGGCCGTCGACATCGGCGCCGCGCCGTACCAGAAGCACTGCAACGACGAGAGATTCGCGCCGTCGAGCGCTGGATGGTCCAGCACCATGTAGATCAGCGTCGGCGGCAGGAAGGTATGCGTGACGCCGTGCCGGCCGATGAGGTCGAGGAACGCCTGGACGTCGGGAGCGCGCATCACGACGACCTCGCCACCGAGGGACAGCACCGGGAAGCAGAGCACCCCAGCGGCGTGCGTCAGCGGCGCGAGCGCGAGGTAGACCGGCCGCCCCTCGAACGGGTAGCTCATCAGCGTGATCGCGGTCATCGCCTCGAGGTTGTGGCCGGTGAGGACCACACCCTTGGGCCGACCCGTGGTCCCGCCGGTGCCGACGATCATCGCGACGTCGTCGACGGGGTCGCCCCGGCCGTCCACTCCCTCGCCCAGCGCCAGGAACTCGACCCAGCCCAGCGCCCCCGGGACCTCGCCGTCCAGGCATACCCACGTGTGCACGCCCGGCAGGTCGTCGCGGATCCGTTCGACGAGCCCCGCGAACGAGGCCTGGAAGACGAGTGTTCGGCAGTCGAACAGGTCGAGCAGCTCGCGGTTCTCGGCCGCCTCGTTGCGCGGGTTGACGGGGCACCAGACGGCGCCGGCCCGGCTGATGCCGAAGACGCTGGTGAAGGCCACCGGGTCGTTGGCCGAGAGGATCGCCACGGTGTCGCCCGGCCGAACCCCTCGCGCCACCAACGCCGAGGCGACGCGCTCGCTGAGCGCGACCACCTCGGCGTAGGTCGTGCTCACGCCGTCGACGGTGAGGCAGGGGGCGCCGGGTCCCAGCGACGCCCCCTTCTCGAGGTACTCGACCAGCCGCACCTCAGCGCTCCACGGTCAGAACCGGCTCCATCACCAGCCCGTACGCCCGCAGCACGCCGAGCAGCTCGCGGTGCCCGAACGCCTGGCAGCCGGAGGCGAACCCCACGCGGTTGGGCGCCTGCTGCAGCAGCGAGTACGCCGCGTACGCCTGGAGCAGGCCGGTCTGCTTGTAGTTCTGGTTCCCGTGGATGACGCAGTGCGCCCGGCCGAGCGGGCCGGAGGCGTGGACCGAGTCGAGCGACTTGTTGACCCGGGCGTTCTCGCGCGGCGGCATCTGGTTCATCACCTGGGCCGCGGTGGCCTGCAGCGCCTCGTACTGCTCGTCGGGCTCCATGTCCTTGGTCGCCTCGAGGGCGCCGGCGACGATCTGCGGGACGCCGAGCATCAGCGCGCGGTTGAAGACGCCACCGAGCGCCCGGACGTTGGCGACCCGCGGGTCGCGCTTGAACCAGACGGGGTGGGACGTGCCGCCCCACGGCAGCGCGAGGGCGAGCTCGTGCTGGCCGGGGACGACCAGCGTCATCAGGCCGAGCTCGGGGTCCCACTCGCGGTAGGTGTTCTGCTCGAGGTAGTGCGCCGCCGAGGTGGCCGCGTTGGCGAGGATCGTCATCGTCGAGGCGATGGTCGGGCTGCCGCCCCAGAACACCGCGATGTCGAGGGTGTCGAGCCCCGGCTGCTCCAGGCAGATCTGCGCCGCGATCTCTCCGGTCGTGTACATCTGGGCGACGCCCGGCGCGAGCAGCAGTCCGGCCGTCGCGAAGTCGGCGCCGTACTTCTCGTCGCAGGTGATCAGCCAGTCCTGCTCGCCCGTCGTGTCGAGGTAGTGGACGCCGGCCTTGAGGCACGCCTCGACGACCACCGGGCCGAGCTTGCTGAACGGACCGACGGTGTTGCAGACGACGGACGCGCCGGAGAACAGCTCAGCCAGGGCGTCGACGTCGTGCTCGACCGCCGCGACCTCGAAGTCGGCGGTCTCGATGCCGGCCACGTGGCTGGACATCGCCTCGTGCAGCTTGTCCTTGTCGCGGCCCGCGGCCACGAACGGCAGGTGGTAGTCGCGCAGGTACTCGCAGATGAGCCGTCCGGTGTAGCCCGAGGCCCCGTAGACGACGACTGGCTTGTCGGTCATGGCGCTCACATCCCCATTCCGCCGTCGACGGCCAGGCCGGCGCCGGTGATGAACCGAGCCGCGTCCGAGGCGAGGAACACCACCGCGTCGGCCATGTCGGACACCTCACCGAGCCGTCCGGCCGGGGTCAGCCCGATCACGGCGCCCACGGCCTCCTCCGGCGACGGGAAGAGCCCGATCGCGGCGACGTCGTTGGCCAGGCCGGCGCCCATCGCGGTCGGGACGAGCCCGGGGTAGATGCAGTTGACGCGGACGCCGTAGCCGAGCTTGCCGGCCTCCATCGCGGCGACCCGGGTGAGCCGGTCCACACCCGACTTCGTGGCGGAGTAGACGCCGATGCCGGGGAAGGCGATGGTCGCGGCGACCGACGCGACGTTGACGACGGCACCGCCGTTGCCGGCCACCCCACCGGGGCGCATGGCGAGGAAGGCGTGCTTGATGCCGAGCGACGTGCCCAGCAGGTTGACCTCGAGCTGGCGCCGCACCGCGTCGGGGTCGAGGTCGACGAACAGGCTGGTGATCTCGATGCCGGCGTTGTTGACCACGATGTCCAGGCCGCCGAGCTGGCCGGCCGCGTCGGCGACAGCGCCCGCCCAGCTCGCGTCATCGGTCACGTCGAGGTGGACGAAGCCGTGCCCCTCGCCGAGCGCCTCGGCCACCTTGGGCCCGAGGTCGTCCTGCACGTCCGCGACGACGACGTGGGCGCCGGCCGCGGCCAGCGCCTGGGCCATCCCCTCGCCGAGCCCTTGTGCGCCACCCGTGACCAGGGCCTTGCGCCCGGTCAGGTCGAAAACCGTCATACCGACTCCTTTGTCGAAGCTGCGTGGTCTCGCCATCGCCGAAGTCCCCGCGCCCGGCTTGACAAGTGTCAAGACTCTCCTGGACAGTTGTCAAGACTCTGCTGGACACCTGTCAAGAAACCGCCGGTATGTCCCGTAAACTGCGCGCATGAGCACGGCCACCGCCCGACGGGCCCAACGCCCCGCGGACCGCTTCGACGCGCGCCGCGACCAGCTGGCCGAGTCGGCGCTGCTCACCCTTGGGGAGCTCGGCTACGCGCGGGCCAGCCTGCGCGAGATCGCGGCCAACTCCCCGTTCAGCCACGGCGTCGTGCACTACTACTTCAACGACAAGATCGAGCTGATCGTCTACTGCGTGCGCTACTACAAGGCGCGCTGCGTGCATCGGTACGACGCGGTGGTATCCGACTCGACCTCCGGTCCGGGACTGCTCGACGCCTTCGCCGCCAAGCTCCGCGAGACGCTGCAGGACGAGGCGCCGATGCACCGGCTCTGGTACGACCTGCGCACCCAGAGCATGTTCGAGGAGTCGCTGCGCGAGGCCGTGACGATGATCGACCACACGCTGGAGGAGATGATCTGGCGGGTCGTCTCCCGCTACGGCGAGCTGATGGACCGTCCCGTCCTCGCGACCCCGGCCGCCGCATACGGGATGCTCGACGGCGTCTTCCAGCAGGCGCTGCTCGCGCTCGGAACCGGGAGCGAGACCGCTCTCGACACGCTCGACGAGCAGGTCCACGCCCTGATGCCGCTGCTGCTCGGACCCAAGACGCTTGGACATCACGGCTAGCCGAGCCTCCCGGCATACAGTCGCGTCGTGAGCACGACCGAAGCGACGGACGTCCCGGCGGCGCCGTCGCCGGTCGCTCCGGAGCACCGCGGCGGGCTCAGCCGCGAGGTGCTGCTCGTCCTCGGCCTGTCGCTCGGGTCGTCGGCGGTCTACGCGGTCCTCGCGATCGTCGACCGGCTCACCAAGGAGATCCCGCTCAGCGGCCAGTCCTCGTCGCTGAACAACTCGGTGACGCCGGACCGGCCGTGGCTGGACCTCTCGTACCAGCTGGTGGCGATCGGGTTCGGCATCGTGCCGGTGCTTCTCGCGCTCTACCTGCTGCGGCGGGTGGACCCGCCGGTCCCGTACGCGCCGACGCGCTTCCTCGGGTTCGACCTGCGGCGGCCGTGGGCCGACCTGGGCGGGGGCGTCGCGCTGGCGGCGGTCATCGGCATCCCCGGACTCGGGCTGTACGTCGCGGCGCGGGCGGTGGGGATCAACACCCAGGTGGCCGCGGCGAACCTCACCGCCCAGTGGTGGACCATCCCCGTGTTGGTGCTCTCGGCGGTCCAGAACGCGGCGCTCGAGGAGGTCGTCGTCGTGGGGTACCTCATGACGCGGCTGCGGCAGCTGGCCTGGCGGACGGGGTGGGTCGTCGCGGCGTCGGCGCTGCTGCGGGGGACGTACCACCTGTACCAGGGGTTCGGCGCGTTGGTCGGCAACGCGATCATGGGGGTCGTCTTCTCGCTGGTGTACCTGCGGTGGAAGCGGGTCATGCCACTGGTGGTCGCGCACGCGATCCTCGACATGGTCGCGTTCATCGGCTACACGCTGGCCAAAGACCACATCAGCTGGTTGCGCTGATGGGGGCCGTCGAGGAGGGGCACGGCGGGCACTCGCACGCGCCGCCGGACCACCGGGGTCGGCTCGCGGTCGTACTGGCGATCACCTCGGTGGTCCTCGTGGCGGAGGTCGTCGGCGCGATCCTGTCCGGCAGCCTCGCGCTCTTCGCCGACGCCGGGCACATGCTCAGCGACGTCGCCGGGCTGTCGCTGGCCTGGTTCGCCGCGACCCTGTCCCGGCGGGCGCCGACCGACCAGCGCACCTGGGGGTACCGGCGGGCCGAGGTGCTCGCCGCGGCCGGGCAGGCGGCGGTGCTCCTGGCGGTGGGCGGGTTCATCCTCGTCGAGGGGATCCGGCGGCTGTTCGAGCCGCCCGAGGTCACGACGGGGCTGATGGTCGTGTTCGGGGTCGTCGGCCTGCTCGGGAACGTCGCGTCAATGGCGGTGCTGGCCGGCGCGCGCAACAGCAACCTCAACCTCCGCGCGGCGTTCCTCGAGGTGGTGAACGACGCGCTCGGATCGGTGGCCGTGATCGTGGCGGCCGTCGTCATCGCGCTGACCGGCTGGCTGCGGGCCGATGCGCTGGCGTCGATCCTCATCGGGTCGCTCATCGTGCCGCGGACGATCAAGCTGCTGCGGGAGAGCATCGACGTCCTGATGGAGGCGACGCCGAAGCACATCGACGTGGCGGCGGTGCGGGCGCGGGTGCTGGCGACGCCTCACGTCCACGACGTGCACGAGCTGCACATCAGCCAGGTCGCGACCGGGCTCCCGGTGCTCACCGCCCACGTCGTGGTCGACGAGTCGTGCTTCGACGACGGCGACCTGCCCCGGATGCTCGACCAGATCCAGGGCCGGCTGGCCCGCGACTTCTCGCTGCAGCACTCGACGATCCAGTTCGAGGCCGCCACCCACGCCGAGCACGAGCGCCCCGAGCACGACTGACCCGCCCGGGCGTCGGAACGTGGCGTTTCAGCCACAAACTGTCGGGTTGGGGGCCGCCCTGGCGTCGGGATGTGGCGTTTCGGCCACGAGCTGCGCGACTCCCACCTACGTCCGAACCCTAGGCGCGTCGCATACCCTGCACCCCGTGGTCGAGACCGAGGGGCAGCTGCGCCGCCGCCTGCTCGGGGAGCCGCCGGGTCAGGTGCTGTTCGGCTGGCTCGGCCCCCTGATCGCCGCCGTCATCGGCGGCGTCTTGCGGTTCTGGAACCTCGGCGACCCCCACCAGCTGGTCTTCGACGAGACGTACTACGTCAAGCAGGGCTGGTCGATGATCCTCTTCGGCGTCGAGATGAGGAACGACCCGGTCCTCAACGACGCCAAGCAGATCGACCAGAACTTCACCGCGGGCAACGTCCTCCAGGTGTACGACCCGACCACCGGCGACCTCGTCGTCCACCCGCCGGTCGGCAAGTGGCTGATCGGGTGGGGCGAGCAGCTGTTCGGGATCGACAACAGCTTCGGCTGGCGGTTCGCGGTCTGCGTCATGGGCGTCCTCTCGATCCTCATGATCGGCCGCGCCGCCCGCCGGCTGTTCGGGTCGTCGCTCCTCGGGACCGTCGCCGCCCTCATCCTCGCGTTCGAGGGACACCACTTCGTCCACTCCCGCACCGGGCTGCTCGATCTCATCCTCATGTTCTGGGCGTTCGCGGCGTTCTGCTTCCTCCTCGTCGACCGAGACGCGTCCCGCACGGTGCTCGCGCGCAAGGTCGCCGGGCTCGACCGCGCGGGACTCGCCGCGCTCGGTCCGTGGGGTCCGTCGCTGGGGTGGCGGCCGTGGCGGCTCGCGGCCGGGGTATGCCTCGGGCTGGCCTGCGGGACCAAGTGGTCCGGCGCGTACTTCCTCGTCGTCTTCGGCCTGATGACGGTCCTGTGGGACATGGGCGCGCGCCGTGCGGTCGGCATCACCCGGTGGAAGACCGCCTGGCTGGTCAAGGACACCCCGCTCGCGTTGCTGTGGATGGTCGGCACCACCGTTGTCGTCTACTGCGTCAGCTGGTGGGGCTGGTTCGCCACCGACATCGGCTACAACCGCCAGTGGGCCGACACCCACCCCGCCGAGCCCGGCTGGGGCTGGGTCCCGGACCCTGTGCGGTCGTGGTGGAACTACCACGCCCAGATCCTCGACTTCCACACCCACCTGACCTCGGACCACCCCTACAAGACCAACCCGTGGTCCTGGCTCATCGAGGGGCGCCCGACGTCGTTCTTCTACGAGGGCCCGAAGCAGGGCGAGCAGGGCTGTCTCGTCGAGAGCTGCTCCAAGGCGATCTCCTCGATCGGCACGCCGTCGATCTGGTGGGGCGCCACCCTCGCGGTGTTCGTCCTGCTCTTCATGTGGGCACTGCGGCGAGACTGGCGGGCCGGCGCGATCCTGGCCGGGTTCGTGGGCGGGTATGCGCCGTGGTTCCTTCTCGGCGACCGCACCATCTACTCGTTCTACGCGGTGGCCTTCGTGCCCTACGTGGTCCTGGCCTGCGTCTACGTGCTCGGTCTGCTCATCGGGGGGCCGAACGCGCACCCCATACGACGGAAGGTCGGCCTCGGCGTCACCGGCGCGTTCCTGGTCCTCGAGATCGTCCTCTTCGCGTTCTTCTGGCCGATCTACACCGCCCAGGTCGTCCCGTACTCGTTCTGGAGCGCGCACATGTGGTTCCCCAGCTGGATCTGAGTCCTCGCCGGACTTGATAGGCAAGTAGTTACTTGCCTATTGTGGAGCCATGAACGACCGGTCCGGGCCGCTGTTCAAGGCCCTCGCCGACGAGACCCGCCGGGTCATCCTCGACGAGCTGACCGAACGCGACGGCCAGTCGCTGTTCGAGCTCTGCTCGCGCCTGACCATGCGCCACGGGATCACCTCGACCCGCCAGGCCATCTCGCAGCACCTCGCGGTCCTCGAGGAGGCCGGCCTGGTCACCTCGCGCCGCGACGGTCGCACCAAGCTCCACTACCTCGACACCACGCCGCTCCAGCTCCTCACCAAGCGGTGGCCCGTCACCTGAACCCACGCCCAACACCCGCGCCCGACAAGGAGATCCGACATGCCTCGCATCACCACCGCCAGCGTCTTCGTCGACGACCAGGCCAAGGCCCTGGCGTTCTACACCGACGTCCTCGGCTTCCAACCCAAGACCGACGTCCCGGTCGGCGAGTTCCGATGGCTGACCGTCGTCAGTCCCGACGTGCCCGACGGCGTGGAGCTCCTCCTCGAGCCGGACGAGCACCCGGCGGCCAAGCCGTTCAAGGAGGCGCTCGTCGCCGACGGGATCCCCCTCACGTCGTTCGGCGTCGACGACGTGGACGCCGTGCACGACGACCTCGTGGCCAAGGGCGTCACGATCGTGCAGCCACCGACGGACATGGGACCGGTCCGGACCCTCATCCTCGACGACACCTGCGGCAACCTCATCCAGCTGGCCGAGATGAAGGCCTGACACCCCAACGACGAACGGATGCGATGGCCGACCTGTCCGCGGAGACGCACCAGACAGCGTCGAGCGGATCTTCCCGCGGCTCGGGGAAGACCGGGACGACCGACAGATCCTCGCATTGCTCGACACGACACCCGCCACACCCTGATCGGGTCGCGGGACGACGCCCGTCCAGCGGTCAGAGTGCGCGTCATGGTGCGTCCGGTGCTGCCCTGACGACACCACGCGCACTCTGACCCGCACTCTGACGTGGCCCCAGGCGAGCAGCGCGGACGAGGTCCGATATGACCGCAGACTAGACGGAGCCGACGAAGTCCCGGATGAGCGCTGCGACGACCCCGGGTGCGCGCTCGCTGGCCCCGTGGCCCTGCTTCGGCATGACAGCCACGGGGCGCGCCCCGGGCAGGACCGCCGCGAGTCTCTCGGTGCGCCTGCGGAGGTGGGCGGGCGTCCGGGCTCCGGTCAACAGCAGGACCGGAACGGTGATCGAGGCGTATGCGTCGAGCCGGTTCCCCAGCCGGTTGATCGCGTCGGTGTCGTCGATCTGACGCGGGACGTAGGTCCGCATCTTCGCGTTCAACCGCACCAAGACCGGCATGAGCCACCCCACGGCCCGGGGCATGCCGACCATGCGGGTGATGAAGATCCGCAGCGCCGTCCCGGGTCGTCCCCGAGCGAGCGCCACTCGGGCTTCGTCCACGCCGGTCTCTCCGCCGATCGGCTCGTCCAGCACCAGCGGCGGCTCGTAGACGACGCAGCCTCGGAACGGTATGCCGTCCCGCACGACGGTCTCCAGCGCCACGACCCCGCCGGACGAGTGACCGATGATGACGACCGGTTCGGCGAGCTCCGCGGTCAGGGCCAGGAGGTCGTCGACCTCGAGGGCGAAATCCGTCGCCGGGTCGGCCGGCAGCTCGGTGCGGTAGAGCCGCCGGCGGATCCGCACCACGCGGAAGCTCGGCGTCAGCTCGGCCGCGACCTTGGCCCAGGCGGACTCGTCGCTCAGCCCGCCGTGGACGACGAGGAGGACCGGACCGCGGCCCTCGTCCGCGTAGACGACGCCGGCCGGGTCGTCGGTGGCGAGGTGCTTCAGCACGCCGGCCACGCTACCGACGCGGCACACCAGGTCCGCAGAATGGCCGGGTGGCCCTCGCCGTCTGCCTCCTCTTCGACCGCCGGACCGACCGGTTGGTCCGGCAGCTGTGGGAGCGGCTGGAGGCCCAGGGTGTGGCGACACTGCTGACGCATACGCACGGCCGGCATCACCCGCACCTGTCCTACGCGGTCCTCCGCGACGGGGAACCCGACTCCGTCCTCGCCGCCCTGGACCCGGTGGCGAACGGTGGCGCGGTGGAGGTCACCGCTCAGGGCAGCGTGGTGTTCCCGCGCGGCCGGGTCGCCCTGGCCTGCGCCGCTCCCGCCGACGTCGTGGGGCGGCAGGAACGCGTCGTCGCCGTGCTGCACGCTGCCGGCCGGGAGCTCCACCGCAACTACGAGCCGGGCCGGTGGGTGCCGCACGTCTCGGTCGCGACCAGCGCGGTCGCCGACCAGGTGCCGTTGGTGGTCGGCGCGGTGTCGGACGTGCTGCCGCTCCCGCTGCACGCCGACCGAGCGGCGGTCATCGACACGGGGACGGGACAGATGTGGCGGCTGCCCGGTGTCCCGTGAGCGTCGGAGCACCTCAATAGGGTCGGACCATGGTGGAGTACCAACACGCCGACCTGCGCGGCTCCCGGTTCGACGACGTCGACCTGCGCGACTCCGAGCTGCGGGGCGTCTACTTCAAGGACGTCGTCATGAAGGGCTGCGTCCTCGACGGCGTCGAGATCGACGCCGAGATCCGCAACCTCGTCATCAACGGCGTCGACGTCGCGCCGCTCGTCGAGGCGGAGCTCGACCGGCGGGACCCCGATCGCGCCCGGATGCGCCCCACCGACCCGGAAGGCTTCCGCGAGGCCTGGGACGTCGTCGAGCGGCTCTGGGCCGGCACCGTCGAACGGGCCCGCGGTTTCGCTCCGGAGCAGCTGCACGAGTCGGTCGACGGCGAGTGGTCGTTCATCGAGACGCTCCGCCACCTCGCCTTCGCCACCGACGCGTGGGTCCGGCGCGGCATCCTCGGCGACCCCGCCCCGTGGGACCCGCTCGACCTGCCATGGGACCAGATGGAGGACACCCCCGGTGTGCCACGGGACCGCGAGATCCGGCCCTCGCTCGACGAGGTGCTGCGGCTGCGACACGACCGGATGAGCACGGTCCGCCACGTCGTCGACGGCCTCACACCGGAGTCGCTGGCCGCCAAGACCGAACCGGTCGAGGGACCCGGCTGGCCGCCTCCGGAGAGCTTCCCGGTCTCCGAGTGTCTGCTCACCGTGCTCAACGAGGAGTACCTGCACCGGCTCTTCGCCGAGCGCGACCTCGACGCCCTCGAGGCGCGAGGCGGCTGACCCGCCTCACTCCAGCCCGTCCGCGGCCGTTCGCACTCGCAGCAGCACCTGCAGCTCCAGGGCTCGCTCGCGCCAGGCCGGGCCGAGGATCCGGTCGATGACCGCCAGCCGCTGGTACAGCGTGTTGACGTGGACGCCGAGCGCCGGCGCCGTGGCCGACGGGCGCTGCCCGTTCTCGAGGTATGCGGTCAGGGTCGCGGTCAGCGGCACGCCTCGGCGCCGCTCCTCGGCCAGCAGGGGTCCGAGCTCGCGACGCAGCTGCTGGGCCAGCTCGCGCGGGCCGGTGTGGCTGAGCAGGATCCCGAACACCCCGAGGTCGTCGGAGCGTGCGATGCCGGCGCGCCGCCCGAGCGCGGCGAGGGCGCGGGCGGTCCGGGCGGCGTCGAGGTACGCGTCCCGGAAGGTGAGGGCGCCGGTCACCGGACCGGCCAGACCGGCGACCGGGCCGCCCGCCGGCCAGGCCTCGGCCCAGTCCGTGCGGTGCCGCACGAGCAACACGGCCTGGTCCCGGTATGCGGCCGAGGTCGCCTCCCGCAGGACGCCGAGCGCCTGCCGCAGGGCGGTTACGGTTGCGGGGTCGTCCACGACGATGACGTCGTGAGGGCGCCGTGGGTCGAGGCCGGCGCCCCGCATCCGCTCGCGGTCCCGCCGCGCGTCGCTCTCCCGTCGGCTGACGAGGTCGATGGTTGCGATGTCGCGCCCCAGCTCGGACGCCCGAGCCGCCTGCCGCGCTTCGGCGATGGTGAGCGCGATGATCGGGGCCGCCCGCTCCAGGACCAGCCGGGTGGCGTCGCGGTCCTCGTCCGCCGTGGTCGCCACGAGCACGCCGAGCAGCCGCTTGGCGGCGAGCACGGGCTGGGCGACCAGACCATCGCCGTCGACCGGCATACCGTCACCGCCGTCGCCGACCGCCGCCACGACCGCCGCGACGGCCGCTGACGGCGCCGTCTCCCCGGCGGCCACCCACACGAGCTCGCCGGGCGTCAGCGACCGGACCAGCGCAAGGATGACGTCGAGGTCGCCGCCCTCCAGGACGACGGTGGTCAGCTGCTCGTCGAGCCGGAGCGCCTGCTGCAGCGCGGCGTTGCTCCGGGCCAGCTGTTCCCGGGCCCGGGCGTTGTCGATCGCGACGGAAGCCTGGCTGGCGAGCGCCTGGAGCAGGGCGACCTCGTCCTCGGTGAAGTGGCGCTCGGTGCGCTTGGCGGCCAGCAGGGCGCCGATGACCCGCCCGCGCACGGCCAGCGGGACCCCGAGCAGGCCGCGGAGCCCCTCCGCCGACGCGGCGTCGTCGGCGATCGGGCGGTGGACGATGCGCTTCTCGGTCGCGTAGTCGGGGGTCCACATCGGCGCGTTGGACGCGGCCACCCGTCCGATCAGCCCCGCGTCGGCCGGGAGACGCACGCCGACCAGCTGCGGCGTGCGCTGGCCACTCGCCACGTCGATCCGCAGGGCGTCGCCGTCGAGCAGGGCGAGGTAGGTCAGGTCGACGCCGAGCAGCCGGCGGGCCTCGTGGACGACGCCCTGGAGAAGGTCGGCCGGGTCGTGGACGGTCGCCAGCTGCTGGGCGATGTCGTTGAGCGCCGACAGCTCGACGACGCGCCGCCGCCGCTGCTGCAGAAGGCCGGACACCGTTGCCGCGGCGCGCTCCTCGCGCGCCACGCGGCCGGGCGGGTCACCGGACTCGAGCAGGTGTTCCCGGTGCGCCAGCAGGTCGGCCGCGGTCGCCTCGGCGGCGAGCAGCTCGACCCAGTCACGGGCACGGGGCACGGGTCGATCATGCCGTGTGATAGACGGAATCTCTACTAGCAGCGCCAACGATAGAGGTTTCGTCCGTAGTGCTCGCTGGCCCTCCCGACCCTACGGTTTGGCGAAGCCCACACCGACGACCCAAGGACCACCCGTGACGCTCACCCTCACCGAGACCCTCGCCTCGGGCCCGTCCGCCGCCTCGCGGCTGACCGACGCCGCGGTCCGCGAGCACCTGGTCCAGCTCCTCGGCGCCAAGGTCCTCACCGGCGACGAGGCCCGCGCGCGGTACAGCCACGACGAGGCCGAGTGGGCGTCGTACGCGGTCCCGGCGGCAGTCGTCCGGGCGGTGCGCGCCGAGGACGTCGCCACCACGGTCCGGTTCTGTGCCGCCTACGGTATCCCCGTCGTCCCTCGCGGGGCCGGCACCGGCCTCTCCGGCGGCGCGAACGCCATGGCCGGCTGCGTCGTCGTCGCCCTGGACGCGATGGACCGCATCCTCGAGATCGACCCGGTCGAGCGGTTCGCCGTCGTCGAGCCCGGCGTCGTCAACGACCGGCTGCGGGCAGCCTGCGCGGAGTACGGCCTCTGGTACCCGCCGGACCCGGCCAGCGCCCCCTGGTCGACGATCGGTGGCAACGTCGCCACCAACGCCGGCGGCGTCTGCTGCCTCAAGTACGGCGTGACCGGCGACTACGTCCTCGGGCTCGAGGTCGTCACCGGCACCGGCGAGATCGTCCGCCTCGGCCGGCGGACGGCCAAGGGCGTCGCCGGCTACGACCTCACCTCGCTCATGGTCGGCTCCGAGGGCACCCTCGGCATCGTCACCCAGGTCACCGTCCGGCTGCGGCCGGCCCGCGCGCCCGAGCGCACCGTCGTCGGGTTCTTCTCGTCCACCGTCGCGGCCGGTGACGCCGTCGTCGCCGTCGCCCGGGCCGGGATCGTCCCGTCAGCCCTCGAGCTTCTCGACCGGCACTGCCTCGAGGCGGTCAACGACTGGAAGAACCTCGGCCTCGAGGCCGACGCCGCCGTGATCCTCCTGGCCCGCGTCGACGACGCCGGCGCCGAGGGCGACGCGCTCGCCGAGCAGGTGCAGGCGTGCTTCGACTCCGCCGGCTCGACGTTCAGCGCGGTGTCCGGCGACCAGCAGGAGGCGGACGCGCTGTTCGCCGCCCGGCGACTCGCGTACCCGGCCGTCGAGCGGCTCGGGCCGGTGCTCACCGAGGACGTCTGCGTCCCGGTCGTCAAGGTCCCGGAGATGCTCGGCCGGATCGACGAGATCGGCCGCCGGCACGACGTCCTCATCGCCAACATCGCCCACGCCGGCGACGGCAACCTGCACCCGCTGATCATCACGAAGCCCGGCGACGACGCCGCCCGCGACCGTGCTCAGCTCGCCTTCGCCGAGATCATCGCCGCCGCCCTCGCCGTCGGCGGCACGGTCACCGGCGAGCACGGCGTCGGCATCCTCAAGCGCGACGGGCTCGTCGCCGAGATCTCCCCCGCCGTCGCCGACCTCCACGTCGCGATCCGCGACGCCCTCGACCCCCATCGAATCCTCAACCCCGGCAAGGTCATCGACCGCTGAACGCCGGACCGCTCGACCCGCCCCACCCGACCAACCCGACCCAGTCACCGCATCCACAGGAGTATCCGATGACCACGACCATCCCGGTCCCGCTCGACGAGACGGCGGTGCCTGGCGCGACCGACGTCCACGCCGACGTCCCCGCCTCCACCACCAAGCTCACCAAGCCGCTGCGGCGTACCGCGATCGGCATCTCGGCGCTGCTGACCTCCCTGGTCGCCATCAACTCCGGTGGCATGGGCGTCCTCATCCCCGACCTCGTCGCCAAGCTGGACGCCGCGAACAAGGTCACCAACCTCGCCATCGTCGCGACCGTCGCCTTCGTCGTGACGATCATCGCCCAGCCGCTCGCCGGCGCCCTGTCGGACGCGACCCGCAGCCGGTTCGGCCGGCGCTCGCCGTGGATCGTGTTCGGCGCGCTGCTGGCCGGCGGGTTCACCATCGGCCTTCCGCTCGCCGCGTCGTCCCTCGCGATGATCACCCTCACCTGGGTCCTCGTGCAGGTCGGCGTGAACGTCGTCCTCGCCGCGGCGCAGGCCATCGTGCCCGACCGGTTCGCGCCGTCACAGCGAGGTGCCGCCTCCAGCCTGGTCGGCGTCGGTGTCACGGTCGGCAACGCGGTCGGCGCCGGCATCGCCGGTGGTCTCGCGGTGCAGGGCCAGCTCCCCTACGCGGTCCTCGGCCTGCTGCTCCTCGTCGTCGCGGGGGTCTTCGTCCTGGTGAACCGCGAAGCCTCGAACGTCGACGTCCCGCGGGCCGCGTTCTCCTGGAAGACCTTCGCCAAGGGGTTCTGGGTGAACCCCCGCAAGCACCCCGACTTCGCGTGGGCCTTCGCGGCGCGGTTCCTCATGGTCATCGGCTTCGCCGCCGGCACCACCTACGGCCTCTACACCCTGCGCGACTACATCGGCCTCGACGAGGCCACCTCGAACGTCGTCGTCGCCCAGATGGCCGTCGTGCTGCTCCTCGGCACCTTCATCTCGGCCGCGGTGAGCGGCAAGCTCTCGGACAAGAGCGGCCGCCGCAAGCCGTTCATCGTCTGGGCCTCGGTCATCATGGCCGCCTCGTTCGTCCTGCCGCTCGCATGGCCGACGGTGACGTCGATGCTCGTCTACTCCTTCGTCATGGGCCTCGGGTTCGGCACCTACATCGCCATCGACCTGGCCCTCATGACCGAGGTGCTGCCGGTCACCGCCGGTGGCGAGGAGTCCGCCGGTCGCGACCTCGCCATCCTCGGCATCGCCACGACCATCCCGCAGGCCATCACCCCCGGCCTCGCTGGTGCGCTCATCACCATCTTCGGCGGCTACCAGATCACCTTCATCGCGGGAATCGTGTTCGTCCTGCTGGGAATCGTGGCCATCATCCCGATCCGTTCGGTGCGCTGACGCGCATACCCTGACCAGACCAGCCGGGCCCCTCGCCGCGAGGTGAGGGGCCCGGCGCTTCCCTGAAGGACGCCGATGCCGCAGCTCCGCACCACCGACGACGTCACCCTCTCCTACACCGACGAGGGCGACGGCGTCCCTGTCGTCCTCGTGGCCGGCTTCCTCGCCGCGGCGACGAGCTGGCACTTCACCACCCGCGCGCTGGTCGATGCCGGCTTCCGCGTCATCGGCTTCGACCGCCGGAACCACGGCGCCTCCGAGGGGCCGACGCACGGGCAGCGGCTCGCTCGGCACGGCAAGGACCTGCACGAGCTGCTCGACGCGCTCGGGATCGAGCAGGCGCACCTCGTCGGCGGCTCGATGGGTGCGAGCTCGATCTGGGCGTACCTCGACCTCTTCGGGTATGCGCGCTGCCTCGGCATGGTTTCCGTCGACCAGACGCCCAAGATGGTGAACCGTGACGGTTGGGACAACGGGTTCTACGGGCTCACGGCCGAGAACGTCGGGACCTTCTTCGACGCCGGGATCCCGCCCACCGGTCGCGGCGCCGGGATGGACAGGACCATCGCCGCGGTGACCGCGATCGCCGCCGCGACCGGGGCGAACCCGATGGGTGGCGACGCCGCCTCCCCGACCACGCTTCCACTGCTGCGAGAGCACGCCGCGGCCGACTGGCGAGACGTCGTCGCGCGGACGACCTGCCCGATGTTGCTGGTCGCCGGGGCCGAGAGCCAGTTCTGGCCGGCTGCCCACGCCACGGAGACGGCGGCGCTCAACGACAACGTCGAGGCCGTGGTCCTGGGCGGCTGCGGCCATCCGGTGAACCTCGACGACCCCGACGCCTTCAACGCGACGCTGCTCCGCTTCCTCGCCGCCTGAACCCAGGTGTGAGCCGGCTCGCTCGCGGGTACAGGCGGGGGCCATGCCACGTCGAGACCTAGGACCGTCGGTGAAGCACAAGCGCGTCTACGAGAAGCTTCGTGACGAGAGGAACAGCAAGGAGAAGTCCGCGCTCCCGTGCGGGCCGGACCTCGACGCGGTCGTCGAGGCGGTCCGGCCGTTCTGGGCGGCCGGGTTCACCGACATCGCCCTGGTCCAGGTCGGCGATGAGCTCCAGGACCGTTTCCTGGCCGAAGCAGCGGAACCCCTGCTGAAGCAGCTCCGGGAGGCTGCACCGACAGGGTGACCGAACCTCGGGGCCTGAGTGCCGGCGGCGGGTATGCGGGGGGCGTCCCCGCCGTCGGTCACAGGCCTCCGGAGAGAACTGGGCGCGACCACCCCGGGTTCACTCCCCCAGAGAAGAGTGGATGAGGCGTCCAGCGAGCAGCGTGGCGGCGACCGGCATACCGCGGAGTATGCGTGCCGCCTCACCGGAGTCTGCTGCCGCAGCAACGGGATCCGCGTCGAGGAGGACGATGTCGCCCCGACTGCCCACTCCGAGTGTGGGCTGACCGTCAGTGCTCGCCGCCAGAGCCTCGGCCGGCGTGAGGGACTCCGCGGGGTTCCACGGTTCGCGATCGTCGGCCGAGCGGTGCACCGCCGCGGCCATGGCCAGCCACGGGTCGAGCGGGGCCACCGGCGCGTCAGAGCCGAGAGCGAGCACGACGCCCGCGTCGAGCATCGACCGAAGGGCGAAACACCGGTCGGCCCGGTCGCCCCAGAGCTGGAGCGTCGTGTCCCGGTCGTCGAGGAGATGGGCGGGCTGGACGCTGGCGCGGACGCCCAACCGCGCCATCCGGGGAAGGTCCTCGAGCCGGACCAGCTGGGCGTGCTCAACTCCGCCGACGGCGCCCGTGGCCTCGAAGGCATGGAGGGCCAGGTCGACGGCGCCGTCGCCGATGGCGTGCAGGGCGATCTCCAACCCGCCGGCGTGCGCCCTCGCCAGCAGCTCTGTCATCTCGTCGAGGTCGTAGTTCTGCTTCCCGTGAGTGAGGTGTCGCCCGTCGGCGTCGGGGTATGCGTCGCAGCAGCGCGCGGTTCGGGTGTTGAGCGAGCCGTCGGAGATCACCTTGAACGGGCCCATGGTCAGCAGGTCACTGCCCTCGGCCAGCGCGTCACCGGTGCGGACGCCGGCGGCGAGCAGGTCGTCCAGCGCGTCGGGGTAGACGGACGCGCGCACCCGAAGGAGGTCGAGCCCGTCCGCGTAGCGGCTCGGCCACTGCCGGTAGCTTCTCGGCATCTCCAGGTCGACGACGCCGGTGACCCCGCGGGCGGCCGCGTCGGCCATCGCCGACCGCAGTGCCGCCTCACCCGCGCCACCCGCCTCGATCTCCTCCAGCAGCGCGCTGATCGCCGGTTGGAGGCCGAACCAGTCGTTCTCCTCCAGCGGCCCGGTGACCCCGGTGATCCCGAGCAGCCCGAGCGCGGCGGTGTTGAGCCAGCCGTTGTGGGCGTCGCCGCTGGTGAGGACCACGGGGACGCCGCCGGTGACGGCGTCGAGCTCGGCGACCTTGCCGATCCGGTTCCACGCTCCGGACCGGTACCCGAAACCGCTGACCAGGCGCGGCTTCTCGGCGGTCAGCCCGGCGAGGTGGTCAGCCACCCGACGCGTCACGTCCTCCGGGCCCGTCGTCCCGGCGAGGTCGACGGTGGTCCGCGTCCGGGACCACGTCGTGAGGTGCACGTGGTGGTCCCACAGCCCCGGGATGGCCCACCGGCCCGCGGCGTCGACGACCTCGTCGGAGGCGACGGCGGGTAGGTCCGGCCCCACCTCGGTGACCACGCCGTCCGCGACCCGCAGGTCGACGGGCCCCTCGGCGGTCGGCTCCACGCATACCAGGACCGACCGGCACGAGGCGCGCCCTACGGACCAGCACACCGTGCTCAGGACGGCGCGGGCTCATGGGGCGAGTCTGCTGGGTCGCTCGTCGCGCCGCTCGGGCGCCTGCTCGTTCAGCTGCTCCAGGGAGTGACCGGCCGTGGAGACCCCGAAGACGAGGACGCCCACCACGCCGGCGGCCAGGACCGCGCAGATCATCCCGAACACGCCGCCGAAGCCGAGGGAGCTCGAGGTGAACCCGATGATCGCCGGTGCGCTGATCGACCCGAGCCGCCCGAACGCGCTGGCCAGCCCGGTGGCGGTGGTCCGGGTCCACGTCGGGAAGAGCTCCGGGGTGTACGCGTAGGTCGCGGCGATGCTGCCGTTGAGGAAGAACGACAACAGCGCACCGGACGCCATGATCGACGCGGGCGTGTCGCTCTGGCTGAGCCAGAACGCCGCCACCGCGCCGCCGAGCAGGCAGAGCGCGATGGTGCGCTTGCGGTCGAGGCGGTCGCTGAGCCAGGCGCCGGTGAAGTACCCGGGGATCTGGGCGAGGTAGATGACGAGCGAGAAGTCGAAGCTCCTCGTCACGGTGATCCCCTGCTGGATGAGCAGCGTGGGGATCCACGTGAAGAAGCCGTAGAACGCGAAGACGTTGACGAACCAGACCAGCCAGACGACGGCGGTGCGACGGCGCATACCTCGTCCCCACAGGAAGCGAAGGCTGGTGAGCAGTCCCGCCTTCCGCACGGCGACGTCCCCGTCGGAGGAGTCGGCGTCGGCGGGCACCGGCGGCAGCTCCGCACCGGTGGCCCGCCGGACCTTGTCCTCGAAGGCGACGACGACCTGCTCGGCCTCGTCGCGGCGGCCGTGAGCCAGGAGGTACCGAGGGGACTCGAGCAGCGAACGACGCCACCACAGCAGCAAGAGGATCGGGACTGCGGTGACGACCTGCGCCCACCGCCACCCGGTGTCCGTCGACGGGACGACGAACCGGCCGAGCAGCGCGGCGGCCACGTAGCCGAACGAGAAGAACCCGGCGAGGCAGCCGACGAACCAGCCCCGCCGGGACGGCGGCACGAACTCGGCGAGGTACGGCGCGACGATCACGCTTTCGGCCCCGATGCCCGCGCCGGCCAGGATGCGGGCGACCGCGAACACCTCGTAGCTCGGCGCGAGGGCCGCCACCAGGGTGAACCCGGTGTAGACCGCGAGCGCCCACATCATGATCGGGCGGCGGCCGATCCGGTCGCCGAGCGTGCCGGCCAGCAGCGCGCCGACGAGGTAGCCGACCGGGCTGGCCGCCGCGAGGAGTCCGAGCGCGCCGTTGTCGAGCTCCCACTCGCGGGCCATGCTCGGCAGGAGGAACGCGACGAGGGCGTTGTCCGCGCCGTCGAAGGCATACCCGAGGCCGCCGATGACCAGCAGCGCGTAGTGCGGCCGGCTGAACGGCAGCCGGTCCATCCGGGCGAGCAGTGACATGGCGGGAGCAATTGTCGTCTAGACCCAGATCGCGCTGGGCCATCCGTCGCTGAAGACCTCGGGCGGGTCGGGAAGCGACTCCGCGTCGCCGGTCGCGACCTGGCGGCCGGACCAGGCGGCCACCGCAGCGTCCAGGACGTCGTCGACGGCGGCCTCGGCGAGGATCGGGTCGACCGAGATCCCGACGGTGGCGAGGAGGTCCCGGCGCATCCGCTGGCCCTCCGCGGTCTTCTTCGACGCCGTCAGTGGCCGCCCGGCGATCCGGGCGAAGGACACCTCGGGGTGCACTTCGACGACCCGGTATGCGCGGGCGAAGGCCAGTGTCTCGACTTCCCTGAGCTTCGGCCTCAGGGTGAACGCCTGCGTCGAGATTCCCTCGCCGGCGCGTACGCGGTTCACGGCGCCGGCCCGTGCGTGAGTGTCCTCGTCCAGGGCGGCCCGGACCGGTGTCATGAACACCAAGGAGCGGCGCGGACCGAGCTCCGCCCGGGCCAGGACGTCCGCCCGACGCCGCGACGCGTCCGGCAGCCCGATCGGCATGTCGACCGCGACGACGGCGAGTGGTCCGAAGGCCGATGCCCAGGCGACGAGGTCGGCGATCGCGGACGTGACGCAAACGTCGAAGGGGGTCGAGTTCTTGAGGAGGACGCCGACCCAGCCCCCGCGGCAGGCGTCCACCCCGAGGACCCTCGACATCCGCCGATGATCCCAGCCGGGGATCACTCGGTGCGGGCCCGAGGCTCCGCACGGGCCGGAGTCGAACTGGGTCCGGACCATCCCCCGGCCGGCACTGGTTCTCATGCTTCCGCCTGTACGGCCCGATCGAGCCGCACTTCGACCACAACTGGAAGCTCGGAGACATCACCGCAGCCTGAGCGCCGTGCATCCGGACGTGGGCGGCGTTAGTGGCACGGCAAGGCGGCTCCGCAACCGCACCCCGACGAGTCGGGGCCATACCGTGAACGGTTCTCCACCCTGGGGGTGGGAAATCGTCCACGATCGGCGCGCACCGGCCAAGACGAGCAAGGGACCGAGCCGCGGAGCGGCTGGTCCCTGGTCGTCAGTGGAGCTGCGGGGATTCGAACCCCGGGCCTTCTCATTGCGAAGGCGTTCCCGACCCCATCGGTCACCGGTCTATGCGTTGCATGAGTTGCGAGGTGACCGCCAGGTGCCCTGGTGCCGTCCGCGGGGGGCACCGGGGGGGCACGCCAATTGATACCCAGCTTGAGGCCCGCTCTGAAAGGCCCCTCGGGCTGCTCGCCCGCATTTCGCCCACGTCGAGCCGTCTGTGACGACACGTCCATGACCTGAGGAAACGTCCCACCAGTCGGTCCCACTCCGTCTTCGTCCCGCTGGTCCAGCCGGTGCCGCACGTCCGCAGCGGTTCCGACAGACGTCCCACAGACTCCTGCCACACCGCCCGGGCGGCTGAAGCTGCGCCGGGGCACCTGACTGGTGTGGCTACGGC
>CAWBEH010000006.1:0-101414 GCA_963787725.1 uncultured Actinomycetota bacterium | reverse complement strand
TCGCGCTGAGCAGGTCGGCCGCGAGCGCGCCGACGCCGTGCCCCAGCTGGGCCGAGAACATGCTTCCGGCCATCTGCCGCACCGCCGGCTGGATCTGGCTGATGAGGTTGCCGAGGTCGAGTCCGGAAAGGTCGGGGAAGCCCTCGGGCAGACCCTCGACCCCTTCGGTGAGGCCGCTGAGGCCCTCGCTCTTGAGCCGCTCGAACTGCTCGTCCATGGCCTTGGTCATCGCCGCGGTGACGCCCTCGGACACCGGCTCGACGAGACGGTGCCAGGTCGGCATGGTCGCCTCGACCCACTCGGCGCGGCTCCAGGCCAGACCCTTGCCGTTCGGCGCCGGCAGCGTCGTGACGGGGTCGATCCAGAGGTTCGCGACGTGGACCGCGTCGTCGACCTCGCGCTGCTGTGCGGCGGTCACGGTCGGGTCGGTCTCGGACGCCACGGTCTTGCGGGCGACGTCGGTCGACATCTCCATCCGCGCCTCGGGCGTCGAGGCGCCGAACATCTGCTTCATCTGGTTCTGCAGCATGGCCATGACGCCCGAGTCGGTCGGGTCGATGCCCATCTGCTTCCACATCTGCTGGATGGCGTCGCCGGCGCCGGCCATCCCACGGTCGCCGCCCAGCTGGCGCATCAGCGCCTCGATATCGGGCAGCTGGCCGCCCTGCCCGCCCGCTCCGCCGAGCTGGCGGACCAGCTCGCCGAGGTCGGGCATACCCTGTCCGCCGCCGCCGAGCAGCTGCTGGAACATCGCTCCGAGCTCGCCGAAGTCGGCGTCATCCTCGTCATCGTCGTCGCTGTCCCAGGGGTCACGCCTGGCCGGCTCGCGCGGCCCGCTGGACGCCCCGCCGGAGAATCCCATCCGCGGACGCTCGGGGGATCCCTCGAAGGGGTCGGCCGGGCCGTTGGGCGTGTCCTGCGGGCCGTCGTGCGGCCGGTCGACCGCCTCGGACCAGGCGTCGGCGCTGGGGGTCTCGCTCGCACCCTCGGGGCGGTCGGGTTCGGCGGCCTCGTCGCGATCGGGTCGCTCGGCCATGGTGACTCCTGTTGCTCTGGGAGGATGTACCACTAGACAACCACGAGGAGCACCCGCTGAGTTCCCCCGGCCTTTCCTCTCAGGGCGAACCGCCATCGACCCGGAAGCCCGTGGTCGCGGTCGCCGGGCCGGGTGAGGTCGTGGGAGTACCCGCCTTGCGGATCGCCCGGTGCCTCGCGGCGGAGCGTGGCCGTGGGGGCACCATCGCGGCGGTACGCGTGCTCGCGCCGGTCCGTGGCACCGTCGACGGTGCGCGCTGGCGGGTGGTCGACACGGCCGGCCCCGAGGTCGCCCCCGAGCTCGCCGGCGTCGACGTCCTGGTCTGGGTGGCGACGTGCACCGACCTCGCGCAGGCCTTGACCCACCGCGCCGCCGAGCGGCGGGCGGCCCTGCTGCGGGTCGCCCGGGCGCTCACGCTGGCCGCCTCCGCCGCGGGGGTCGGCCACGTGGTCGTCGTGACCTCGGCGGAGGTCTTCGGCGCGCATCCGGACAACGAGGTGCCCCTGGCGGACCACGCCCCGCTGCGCGCGGTCTCCGACGACGGCTTCGTCGGCGAGCTGCTCGCGGTCGAGGCGTTCGTCGAGGAGAGCCGGGCGAACCATCCCGACGTGCGGTTCACGACGGTCCGGCCCGCTGCGGTCGTCGGGGCCGGCGTCGACACCGCCCTCACGCGGTACTTCGAGGCGCCGCGTCTCCTGGCGGTCAAGGGCGGTTCGCCGGCGTGGCAGTGGTGCCACGTCGACGACCTGGCGACGGCCGTGGTCCGGGTCGTGACCAGGGATCTCGATGGCGTGCCGTCCGTGACCGTCGGCAGCGAGGGCGCGCTCACGCTCGCCGAGGTCGAGCGCCTCACCGCGATGCGGCGGATCGCGGTCGGGGCGACCACGGCCACCAGCTTGGCCGCGCAGCTGCATCGGGTGGGCGTCCTCCCGGCCCCGGCCAGCGAGCTCGCCTACGTCACCCATCCCTGGGTGGTCGGGTCGGCTACCCTCCGTGCGCGAGGGTGGCACCCGAGGTACGACAATGGGACCTGCCTCGGCGTGCTCCTCGACGCGATCGCGGGGCGGCACGCCGTCGCCGGCCGCAGGGTCGACCGACGGGATGCCGCGCTCGGTGCGGCCAGCGCCGCCGTGGCCCTGGGAGCGACCGCCGCGGTGCTGCGCCGGGCTCGCCGACCGTGAGCGGCTCGACCCGGCGGACAAGACCCGGGAGACAAGAGGAAGCGGGAACCGGATGACCACTGGGGCGGTCGTACCAGGCGTGGTCCTGGCCGAGGTCCGTGACAGCCCGCTGTCGGTCGACGAGGTCGTCGCGGCGGTCCGGCATCCCGCGGCGGGCGCCGTCGTGACCTTCATCGGGTACGTGCGTGAACGCGACCACGGCGAGGCCGTCGAGGTCCTCGACTACACGAGCCATCCCACGGCCGAGGAGATCGCCCGCGAGCTGACCGAGCGCCTTGCCGCCGAGGGGCGGGTGATCCGCATCGGCGTGGTCCACCGGACCGGCCACCTCACGATCGGCGACATCGCGGTCGTCGCCGCCGTCAGCGCCGAGCACCGCCGCGAGGCGTTCGAGGTATGCCACGCGCTGATCGACGAGTTCAAGTCCACGGTGCCGATCTGGAAGCACCAGACGTTCACCGACGGGTCCGACGAGTGGGTGGGGCTGCCGTGAGCTGGACCGGTTCGACGCCCCCCGGCACGACGGTGCTCGACCCGCCGCCGGCGGACGAGGACCCGATGAAGGTGTCGCGCGGGCCGGCGACCGCGCTCGTGGTGGTCTTCCTGGGGCTGCTGCTCGGGGCGCTCGGCACGCTCATCCACCTGCCCTACGCGGTGATGAGCCCCGGTCCGATCTCCAACGTGCTCGGCACGACGACCCACAGCGACGGCAGCACCTCCGACCTCATCGTCGTCAGCGGCCAGGAGACGTTCCCGACCACCGGCTCCCTCGACTTCACGACGGTCCGCATCAACGGCGGACCCGGCTACCCGGTCAACGTCTGGGCGGTGTTCGGGGCCTGGCTCGACCCGCGTCAGGACGTGTACCCGATCGACGCGATCTTCCCGCCTCAGCAGACCGCGGAGGAGGTCCAGCAGGAGAACCAGGCCGAGATGGTCGACTCCCAGCAGGAGGCCACGGCGGTCGCGCTGCGGGAGGCGGGCTTCCCGGTGACCGAGAAGGTCAGCATCGCCGCCGTTGCCGCCGACGCCCCGTCCGGGACCACCTTCCAGAAGGGCGACGTCCTCGTCACCATCGGGGGCGCCGAGGTGACCAGCGCCGAGTCCGCGCGAGCGGCGATCCAGAAGGCCACCCCCGGGAGCACGATCGACGTCGTCGTCGAGCGCGAGGGCTCGAAGGTCGCGCTCAAGGCGAAGACGGGGGCCGCCGGCGGCCGGACCGTCCTCGGCGTGGTCCTCAAGATCGACTTCCAGTTCCCGTTCTCGGTGACGATCGACGCCGGCAACGTCGGCGGCCCGTCGGCGGGGCTGATGTTCTCGCTCGGCATCTACGACAAGGTGACCACGGGCGCGCTCACCGGCGGCCAGAACATCGCCGGCACGGGCACGATCGACAGCTCGGGCAAGGTCGGCCCGATCGGCGGGATCCGGCAGAAGCTGGTCGGCGCCCGTCAGGGTGGCGCGAGCTACTTCCTCGCCCCCGCCGACAACTGCGAGGAGGTCCGGGGCGCGGTGCCCGACGGCCTCCAGGCGATCAGGGTCGCCACCTTCGACGACGCCAAGGCCGCGCTCGACCAGATCTCGACCGGCGACCCGAAGAACCTCCCGGCCTGCTGACCCGCATACCCCCTGCGTGGCGGCTCAGTCGTCGAAGGTCGCCCGCAGGGCGGCCACGAGTCCCGGCGCCAGGTCGGAGCCGGTCGCGACCGCGTCGTCGGCGTCGTGTGCGCGCTGGCGGATCAGGCATACCGACCGTCCGTCGCGCAGCACGGCGGCGAGCAGCCGGACGTCCTGGCGGTCGGGATGCCGGGCCAGCGCCTCGACCGCGGCGTCGGGGTCGCTCGGCAGGTCGTGCTCGGCGTCCGGAGGCACCACGACGCGTTCCACCACGAACGCACAGCCGTCGACGTCCTCGGGCCACCCGATTCGGCCCAGGACCGACTCGAGGTTCGAGGACTGGTGCAACCCCTCCTGTTCGATCGCCGTCAGGGCGTCGGGCGCCTGGTCGGCCACGGACAGCTGGGCCAGCAGCTGTGGCTCCCGCTCCACCAGGGTCGCCGTCCGGACCAGCGCGAAGAGCCGCGGTGGCTGGTCCCAGCCCGCCCCGGCCACGTGGCGCTCGGTGTGAAGAGCGGCGATCGAGAGCGGGTCCAGCACCGGCCGACGGGGAGAAGTCACGGGCCGCATCCTCGCAAGGGGCGCCTCCGCGCACCACCGCGACCTGTGAACGCGGCAACGATTCGGCAACCAGACGCTGTGGGTCGGGAACCGGGGGGCGGGCCGGTCGTTGGGGGATACGTATGCTGGCCGTACCCCGGTCAGCGTGCTGCGGGTAGGCATGCTGGACGACTGCAGACAGATCGGGCTCGACTGTGAGTGAACGCGACTGGTTCGGTGAGGACCCCGAGCCCGCTGGGCAGGGCAACGGAACCGGCGGAGGACAACGCACCGCGACCCGGGAGCGTCGGCGCAGTCCGCTGGTGACGACGCTGCTCGTGCTCGTCGTCGTCGGCATCGCGGCGTCGCTGGTCGCCCAGTTCTGGACCGAGGTCCTCTGGTTCGACTCGGTCCAGAAGCGCTCGGTCTTCCTCACCGAGCTGGGCGCCAAGGTGCTGCTGGGCGTCGTCGGCGGCGTCCTCACCGCCGGCATCGTCGGATCCAGCCTCTACATCGCGTACCGGACGCGTCCGATCTACGCCCCCACGTCGACGAACCAGGACGCCCTGGAGCGCTACCGCGCCGCGGTCGAGCCGCTGCGGCGGATCGCCTTCATCGGGATCCCCGTGGTCATCGGCCTGCTCTCCGGCCTCGGCGCCGCGGGTCAGTGGGAGACCTTCCTGCTGTTCCGCAACTCCCAGCCGTTCGGCAAGACCGACCCGCAGTTCGGCATGGACGTGGGGTTCTACGTCTTCACGCTGCCGTGGCTGACGTTCGTCGTCGCGTTCCTCAGCATGGCGCTGATCATCGGCGTCATCGTCGCCGCGTTCACGCACTACATCTTCGGCGGCCTGCAGTTCCAGGCCCGCGCCCGCCGCACCACGTCAGCCGCCCGCCTGCACCTGTCGATCCTTCTGGCGGCGATCGTCCTGGTCCGCGCGGCGAGCTACTGGCTGGAGCGCTACTCGCTGACCACCAAGTCGACCGACCTGATGACCGGCATCCAGTACACCGACGCCAACGCGGTGCTCCCGACCAAGGCGATCCTCGCCATCGCGTCGGTCATGTGCGCGCTGATGTTCCTCTCCGTCATCTGGACCAAGTCCTGGCGGCTGCCGATCGTCGGCGTCGTCCTGCTGCTCGTCGTGTCGGTCGTGGTCGGCGGGATCTTCCCGGCCCTGATCCAGTCCCTGCGCGTCAAGCCCAGCGAGAAGTCGTTCGAGGCGCCGTTCATCCAGAACAACATCAACGCCACCCGCGACGCGTTCGGGCTCTCCAACGTCGACACGAAGCTCTACAACGCGGCCACGACGGCCACTCAGGGCCAGCTGCGCAACGACACGACGACGGTGCCGGGCATCCGCATCCTCGACCCGAACGTCGTCTCCGCCACCTACCAGCAGCTGCAGGCCGGCAAGAGCTACTACCAGTTCCCCGACATCCTCGACGTCGACCGCTACACCGTCGACGGGCTGACGCGCGACACCGTTGTCGCGGTCCGCGAGCTCGACCTTGACGGTGTCCCCGCCGGGCAGCGCAACTGGCTGAACGATCACACGGTCTACACGCACGGCTACGGCATCGTCGCGGCATACGGCAACCGCAAGGACGCGGATGGGAAGCCGGTCTTCTTCGAGCAGGGCATCCCCTCCACCGGCAGCCTCGGCGAGTTCCAGCCGCGGATCTACTTCGGCGAGCAGTCGCCGGACTACTCCATCGTCGGGGCGGCCGAGGGCGCCCCGCCGCGTGAGTTCGACTTCCCCGACAGCTCGCCCGCCGGGCAGGCCAACACGACGTACGAGGCCGACGGCGGCGTCCCGATCGGCAACCTCCCGGTCAAGGTGGCGTACGCCATCAAGTACCGCGAGATGAACTTCCTGCTGTCCGACGCCGTCAACGCCGACTCGCGTCTCCTCGACCACCGCACGCCTCGCGACCGGGTCCAGCGGGTGGCTCCCTGGCTCACCCTCGACGGCAACGCCTACCCCGCCGTCGTCGACAACAAGGTGCAGTGGATCGTCGACGGCTACACCACGACGGCCGACTACCCCAACTCGCACCTGACCTCGATCGAACAGGCGACCTCCGACTCGATCACGACGACGCGCACCTCCGTACAGGCGGTCGCCGCCGGCCAGGTCAACTACATCCGCAACTCGGTCAAGGCCACGGTCGACGCCTATGACGGCACCGTGCACCTGTATGCCTGGGATGAGTCGGACCCGATGCTCAAGGCGTGGATGGGCGCCTTCCCCGGCACCGTCCAGCCGATGTCGGACATCAGCGCCGGCCTGATGTCCCACCTGCGCTACCCGGAGGACCTCTTCAAGGTGCAGCGCGAGATTCTCGCCCGGTACCACGTGACCGACCCTGGCACGTTCTACGGCAGCAACGACCTCTGGAAGGTGCCCGCCGACCCCACCAAGGACCAGCGGATCCAGGTCGACCAGCCGCCGTACTACCTGTCGATCGCGATGCCCGGTCAGGACGAGCCGCAGTTCTCGTTGACCACGACGTTCATGCCGTTCGGTACGCGTGAGGTGCTCTCCGGCTTCCTCGCCGTGGACTCCAACGCCGGGACGACCGGCGGGCAGCGACGGGAGGGGTACGGCCAGCTGCGGCTGCTCGAGCTGCCCAAGGACAGCAACGTCAGAGGTCCGGGCCAGGTCCAGAACGACATCTCGTCGTCGAGCGTCCAACCGCCCGAGGGTGGCCTCGGCCTGTCCCAGTTCCTCAACATCCAGAAACAGCAGGGATCCAGCGTCGTCCTGGGCAACCTGCTGACCCTGCCGGTCGGCGGTGGTCTGCTCTACGTGGAGCCGATCTACGTCCAGGCCAACACGCAGTCGGCCTATCCGCTGAACCGCGCCATCATCACGGCGTTCGGCGACAAGCTGGCGTGGTCCTCGACCCTGGACGGTGCGCTCGACGCCCTGTTCGGTGGCAACTCCGGGGCCAAGTCCGGCGACAACACGCCGACGACCGGCGGTACCGGCACCACGCCGACACCGCCGACGACGGGCACCGGTCAGACGGCGGACAACCCGGCCCTGACCAAGGCCCTGGCCGACGCCCAGCAAGCGGTCAACGACGCGGACGCGGCGCTCAAGGCCGGCGACTTCACCAAGTACGGCGAGGCGCAGACCCGGCTCAAGGCGGCCATCGCGGCGGCGGCGGCCGCGGCCCCCACGGGGAGCGTGACCCTGACGCCCGGCGCGACCCCGACCAACACCGCGACGGCGACGCCGAGCGCCACACCCACCGGCTGAGCCTCAGCACAACCGACAGGGCCCGGCCGGTCGGCCGGGCCCTGTCGGCTCGAGATACCCCCGGGCAGTCAGCCCGGCGGGCTCGGAGTCAGCCGGCGGCGCTCTCGACCGCCTGTGGCTGACCGCTGTGCGACACGCTTACCTTGCGCGGCTTGGCCTCCTCGGCCACGGGGATGTTCAGCGTGAGGACGCCGTCGCGGTAGTCCGCCTTGATCCGGTCGAGGGCCAAACCGCCGCCGAGGGACAGCTGGCGCGCAAAGGTGCCGGTCGTGCGCTCACGAGAGAGCCACTTGGCCCCCTCCACGCTCTCGGCGGGGCGCTGCGCCCGGATGGTGAGGGTCCGGTCCTCCACGTCGATGTCGATGCTGCTCGGGTCGACGCCCGGCAGGTCCACCCGTGCGATGAAGGTCTCGCCATCGCGGTAGAGGTCCATCGGCATGACGGACGAGCCGGGACCGCGGAGCGTCTCCGTGAGCAGCCGGTCCATCTGGCGGAAGGGGTCGAAGGCGGTGGTGGTGGTGGTCATCGTGCTGGCCTCCATGGTGTGAGGGTTCTGGCCGACCGCTCATGCTTATTGAGCGGCCTACACTCAACTTTAGGCACGGAACGACCGTTGTCAAGACCCTTCAGCGGAGCCATTCCACCGGTTCGGCACGCACCCGATTTGGTCGGCTGCGCGCCCGCCCCTAAACTGAACGCATACCGACGCGGGGTGGAGCAGCTCGGTAGCTCGCCGGGCTCATAACCCGGAGGTCGCAGGTTCAAATCCTGCCCCCGCTACGAAACGCGAGAAGGCCTGGACTACTGTCCAGGCCTTCTCGCTGTCCGGGAGGCGACGGAAGGACAGGGTGATGAGGGGCGGCATCTGGTTGTTCGTCATCGTCGCGATCCTTGTCGTAACCGTGGTCCTGCACATGCGCCGAGGCCGCCAGCGACGGATCGCAGCCGTCCCGCTCGGCATCACCGCGGCCGCCGCGCCGACTGGTACGGCGCGGGCGGCCGCCGAGGTACTGGCGGCGCTCGACTCCCGACCGGCGGGGGCGCCGCTGTCCGACCGACCAGATGCGGTCGGCGCTCGCCAGCTGTTCCTGCTCCGTCCCGCGTCGCTCTTGGTGCCCTTCGACGACCCCGGAGGCGGGGGGCTCCGGGGCGTCGCGGTCGCCCGCGGCGCCTTCGTGGTGACCAACCGGTACCTGCGCTTCGAGGGTGACGACGCGGAGGACGTCGTCTGGCCCGTCGGCGACATCCGCGAGCTCGTCGCCGTACCCGAGGGCCTCTTCATCCGCGCCGAGGGTCTGTCGGCGCAGCGCGGAGTGGGCGCGGGACCCGAGTGGGTCGCGCTGCTCCCGCTGCTGGTGGAGTGGGCCTCCGCCCTCCACGGTGACGACCCCCTCGACTCCATCCGGGCGCGCGTGAGCTGGCTGGCCCAGGGGTCCCCGGCGGCCTGACCGAGATCGAACGGAGATCGACCGTTCGGCTGGTTTGCGGACGGGATGAGCGCGTATGCGACGCGTCGGCGACGCCGAGCGGGCAGGCTCCTGCCGCACGACCGGTCGGTGGCAGGACAGACCGGGCGTCCGGCGCGTGCGCGCCACGAAGGGGACTCCATGAACTCGCTCAACCTCGTACGCGGGTGGGCACCGCTGTCGGCCGTCGTCGTCCTCCTGGCGGCGTGCTCAGCACCCAACCTGGCAGAGACGGCCGCGCCGCTCGGAGCGGTTCCGCCCACCACAACGTCGGCGTCGTCGACCTCGACGACCTCGACCGCCTCGCCGACCACGACGACCACGAGGGAGTCCGAGGTCACAACGACGGTCACCGAGGTCGTCGCCATCCCGTTCGCCAAGCGGACGGTCGACGACAGCCGGCTGGACTCCGGCCGGACGGTGCTGCGGACCGCTGGCCGACCGGGCAGCAAGACCGTCACCTGGACGGTCCGGACCCGCGGCGGTGTAGAAGTGAGCCGAGCCGTCTCGGGCGAGAAGGTCACTGTGGCACCCGTGGACGAGGTCACCGCCGTCGGGACCAAGGTCGCGGCCCCGGCGGCCCCCGAGGCCGCCGAGGCACAGGAAGACCCCGGCGACTGCGACCCGAACTACGAGGGCGACTGCGTCCCGATCGCCAGCGACGTCGACTGCGCGGGCGGCAAGGGGAACGGACCCGCATACGTGCGAGGTCCCGTCCAGGTGGTGGGAACGGACATCTACGGACTGGACGCCGACCACGACGGGGTCGGCTGCGAGTAGCCCGCCAGGAGCCTTAACCGAACCGAGGCCCCGCCGCTGTTGCCTGGGGTTGCCAACGCACCTAGCGTGCAGAAGATGCAACGCGGCCCGTCGATCTACGACGTCGCCAAGGCGGCCGGGGTGGCTCCGTCGACGGTCTCGCGGGCGTTCTCCCGGCCGGGGCGCGTCAACTCGCGCACGGCCGAGCGGGTCTTCGCCGCGGCGCGCGAGGTCGGCTACCGCTCCGAGGCCCTCCCCGGGCTGGCGGGGCAGCGCACCCGCAGCCTCGCCGTCGTCGTCACCGACATCACGAACCCGTTCTACTCCGAGATCATCCGCGGGGCGCACGAGGCGGCGGGGGAGTCCGGCTACACGATCCTGCTGTCCCACACGCAGGAGGACGCGCAGCTCGAACGCGACTGGACCGAGCGCGAGCTGGGCGCCGTCGAGGGGGTCCTGCTGACCAGCTCCCGGATGTCCGACAGCGCGATCCGGATGCTGGCCAAGCAGAAGCCGATGGTGATGCTCAACCGTCGCGTCCCGGAGGTCCCGTGCGTGATCACCGACAACGCTCGAGGGATGCGCCGGGCCGTCGAGCATCTCGCGGAGCTCGGGCACGAGTCGGTCACCTACGTGGCCGGCCCCGAGGCCAGCTGGGCCGACGGGATGCGCTGGGTCGCGGTGATGGAGGCGTGCCACGAGCTCGACCTCCGAGTACGCCGGGTGGGGCCGTGCAACGTGCCGACCGTGCACGCGGGGTTCGACACGGCGGCCGAGGTCCTCGCGCAGAAGCCCACGGCGGTGATTGCCTACAACGACGTCATGGCCATCGGGGTCATCAAGGGCATGCGCCGGGCGGGGGTCCGGGTCCCCGACGACGTCAGCGTCATCGGCGTCGACAATGTCGTGCTCTCGGAGATCGTCGACCCCGAGCTGACGACGGTGGCGGCGCCGCTGCGCGCCATGGGGATCACCGGCGTGAAGAACCTCATCGCCGCCATCGGTGGCGCGACGCCCAGCCGTGAGCCGATCGTGCTGCCGGTCAAGCTCCTCGTCAGAGGCTCCACCGCTCAGCGCAGGCGGAAGAGCACCTCACCGGCGTTCGGGACCACCAAGGTCTCCGCGTCGGCCTCGAAGGTGGCCACGTCGACGGTGGCGGGGTCGAGGTAGCCGAGGTTCGCGTCGCGGCAGACCTGCTCCGGTATGCCCGTCGCGAGGGTCACCTGCACGCGCAGCCGTTCCTCGCCGGTCTCCGCGTCGTAGGTGCCCGCTCCGCGCAGGTGCGTCGAGTGCGCGAGGACCCCCCAGTGCACGTGCGAGAACCGGTCCCACTGCTTCACGAAGTAGTCGCGGCAGTGGTACCCGATCTCCGCGATCTCAGGGTGCATCTGCGAGATCTGGGTGATGTGCGGCGCGTAGAGGATGACCTCCCCGCCGTCCGCGACGACGGGCTCCAGCTTGTAGAACCCCTTGGCGCCGGTCCAGATGTCCGCGTACATCGCCGGCACCAGTGACAGCACGCGTCGGACCGGCTCGTCGAGGTAGGTCACGTGGCTGGCGGCACAGACCTGGGCCGCCGCGGCCCACGACGCGATGGTGTCGCCGAACGAGACCGAGTGGAGGGCAGCGGAGCCGTGGTCGCTCTCCGCGGCACCCACGACGCAGAAGGCCAGCCGGTCCGCCGGGATCAGCGCGGCACCCTCGTCGATGAGCGCGCGCACCGGCGTCTGCGCCGTCGTCCCGATGATCTCGGCGGACGTGATGAGGGCGCCCAGCCAGTGCGAGATGTCGATGATGTCCTGGCCCGCGACGCCGGGGAAGAAGTACTTGTTGCCACCGGAGATGCCGACGACCTCGTGCGGAAGCACCGGCCCGACGACCAGCGCGATGTCGTGCTCGACCACGGCGCGGTTGAGGTGGACCGGCACGTCGACGTCGAGCCGCCCCTCGGACAGCTCGCGGATCCGCGCGGCCGGGATGGTCCCGAGGTCGGCGAACGTCTCCGGGTCCCACCACTCGTGGTTGAGGACCGTCATGCCAGGATAGGTCGCGTCCAGCCCGTCCTCGGCGTAGCCCAGGTGGGCGGCCAGTGCCTCGTCGCTCATGGCCGCGTGGGTGCCCAGCGCGACGAGGACGGTCATCCGCGTGGCTCGTCCGGCGAGCGATGCGTGAACGGCTCTGAGCAGCAACGGAAGCGGGCAGGTACGCGTCCCGTCGGGCACCAGGATGCAGACGCTGCGCCCGTCGACGGGGTATGCGTCGAGCCGCTCCCGGACGAAGGCGGTCACCTCGTCGGCGGACACCACTCCCGTGGCGTCACCGACGGTGGTGGCCGGAAGGACGACGGCTTCGGGCAGGGTGGCGGTCGACGAGACACTCGAACTGCTCACCCCATCACTCTGGCCGTGGGTCTCACCGACCGGCAAGGGTTCACGGCAACTAGTGGCAACTTGTGGCGACCAGATTCGACAGGGCCGGAGCATGACTGCCATGCCCGAGCTCCCCGGTCTGCGCCCACACGACGACCGGCTCCTTCCTGCCGACCCTGTGGTGCGCGACCTGGCGCGGCGTCTCTACCAGCAGGTGCGAGACCTGCCGATCATCTCCCCGCACGGGCACGTCCCCGTCGAGTGGCTGGCCGGCAACATCCCGTTCACCGACCCCACCGCCCTGCTCCTCTCCCCGGACCACTACATCTTCCGGCTGCTCCACGCGGGCGGAGTTCCGCTCAGCAGTCTCGGCGTCGGTGAGCAGACCCTGACCGAAGCGGAGAGCCGGACGGCCTGGCGGACGTTCTGCGAGCACTGGGCCCTGTTCCGAGGGACGCCCAGCCGCTTCTGGATGGAGAGCGTCCTCAGCAGCATCTTCGGCGTCACCCAGCGACCGAGCGCGGAGTCGGCCGATGCGATCTACGACCGGGTGGCGGAGTGCCTCACGTCCGACGAGTACCGGCCTCGAGAGCTGTTCAAGAGCTTCGGCATCGACGTGCTCGCGACCACCGACGACCCGTGCGACGACCTCGCCCACCATGCGGCGCTGGCTGCCGATGCCAGCTTCGACGGCCGCGTGGTCCCGACCTTCCGCCCCGACCGCTACCTCGAACCCGGCCGCCCGGGATTCGCTCCACTGATGGACCGGCTCGGCGAGGCGTCGGGCGAGGACACCGGGGACTTCCCGGGGTACCTGCGGGCGCTGGCCCAGCGCCGGCGCCACTTCAAGGACCACGGCGCCGTCTCCGCCGACCACAGCCACGCCGACGTCGTGACGCTCGAGCTGGCCCCCTCCGAGGCCGCGCGGATCTACGCCGCGGCGCTGCGTGGAGAGACCTCGACCGAGGAGTCGACGGCGTTGCGCCGGCACATGATGGTCGAGATGGCGCAGATGTCCGTCGACGACGGGCTGGTCATGACGCTGCACCCCGGTGTCCACCGGAACCACCACACCCCGACGCTCAAGGAGCACGGGCCGGACACCGGCCACGACATCCCCGTGGGCGTCGAGTTCACCAAGTCGCTGCAGCCGTTGCTCGACCGGTTCGGGACCGCCCCCGACCTCCACCTGGTCCTCTTCACCGTCGACGAGACGGTGTTCTCGCGCGAGATCGCGCCGCTCGCCGGCTTCTACCCCGCGGTGTATGCGGGCGTGCCCTGGTGGTTCCTCGACGCGCCGGAGGCGATCCGCCGGTACCGCGGAGCCGTCACGGAGACGCTGGGCTTCTACCGGACGTCGGGGTTCATCGACGACACCCGCGCCTTCTGCTCGATCCCCGCGCGGCACGACATGTCACGTCGCCTCGACAGTGCCTACCTCGCCGAGCTCGTCGTGCAGCACCGGCTCGACGAGGACGAGGCGTTCGAGACCGGCACCGACCTCGTGACGACCATTCCGCGTCAGGTGTTCAAGCTGTGAGCCAGGCGATCGCCCCCAGCCGCCACCTGAGCCGGGACGCCGACGGCCGCCCGGCCGCGCCGGTGCGGGTCGTGCACCTCGGGGTCGGCAACTTCTTCCGCGCCCACCAGGCGTGGTACACCGAGCACTCCGAGGACGCCGCGGCATGGGGGATCGCCGCGTTCACAGGCCACTCGCGACGCACGGCCGACGAGCTCGCCGGGCAGGACTGCCTGTATACGCTGCTCATCAGACACGAGTCGGAGAGCGTCCCCGAGGTCATCGGCTCGATCAGCGCGGTCCACGTCGGTAGCGACGTTGCCGCCCTCCTCGGTCACCTGGCCTCGGTCGACGTGGCCGTCGTGACCCTCACCGTCACCGAAGCGGGCTACTGCCGCAACGACGCCGGCGGGCTCGACCTCGACTCCGCTCCGGTGCAGGCCGACATCGCAGCCCTCCGCGCGGGCAGCCCCGAAACCCTCGACACCGTGCCCGGCCGACTGGCGGGCGGCCTCGTCGCGCGACGGGCCGCTGGTGTCGGCGGGCTCGCCGTGGTGTCCTGCGACAACGTGCCCCACAACGGCGCCATGGCCCGGCGCGTGGTCACCGAGCTCGCGCAGCAGGTGGATCCCGACCTCGCGGCGTGGGTCGACACGAACGTCTCCTTCGTCACGACCATGGTCGACCGGATCACCCCGCGCGCCACGGACGAGGACCTGGCCGATGCGCAGACCCTGACCGGCGTCGAGGACACCGCCCTGGTCGTCACCGAGCCCTTCACCGAGTGGGTCCTCGCGGGCGACTTCCCCGCCGGTCGGCCCGCCTGGGAGACCGCCGGCGCGATCTTCGTCGACGACGTCAAGCCCTTCGAGACGCGAAAACTATGGCTGCTCAACGGCGCTCACTCGATCATGGCGTATGCGGGTTCGATCGTCGGGCACGAGACGGTCGCCGACGCGATCATGGACCCGGAGGTCTTCGGGTGGGTCGAGGACTGGTGGGACTGTGCCGCGCAGTACCTCACCCTGCCCGAGGAGGACGTCGCCGCATACCGGCAGGCCCTGTTCGACCGGTTCGCCAACCCCAACATCCGGCACCGGCTCGCCCAGATCGCCGCTGACGGCTCACAGAAGGTGCCGATCCGCGCGTTGCCGGTGCTCCGTGCCGCCCGCGCCGACGGCGAGCTGCCCAGTGGCGCAACACGTTTCGTGGCGGCCTGGATCGCGCACCTGCGCGGTCACGGCGCACCGGTCCAGGACGTGGAAGGGGCGGCGCTGACCGAGCTGGCCCAGGGTCCGGTCCGGGAGGCGGTGGCGGCGGTGCTCGAGTGGCTCGGTGTCGACGACCTCGAGGTGACCGCCCTCGTCGAGCAGCAGGTGGCCGACCTCGAGGCCAGAAGCGCCACCTCGTGACGGCACCGGTCCGAGCGGCCGTCGTCGGCTGCGGTGACATCTCGACCGTCCACCTGGCCGCCCTCCGCGACCTCGACGGGGCCGAGGTGGTCGGCGTCTGCGACGTCGACGACGAACGCGCCTCGTCGGTTGCCGCTGCGCACGGCGTACCCGCATACGCCGACCACCGCGCGATGCTCGACTCGCTGCGGCCCGACGTCGTCCACGTCTGCACCCCGCACGACCAGCACGCGCAGCTAGCGGTGGACTGCATCGAGCGCGGTGTCCACGTCGTCCTCGAGAAGCCGGTCGCGCAGACGCTCGCGGACGCCCATCCGGTGCTCGAGGCCAGCGTCGCCAACCCGGCCGTCAAGGTCGCGGTCTGCTTCCAGAACCGGTACAACCGGGCTTCCCAGGAGGCCCACCGGTTGATCGCCGGCGGGTCGCTCGGCGAGGTCCGAGGCGCATCGGCGACGGTGGCCTGGCACCGCACGCCTGAGTACTACGCGCGCAGGCCCTGGCGCGGCCAGCGGGCCCGCAGCGGTGGGGGCGTGCTGATGAACCAGGCCATCCACACCCTCGACCTCGTGCAGTGGCTGGTCGGTCCGGTGACCCAGGTCGGCAGCCGGATCGGCACCCTCGCGCTCGGGGAGTACGTGGATGTCGAGGACACCGCCCAGCTCGTCATGGACCACGAATCGGGTTCGCGCAGTGTGTTGTTCGCGACGGTGGCCAACTCCGTCGACTCACCGGTGACCATCGAGATCGACACCGAGCACGCGCGCCTGCTCATCCGCGGCGACCTCACCATCGCCTACTCCGACGGTCGCACCGACATCGTCGAGGAACGTCGCGCCACCACGACCGGACGGGCGTACTGGGGGGTGTCCCACGAGCTGCTCGTCGCCGACTTCTACCGCCGGCTCGACGAGCCCGAACCGTTCTGGATCGGGCCGGCCGAAGGGGTGGCGGCGCTGGCCGTTCTCGACCAGGTGTATCGGGACGCCGGCGTTCTCGTCGACGCGGATCGGCGCACCTGAGGGTCGGGTGGCACCCACCGGTGACGGCCCACGCCTCGGGTGGAGCGGTTCGGCCGGCTGCGAGACGCTGGATCCGGACGATCGAGCGGACGAGCAGACCAGGAGGCCCGAGATGCCCGCGCGTAAGAACCACGGTGCCAGCATCGGTGACGACGAGCTGTACGAGAAGGTGCGAGACCAGGGCGCCAGCAGGGAGAAGGCGGCTCGGATCGCCAACGCCGCCGCCAACACCTCGCGCACACAGGTGAGCAGTAAGGGCGGTGAGTCGGGCTCCTACGACGACTGGACGGTCGCCCGGCTGCGCAAACGGGCTGCGGAGGTCGGCATCAGTGGTCGGTCGACGATGAAGCGAGCTCAGCTCATCCGGGCTCTGCGCAACAACTGACAGCCACGGTCGCCTCGACCAGACCCGATGAGTCCTGCCGACGCATCGGGTCTACCCGCACATGATGGGAGAGCAGACATGGCGGTAGGCATCTTCGCGGGGATCCCGGTCGAGGACTACAGCGTCGCACTCGAGTGGTACCAGCGACTGCTCGGCTCAGAGCCGTCCTTCTACCCCAACGACATCGAGGCCGTGTGGCAGCTGGCCGAGGACTGCCACGTCTACATCATCCAGGACACCGAGCGAGCCGGCGGCGCCGTCAACATGATCTGGGTCGACGACCCCGTGTCCGAGGTGGCCAGGATCGCGACGCGAGGTCTGGCCCCGGTCGAGGTCGAGAAGCACGAGGGAGTCTGGAAGTACGTCTTCCACGACGCCGACGGCAACGAGACGGGAATCGGTGGCGAGGTCGCATCGCCGGCGTAAGCCTGGCCGGTGGTGCACCTACGCCTCTGTTACAGCACGTCCTCGGTCATGACGAACCAGTGCCGTCCGAGGGGGCACCGCAGCTGCACGTGGACCTCGGGGCCACTGGTGCCGGCGACCATGTCTCGCGACTCGAGCTCAGCCGGCAGGCCACAGGCCGGACAGTCGACCAGTGACTCCGACGAGGGCGACGGCACGGTCGGCGCCGGGGTGGTCAGAGGGGTGGTGTGCGAGGGGGCCGTACGCCCGTGGGTCCGCGGGTCAGTTGTGTCTACCGAGATCGTCATGTCAGTTCCTGTCTCTGGGGTCGGTGGTGCGAGCCAGATCAGGATGTCTCGACGGCGTCAGGCCCGGCGTCGGCCGGATGGCCGACTGGGCGGACGAACGGATCGTCCCCCGAACGGAGGACGCCCATGGTGTGACCACCACCGTTGCCCGACGCGGACGACGACAACCAGTGTCCTCCAACGGGAACGACCGCCGGAGGACGCTGGGACTGCTCGGGCTCACATCACGGAGAGCCGCGTGTGGCGGGCCGGTGCCCCGCCCGCGGTGCCGCTCATGGCTCGCAGCTCGTCGAGCGTACGAACCGTGTCGCGGTCGTTCCGAGCGTCGCGGCCGAGGGCGCGCCCGGCCGGACCGGAGGCGCGCCGGTGGGTGCGCTCCAGCAGACCGACGACCAGCGCCAGGAAGGCGACGATGACGGCGACGGCGCTGACGGACGACAGGAAGCCGAGGTCGCCCGCCGGGTCGTTCGCGACGGTGATGGCGACGAGGACGAGTCCGGCGGTGGCGACGGTGGACAGGGCGGCGACGGTAACGAGCTTGAACATGCTCGGCTCCTTTGGGGTCTCCGGCCGGAGGGTGATCCGGCTGGTTCCGGGTGCTTCCCGGGGCTGTCTCCAGACTCCCTCCCGGCGAGCAGGCGACTGATCCGCTGATCGTGGGGGCGACGGAACGACCATGACCTCCACTGGCTGGCGGACCGGCCTACGGACCTAGGTCCCCACCGCGGTCGGACCCAGGTCGGATGACGGCATCACCGAGCGGGACCGGGAGCCGACCTGATCTACCGATCCGCAGGTGCTCCCGCGGTGTAGATTCGGCTGCTTCTGAGGAGCGCGCGAGAGGATCCCCATGCCCAGCATCGACCGCCGCAGATTCCTGCAAGGGGCCGCCGGTGCGGCCACCGCCATCGCCGTGGGCGGGCCGTTCCAGGGGTTCACCGCGATGGCGGCGAACGCCAACGGCCGGGACCGCCAGAACACCCTCCGAGCCATTCCCGACCTGCGGGACGGCAAGGTCCGGCTCTGGCTCCCGGAGAGGTTCCAGTACCGCTCGTTCCATGACACCGACCTTCCGGCGGGCAGCTTCGTCACCCTCGACGACGGGACCCGACTCCCCGGGCGTCACGACGGGATGGGCGCCTTCCCACTGGCCAACGGGAACGTCATGCTCGTCCGCAACCACGAGATCAACGGACCGGTCTCGGCCGCCTTCGGCCCAGGAGCCCCCTACGACAACCACGCGGGCAGCGGGACCACCTCCGTCGAGGTGACCCTCCACGGCGATGTCGTTCGGTCGTTCACCAGCCTGAACGGCACCCAGATGAACTGCTCGGGCGGGATCATGCCCTGGGGCAGCTGGGTCACCTGCGAGGAGACGGTCAACGGCCCGGACGTCGGCCCGGACTTCACCGGCGCATCGAACGTCACCCTCGAGAAACGCCACGGGTTCATCTTCGAGGTGCCGGCGGGTGGCCAGTCGAACCGGCAGCCGATCACTGCGGCAGGGCGCTTCGCCCACGAGGCGGTCGCGTTCGATCCCCGCGAGGGGATCCTCTACCTCACCGAGGACAACTTCGGCTTCCCGTCGGGCTTCTATCGCTATGTCCCGTCGTCGAACCCGATGAGGACCGGAGTGTTGGGCAACGACGGTCGGCTGCAGATGCTGGCGGTTGTCGGGCGGCCCAACGTCCACCTGGAGGCGGCCGGCGTCGCAGGGACGACGTACGACGTCGAGTGGGTGGACATCGCCAATCCGAACCCGAGCTTCCCGTACACGCCGGGGCAGCCGGCCCCCACGACCAACAACGACGCGATCAGCTACGTCGGCAACCAGGGGCGGGCGCTGGGCGCCGCGCACTTCTCGAGGCTCGAGGGCGCGGTGTACGACCGGGGCGTCATCTACTGGACGTCGACGCAGGGTGGCGGCGTCGCCGAGACCGGCCCCGACACCGTGGGCGGGTACGGCAACGGGTACGGCCAGGTCTGGGCCTTCGACCCGCGGGCCCAGCAGCTCACGCTCGTCTACCAGTCGCCCGGCCCTGACGTGCTCGACTTCCCGGACAACGTGACCACGAGCCCGCGCGGGACACTGATCCTGTGCGAGGACAACATCAACGACAACTACCTGCGGGGGTTGAGCCGCAAGGGTGAGCTGTTCGATGTAGCCCTCAACCGGATGGTCAGCATCACGGGCGCCGATCGCTCCGGTGACGAGTTCGCCGGGTCGACCTTCAGCCCGAACGGCGAGACGCTGTTCGTCAACGTCCAGGCGTCGCGGGGGATCACCTACGCGATCTGGGGACCATGGGGCCGCGTCGGGGTCTGATCGTGTCGCCCACGATCGCGAGCTAACGGACCTGGTCGTCGGACACGAACAGCGGTTCCTGCGTGTCCGGCGGAATGCGCAGCGCGTAGTGGATCGGTGGCGCCCCAGCGTCTGACCCCACCGCCGTCCGCTCCATGTCCGCCTTCACACCGGGGCCCCACCACTCGAAGCGCATTCCGCGCGGGGTCGTCCAGATCTCGGCCGGCAGGTCGAGCTCGTCGATGTAGAGCTCGCGACCGTCGTGGGGCTCGCCGACGAGCGTGACCCTGACCAGGCCACCGCGGCCGTCGGCGCGCGTCTTGAAGTCGGGGGGTCGCGGAGAAGGTTCAGTGCTCATCTGGCCGGCCAATCTACGCTACGGCGTCATCGTCAAACCGAGCCGAGGTCGAGGCATGGGTATAGACGGAACGCGAGAGCTCAGGCGAGAGCTTGGACGTGTCTTTCGACCGCATCGCGGAGGTGGCCCATGTTGGCTTTCTCATCGCGACGGATCATGACCAGGAAGATCGGGAAGATGACCCGGAACCAGCCGTGCGGAGTCGGGGTGAAGTCCGCGCGCAGCAGCGTCCCCTCCGGAACGGCTTCGAGGCGACAGCTGAAGCTCACCTCGATCGGACCGCCGTTGTGCATGGTCCAACCGTGTGGCCGGTCGTAGGCCACGGTGTCGAGCTGGACGTAGGGGCTGCCCCTCCATTTCGCCCGGTATCTGGTGTCCGGTCCGACTGGTCCTTGCGTGAGCTTCTCCATGCTCTCGCACTTGGGGTTCCACTCCAGCTCCGAGCGGAGGTCGGAAAGGTAGTCGAAGGCCACCTCCGGTGAGCAGGGCAGGATCACGGAATTCCTGATCACGGGCATCAAGCGTCACCTTCTTCGAGAACCCCGAGTAGCACTCACTAGTGTAACCACTAGTGAGTGCTCTAGTAGCCTGAATCAGGTGGGAACAGTCAAGGGCGAAGTGCCCACCCGAGCCGACCGGGCGCGCCAGACGCGACAGCGCATGCTGAACAGCGCCCGCGAGCTCTTCGTCACCGACGGGTATGCCGCGACGACCATGGAGCGCATCGCCGACGACGCGGGCGTGGCCGTCCAGACGCTCTACTACACGTTCCGCACCAAGGGGCAGCTTCTCCGCGAGGTGGTCGAGGTGACCGCCGCGGGCGAGCAGGACGCTCCGAGGGTCCCCGAGCGCGCCTGGGTGCAGGAGATGCTGACCGCGAGGTCAGCTCAGAGGGTCCTGGCACTCGCTGTGGAACACGGCGCCGACATCTTCGTGCGCGCTGCTCCGCTATGGCCGATCGTGGCCGCGGCAGCTTCGGATCCGTTCGTCGAGCAGTACTGGCGCGACGTTGCAGCCGGTCGGCGCGCCGGGCAGGAGCAGATGGTCGGCCGGCTGAACGAGCTGGACGCGCTACGTCCGGGGCTCGACCCCGCCCGAGCCGCCGACCTCGTCGTCGTGCTCTTCGGTCACGACGTGTTCACGAGCCTCGTCACCGAAGCCGGTTGGGAGGTGCTCGAGTACAAGGCGTGGCTCTTCACAGCTCTTGTCCAACAGCTGCTGCAGCGGCCACGGCTCGCTTCAACGGCGTACTCGGATCTGTCCTACGGCGGGGTGGTGGTGACGTAGCAGGGTGCCATCGGCATCGAAGGCTCCCGGTCGGGGATCCCGTCGGATGGGCTCTGGTCAGGTCGTGACCGGCGCCAGCCCGTGCTGGGCCCACTCGAACGCCATCCGGTGCGACTCGTACTTCGAGTCCACGCTCGGCTCGTCGATCTCGATCATGAGATCGCCGTCGTAGCCCGCCGGGAGCGCCGCGAGGACCGCGTCGAAGTCGACGACGCCCAGCCCGGGCTCGGCCCAGAGCCGCTTGGTGCCGGTCAGCTCGTGGTAGCTGCGCCCGTCCGCGGGATCGAGACGGCCGTCGAGGAAGTCGGGGAAGCAGTCCTTGATGTGGATGCCCCCGATCCGGTCGGCGTAGCGCGCGATGAAGGGTGCGGGGTCGATCCCGGCCCACCGCAGGTGACCCGTGTCAGGGCCGACGCCGATGACGTCGGGCCCGAGGTCATCGAGAAGCCGGACGATCTCCGCCTCGGTCTCGAAGACCCCTCCGATGTGGGAGTGGTGCAGCGGCCGGACTCCGCCCGCCTGCAACACCTCACAGACCCGGCCGCAGCGCTCGATGGCCCGGGTGAGCCGCCCCTCGTCGTAGTCGGCGCCGACCGCCGGACGGGCGAGACGGGCCGGGACGGACATCGACGACACCATGGTGCGGTCCAGGCCGAGCGAGGCCTGGTCCTCGGCGAACCGCTTGGCCGACTCCAGCTCGTTCGCCTGGTCGAGGGTCTCGTCGAACGGCGAGTTGAAGAGGCTGAGGGCCGGGGCCAGGCCATACCCGTCGATCCAGGTGAGGTAGTCCGAGGCCGTCATCCCCTCGGGGATGTCGGCCTTGACCGCGGTGTAGCCGATGTCGGAGAAGTCGCGGAACGCCTGCTCGAACACCTCGCGGGACTTGCCGACCTTGGCCCAGTAGGGAATCGGGTTCGCGGCGATACGCGGAGCGCTCACGTGAGGGTCACCGGCCGACCGGTCCGCGCCGACTCGTAGGCGCCGGTGATGACCGAGATGGCCTGGCGGTTGGTCTCCAGGTCGACCCGGAGCTTCTCGCGCCCCTGCAGTGCGGCCAGGATGTTGAGGTACTGGAATCGGTGCGCGTCGGACAGCTGGCCCGGATCGCGGCTGGCCGCGGCCGTCGCCTTCTCGGGAAGGTCGAGGCTGTCCTTCTGGTTGTCGCTCGCCGAGTTCGCCCCGTAGGAGACGTCTCTCTGGTCGCCGGCGTAAGCCGCCCGGTGGATGTACGCGAGCTCGTCGTTGTCGATCACCACGGAGCCCTTGTCGCCGTGGACCTGGACCCGGGCGCTCAGGCCGGGGTATGCGGCGGTCGTGGCGTGGATCACGCCGAGGGCCCCGCTCTCGAACTTCACGACCGCCACGGCGACGTCCTCGGTCTCGACGCGCTCATGGGCGAGCGTGCCGGTGTAGGCGAACACCTCGACCGGCCGGCCCATCGCGGCGATCAGGAGATCGACGGTGTGGACGCCCTGGTTCATCATCGCGCCGCCGCCGTCGAGCTCCCAGGTTCCGCGCCAGTCGCCGGAGTCGTAGTAGCTCTGTCCGCGCCACCAGTCGATCGAGGCGATTCCCGAGGTCAGCCGCCCGAGCTCGCCGGCCTCGATGGCCGCGACGGCGACATCGGTGGCCGGGTCGAACCGATGCTGCGAGATGACCGACACGAGCGTGCCGGCCTCGCGCTGGGCCGCGATGATCTCGTCGGTCTTCTCGACGGTCACCTCGGCCGGCTTCTCGATGACGACGTGCTTCCCGGCCTTGAGGGCCTCGATGGCGACGGTGCCGTGCAGCCCGGTCGGGGTGCAGACCGAGACCACGTCGACGTCCTCGCTGGCCAGGGCGTCGGCCAGGGAGGCGTACGCGCGGCCACCGCGTTCGGCGGCCAACGCCTCGGCGCGGGGTAGGTCGACGTCGACGACGGCGACGAGCTCGACCTGGTCACCCAGCTCGGTCATGACCTTGCCGTGCTGATTGCCGATGACTCCGGCGCCGACGATGGCGAAGGTCGGTCGGTCGGTGGTGCTCATGCGTACTCGATCCCTTCGGTGTGCAGCAGCCCGGTGAAGGCCGCGTGTGCACGGGTGAACAGCTCGGGACCGGAGAACCCGCCGAGCGCGTGGACGTCGCCGAGGTGCGGCTCGAGGGAGAAGAACCCGTCGAAGCCGTCCTCGCGGAGCGCCCGGATGGTCTCGACGAGCTGGCCGTCGCCGTCACCGGCGACCGTCACCGTCCCGTCGGCCGCGTGGGCGTCCTTGATCTGCATGTACTCGAGGTGGGGACGTAGCGAGGCGTACCCCTCGGTGAACGGGCGGACCCCGACCTGCACGAAGTTCGCCGGATCCCAGGCCACCCGGAGGTTGGGCGACCCCACCGACTCGATGATGTCGAGGCAGCGAGCCGGGGTGTCGCCGTAGATGTCCTTCTCGTTCTCGTGCACGAGGACCACGCCGGCGGTCTCACCGACGTCGGCGATTGCCCGCATACGTCTGAGCACCTCGTCGCGATGGTCCTTGGGGTCGCCCTCCGCCGGGATGAAGAACGAGAACAGCCGGATGTACGGCGCACCAAGGGTTTTCGCGACCTCGGCGGCGTGCCGAGCCCGTTCGAGATGCGGCTCGAAGTCCTCGTCGATATCGATCTTCCCGATCGGCGAGCCGATGCTGGAGACCTTGAGGCCGTGCCGGTCCAGAGTCTCCTGCACCGTCGCGAGCTGGCCGTCGTCGAGGTCGAGGATGTTGACACCCCAGGCGCTGCGGATCTCGACGTACTTCATGCCGAGGCCCGCGGCCACCGAGCACTGCGTCTCGAAGTCCTCCGAGATCTCGTCGATGAATCCGGACAGGGTCCACATCGGTTACTTCACACTCCCCGCGGTGAGTCCGCCGACCAGGTAGCGCTGGAAGACGAAGTAGAGGATGACGACCGGCGCTGCACAGACCAGGGAAGCGGCCATCATCTGCGAGTACACGGGGATGGCCCCACCTTCCATGCTGGCGCCGAACACCTGTAGGGCGACGGCGGCCGTATGCGTGTCCGGACGCGTCATCACGGAGGCGAACAGCACGTCGTTCCAGCCGAGGAGGAAGGCGAAGATCCCGGAGACGACGATCGCCGGACCGCTGAGCGGGAAGATGATCCGGGCGAGGATCTGGACGTTGGAGGCGCCGTCGATGCGCGCCGCCTCCTCCAGCTCCCGAGGCAGCCCGCGCAGGTAGGTGACCATGACCCACGTCGAGAACGGCAGGGCGAAGGTCAGGTAGGCGATGAACAACCCCCACAGGGTGCCGATGATGGCGATCCCGAGCGTGCTGCCAATCGACGAGAAGAGCACGAAGACGGGCAGCAGCATCAGGGTGCCGGGGATGCTCTGGAACCCGAGCAGGCCCCGCAGGATCGTGACCCGGCCCCGGAAGGCGTAGCGGACCAGGACGTAGGCCGTCGGGACGGCCAGCAGCGCGGAGGCGATCGCGACCGCGCCGGCGACGATGAGGCTGTTGACCAAAGCCTTGCTCAGGCCGACCGTGGACCAGATCAGCGTGTAGCTCTCGCCGGAGAAGCTGCTCGGCCAGAACTCACCGGATGCGACCCCGGCATCGGTGTTGAGAGATGCCAGCACGATGTAGGCGACCGGGATGAGGACCATCAGGCACAGGATCGTGGTGAGGACGGCCAGCAGCGGGGTCGGCATCAGCCGATGGGCCTCCTCAGACCCCGCTCGGCCCTTGCGCGGACGACGCGTGACAGCGGCCCTGGTGGGAGTTGCGGTGGTCATCACTTACCTCCCTCTTCGTGGACATCGAGCCGGACCGCCCGCAGGTAGATGAACAGGGGGATGGCGATGATGATCAACGAGACGATGGCCATGGCGGCGGACAGGCCGAACCGCAGGCTCTGGAAGCTCGTGACGTAGACGATCATCGGCATCACGTTGACGGACTCCGGGGCGGGCGCCCCGAAGAGGACGTACGGCAGCGTGAAGTTGTTGATGTGGTTGAGGGTGGCGAGGAGGAAGGCCAGCGCGATGGGGCCCTTGAGGTAGGGCAGCACGATGTAGCGCAGCTTCGGCCACCATGACGCCCCGTCCAGCGCGGACGCCTCGTGCACCTCGCCGTCCACCGACTGCAGCCCGGACAGGGCCAGCAGGTAGATGAACGGCCAGGCCGCCCAGATCTCGACCAGGATCAGCGTCCAGTAGGCGGTCGGGCCGGCCAGCCAGAGCTGGTCGCCGATGCCCAGGTTGTTGAGGATGTTGTTGACGATGCCGTCCGGTTGCAGCATGGTTCGCCAGACCGTCGCCACCACGAACGACGGCAGGACGTACGGGATGAGGAAGATCGCGCGGACCAATGCGCGACCGCGGTACCTGTTCTGGGTGACGATCGCCGCAGCCACCCCGATCGGCACGGTCACGGCCGTGCTGATCACCGCGAACGAGATGCTGATCCAGATCGCCGCGGGCAGGCCGGCGCTGAGCGACTCGACGTAGTTCGCCAGCCCGACGAACGGGGCGCTGAGCCACCGGCGGAGCGTGTACTGGTCGAGGTCGGTCAGCGAGATCCAGACACCGATCAGGAACGGGATGACGATGATCAACGTCATCAGCACCCCGCCCGGGATCAGCATCCACAGCGGGCGCTGTCGCTTGGACAGCGGCCTGACCTTCTTGGGGGCCGGCCGCTGTCCGGCCGTGCCGGGGGTGGCGGCCGGAGCCGCCACCCCCTGGCCGGCCTCGGGGGCCGTGGCGCTGCTCATGGCGCTTCGACTTCCTACTTCGCTCGGTCGACGGCCGACTGGGCCGCCTTCTGGGCGGTGGCGAGCCGGGCGGTCAAGTCGGCGTCCGAAACCGAGCCCTTGGACAGGTCAGGGATCGACTGGACGACGACGTTGGTCAGCGCCAGCTGGGTGTCACCCCAGGCGCCGGTGAACGGGGTGGCGACGGACTTGGCCGAGGCCTCCGTGAACACGGCGAGCTTGGGGTCCGACTTCAGGGCAGCCGCCGACTGGGCGTTGACCGGAAGGTTGCCGAAGATCTTGAAGTACTCGTCCTGGATGGCCTGGTCGGTGATCATCTTGACGAACTGGAAGGCCAGGTCCTTGTTCTGGCTGTAGTCCGCCACGACGACGTTGTCGCCGGAGAGGATGCTGGCCGCATCTTTGCCACCCGCGGGGAGGGAGGTCGCTCCCGGCGGGACCGTCGGCATGAGCGCGTACGCGTACTTGTCCTTGATCTCGCTCTTGTCCAGGGTCGGCGCCGACGTGTACGTCGTCATCGGGAAGTACGCCGCCTTGCCCTGCGAGAACGCGGCAAGCGCCTGCGCGTTCGACCAGCCGATGGACGCCGGATCGACGGCCTTGTCCCTGGTCAGCCAGCCGAAGTAGGTGTCGTACGCCTTCTTCGTCGTCGGGTCGTCGAGCTTGGCGGTCTTGCCGTCGATGATCGGGTTACCCGCCTGGATCGACATTCCCCAGGCGAACTTCCACGGGTCGAAGCCGTCCTTGTAGGCGATGGCCAGCCCGAAGACGCCGCCGGTCGTCAGCTTCTTGGCGTGTTCCGCCAGCTCGTCCCACGTGGTGGCCGGCTTCTCGATGCCCGCCGCCTTGAGCAGGTCCTTGTTGTAGGCCATGACGAACGGCCGGCTGTTGAAGGGGATCCCGACCAGGTTGGCGGGGTCCGGCCCGGAGATCCCCAGCGTCGACGGCACGAACTTCTCCTTGCCCCCGAGCGCCGTCCACTCCTTGTCGGTGAGCTTCACGAACGCCCCCGTCCCGTAGGCCGTCGGGGTGAAGGTGGTGCCGAGGCTGTAGACGTCGGGTCCCGTCCCGGAGACCACGGAGGTCTGGATCTTGGTCAGCTCGTCGGCGGCCGAGGCGAACGTCTCCCACGCGACGGTCGGCGCCGGTCTGAGCCTTGAACTTCGCCGATGTCGACTCGAACCAGGCCTTCTGCTCGGTCGGGTACTGCGCGTTGTTGCCGATGTAGACGTTCAGGGTCTTCCCTGCGCCGGAGTTCGTGTCGCCTCCGGAGCTGGTGCCCCCGCTGCTGCTGCAGGCGGCCAGGGCCACGGCCAGAAGGCCGACGCTCCCGAGGGCCGCGACCGAGCGCATCGTCGTGTGAACCATGGGTCTGCTCTCCTTTAAGCAAAGGCCCTGCGGTAGCAGTTGGCATCTGGCCATCTGTAGGGCGTTACCGGATGCTTCCGCGCCGCCACCCCGGGCAACAATGAGTTGCCATTTGTTGTCTTACCCCATGTGGCGCCGCTCGTGGAGAGGGGGAGACTGCCATGGTGAACACGTCCGCCTTCGCCCAGATCGGCGTCACCGGTCTCGCCGTCATGGGCCGCAACCTCGCCCGCAACTTTGCGCGCCACGGGCATACCGTCGCGCTGCACAACCGCACCCAGAGCCGGGTCGACGACCTGGTCCGCGAGTTCGGCGACGAAGGGTCGTTCGTGCCCAGCACGTCGACCGAGGAGTTCGTCGCGTCCCTTGAGAAGCCGCGACGGATCGTCGTCATGGTCAAGGCGGGTGCGCCCACCGACGCGGTCATCGACGAGCTCGTCCCCCTCCTCGAAGATGGCGACATCGTCGTCGACGGGGGCAACGCGCACTTCGAAGACACGCGGCGCCGCGAGCAGGCGCTTCGCGAGCACGGCATCCACTTCGTGGGGAGCGGGATCTCCGGCGGCGAGGTCGGTGCGCTCGAGGGCCCGTCGATCATGCCGGGCGGCTCGAGGGAGTCGTACGCGTCGCTCGGGCCGCTGCTCGAGTCGATCTCCGCCCAGGTCGACGGCGAGCCGTGCTGCGCGTGGATGGGTCCGGACGGCGCCGGTCACTTCGTGAAGATGGTCCACAACGGCATCGAGTACGCGGACATGCAGTTCATCGCCGAGGCCTACGACGTGCTCTCGGCCGCCGGACTGTCGGCCCACGAGTGTGCGGATGTCTTCCGTGAGTGGAACGAGGGCGACCTCGACTCGTTCCTCGTCGAGATCACCGCGGAGGTGCTCGACCAGGTAGACGACGCCGGGACGCCGTTGGTCGAGCGCATCCTCGACCGCGCGGAGCAGAAGGGGACCGGTCGCTGGACCGTACAGATCGCCCTGGAGCTCGGCGTTCCCGTGCCCTCCATCGCCGAGGCGGTCTTCGCGCGCTCGGCCTCCGGAGACACCGCCATCCGTGACGCGAGCGAGCCGGTCCTCGTCGGACCGGAGCGGCGCATCCCCGCCGGCGAGCGGCAGCGGCTGGTCGACGACGTCCGCGACGCGCTGTGGGCGTCCAAGGTCGTCGCCTACGCCCAAGGGCTGGAGATGATCCGCAAAGCCAGCGAGACCTACGACTGGGGCGTCGACATCGCGACGGTCGCGCGGATCTGGCGCGGCGGCTGCATCATCCGCGCGCGGCTCCTCGCCCAGATCAGCGACGAGTATGCGGGCTCGCAGCTCGCGACCCTGCTCGTCGCCCCGAGCATCGCGTCGGGTCTGGGGGAGCGGCAGGAGGCGTGGCGCCGGGTGGTCGGGGCGGCGACGTCGGCCGGCGTGCCGGTACCGGGGTTCTCGTCGGCGCTCGCGTACTACGACACGGTTCGAGCCACGCGACTGCCGGCGGCCCTGGTCCAAGGGCTGCGCGACAACTTCGGCGCCCACACCTACCAGCGCACCGACCGCGACGGCACCTTCCACACACTCTGGTCGGGAGACCGGACCGAGATCGACGCGGACGCACACCCGAAGCCGCGCGAGGCGGGCGCATGACGCTGGACGAGACGCTGGTCCGACTCTCGACGCTGCTGGCCGACGTCGACCGCCTTGGTGTCGCCTACTCCGGCGGGGTCGACTCGTCCGTCCTGCTCGGCCTCGCGACCCGGGTCCTCGGACCGGCGAACGTCGTCGGTGTCATCGGGGTCTCGGCGAGTCTCGCGGGCGCGGAGCGGGAGTCGGCGCACGACGTCGCCGCCGGGCTCGGGGTCCGCGTGGTCGAGGTCGCGACCTACGAGGGCGACGTTCCGGCCTACCGCGCGAACGGCCCCGACCGGTGCTTCCACTGCAAGAACGAGCTGTTCACGCGGATCTCCGACGAGGTCGTCGACCGGTTGCGGCTGGACGCCGTGGCCTACGGCGAGAACGCCGACGACGCGCTGCGGCCGGACCGGCCGGGCAGCCGCGCGGCGACCGCGCACGCGGTGCTGCGCCCGCTGGCCGACCTCGGCCTCAGCAAGTCGGACGTGCGGTCACTGGCCCGCGACCTCGGCCTGCCCAACGCCGACAAGCCGGCGGCTCCCTGCTTGGCGTCGCGCATACCCCACTTCACCGAGGTCGACCCCGAGAAGCTGGCCCAGGTCGAGGCGGCCGAGCACGCCGTGCGGGTGCTCGGGTTCGCCGACTGCCGGGTGCGGCACCACGGCGAGGTCGCGCGGGTCGAGCTGCTCGAGGACGACCTGGTCCGCGCGGTGGCCCCCGAGATGCGGGCGCGACTGGTCGACGCCGTGCGTGGAGCGGGCTTCCGGTTCGTCACGGTGGACCTGGCCGGGATCCAGTCGGGGGCGTTCACCCTCCCGCTGGTCGCCATGTCGCATGGCTGAGCGGTCGGGACCGTCGGGGACGTCCGGCATCGTCGCGGGCGTCGCGGAGCTGGACCTCGACCGGAGCGCCCGCCGCGGGTATCCCGAGGCGGTCTACTGCGAGGGCAAGTCCGACGTCCAGGTCCGCGAGATCGCCGAGGCCCTGCGGGCGGCCGGCGGCCCGGCGTTGTTCACCCGCTGCTCGCCGTCGCAGCTGGCGGTGCTGCGCGAGGTCCTTCCCGACGCCGCGGTCGACGAGGTGGCCCGACTGGCGGCCTGGCCGGCCGCTGTGCCGGAGCCGGTCGGGGGCCGCGTCCTCGTGCTGTGCGCCGGTACCTCGGACCTGCCGGTCGCGCGGGAGGCGTTGCTCACAGCGCAGCACCTGGGGCGCGACGCCGAGCTGGTCGTCGACGTCGGCGTGGCCGGTCTGCACCGGGTCCTGGGCCGGCTGGAGCTGCTGCGGGCCGCCCGAGTCATCATCGTGGTGGCGGGAATGGACGGCGCCCTGCCGAGCGTCGTGGCCGGGCTGGTGTCCGCGCCGGTCGTCGCGGTGCCGACGTCGGTGGGGTACGGCGCGGCGTTCGAGGGGCTGGCCGCGCTGCTGGCGATGCTCAACGCCTGCGCGCCGGGGGTGGCCGTCGTCAACATCGACAACGGGTACGGCGCGGGTCACCTGGCCGCGCAGATCGCCGCCCCGGCCTGACGGCTTCAGATCTGGGAAACGTGGGGGCGGTGCGCCGCCCTCGCCGCCGACGACGTCGAGCGCATACCGCCGGTCCGGTCTGACCGCTCCTCGTCAGGGCGACCGCTCGTCCTCGGGGACGCTGGTATGCGTCGGGCGTAGCTCCGCGGGGACGTCGGCTCCCGGGGTCAGGCCCGAGGCCTCGGCCGCCCTCATCGCGGCCGCGAGCACGTCGCGGACCGGCTCGCTTCGCTCGGCCGCGAGCCGCACGACGTCGTCGAACTCCGGGGTCACGTGGACGACCGCGCCGTCGCGGTGCGCGACCTTGACCGGGACCGTGGCGCCGTCGACCTCGACGTCGACCCAGCCGCGTCCCAGCGCCCAGCGCTCGACCGCCGACTGGCGGACGCCGATCGTGCTGGTGAGCGCGAACACGCGGTCGCGCAGGGCCGGTGCGCCGTCCGGGTCGCCGAGTACGGACAGGGTGTGCGCGGGGCGGCCCTTCTTCATGAGGATCGGCGTCAACCACGCGTCGGCCGCGCCGGCCTCGAGCAGGGCGGCGAGCACCGTCGGCCAGACGCGCGGGTCGAGGTCGTCGACGTTGGCCTCGATGACGACCATCCGTCGCGCGGCGTCCGGCGCCGCTCCCGTCGAACCCCGCCCGAGGACAACGCGCACCACGTTCGGTCGGCCCACCGGGTCACGCGTCCCCGCGCCCACCCCGGAGCCCACCACGTCCAGCACGGGCAGCGGACCCTGGGCCGACGCATACGTCGTCACGAGCGCGACGCCGGTCGGCGTCGCCAGCTCGCCCTCACCGCCGGCCTCGACCGACCACCCGTCGACCAACCCCAACACGGCGGGCACGGGCACCGGTAGCACCCCGTGCGCTGTCCGAACAGTCCCTGATCCCAACGCGATTCGTGTGGCGACCACCTCCTCCACGCCGAGCAGGTGAAGGGCGGCGCAGGTCCCGACGACGTCGGCGACCGAGTCCCAGGACCCCACCTCGTGGAACTCGACCTCCTCGACCGGTACCCCGTGCGCAGTGGCCTCGACCTCCGCGAGCCGTCGGAACGCCGCCGTGGCGCGGTCCGCTACGGGCTGGGGCAGACCGGCGGTCTCGATGCGGGCGCGGATCTCTGCCCAGCGGCGATGCGGATGGTCCTCGACGACCGACCGCACCTCGACCTTCACGGCGCGCAGGCCCGCGCGGAGAACGGAGGTGGCCTCGAGGCGCACTGTCTCCGGGAGCACGAGGTCGACCATCCGTTGCACCTCGGCGAGGTCGGCGCCGGCATCGACCAACGCGCCGAGGAGCATGTCGCCGGCGACCCCGGCCGTGACGTCGAGCCACGCCACCACACCCGATCCCGGCATGCCGCTCACGCTAGTCGGCGACCACAGAAGGGCAGATCGGTGACCCCTTTCTGGGGGACACCGCCGTCCGCCTCGAAGGAGGCCCGATCGCGGACCTGGGACGCGACGCACCATCCTCCGACATCGCCATCAACACGCACCTGCAGGGCCGCTACTCCCTGCGTCGTGGCGACGACGGCATCGACCTGCCGATGGACAACGAGCTCGGTAACCCGCCGACCCACCGCTGGTCCGGACCTGGTCGACCCGTTGTCGGTACCCCGGTCGACCCCCCTCAGAACTGGGGAGAAACCCGTCTTCAGGGAGGTGATGGAGGTCGCATACCGTTGCGGAATGACCGGTTTGCGACTGCGGTTGGCCTGGATGTGAGCGCCATGCCACAGACCACCACCCCTTCCACCAGCACCACGACGCCGCACCGGGTCGTCATCATCGGATCCGGGTTCGGGGGGCTGTTCGCGGCCCGGTCACTGAAGCGCGCGGACGTCGAGATCACCCTCATCGCCCGCACCACGAGCCACCTGTTCCAGCCGCTGCTCTACCAGGTGGCGACCGGCATCCTCTCCGAGGGCGAGATCGCCCCGGCCACCCGCGAGATCGTGCGCAAGCAGCGCAACATCACGACGATCCTCGGCGACGTCACCGACATCGACATCGCCGCGAAGACGGTGACCTCCGACAGCCTGGGCCGTACCGCGGTCACGCCGTACGACACGCTGATCCTCGCCGCCGGCGCCGGTCAGTCGTACTTCGGCAACGACCAGTTCGCCCGGTACGCGCCGGGCATGAAGGACATCGACGACGCCCTCGAGCTGCGCGGGTTGATCCTCGGCAGCTTCGAGCAGGCCGAGCTGGCCGCGATCCGCGGCGACAAGCAGGAGGCGGCCCGGCTGATGTCGTTCGTCGTCGTGGGCGCCGGCCCGACCGGCGTGGAGATGGCCGGCCAGATCGCCGAGCTGTCGAAGCGGACCCTCAAGTCGGACTTCCGGCACATCGACCCGACGATGGCCCAGATCACCCTCGTCGACGCCGCGCCCCAGGTGCTGCCGGCGTTCGGCGACCGGCTGGGCGAGATCGCGCAGCGGCGCCTCGAGAAGATGGGCGTCGATGTCCAGCTCGGCGCCAAGGTCGTCGACGTCGATGCCACCGGCATCGAGGTTCAGGACGTGAACGACCCGTCCGGCTACGTGCGCCGGATCGAGGCGGTCGCCAAGGTCTGGGCCGCGGGCGTGCAGGCCAGCCCGCTCGGCCGGTCGGTCGCCAAGCAGGCCGGCGCCGAGACCGACCGCGCGGGGCGCGTCAAGGTCAACCCCGACCTCACCCTGCCGGGCCACCCCGAGGTGTTCGTCCTCGGCGACATGATCGCGCTCGACGACCTGCCCGGCGTGGCCCAGGTGGCCATCCAGGGCGGCAAGTTCGCGGCCAAGCAGGTGAAGCGCCGGCTGGCCGACCAGCCGACTGCGCCGGCGTTCCGCTACTTCGACAAGGGCTCCATGGCGACCATCTCGCGGTTCTCCGCGGTGGCCAGCGTGGGCCGGCTCCGGTTCGGCGGGTTCGTCGCGTGGATGCTCTGGCTGGTGATCCACCTCTTCTACCTCATCGGGTTCAAGTCCCGGATCACCACGCTGCTGCACTGGTTCATCTCGTTCCTCGGCCGTGGCCGGTCGGAGCGGGCCATCACCGAGCAGCAGGTCTTCGCCCGCGAGGCGATCGAGCGCCTCGGCGAGGCGCACCAGCCCCACCTGCCCTGACGCATACCTCCCGCTTCCAGACTGCCGTTGTTGTCAGTTTCGGGGTGTCTCGTCGCGCGAAACTGAGGACAACGGCGGTCTGGAAGCGGGGCACCGGGGGGTCGGCAGGGTCGCGTAGGGTCGGCCCGTGGCTGACATCGCGTACCCCATCGCCGAGCGCACCCTGGCCAACGGCCTGCGCGTGGTCGTCTCGGAGGACCACACCGTCCCGACCGTGACCGTGAACCTCTGGGTCGGCGTCGGGTCGCGGCACGAGCCGTCCGGACGCACCGGCTTCGCCCACCTCTTCGAGCACCTGATGTTCCAGGGGTCGCGCAACGTCAAGAGCGGCGAGCACTTCAGCGCACTGATGGCCGAGGGCGGCCGGCTCAACGCGACGACCTGGTTCGACCGGACCAACTACTTCGAGACCATCCCCAAAGGGGCTCTCGAGCTGGCGCTCTGGCTCGAGGCCGACCGCCACGGCCACCTCCTCGACGCCGTGACCCAGGAGAACCTCGACAACCAGCGCGACGTCGTCAAGGAGGAGAAGCGGCAGCGCTACGACAACGTGCCCTACGGCAACGCGCTGGTCGACGTCTACGCCACGGTCTTCCCGGAAGGGCACCCCTACCACCACCCGACCATCGGGTCGATGGAGGACCTCGACGCCGCGAGCCTCGAGGACGTCCATGCGTTCTTCCGGCACTACTACGGGCCGAACAACTCGGTGCTGACCATCGTCGGCGACGTCGAGCCGGAGGACGCGTTCGCCAAGGTGGAGACCTACTTCGGACCCCTGCCTGCCTCCGCGCAGCCGCCGCCCCACGACGTCCATCACCTCGACCCGCTCACCGAGCCGGCTCGGCTCGAGCGCGTCGAGGAGGTCCCCAACGACCGGCTGCACCTCGCCTGGCGGCTGCCCGTCGACAGCGACGAGGACTACCTCGCGTGCTCGCTGGCCTTCGACGTCCTCGGTGGTCTCAGCACGTCCCGTCTGGTGCAGCGGCTGGTCCGCGACGAGCAGTCGGCCACGGCAGTGCACGCCCACACCATGGGCTTCGTCGACGGTGTGTCCCTCGGGCTGCTCATCATCGATGTCGCCGCGGGCACCTCACCCGACTCCCTCGAGGCCGCGGTCGTCGAGGAGATCGAGCGGCTGATCGTCGAAGGACCGACGGAGGTCGAGATGGAGTCCTCGCTCGCGGAGACGGAGCGGGCGTGGCTCAGCTCGCTGGCCAGCCAGGAGGAGCGCGCCGACCTGATCTGCCACTACACGCTGCTGGCCGACGACAGCCGCTACATCAACACCCTGCTCGACCGGGTCGGGGCCATCGGCCGCGACCGCGTACGGGCGGCCGCCGCCGCATACCTGCAGCCGCGCTCGCGAGCCGTCGTGTCGTACCTCGTCGAAGAGCAGGAGGCGGCGGCATGAGCACGCCCACGGTTGACGTCCCGCGCCCGGCGGTCGAGCCGCCGCAGCCCTACACGTTCCCGACCGCCCAGCGGCGCACCCTCGCCAACGGTCTCGACGTCGTCGTCTACGACGTGCCGGGCCAGTACGTCCTGTCCGTACGCGTCTCCGTGCCCCTGCCGCTTTCGCGCGAACCGCGCGGCAAGGAGGGCGTCGCGACGATGATGGCGCGCACCCTCGACGAGGGCACCGAGAACCACACGTCGAGCGAGTTCGCGCTCCTGCTCGAGCGCAAGGGTGTCGCTCTCGGGGCGGGGGCCTCCGACTCCGGCATCAGCGTCGACCTCGACGTGGCCAAGCGGCATCTCGAGTATGCGTTGGACCTGCTTCGCCAGGCCCTCACCGAGCCGGCGTTCCCGGCGGCCGAGGTGGCGCGGCACGTCAAGCAGCGGCTGGCGGAGATCGAGCAGGAGCGCTCGGTCGCCGCGCAGCGTGGGGCGATGGAGCTGATCGAGACCTTCTTCGACTCCGCCGAGCGCGCGAGCCGGCCGACCGCCGGCACCCGCGAGACGGTGTCCGCGATCACTCGCGATGACGTGGTGGCGTTCCACGGGAGCCAGATGTCGCCGACGGGGGCGACGCTCGTCCTGGCCGGCGATCTCGACGGGGTGGACGTCTTCGCCACCGCCGAGGCGGCCCTCGGTGGCTGGGACGCCCCCGATGGCTGGGAGGCGCCGCCGCCGCCCGTCGCGGCGCGCACGGCGAGCAACCGTGGACGCGTCGTCCTCGTCGACCGGCCGGGTTCGGTCCAGACCGAGCTCGTGGTGGCCGCCACCGGCCCCGACCGCCGCGTGGACGGGGGATGGGCGCCGTTCCCGGTGTTGGGGTTCGTGCTCGGTGGCTCTCCGAACGCTCGCGTCGACGCGGTGCTGCGGGAGGAGAAGGGCTACACCTACGGCATCCGGTCGGTGTTCCGGCCGCGCCGGCGCGGCGGGCTGTTCCTCACCAGCGGCAGCGTTCGCGGCGACGTGACCGTGGAGGCCCTCGACATCCTGCTGACCATCCTCGACGGTGCGCGCCACGGTTTCACCGACGCCGAGACCAAGCAGGGCGTCGACTACATCGCCATGACCGCGGCGAGCCGCTACGCCACCGCCGACGCGATCGCCGACGAGGCGGCCACCCTCGCGTTCGAGGGGCTGACGACCGAGTTCACAACAGCGACACTGCGCGACCTGGCCGACGTCGACGCGGAGCGGTTGGGCCGGGCATACGCCCGGTTCGCGGACGGGGAGTGGACCGTGATCGTGGTCGGCGACGCGGCGGCCCACGCCGACGGCATCCGCGCGCTGCCCCACGCGGTCGCGCGCGACGTCACGGTTGTCACGGGGTGAGCCCGGTGGCCCAGGTCGTCGTCGACACGCCGATCGGGCCGCTGCTGCTCGTTGCCTCCGAGGGGGCGCTGACCCACGTCTGGTTCGACGGACTGCAGCATGCGTCGTCGTCGGAGGCCGAGCTGCCGCCGGAGGACGCCGAGGTGCTGGGGGCCGCCACCGTCCAGCTGGCCGAGTACTTCGCCGGTGAGCGCCGCGTCTTCGACCTGCCGTTGCGGGCCTCGGGAACGGCGTTCCAGAAGGCGGTCTGGGACCAGCTGGTGGCGATCCCCTGGGGGACGACGACGACCTACGGCGCGATCGCCACGGCGCTGGGCATGCCGTTGACGGCGTCGCGCGCGGTCGGCGCCGCCAACGGCGCGAACCCGATCTCGATCATCGTTCCGTGTCACCGCGTGATCGGCGCCGACGGGACGCTGACCGGCTACGGCGGCGGCTTGCCCCGCAAGTCGGCGCTCCTCCGGATCGAGGGGGTCCCGACCGAGCGCGACCAGCTTGTCCTCTTCGACTAACGAACCTTCCGACCGGCGACCTCCACCGATGAACTGCAACTGAAGAGTTGCGCCTCCCGGGTCGATGTGCAACTATGAAGTTGCACCTATTCGGGAGGTATGACGATGACCAGCCGGCGGACCCCGGTTCGACCGAACCTCGTCCTCACCGTGCTCTTCACGGGCGCGTTCGTCATGGGCTGCGCGGAGATGCTCGTCGTGGGGATGCTCGACCTCGTCTCCGCCGACCTCTCCGTGTCGGTGTCCGCTGCGGGAGCCTTGGTGACGGCCAACGCGCTGGGGCTGGCCATCGGTGGCCCGCTGCTGACCTTCCTCACGACCAGGTTCGACCGCCGGCTCGTGCTCCTCAGCACGACGACCGTGTTCGTGCTGGCCAACCTGCTACCGGTGCTCGGCGCCGACTACCCGGTGTTCCTGGCCGCGCGGCTCCTCGTCGGCGCGGCTCAAGGCCTGTTCATCGCGGCCGCCATCGTGACCGCGACCTCGGTCGTGCCGCCCGAGCGGGCCGGCCGGGCCATGGCCGTCGTCATCACCGGATTCGCGATGGCGAGCGCCGTGGGCCTTCCCCTCGGCACGCTGCTCGGACAGGCGGTCGGCTGGCGGGGCTCCTTCGCCGCGGTCGTCGGAATCGGCGCGCTCGTTCTCGTCGCCGCATTCCTCGTCCTCCCCTCACGGCCGACGCCCGCCGACAGCGGGGCGCTGGGTCAGGCCCGGTATGCGTTCGCACCTCGCGTGCTCGGTGTCCTCGCCTTCGCCATGCTCGTCTTCGCCGGGATCCAGTCGGCCCTGACGTACCTCGTGCCGTTCCTCGACCAGGTCAGCGACGTCTCCGGTTCGGCGGTGAGCGTCTTCCTGCTCGCCTACGGTGTCGCCACGGCGGTCGGCTCGTTCGCCGGCGGTCGCTTCGCCGACGCCAATGCCGGGCGCGCTCTGGTCGTCGGGACGATCGGTGTCACGGCGTCGCTGGCCGCCATGGCCGCCTTCGGCGCGAACCCGCTGGTCGTCGCCGTGGCCGTCCTCGGGACCGGGCTGTTCGGAATGGGCATGGCCCCGTCGATGCAGCACCGTGTCGTCAGCCTCGCCGGCCCCGGCGCCCCGCTCGCGTCCTCCCTGCCGGCCTCCGCGGTCAACGTCGGCATCGCCGTCGGTTCCTTCGCGGGAGGCGCCGCGATCGACCGGGCCGGCATCGCCGCCGCGGTGGTGACCGGTGTCGTTGTCGCGGCGCTCGCGGTCATTGCCGCCTGGGCCACCAGCTACCTCAAGGCGCCGGCGCCCGTCGCCGCACCAGATCCGGTGGCCGTCCTCTCTGACGGCCGTCCCTCGAAAGGAACGACATGAACCGCACCTCCAGCAACCCGCCCGCCAGCGTCGACGAGTCCGCGTTCATCGTGCGCCGCACGATCCAGATCGCGGCGCCCCCCGAGAAGGTGTGGTCCGCCGTCACGGAGCCGGAGCACATCTCGCGGTGGTTCGGGCGGGTCGAGCTCGACGGGGCCGGCGCGGGGGCCCGCGGCACGATGAGCTTCCCGGAGCGCACGCCAATCCCGTTGCTGGTGGAGGCGATCGACCCGCCGCGGACGGTCACCTACCGCTGGAACAACGACGACGCGCTCGGGCAGGGACCCGACGAGCTCGAGACCGACCGCTCCACGGTGTTCACTTTCACCCTCGAGCCCGTGTCCGGCGGCACCCAGCTGACCGTCGTCGAGTCCGGCTTCGAGCACACGTCCGACCCGGCTGCGAACCTCGAGAGCCACCGCGAAGGCTGGGACTCCGAGCTCGACAAGCTGGTCGCCTTCCTCGAGGGCGACTCATGACGACGGCGACGTTGGTCCCGATGTTCTCCGCGCTCGGCGACGAGACTCGCTGGAGCGTGCTCACAGCGCTCGGTGAGGGCGACGCGTCGGCGTCCGCCCTCGCCGCGCGTCTGCCCGTCAGCCGCCAGGCGATCGCGAAGCACCTGGCTGTGCTGCAGGAGGTGGGCCTGGTCGAACCGGTGCGCGTAGGCCGAGAGGTGCAGTACCGCGTGATCGGGTCGCAGCTGCGGGCGACCGCGACCCGGCTCGACGCGATCGGCGCCGAGTGGGACCGTCGTCTGGCCGCGATCCGGGAGATCGCCGAGAGCCTCTAGCCGTCGGTGCCGCCATCCGCTCCCGCGCCCGCTCCCAGCCGGGCGAGGACCTCGTCGTGGAGCAGTCCGTTGGTCGCGACGGCATTGCCGCCCCAACAGCCGTCGCGGCCGTCGAGGGACGTGAACCGCCCACCGGCCTCGGTGACGACGGGCACCAGCGCGGCCATGTCGTAGACCTCGAGCTCCGGCTCCGCGGCGATGTCGACGGCACCCTCGGCGACGAGCATGTAGGACCAGAAGTCGCCGTAGGCGCGGGTCCGCCAGCAGGTGTCGGAAAGGCCGATGAACTGCTGGTAGCGGTCGACCTTCCGCCAGGAGCCGGTCGACGAGTACGACATCGATGCGTCCTCCAGCGACGCGACCTTCGACACGTGGATGGGCTTGGCCGACGACAGCGAGCGGCCGGAGTACGCACCGGAGCCCGTGGCCGCCCACCAGCGCCGCCCGAGCGCCGGCGCGGACACCAACCCGACCACGGGCATACCGTCATCGACGAGGGCGATGAGGGTCGCCCACACCGGCACCCCGCGCACGAAGTTCTTGGTGCCGTCGATCGGGTCGATCACCCAGCGGCGGGGGCCGTGGCCGGTCGTGTCGAACTCCTCGCCCTCGACGGCGTCGCGCGGCCGGGTCCGCTTGAGCTGGGCCCGGATGTGTTCCTCGGCGGTCCGGTCGGCGTCGGTCACCGGCGTGAGATCCGGCTTGCTCTCGACGACGAGGTCCTCGGCGCGGAACCGGGCGATCGTCACCCGCTCCACCGCGTCGGCGAGGACGTGGGCCAGGCGGAGGTCGTCGTCGTAGTGCGGCGTGGAAGAGGGCACGAGACGACAACCTAGACGAGACCTAGCCCGTCGACCGGGTCCCGGAGCGTTGCGCGCGCTGCTGTTGGAGGCGCAGCAGCAGCCGGTGGGCGAGGATCACGACGATCGCCCACGCCGTTCCCGCGATGAAGCCTGCGACGACGTCGGTGAACCAGTGGTGTCCGAGGTAGACCCGGCTCATGCCCATCGCCAGCGCGTAGAGGGCCAACAGCGACACGGTGACGGCGCGTCCGGTTCGGCTCGTCACGTGGAGCAGGACCAGGTACGCCAGGACGATGGCGATCACCGTCGAGTTCAGGGTGTGTCCGCTCGGGAACGACGGGCTGGTCTCGTACGGCGGCACGGCGAGCCCTTGTGGTGGGCGGGCCCGGCCCGCGAGGTCCTTGCCGGCCTCGGTCATCGCGACGGACCCGGCCGCCGCGACCGCCATGAGGACGACCGGCGTCCAGCTGCGCCACCACCACGCGAGACCGGCGATGACGAGGGTCACGAGGATCGGCAGGATCGTGGTGCCGCCGATGTTGGTGAAGAACGTGACGACACCGTCGAGTCCCGGCGAACGATGGCCGACCATCCAGCCCAGCAGGGGCTGGTCGACGCGGGCCAGGCCGTCGCCCGCCTGGACCGACTCGTAGGTCTCGTCGAGACTGGCAACGAGGACGGTCAGCAGCGCGGCGCCGACCGCGGCGGTGAGCAGGCTGATACCGCCCGCGACCGGTTCTGGTGCGGCCCTGCCGGCCTCGACCTGCGACGGCGACGCCGGCTTCTCGGCTCGTGAGGCGCGGCTCCCCTCGGCCGACGTCATCCGGTCAGCGTGCCACTACCCCCACACCGAGCGCGCGCCGGCGTCACCGGTGCGGACCGTCCAGTAGACCGCCGCAACGCCCGCGATGATGGAGAACACGACCGAGATCGGGCCGAGCGCCTTGTTGCGGCTGGTCGCCGCGACCGCCGCCGAGCCCAGGGCCAGGGCCAGGGCGAACCACGGCAGAATGCTGCCCAGCTGGCCGTGCTCGATGGCGATCTGGCCGCCGCGAGCCTGCTGCAGTGCCTCGCCGCTCTGCTTGGCCACCAGGGTGAGGAGGAACAGCAGGGTGTTGGCCCCGGCCACCCACCAGCTGAACCGCTCGCGCAGGTCCTTCCGGACCGCCACGACGATCGTGATGACCGCCATGAGCGGAATGCCGACGACCACACCGTGGATGACGAGCGGGTGAAGGGGCAGGCCGGTGATCGTGTCGAACATGGGTCGCTCCTGGGGCCTCGGTCGGGGGGCGGCGGACTCACCCGGGGTGACGACAGCCTAGGGAAGTCGGTTCACTCGTCCGCGCCGAGACGCGCCCGCAACAGCCGCCGCAACGAGTCAAGACGGGATGGGCCGGCCGGGCCGGCAGCACCGGACGCCACGTAGGCGTCGAGGGCGCACTCCTCCTCGTCGTGCGTGCAGCCGCGCGGGCACTCGGCGGTGCCGGGTTCGAGGTCGGGGAAGAACGTGATGATCCGCGCCGGCTCCACGTGGGCCAGTCCGAACGACCGGATGCCGGCGGTGTCGATGACCCACCCATCGTCGCCCGGCAGCCGGAGGGCCACCGACGAGGTGGAGGTGTGCCGCCCCCGGCCGGTCACGGTGTTGACGACCCCCACGGCCCGCTCCGCGTCGGGGACCAGCCGGTTCACCAGCGTCGACTTGCCGACCCCGGAGTGGCCGATCAGCACAGACACGCGGCCCGTCAGGTGCTCGCCCACCTCCTCGATGCCGTCGATGTCGTGTGCATCGGTCGGGTCACGGCGGGTCACCACGTAGGGCACGGCCAGCGTGGCGTATGCGGCCAGGAACGCGTCGGGTTCGACGAGGTCGGCCTTGGTGAGGACGAGCAGGGGGTCGAGCCCGGCGTCATAGGCGGCGACGAGGCAGCGGTCGATGAGCCGGGGCCGGGGCTCGGGGTTGGCCAGCGCCGACACGACGACCAGCTGGTCGGCGTTCGCGACGATGACTCGCTCCACCGCGTCCGTGTCGTCGGCGCTGCGTCGCAGTGTCGACCGGCGAGGCTCGACCCGGACGATGCGGGCCAGCGCATCCGGACCACCCCCGGTGTCGCCGACCAGGGCCACCTCGTCGCCGACCACGACACTCTTGCGACCGAGCTCGCGGGCCCGCATCGCGGTGATGATCCGCTCCGGGGCCTTCTTCCCTCCCACGCCCGCGGCGAGCAGGACGGCATACCGGCCTCGGTCCACGCCGGTGACGAACCCGGGCACGGCGTCCTCGTGAGCCGGCCGGGTCTTGGTGCGGCGCCGTGACCCGCGCGGGTTCGGGCGTACGCGGATGTCCGACTCGTCGAGGTGCTGCCAGCTCATCGGAGGTCAGGACCGGCCGGCGTGGGCGCCGAGCATGGCGGACCAGAGCCCGGTGAAGTCGGGCAGGGTCTTGGCGGTCGTGCCGATGTCCTCGACGCTGACTCCAGGTATGCGGAGTCCGAGGACCGCCCCGGCCGTCGCCATCCGATGGTCGTGGTAGCTGCGAAAGCGCCTGCCGTGCAACGGTTTCGGGGAAATCCGCAGGCCGTCCTCGGTCTCCGACACCGACCCGCCCATCGCGTTGAGCTCAGCGGCCAGGGCCGCGATGCGGTCGGTCTCGTGGCCGCGGATGTGGGCCACACCGCGGATCCACGACGGCGACTGGGCCAGCGCCGCGAGGGCGGCGACGACCGGCGTCAGCTCGCTGGCGTCGTGCAGGTCGACGTCGATGCCCTCGATCTCACCGGTACCCGTGACGGTGAGACCGCTGCGGTCCAGGCTGACGTCGGCCCCCATGGCGTCGAGGATGTCGCGCAGGGCGTCGCCGGCCTGTGTCGTGTGCTGCGGCCAGTCCGGCACCCGGACCCGACCCCCGGAGACGAGGGCCGCGGCGAGGAAGGGCCCGGCGTTGGAGAGGTCCGGCTCGATGAGCACGTCGAGCGGGCTGATCTCGCTCGGCTCGACCCGCCAGGTGTTCGGCTCGGAGTCGTCGACGACGACGCCCGCGTCGCGAAGGGTCTCGACGGTCATCGCGATGTGTGGCTCGCTGGGGACCGGCTTGCCGGCGTGATGCACGGTCACGCCCTCGTCGTAGCGCGCGCCGGCGAGCAGCAGCGCGGACACGAACTGCGACGACGAGGACGCGTCCAGGGTCACCGCCCCGCCCCGGACCGAACCGGTCCCGTCGACGACCACCGGAAGCGTGCCGCGACCGCCGTCGTCGAGGGCGACCCCGAGCGCACGAAGCGCGTCGAGCACCGGGCCCATCGGGCGTACCCGTGCCTGCGGGTCGCCGTCGAACTCGACGCGGCCGTCCGCGAGTGCGGCGACCGGCGGCAGGAACCGCATCACCGTCCCGGCCAGGCCGACGTCGACCCGAGCTCCACCGCGCAGCGGGGCGGGGCGGACCACCCAGTCGGCACCCACGGACACCTCGTGCACCGGCAGACCCGAACCGTGGTGGCTGTCCGCCGGGACGTCCTCGATCTCGACCCCCAGGGCGCGCAGCCCGTCGGCCATGAGCAGGGTGTCGCGCGACCGGAGGGGCTGCCGCAGCCGCGACCAGTCGCCGGCCAGCGCCGCGAGGACGAGGAACCGGTTGGTCAGTGACTTGCTTCCGGGGAGCGCGACGGTCGCCTCGACCGGTTCGCGCGCCGTCGGCGCGGCCCAGTCGCCCGGATGGCTGGGGTCGCCGGTCGCGGTGGCGGCGGAGGCGGTCACGGCTGGTGCTCTACCGAGAGTCAGCTCAGCGCGTCCTGGACCTTGATCTTCGCGCTCTGCCGGGCGATCTTCGCCTCACGGCCGGCGGTGTTCGCCGCGAGCTTGGCCCCCCGCTGCGACCGGTTCGCGAGGCTCTGGGCCCGCCAGGCCAGGCCCGGCTTGCCCGCGGTGTCGACGGTGGCCAGCAGGACGCCGCCCATCATGGCCATGTTCTTGAGGAACTGGACCCGCTGCGCCTTGCGCTTGGCCGGGTCCTCCTCCTTCCAGAACGGGTGACCGGCGAGGGTGGTGGGAACAAGGGTCGCGGCGATCGCCAGGGCCCCGACGCGGGGGAGGAACCCGGCGGCGAGCATGATGCCGCCGACCATCTGCGTCACACCGTTCGCCCGGACCAGGAGCTCCTTGTCGTCGGGCAGGCCCAGCGCGGGGATCGCCTTGTCGAGGAGCGGAGACGACCGCTTAGCCAGGGGACCGGGATGCCGAAAGGCGTCGAGCCCCTGGACGACGAAGATGGCGGCGATCATGGGGCGGGCGACACGGCGGACGATGCTCATCGCTGCGGCAGTTCCTCACGGGGTCGGGTGTGGGACCCACCGTAGTTGGTCCGGCTGGTTCCCGCCGGGCACCCGGCGGCAACCGTCGGAGCCCGCCCCTACAGTGGCGCCCATGTGTGGTCGGTACGCCGCGACGAAGAACCAGGGTGACCTCGTGGAGGAGTTCGAGGTCGAGGTCGACGCCACCGGTGAGCCCACGCGCGCGGTGATGACCCACCAGCAGAACCCGCCCGCCGGGCAGCCGGACTACAACGTGGCCCCGACCAAGAAGGCGCCGGTCGTGCTGTCCCGGCCGCCGCGCGGGTCGGATGACGACGCGCCACCCGTCCGTCAGCTCCGGCTGGTCAACTGGGGGTTGGTCCCCAGCTGGGCCAAGGACGTGAAGATCGGCAACCGGATGATCAACTCGCGAGCCGACTCGGTGCTGGAGAAGCCGGCGTTCAAGCGGGCGGCCAAGTCTCGCCGCTGCCTCGTACCGGCCGAGGGGTGGTACGAGTGGCAGAAGTCCCCCACCGAGATGGACGCCAAGGGCAAGCCGCGGAAGCAGCCCTTCTACACGCACCGCGCCGACGGCGACGTGATGGCCTTCGCGGGGCTCTACGAGTTCTGGCGCGACAAGACCATCGACGACCCCGACGACCCCGACGCGTGGCTGACGTCGTTCACCATCATCACGACCGACGCGGAGCCCGGTCTCGACCGCATCCACGACCGCCAGCCCCTGGTGCTGGAGCGGTCCGACTGGGCCGCCTGGCTCGACCCGCAGACCGACGAGGAGACGGTCCGGCGGCTGCTGGCCTTCGAGCAGCCCGGCCGGTTCGACGCGTACCCGATCTCGACCGAGGTCAACAACACCCGCAACAACGGCCCCGAGCTGCTGCTGCCGCTGGCGGCCGAGGAGCTGCACGGCGTCGTCGACATCGTGACCGGGGAGGTCATCGGAGCCCGATGACGGCCGGTATGCGTACGGCCCCGGCCGTGGTCGAGGTCCCGACCCCCACCGGCCCGGCTCGGGTGCATCTCCGCCGGCCACGGGGTGCGCGGGGCACGGTGCTGCTGGGTCACGGCGCCGGCGGCGGGCTGAGGTCGGTCGACCTCACCGCGGCGACGTCCCTGCTCGACGCGGAGGGGTGGGCCACCGCGCTCGTCGAGCAGCCGTGGCTCGTGGCCGGCCGCCGTGTCGCCGGGCCGCCGCCGACGCTCGACGCGGCCTGGGTTCCGGTCGTGCAGGCGCTCCGGGCGCGCGGGGGCGCGCTCGCGACCGTGCGCGGGCCACTGGTGCTCGGTGGAAGAAGTGCCGGCGCCCGGGTGGCCTGCCGGACCGCCGCCGTCCTCCGCGCCGACGCGGTGCTCTGCCTGTCATTCCCGCTGCACCTGCCCGGGTACGCCGACCGCCCGGACAAGTCCCGGGCCCCAGAACTGCGGCTGGTCACCGATGCCGGACTCCCGATCGCGTCGGTGCAGGGCGAGAACGACCCGTTCGGCACGGCCGCCGAGCTCGCCGCATACCTGCCCGACGGGGCGGTGTACCCCGTGACCGGCTCGCACACGATCCCGCGGCCGAGCGCCGCGGCCGTCGCGGCCGCCGTCCTGCACTTCACCGGACCTCTGCGCTGACCTCGCCGCGCGGAAGTCGGCACGGCGGGGAATGGTCCGGCGATCCGGCAGCGTTGACGCCTTCGTGCTCATGCTCTCCGTCCCCGCCGTCGGCGGCCCCATCAGCCCGGGGACCAGTGCAGGGAGATCCCTCCAGGTGCCGCGACTAGGCTGGGGAGGGATGACCGACACCAACACAGAGCAGGGGCTCGGGGTGGACGACGCGACCGTCGACGTCGCCACCGAGACCACCGACGAGCGGCGCGCGCGCTTCGAGCGCGAGGCGATGCCGCTGCTGGACCAGATGTACTCCGCCGCGCTGCGCACGACGCGCAACCCGTCCGACGCGGAGGACCTCGTCCAGGAGACCTACGCCAAGGCCTACGCCGCCTTCCACCAGTACCGCCCGGGGACCAACCTCAAGGCGTGGATGTACCGCATCCTCACGAACACGTACATCAACACGTACCGCAAGAAGCAGCGTGAGCCGCAGCAGTCCGACGCCGCGGAGGTCGAGGACTACCAGCTGCACCGCGCGGAGTCGCACAGCTCGGCGGGCCTGCGCTCCGCCGAGGACGTCGCCTTGGAGCACCTGCCCGACAGCGACGTGAAGCGTGCCCTGCTGGAGATCCCGGAGGAGTTCCGCCTGGCGGTCTACTTCGCCGACGTCGAGGGCTACGCGTACAAGGAGATCGCCGAGATCATGGGCACTCCGATCGGCACCGTGATGTCGCGGCTCCACCGCGGCCGGCGCCAGCTGCGCGAGCTGCTCAGCGAGTATGCGTCCGACCGCGGGATCTCCGGCGCACCCGCGCCCGTTCCTTCACCTCAGGCCGGCAGCGGCGCCGGCACGTCCACGGAAGGATCCGACTCATGAGCGAGCAGGAGCCCCCCTCCCCGGCTGACGGGTTGCCCGGTCACCCCACCGGGTATTCGGCCGGCTACGCGGCTGGTTATGCGGCGGAGGCCTCGACCAAGGTCGACTGCTCGGAGACCGTGTTGCGGATCTTCGAGTTCCTCGACGGCGAGATGAGCCCGGACGACTGCCGTCGGATGCAGTCGCACCTCGACGAGTGCGGCCCGTGCCTGCGCGAGTACCAGGTCGACCAGGCCCTGAAGATGGTGATCAAGCGCTCCTGCGGCTGTGAGACGGCCCCGGTCGAGCTGAGGACCACCATCCTGCGCCGTCTCACCATGGTCCGGATCGAGACGACCGACTAGGTCTCACCTTCCCGCTGCACAGACGAGTGGAGCGCCCGGAATCCGGACGCTCCACTCGTGTGTCGTGGGGAAACCTGCGGTCAGGCGTTGGGACGCCGACCGTGGTTCGCCGAGTTGCTCTTGCGGCTGCGCCGCTTACGGGACCGCTTGCTCATGAGGGCTCCTTCCGGGTCTGCGGGGACCGAATCAGCGACATGCTCGACGCTGCGGCCCCTTCCTGACCAGTCTCCCACAGGGATTCGGGGAGCTCACCCACGCGCCACGCCAGCACCGGGCGTCACTCAGGGGTGGCGGCCACCCGCCAATTGATTCAAATCTTGGTAAAGACCGCCATTCCACCGGGGTCCTACGGCGCTTTGCGACGGCCCGTTGTGTGACCCTGATGGGTGCACGACGCGTGCAACGCCGCAGGTCAGCGGCGTATCCCCGTCAGGCCGCACGCCCCGAGCGGTCGGAAGGAATGCCCCCTGCTATGAAGACCATCAGCAAGATGCTCGAGTCCATGCTGGCCAAGCCCGCCACCCCGAGCTGGACCACCGCCGGCCCGGCGGCCAAGCCCCACATCGGGCCGGAGTCGGGTTGGGGTTGGAGCCCGTGACCGAGCGGTAGCCGTACCGTAGGAGCATGACGGAGCGGGAGTCCGCGCGAGCGCCGACGTGGTCGCGCGGAGTCCGTCTGTACATCTATGCGGTCATCGCGATCGCGGTGGCCGCCCTGGTCCTGAGCTACGTCAACAAGGACCTGCCCCTGGACTGGGCGGCCCTCGTGACGTTGCTCGCCTTGGGACTGCTGAGCGGTGCGGCCGGCGAGACCAACCCGCGCTCGAAGGTGAGCTTCTCCTTCCTCTACATCGTCATGATCGCGAGCATCGTCCTCGTCGGGCCCTTCGGGTGTGGCGTCGTCGGCGCCGTGTCGATGGGTTTCGAACGCGGCCGCCGGCCTTTACTGGCCCGGGCGTTCAACGCCGGAATGGCCGCCATCTATGGCGTCGTGGGTGGGGTGGTCTATCTCGCTCTCGGCGGTGCTCGCAACCTCGATAACCTCACCAGCGCTGGGGATCTGCTGATCCACGTCGGCGTGCCCCTCATCGCGGCCGACGTCGCGCAGATGCTCGTCAACGCCATCCTCCTGTCGGGCGTCGTCCGGCTCAGCGACGGTGTGCCTCCGCGGCGGTTCATCGTCTCGATCGTCACGAGCTCGGGGCCGGCTTACCTCGGCTACGGGATCATCGGCTTCCTGCTCGTCATCCTCTGGGAGCCGGCCGACGTCGGGCCGTTCAGCGCGGTGCTCATCCTCGCCCCGTTGTTCGTGGCGCGCTGGGCGTTCGTCCAGTTCGGCGAGGAGCAGCGGGCGCACGAGCGGACCCTGAGCGCCCTCGTCACGTCGGTCGAGACCAAGGACCCCAACGCCTCCGGCCACAGCGCCCGGATCGCCCAGCTGGCGGAGTGGATGGCCGAGCCGCTGTCGATGGGCGCCCAGGAGGTGCAGGACCTCCAGTTCGCGGCGATGCTCCACGACGTCGGCAAGGTGGGAGTGCCGACCCGGATCCTCCGACGCCCTCGGACGCTGACCCCCGCCGACCTCGAGACCCTGACCCACCATCCGGCCCTGGGCGTCGCGCTGGTCCGCGACATCGAGTTCCTCAGCGGCTCGCTCGACGGGATCCGTCACCATCACGAGCGATGGGACGGGCTCGGGTACCCCGACGGTCTGGCCGGTGACGAGATCCCGCTCATCTCCCGGGTGATCGCGGTGGCCGACGCGTTCGACGCGCTCACCACGGACCGCGCGGAGCGACCCGGTCTGCCGCCCGCCCAGGCGCTCAAGCAGATCGAACAACGGCGCGGCCGCCAGTTCGACCCGCACGTGGTTGCCGCCCTCGCGACGGTGCTCGAACGGCACGAGTGGCCGGTGACGACGGCCGACGAGGACCGGCTGGAGCGGATGCGGGGCTACCTCGACCACGACGACCCCATCGCCTGGGAGCAGGTCTGGACCGGCGGGCCGCAGCGCCGGTCCGCTGCACCCGAGCGGACCGTGGCTCTCCCGGTGCCCGCCCGCGACGAGGCGTCCGGCATTCCGGGTGACCATCCGGTGGCCGAACAGGTGAGGGCACCGTGAGCCCCGTCCTGCGCGACCTTCCGAGCCGACTGCGACTGGACCGGCTGCTCCCCGTGGTCAGTATCGCGGTGGCGGCGGGTGCCCTCGCGGCGGCCGTGGCCAGCCCGCAGGTCTCGCTTCAGGACTGGTTCATCCTTGCGGTCTTCGCCGTCGTCATCGCCGTCGGCGAGGTGAACCGGATCGTCCTGCCCGGCGGCCGGGAGACCGCGCCGATGTCGCTCGCAGCGGGCTACGCCCTGGCCATGACCTCGGACGTCGGCGCGAACCACCAGGTGGCCTTCGGAGCGGGAGTGGTCGTGGCGACCACCTCGGTCGGGATGCTCGCGGGCGCCGTTCCGGCGCTCATCCGCCGCTCCCCGGTACGCGCCGACGACCTCGCGGCTCGCTTCCTCTCGGTCGCCGTCGCCGCCCTGCTCTTCCGCCACCTCGAGATCTGGGGTGGCCAGCCGCTCCTCACACTCCAGGACGAGTGGGCGCAGACCCGATGGGTCACGGCGATCTCCATGGTCCTCGTGTCGGGCATCGCCCTGTTCGTGCAGGCGTTCTGCGTGGCCATGGCCACCGCCTCGCGCGACCACCGACCGTTCTGGCGCTCCCTTGTCGACGAGGTGCGGCAGGGCGCCGGTCTCGGTGCGGCGCTGGCCGCGTCGGGCACCCTCATCGCCCTGGCCGAGCGGCCCATGGGCATCGTCGCGCTGCCGGTCTTCCTCGTCCCGCTGGTGCTCACCCAGTTCGCCATCCGCCGGTTCGCGGGGATCCGCGAGACCTACGGCCAGACGATCCGCGCCCTGTCGCGGCTCACCGAGATCGGCGGGTACACCCGTCGTGACCACCCCGCTCGGGTGGCTGCCCTCAGCGTGGCGATGGGACGCGACCTCGGCATGTCCGACCGCGACACCCTCGACCTCGAGTACGCCGCGCTGCTGCACGACATCGGCCAGGTCGCCCTGCGCGAACCGATCCCCGGCGGCGCCACGATGCTGGCCGCCCCCGCCGACCAGGACCGGATCGCCCACGACGGCGCCGGCATCGTCCGCCAGACCGGCGTCCTCGACCACGTCGCCGTCATCCTCGAGTCGCAGGCCAAGCCGTACCGGCACGTACGTGAGCTCGGCGAGGACCTGCCGCTCGCCAGCCGGATCATCAAGGTGGCCAACGCCTACGACGACCTCGTCGGCGAGGCCCGGGCCCGCCGGGCCCGCAAGCATGCCGCAGCGATCGAGCGGATCCACCTCGGTCTCGGCTACGAGTACGACCCCCGCGTGGTCGAGGCGCTGATCCGCGTGCTCGACCGCCGCGCCGCCGTCGTCGGCGCCGGCTGACCCCATGGCGGCCAACGCCGCCCTGGAGGCGGCCTGGACCAGCGTCGAGGCCATCCGCGATGCGGACCGCCGGGCGCCCACGGCGGGAACCCGACACCGGCAGCGGCTCGTGGCCCGCTAGATCAGACCGCGGCCGCGGAGGTTGGCGATGATCCGCGGGAGGGCGTCGACGTCGGCCTGGAACGACATGTGCATGAGCACCACCGAACCGGGACGCGCCTGACTCGTGACGGTCTGGGTGATCGTGTCGGCGGAGCTGCCCCGCCAGTCGAGGGTGTCGATGCTCCACCCGCAGATCGAGTAGCCCCGGCCCGTCACGATGCTCCGGCTGGTCGCGTCGCTCGCGCCGTACGGGAACCGGAACACTTTGGTCGGGTGGTACCCGAGGTCGACCTGACGGGTCAGCTCGGCCCGGCCGAGCGACGCGTACATCTGCGGGTGGGAGTACGTGTGGTTGCCGAGCATCTGTCCGTCGGCGAGGAGCCTTTGGATCATGGCGCCGTTCGCGTTGGCCCACTGCCCGGTCGGGAACCACCGGGCCTTGATGTTGTAGCGGTCGAGGACGGCAAGGATCGCGCCGGCCTTGGGCCCACCGTCGTCGAAGGTCAGCAGTACCTTGCCGGGGTTCGGGTTCCCGCAGCCGGACACGGCGCCCCCGCTCACCGGCGCCTGAGGCGCCGTCGGCGCGGGCTTGGGGGCGGGCGGCTTCGTCGTGGTCGTGGCCTTGGGCGTCGGTTTAGGCGTCGGTTTAGGCGTCGGCTTGGGCGTCGCCTTCGTCGTCGTCGGGCTCGGCGGTTTGATCGACGTGACGGTCAGCGTCGGCGGGACCGAGGCGATGGTGAGCGTCGGTGCGGGCGTCGCGGACGGGCCGGGTGCGGTGACCGTCCCGGTAGGCTCCTCCAGCGGGCTCATGGCGCGGGTCGGGGTTGAGCCCTCGGTCTCCGACGTCGCCGCCGCGACGGGGATGGCCCCGCCGCCCGGGACCGTGACGCACCCGGCGACCGTCACCAGGCCGAGAACCGCGGCGCCGAGCGCCAGCGTCCGAGAGAGCCGAGGGCGCGGCAGAACGACCCGACGCACGGGGACGCGACCAGCATCCTGGCTGGTTCGGGCGGAGAGCACGGTAATCGATAGCACGTCCGGGGGCGCAAGGGCGAATCGACGCGCACACATGCACCCGAACGACATAGTCCGGTCGTCCGGACGTACGACGGGCGGTGACCGGGGACCCGGTCACCGCCCGTCGTGAGTGGCCTGGAAAGAAGCGCCGGTCAGGCGGCCTTCTTGGTCTCCCAGAAGATCTCGGCGATCTCGTCGATCTTGCCGAGCAGCTGGTCGGCGACCTTGGGGTCCCAAGAGCCCTTGGTTCCGGCGGCCCCGGCGAGCTTGGTCGCCTCGTTGAAGAGCTCGTTGAGGTTCGGGTACTTCTCGAAGTGCGGGGGCTTGAAGTAGTCCGTCCACAGCACCCACAGGTGGTGCTTGACCAGCTCGGACCGCTCCTCCTTGATCCGGCGGGCCCGGGACTTGAAGTCCGGGTCGTCGTTGTCGGCGACCTTGGTCATGCACGCCTTGACCGACTCCGCCTCCAGCCGGGCCTGCGCGGGGTCGTAGACGCCGCACGGCAGATCGCAGTGGGCACTGACGCGAACGGTGGGGGCGACAACTCGGGACATAGGGGGATCCCTTCCGTGAGTGGATACCTGTCTGCAGCAGCCTGTTCCCTCAACCTACGCCCGCCAAACGACGCGGGTGAAGCCGGGCAGGCGTACCAGCACCCGGCCGAGGACGTCGGACGCCGGTATGCCCCCGACGTGCCAGGAGTCGACGCCCTCGGCCGGGTTGTCACGTTCCACCCACCAGGCGCCCGGCTCGCCGGGCGCCGGACCGGTGACCCGCTTGACCGACACCGGTCTCGGCCCCTTGTCGGACGGCGGGAGCCGCACGACCGCCAACCGCCCGGTACGCGGCCGACCGCCCCAGAGGACGAGCAAGCGGTCGCCATCGTGCAGGGTCGGTTCCATCGACCGCCCCGACACCACGGCGACGCCGAACCGCCGTGCGGTCACGCGGCCAGCGTGGCGACGTAGTCGGAGAGGTACTCGGTGCCGTCGGTGTCGGCGCCGTCGCGTCGCATCCCGATGTACCGGTCCGGCCGGACGACGAGGACCGACAGTCCCTCGACGCCCAGCTGGGCCGCGGTCTCCGCGGCCATCGTGCCGACCCGCGGGTCCGCGCCTTCGTGGCCGTCGCCGACGACGAACCCGTATGCGGCGTCGACGAACTCGCCGTCTCTCACCCACTCGAGCCGGTCGAGGACGGCGGCCACGTCGGCCGCAGACGTGCCCGGGCCACCGAGGACGAGCAGGGTGTGGCCGAGGCGGCGGGCGACGTCGTGTAGGGCGGCCGCCGAGCCGTCCGGCATTCGGACCGGCGCGGTCAGGGGCAGCAGCCGACCCGCAGACGGTCCGGACAGCCCGGGCTGGGGGGTCCCGGACACGACCGGTGACCCGTGGTAGTACCGGTCCACCTCGGCACCGGACGCCAGCTCGAGCTGGACCGCGTCCGGGTCGCTGAAGGTCGCGGCGAGACGGGCGTTGCGGTTCGCCCGCGCCCGTTGGTCCAGTCGCGCCTGGGCCGCGTCGGCGGCCGCGCCGGTCTCGACGATGCGCTGCGCGACGGGGCGCCGCTCGGCGTCGTAGCTCTCGAGGAGCACCTCGCCCGCCTCCCCGCGGCAGACGTGGGCCAGCTTCCAGCCGAGGTTGTAGGCGTCCTGCAGGCCGGTGTTCATCCCGTGCCCCTCGGTCGGCGAACACGCATGCGCGGCATCACCGGCGAGCAGCACACGACCGGTGCGGAACCGCTCGGCGACCCGCGCGTGGCACAGGAAGTGCGTCGGGTCATCGACGTCGATGAAGGTCACACCCGGGAAGTACCGGTCGAGGACCGCCCGGGCATCGGCCTCGAGGTCGGACTCTCGCGACTGCGGCCGGGTGTAGACCCGGAACCGCCGGCCGGGCAACGGCGTGATGATGACGAGCGGGTCGTCGAAGAACGCCTGGACCAGGTCCCACTCCGAGCTCCACCCCGCCAGGCCCGCGTCGAACACCGCCCAGGGCTCGTCGGGAACGGTGCCTGCGTAGCCGATCCCGGCCAGGTCCCGCACCGTGCTGTGGTACCCGTCGCAGCCGACCACCCAGGACGTGGTGAGGACGCGCTGCTCGCCGCGCGACTCCAGGGTCGCGACCACGCGGTCGGACCGCTGGTCGAGGTCCACGAGCCGCGTGGACCGCACGACCCGGCCGCCGACGCCCTCGAGGTAGCGAGTGAGGATCTGCTCGGTGCGGTCCTCCGACAGACCGATGTCGAACGGGTAGCGCGTGCGGTTCTCGCGGTAGTCCATCTCGCCGAGCACCGTGCCGTCGGCGTGGATCCGGCAGGCCTGGATGTGCACTCCGGCCGTCAGGAACTCGTCGACGATCCCGAGCGACTCGAAGATCTGCAGTGAGCGGGGATGGATGACGGTCGCCCGGTCCCAGCCGAGCGGCTCGTCGTAGGCGTCGATGAGGACGCAGTCGATGCCACGCCGGCGCAGCGCGCAGGCGAGCAGCAGGCCGGTGGGACCGCCGCCCACGACGAGCACCGCGGTGTCGGGAGCCGTGCTCTTGTCCATAGGCCCCGGAGTCTAGGGAGGTCCCCGGTCGCACCGTGTGACACGGGCCACATCGGGCCGAGCCGAAAATCGCTACCCACCGGTACAGCCCGCGTGGCACAGTGGCGGAACCCGGCGGGACACCCTCCGCCGGACCTCGTTACTCGTGGCCACCACCTCGGCTGCATCTCACAGCCGAACCGCGGTCCGTCGACCGCCAGCCACCCGAGGTGTATCCCATGGACCCGCAGTCCACTCCGCTCGTCGACCCTTCCAGTCCGGTGTTCCGGGCCCACCTGGGCGGCAAGCTCGCCACCCTCGCGACCCAGCCGCTGCGCGACGCCGCGGATCTGTCGTTGCTCTACACGCCGGGCGTCGCCCAGGTGTCGCGCGCCATCGCGGCGGACCCGAAGCTGGCCGCGACCTACACGAGCATCCGCAACACGGTCGCCGTCATCAGCGACGGCACCGCCGTGCTGGGTCTGGGTGACATCGGACCCCTCGCGGCGATGCCGGTCATGGAGGGAAAGGCCGTGCTGTTCAAGCGGTTCGGCGGTGTCGACGCGGTCCCGCTCTGCATGGAGACCGGCACCGTCGACGAGCTGGTGGACGCGATCGCCCGCGTCGCGCCGACGTACGGCGGGATCAACCTCGAGGACATCTCGGCGCCCCGGTGCTTCGAGATCGAGCGCCGGCTCCAGGAACGTCTCGACATCCCCGTCTTCCACGACGACCAGCACGGCACCGCCATCGTCGTCCTCGCCGCCCTCGTCAACGCCGCCCGCGTTGTGGGCCGGGAGATCGCCGACCTCGACATCGTCGTCTCCGGCGCGGGCGCCGCCGGTTTCGCCGTCACCAAGATCCTGCTCCGCGCGGGCGTCGGGCACATCGTCGTCGTGGACTCCGCCGGCACCCTCCACGCCGGCCGCGCGGGCCTGCCGCCGCACAAGCAGGAGCTCGCGACCCTCACCAACCGCCGCGGGGTCGCGGGCGGCATCGCCGAGGCCCTGGTGGGCGCCGACGTCCTCGTCGGCGTCTCGGGCGGCACCATCCCCGAGAGCGCGGTCGCCCGGATGGCGCCGGACGCGATGATCTTCGCGTTGGCCAACCCGGACCCCGAGGTCCACCCGACCGTCGCCCACCGGTACGCGCGGGTCGTCGCCACAGGCCGCTCCGACTTCCCGAACCAGATCAACAACGTCCTCGCCTTCCCCGGGATCTTCCGCGGCGCCCTGGACTGCGGCGCCCGCAAGGTCACCGAGGAGATGAAGCTCGCCGCCGCATACGCGATCGCCGCGCTCGTCGAGCACCCGACGGCCGACGAGGTGGTCCCGAGCGTGTTCCATCCGGGGGTGGCGCCGGCGGTCGCGGAGGCGGTGCGTCGGGCCGCCTGAGCCCGCAGCCGGTCGGGGTCCCCGCGAAGCTTCGGAGCGGAGCGGAGACCTTCGTGGGGTGGCCTAGGCTGTCCCCGCACCAGAACGTCGGCGGTCAGGAACACCACGCATGCGCGTGCTCATCACGGGCGGTGCGGGGTTCATCGGCTCGAACCTCGCCCGCGTGGCCCTCGCCGAGGGCCACGAGATCGTCGTCCTCGACGACCTGTCCACCGGGTATGCGGCGAACCTCGACGGTCTCCCCGTGCGGTTCCACGAGGGGTCGGTAAACGACCGCGACGCGCTCGACGCCGCGCTAGAGGGCGTCGACGCCGTCGTCCACCTGGCGGCGCTCGGGTCGGTCCCGCGCAGCATCCTCGATCCGGTGGCGACGCACCTCGCCAACGCCACCGGCACGCTGAGCGTCCTCGAGGGCGCAAGGCGCGCTCGCGTCGGACACGTCCTCATGTCGTCCTCGTCCTCGGTGTACGGGCTGAACCCTGCCCTGCCGAAGAGCGAGCGCGAGTGGGTCCGACCGCTCAGCCCGTATGCGGTGAGCAAGCTCGCAGGCGAGCAGTACCTCCTCGCGTACCAGCAGTCGTTCGGCCTGGAAACACTGGCGTTCCGGTTCTTCAACGTCTACGGACCGCGGCAGCGGCCGGGCCACGCCTACGCCGCTGTTGTGCCGGTGTTCCTCGACGCGATGCTGCGCGGCCAGCCGGTGCCGGTGCACGGCGACGGCCTCCAGTCGCGCGACTTCACTTACGTGGGAACGGTTTGCGCAGTCCTCCTCGATGCCGTCGCGCGGCGGGTCTCGCACCCCGAGCCGGTGAACCTCGCCTTCGGCACCAACACGACGGTCGCCGCCCTCGTCGAGGAGCTGGAGCAGGTGAGTGGCCTTGCCGCCGATGTGGTGCACGAGGAGTCCCGCCCCGGGGACGTCCGCGCATCGCAGGCGGACAACCGAGTCCTGATGTCCCTCTTCCCCTCGGTCGAGCCGGTTCCGTTACGGGACGGGCTGACCGACACGCTGGCCTGGTTCAAGGAGCGCTCGTGAGCACGTCGTTGGTCGTCGTGGGACTGGGCTACGTCGGGGTGCCGATGGCGGTCCGGGCCGGCGAGGCGGGCCTCGACGTGGTCGGGCTCGACACCAGCTCCGCCGTCGTCGACGGGCTCAACGCCGGCCACTCGCACATCGACGATGTCAGCGACGTGGCTCTGGGCGAGGCTCTCGCCCGCGGCTTCCGCGCCACTACCGACCCGTCGTGCATCGCCGACGCGGACGTCGTCGTGGTCTGCGTGCCCACGCCGCTCAGCGAGGAGGGCGGTCCCGACCTGCGTCCTGTCGTGTCGGCGGCCGGGGTGATCGGCGAGCACGTCACTCCCGGCACCCTTGTCGTCCTCGAGTCCACGACGTACCCCGGCACGACCGAGGAGGTCTTCGCCCCGCTCGTCCTGGCCGACCGCTGGCGGATCGGCGACGACGTCATGATCGCGTTCTCGCCCGAGCGGATCGACCCCGGCAACACCGTCTACGGGGTGCAGAACACGCCAAAGGTCGTCGGCGGGATCACCACGGAGTGCACCGAGGCCGCTCGCGCCTTCTACGCCGAGTTCGTCGACGACGTCGTCGCGACGAAGGGGGCCAAGGAGGCCGAGATGGCCAAGCTCCTGGAGAACACGTTCCGCCACGTCAACATCGCGCTGGTCAACGAGATGGTGCGGTTCAGCAACGAGCTGGACATCGACCTCTGGGACGCGATCGACGCCGCCGCAACGAAACCGTTCGGGTACATGGCTTTTCGGCCCGGACCGGGCGTCGGCGGGCACTGCATCCCCGTCGACCCCGCATACCTGAGCCACCGGGTCCGCGCGAAGCTGGGCTACGCGTTCCGGATGGTCGAGCTGGCCGAGGAGATCAACACCGCGGCCCCGCTCTACGTCGCGCACCGCCTCCAGGAGGCGCTCAACGACGCGAAGCTGGCGGTGAACGGCGCGCGCATCCTCCTGGTCGGCGTGACGTACAAGCCGGACGTCTCCGACCTGCGGCAGAGCCCATCCACGCCGCTCGCGGACCGCCTCACCCTGTGGGGCGCCGACGTCGCGTACCACGACCCCCGCGTGCCGGTCTGGACCCGTCATCCCGGCGACTCGTCGACCCGGCTGGAGAGCGTCCCCGACCTCTACGCGGCCGCATCCGACGCCGACGCCGTCGTGCTGCTGCAGCCGCACACCGAGTACGACCTCGCCCGGCTCGCCGAGGAGTCGCGGCTGCTGCTCGACACCCGCGGCGTCGTCGCAGACGCGCCGGCGGTGCTGCGGCTGTGACGGACGGGGTCGTCCTGGGACCGGTGGCCCCCGCACACGCCGCAGGCCGGCCCCAGACCTGGCGGGTCTGCCGGCTGGGCACGCTCGCACTCGTCCTCCTCGCCGCGGCGTTCTCGTCGCCGGCCCCGGCGTGGGTCCCGTTGCCGTGGCCGGGCTCCGTGCTCGACGTCGCCTGCTACCTCGCGCTCCTCGTCCTCGTCGTCGACCTCTGGGCTCGCGGCTGGGTCCGCCCCCCGTGGGTCCTCGTCGCGCTCGGTGTGGTGAGCGGGATCCTGGCGGCCGCGAGCGCCGCGTGGTCCACCAACCCGGCCGCCTCGTGGGTCTACGCCGGCAACTCCGTCGAGGGGCTCGTCCTTGTCTGGATGGTCGTCGCCGTCACGCGCGGCGAACCGGCCCGGTTGGTGGTCTGGGCCATCGGCCTCTGGGTCGTGGCGCTCCTGGTGCCGTGCGCCCTGATGTGGGCGGGCGTCCGCGGCTTCCAACCGCCCGCCTGGCTTGATCCGGAGTCCGGGGACTACATCTCGTACTTCGCCCGCCTCTCACACCCCTGGATCGGCCGGTCCAACAACCCGGCGACGCTCTTCGTCGTCGCGGTCGTTCCCTTGGCGGCGTGGGGAGTCCGGCATCGTGCCCGGTTCGCGCAGGTTCTCGCCGGCGTCGCCCTCGTCGCCACGGTCATGACGGTGAGCCGCGGCACCTTGCTGGCGCTGGCCGCGGGGGCGGTCTTCCTCGCCATCGTCGCGTGGCCGCTGGCCCGGTCGCTCTGGCGGTGGGCGCTCGCCGCGCTCGGAGCGTCCGTCGTCGCCCTGGTCCTCATGTACCTGCTCAACCCGGCCAGCCGGATGCATCTGTCGTCCCGGGCCTCGGCGACCAACGTCGACGCGCGGTTCGTGCTGGTGTCCGACGCCCTTGCCGACATCGGCAAGGCTCCGTGGCTGGGCAGCGGCCCCTCGGTCACGCCGTCGGTCCACAACGTCCTGCTGCAGCAGCTCGTGGACTTCGGGGTGGTCGGCGGGCTCGTCGTCGACGTGCTGCTCGTGGCCGTCGTGGTCTGGTGGTTCCGGGGAGCGCGCCGTCGCGGTCCCGCCGGTTGGCTCGCCGTCGCCTGCGGGGTCGGCATGGCCGTGCAGCTCGGTTCGTGCCTCGTCGAGGCCAGCTACGAGGGCGGGTTCCTCCGGACCCTCATGTGGCTCTCGTGGGGCCTCCTCCTGGCCCTCTATGCGTCGGAGCGCCACGCCGAGGACCAGCGCGGCCCGAGCTCATGACCCGGGGTCACTCGACCAGGCCCTGCCGCATCCCCTCGGCCACCGCGGCCGCACGGTCCGAGACGCCGAGCTTCTGGTACAGACGCTGCGCGTGGGTCTTGACCGTGCTGGACCCGAGGAACAGCTCCCGGCCGAGCTCGGGGATCGACAGCCCCCGGGCGAACCCGCGCAGGACCTCGAGCTCCCGCGGGCTCAGCACTGGCCGGTTCGGTTCGGATCGCATCCGGATCTGGTTGACCAGCCCGGCCGCGAGCTCCGGCGGTACCACGGTGCGACCCTTGCTCACGGCGATGACCGCGTCGACGATCTCCTGACGACGGGCGTCCTTCGAGAGGTAGCCCGCCGCACCAGCCTCCACCGCCGCATACACGATGCTGCCCTCGACGAGGGCCGACAGCATGAGGACCTTGGTCGGCAGCTCGTCGCGGATGACGGCCGAGAGCACCTGGAGACCGTCGAGGTCCGGCATCTGGTAGTCGACGATGGCCACGTCGGGCTTCGTCTCGGCGATGACCTCCAGACCCTCACGGCCGTTCTCGGCCTCGCCGACGACCTCGACCCGTCCGCTGTTGGTCAGCCCGCGGCGCAGCCCGTCGCGGAAGAAGGGATGGTCGTCGATCACGACGACGCGAACCCGCGGGTCGGACAAAGCCATCCGCGCCTCCTTCTCCGCTGACGCGCACGCGACATGCACGCGACCCTGACAATAGTTCCCTAACCGTCCTGGAGGTGCCGATGAGCGAGACCGCCGCCGGAGTGGCGCACGTCCAGGACGTCGTCGACGAGGTGATGGTGGCGCATGCGGCGCGCGGAGCGACGCTGCAGACCTGGCTGCGGTTCGGCGTCGTGATGTTCGTCTGGGCCTGCCTGCTGCTCGTCCCGCCTTCCCACTACGCGGGCTGGTGCTACGCCGTCGCCGTCGCCTACCCCGTGCTCTGGGCGGCGTCGCTGGCGTGGGACCGCAGTGGCCGCGTCACCACCGCCGACTGGGGCTGGGTCCTGCTGGTGCTCGACATCGTCGTCCTCGGGGTCCTCACCGTGATCGCGGGTCTCTCGGCCGAGGCCAGCTGGACCGCCTACATCCTCATCAACGGGTTCTTCCTGCTGCCGCTCCTCGCCGCGACCCAGCTGCGCCCTCGGGTGGGCCTGGCCCTCGCGGTGCCGATCGTCGGGGTCTACCTGCTGTCCAGCGTCACCACCCGCGTGGCCAACGACGAACCCTGGCCGTCCCTGGGCCTGCGCGTGGCCGTCCTCGTGGCGGTCTGCCTCGGCTCGGTGGCGCTGTCCCGGATCCAGCGGTCGCGCGTCATGGAGATCGTCACCCTGGCGATCGACCGGGCCGGCCTGCTCGTCGAGCTGACCGACGTCGAGGAGCGCGAGCGCCAACAGCTGTCGGAGGCCCTCCACGACGGCGCGCTCCAGTACGTCCTGGCGGCGCGCATGGACCTCGAGGACGTCCGTGACGGCGACCCGGAGGCGGTCGACCGAGTCGACCACGCGCTGACCAGGTCGGCCGGGCTGCTGCGTCGCACCGTGAGCGAGCTGCACCCTGCCGTTCTCGACCAGGCCGGGCTGGTTCGCGCCGTCGAGGACCTCGCCGAGGGGCTGCGCGGTCGCGGCTACACGGTGGAGGTCCGCCACGAGGGGATGCCGGTACGCCCGGCGTCGGACGCGGAGCGGGTGGTCTTCGGGGCGGTGCGCGAGCTGGTCGCCAACGTCGTCAAGCACGCGGAGGCGGGGTCGGTCCTCATCGAGCTGCGCCTCGCGGACGACCAGCTCGAGGCGGTCGTGGCCGACGACGGCGTCGGCTTCGACGAGGAGAGCGCCGCTCGGCAGCTGGCCTCGGGGCACATCGGGCTCGCGTCGCAGCGGCTGCGGATCGAGGCGGCCGGGGGCCGGCTCGTCTCGTCCGCGGTCGAACCGCACGGTATGCGGATGGCGGTCACGGTGCCGGCCTGACCTGCGGCACGATGTGCGCCGTGACCGCTGTCCCGGGCCCCGCTCCAGACGCTCCAGAACTCGTCCACCACCTCCGCTCCGGTGGTGTCAGCCTCGTGGTGGCCATCAACGCCTCCCCGGGGCTGCCGCGCATCCTCTACTGGGGCGCGGACCTCGGGGACCTGTCCGAGGAGGCCGTGCGAGAGCTGGCGGTGGTCTCCGTCGCGCAGGTGACGTCGTACGTCATGGACGACCCGGTCCCGGCGGCGGTCCTGCCGGAGCACGCGCTCGGATACTCGGGGTGGCCCGGCGTCAGCGGCCACCGCGACGGCCGGGACTGGTCGCCCCTGTTCTCCGTGACCGGCGTGGAGCGCGTCGGCGACGTCGACTCGCCGGGGATCGTCATTCAGGGCGTCGACGAGACGGCGGCCCTTCAGGTCGAGATCCGGCTGGAGCTGACGCCCTCCGGGCTGGTTCGCGCCCGGGCGGGGCTGACGAACACGCATGCCTCCGAGCCGTACCGCGTCGACGCCGTCCACGTCGCCCTGCCGGTCCCACCGGTCGCGGACGAGGTGCTCGACCTCGCCGGGCGGCACATCCGGGAGCGCGCACCACAGCGGCAGCCGTTCCACGTCGGCACCCGGCTGCGGGAGAGCCGGCGGGGAAAAGGTGGCCACGACTCCTCGCTGCTGCTCGTCGCGGGCACGAGCGGGTTCGGCTTCCGGTCGGGCGAGGTGTGGGGAGTGCACGTCGCCTGGAGCGGAAACCACCGCGTGTACGCGGAGCGCCTCCCGACCGGGGCGCACGCCGTCCTCGGCGGGGGAGAGCTGCTACTGCCCGGAGAGGTGAGCCTGGCGCCGGGCGAGACGTACACGAGCCCGTGGCTCGTCGGCGCCTACGGCGCGGCCGGACTCGACGAGCTGTCAGGGCGCGTCCATGACTTCCTCCGTGCACGTCCCGGCCACCCGGGCACGCCGCGACCGGTCATCCTCAACACGTGGGAGGCGGTCTACTTCGACACCGACGCCACGAAGCTGATGGCGCTCGCCGACCGGGCGGCGGAGATCGGGACGGAGCGGTTCGTCCTCGACGACGGCTGGTTCCGGGGGCGCCGGCACGAGGAGGCGGGGCTCGGGGACTGGTTCGTCGACGCCGACGTCTGGCCGCAGGGACTGGGCGGGCTCGTCGACCACGTGCGCGGGCTGGGGATGCAGTTCGGCCTGTGGGTCGAGCCGGAGTCGGTGAACCCGGACTCCGACCTCGCCCGCGCGCACCCGGACTGGATCCTGGCGACCGGTGGCCGACAGTCGCCACTGTCGCGGCTCCAGCAGCTGCTCGACCTCGGTAACCCAGATGCCTGGGCGTACCTCCTCGAGCGCCTCGACGCCCTGCTCACGGAGTACCCGATCGAGTACCTCAAGTGGGACCTCAACCGCGACGTCGTCGACGGCGGACAGAGCCCCGGGGGCGGGGCGGCGGTCCACCGCAACACCGAGGCCCTGTATGCGTTGCTCGACGAGATCCGCCGCCGGCACCCCGGCGTCGAGATCGAGAGCTGCGCCGGCGGGGGTGGGCGGATCGACCTCGAGATCCTCGAGCGGACCGACCGGGTCTGGACCAGCGACTGCAACGACCCGCTGGAACGCCAGCAGATCCAGCGGTGGACGGGCCTTCTCCTCCCGCCGGAGCTGCTCGGCGCGCACGTCGGCGCGGCGCACGCGCATACGACGCACCGCACGCACACCGTCGCGTTCGCGGCCGGCACCGCGCTGTTCGGGCACTTCGGGATGGAGCTCGACCTCACGACGATGAGCCCCGAAGAGCTGGCCTCGCTGGCGAAGTGGGTCGCACTCGCCAAGGAGGTGCGTCCGCTCGTGCACACCGGGCGGACGGTCCGCGGGGACCACCCCGACCCCGCGGTATGGGTCCATGGCGTCGTGGCCCAGGACGGCGGCGAGGCGCTCTACGCCGTGGTCGTCCTGCAGACGACCCTCACGCAGCCGCCCGGGCTGGTCCGGCTCCCTGGGTTGGACCCGGACCGCACGTACCGGGTTCGGCTGCAGCCGCCCGGCCACGAGCTCACCCCGACGCGGGTCCTGCCGCCGTGGGCCGCTGAGGCGGCGCCGGACGGTCCCGGCGTGCTGCTGCCGGGGCGGGTCCTGTCACAGCACGGGATCCAGGCGCCCCAGCTCCATCCCGGAACGCTGGTCCTGCTGCGCCTCGAGGCGGTCTGAGGTCACACCGACGCGGGTTGCAGGATCCGGGTCGTGATCGCGCCGGCGAGGGCGGGGGAGCGCTCGGGGGTGCTCCAGACGTTCGCCTGGAGGAAGCCGAGGAATGCCGTCGCCTGCTCCGCGTCGGCGAAGTCCAGGTCGACGACGACGTAGTGCTCGTCGTCGACCGGTTGCGCGACGCGAGCGGAGAGCACGCCGGCGCGGTCGCGGGCGTCCGCCAGGCGGTCGAAGGCGGCCTTCCACATGGCGAAGTCGTGGATGGGATGTTCGATGTGCAGTGTCGTCATGCCATCGACGCTAGGCAGGCGGGGACGTCCGGCCCATCCCAGGTTTGTGGGGCTTCCTCGGGCGATGCGGGTTCTGCGCGCCTGACGCGGGAGGAGGATCCGCGGGTGGGGCTTTCCCGGTCGGCGGCGGCATCGGTCCAACGCGTCTGCGAGCGCGAGCTCGAGGAACGGACGCTGCGGATCGAGCTGGTCCGGGCGTTCCGTGCGGCGGTGCCGTTCGAGGACTACGCCTGGCTCCTGACCGATCCCGAGACGACGGTCGGCTCGGCACCGCTGGCCGACGTGCGTTGCCTGCCGGAGCTGCCGCGGCTCATCGGGCTGCGGTACCGCACAACGGTGAACCGCTGGACCGACCTCGACGGGGCCGCCTCGTTGGCCGGGGCGACGGGCGGTGACCTGGCCCAGAGTCTGGTCTGGCGTGATCTGCTCCGTCGGCACGATGTCGGTGACGTCGTGACGGTCGTCTTCCGCGACGGGTTCGGCCTCTGGGGCTGGGTCGACCTCTGGCGCTCGCGTGGTGAGCCAGCGTTCGCCCCGGGCGAGATCCGGTTCCTCGCCGAGTGTGCGGCGCCGGTCACCCGGGCACTGCGCCGGGCTCAGCTGCGGTTCTTCGCCGACCGCTCGTCGGCCGGCGGGCCGGAGGGCGTCGCCGTGCTCGTGCTGACCGCCGATCTCGACGTGCTGGCCCAGACGCCCCGGACGACGGAGTACCTGCGCCTGCTGGTGCCTCCGGCCGCCGGCCAGTCGCCGGTCCCGGCCGGCGCCTTCAACGTCGCCGCCCAGCTACGTGCCGTCGAGGCGGGAGTCGACGCCCACCCGCCGTCGTCCCGCGTTCACCTCCACGGCGGCCGATGGGTCACGCTGCGCGCCGACCGGATCGGCGAGGAGAAGACCGGCGGTCGGGACATCGCGGTCACCATCGAGCTGACCGGTCCCGCCGACCGGCTCGCGGTCTTCGTCCGTGCGGCCGGGCTCTCGCCGCGCGAGTCCGAGCTGGTCGGGCTGGTCGTCGCGGGTCTGGACAGCACCGAGATCGCAGCCCGGATGTTCCTCTCTCCGCACACGGTCCAGGACCACCTCAAGTCGGTCTTCGCGAAGACCGCGACGCACAGCCGACGCGACCTGGTGGCGATCGTCCGCGGCGGCTGAGCAGCGAGAGACGTCGGCGTCCTTCAGCGGTCGGCCGGCATGCCGGCCAGCCACGGCGCCGCCAGCTGTTCGCTGAGGTCCCACAGCGCCCGTCGCCGTTCGGGGCGACGAACGCGATCCGGTATGCGGCGCACGGCCCGGCGGGGGCCGAAGAAGGACGCCGACATCGCAGCGGCATCCGCACTGTCGGCGAGCCAGGCCGGCGTCTCCGCGGCCTCGGCGGGAGGCAGACCCACCCTGGCCGCGACCGCCGCGAGGACCGCGGCGAGGGGCCGGGGGACTCCGACACCGTTGCGGAACACGTTCGTTCGCACGACGCCCGGGAACACGCAGGTCGCGGCGACCGACGTCCCCCGGTACCGCTCGGAGAGCTCGACGGCGAGGAGGTCGTTGGCGAACTGGGTCCGGCTCGCGACCCGCATACCCGGCCGTCCGCGCCGGTAGTGCGGGTCGTCGAGGTCGAGAAGGTCCCGGTAGGCCCCGGCGTTGGCGACGAGGACGACGCGGCCCGAGGGCGAGGCGGTCAGCAGCGGCTCGAGCCGGCGGACGAGGAGGAACCGGCTCAGGTAGTTGAGCGCGAAGGTGCGCTCCAGCCCCTCGTCGGTCCACTCCGGGCGAAGCGCGAAGATGCCGGCGCAGCAGACGAGCGCGTCGACGCGGTCGGCGTGGCGGGCCACCTCGTCGGCCAGCTCCGCCGTACCGGCCATCGACGCCAGGTCGGCCCCGAGGAACCGGTGGTCCGCCGCACCCCCAGCCCTCGCGCGGGCGGCGTGCAGCTCGCCGAGGACCCCCTCACCGCGCGTACGGTCGCGGCCCACGGCGAGCACTCGGAACCCTTCCGCGGCAAGGCGGACCGCGACCGCCCGGCCGATCCCGGCAGTCGCTCCCGTGACGACGGCGACCCGGCTCATGCCGGCACCGGGATCGGACCGAGCATCTCGACCCCGTGCCGTTGGGCGAGGTCGAGGACGTCTTCCATGCTCGGCGGCGTCTCCGGGGACTCGGCCGCGAGCGCCACTACGGCCCGGGAGAACCCCTCCATCACGGCGGCGGGTGAGTGGACGACGAAGGCCGTGGCGTCGACGTCGCCCTCATTACGGACGGTGTGCGGCGTCCGGCCGCGGAGTGGCAGCACGTCGCCTTCGCGTGCGACGATGCGGCGTACCGGTCCGTCGGGATGGCCCAGGTAGAAGGCGAACTCGCCGCCGGTCACGTAGTAGATCTCCGCCGGGTCGTGGCGGTGCATGACCGGAGGGCCGCCACCCGGAGGCATCCGGATCTCGACGGCGAAGATGGCTCCGTCGGTCTGCTCGCCGGTGGCGAGAACGGTGGTGTGGTCGGTGCCGAGCATCAGGTGCTCGGCCTGGTCGCGATCGACAGGTAGCATGTCCATAAGAACAGAATAGACAGGAGGCCTGTCCATTGGCAAGGTCTGTGCCACGACGCGAGGACTCGTCGTTCGCCACCAACACGGCGGTGCTTCTCCGCGAGGCGTTCGTCGCGCTCAACGGGCTCGTGGTCCCGCGGCTGGTCGAGCGTGGGCACCCGGACGTCCGACCCACGCACAACGCCGTGTTCCAGTACCTCGACGCCGCGGGGACGACGGTGAGCACGCTGGCCGAGCGGGCCGAGATGACGAAGCAGGCGATGGGCGAGCTGGTCGCCTACCTGGAGGAGCGCGGGTACGTCGATCGCGTGCCGGACCCGAGCGACCGGCGGGCCAAGCTGGTCCGCCCCACAGCCAAGGGCCGCGAGGTCTACGCCATCGTCCGGGAGCTCATCCCCGAGCTCGAGCAGCGGCTCGTCGAGACCATAGGCGCCACCCGGGTGAGACAGCTTCGGCGCGACCTGCAGACCATCCAGGAGACGTTCTCGCAACCGGACTGAGCGCCCGGATCCCTCCGTTATTGTCGGCCGGTGGCGGCCGATGGCTGCCGGGACAAGGAGGCGCGGATGCCACTCGGGGTGACCTCGACGATGGTGACCACCGCGTGCGGACCCGTCGAGCACGCCGTCGTCGGCATCGGTGCCCCGGTTCTCGTTCTCCACGGCAGCCCGGGTGGCATCGACGCCGCCCAGCTGATGGCGCGGTTCCTGCCCAAGGACGCCTTCGCGGCCGTGCTGGTCTCGCGGCCGGGGTACATCGACACTCCCCTCAGCAGCGGTCCCTCGATCGACGAGGAGGCCGACCTCCTGGCCGCCCTGCTCGACGAGCTGGGGATCGAGCAGGCAGGCGTGCACTGCTGGTCGGGTGGCGGCCCCGCCGCATACCGGCTGGCGGTCCGGCATCCGCACCGTGTGCGCGCTCTCGTCGCCTTCGCCGCCGTGAGCCGGGCGTACCCGACGCCGAAGCTGAAGTTCATCGACCGGCTGCTGTTCCAGACGCGGCCCGGCAACAAGCTGCTCGGCTACCTTGCCGCCAAGCAGCCCGAGCAGTTCGTCAGCGGAGTGTTGGCCGCCGAGGGCTCACTGACCAAGCAGCAGCTCAAGGAGCGCGTGGCGCACGTCATGGACGACCCGGTCAAACGGGAGTTCGTCGTCGGGCTCGGGCTGACCGCCGAGCAGACCGCGGAGCGAAAGATCGGGTACGACAACGACATCGGGCACTTCTCGGCCATCACGTCGCTGGAGCTGGAGAAGATCACCGCGCCGACACTGGTCGTCCACGGAACGGCCGACTCCGACGTGCCCTACGAGCACGGCGTGTTCGCGGCGTCGCAGATCCCCGGGGCGGAGCTGCTGCCGATGGACACGGGAACCCACCTCGCCTTCTACACGCATCCGGACTCCGACGACGCGCAGCGCCGGGCGATGGCGCTGCTGTCCCGTTGAGTCAGCGCTCGGGGCGCAGCGCCTCGACGAGGTAGCGGGTCGAGTGCGCTACCAAGGGGCCGTCCGTCCGGAGCTGCGCGTCGAGCGCGCGAAGCTGGTCGGCGTAGCGGTCGACCGAGAAACCCGGCACCCACCACACGCACTTTCGGAGCAGGTAGACGACCGCTCCGATGTCGCGAATCTCCATGCGGCACCGCGCTTCTCGCAGGTCCAGGATGGTCAGCCCGGCGCTGTGTGCGTCTGCCACGGCGACGGCCGGGTCCCGTTCCTGGCGCTCTCGGGGGAGCGGGCCGAGGAAGTACTCGATGAGCTCGAACACGGACGAGGCGCCTACGTGCTGCGCGAGGTAGCGTCCTCCGGGCCGCAGCACGCGGTGGATCTCGGACCAGCACGGCCGCACGGGATGCCGGCTGGTCACGAGGTCGAACACGCCGTCTGCCAAGGGAAGACGGTCGGCGCTCGCCTCGAGGACCGCTACCCCACGAGGCGCCAGTCGCCGGTACGCCCGCGCCACGTTGGGGGGCCACGCCTCGGTCACCACCATCCGGGCCGGGAGGACCGCCGCCTCGCCGACCACCTCACCGCCACCGGTCTCGACGTCCAGCGCGGACCGCACCGCCGCCAGGTTGGCGGCCAGCATTCGCGCATACCCCCAGGGTGGGCGCTCCTCGGTGGCGCGCCCGTCGAGCCAGCCGAAGTCCCACCCGCTCACGTCGGCCGCGGCGGCCTCCGCGACGAGCTCGTCGTATGCGCGCACCCTCTGAGCCTGTCAGCCCCGGTCGCGGTCCGCCGCGTCAGCAGCCCAAAATCCTCAAGTGCAGCTCGTGTCGTCGACCGCTGGTAGGCATGTCGTGTGCGCACGCACGAGCTGTCCCGAAAGCAGGCCCGACGCATCGCGGTGCGCGCCCAGCTCCTCGACGACACGCGGCACACCGAACTCCTCGACGTCGTGTGGTCGCTGACACTCCTTCAGGTCGACCAGACAGCGGCTGTGGCACCCAGCGCGGATCTGGTGCTGTGGAGCCGGATGGGCGACGCTTACGACCCGGAGGACCTTCGACTGGCCCTCGCGGAGCGCCGGCTGGTCGAGCTCGACGGGACGATCCGCCCCAGCGAGGACCTCGCGCTCTACCGGGCGGAGATGGCCGCGTGGCCGGGCCCGGGCCGGCTCCGGGACTGGGAGGAGGAGCGGCTCGCGTGGGTCGAGGCCAACGACGCGTGCCGCCGGGACATCCTGGCGCGCCTCGACGCGGACGGCCCGCTGACCTCGCGGGACCTGCCCGACACCTGCGTCACGCCGTGGCGGTCGAGCGGGTGGAACGACCACCGCAACGTGCCGCGGATGCTCGACATGATGGCGGCGCGCGGCGAGGTGGCCGTCGCCGGGCGGCGAGGGCGCGACCGGCTCTGGGACCTCGCTGACCGGGTCTACCCGCACGACGATGCCGTGCCCCTCGAGGACGCCGTTCATCTGCGGCACGAACGGCTGCTCGGGGCGCTCGGCATCGCGCGTTCTCGGGACGTGGGCGGGGCCGGCGAACCCGCGGTCGTCGACGGCGTCACGGGTGTGTGGCGGGTCGACCCGATGCAGCTCGACGACGACTTCGAGGGCCGTACGGCGCTGCTGTCACCCCTGGACCGGCTGGTCTTCGACCGCAAGCGCACGGCCGAGCTGTTCCGGTTCGACTACCAGCTGGAGATGTACAAGCCGGCGGCCACACGGCGCTGGGGCTACTGGGCGCTGCCCGTCCTGCACGGGGATCGGCTGGTCGGCAAGGTGGACGCGACCGCCGACCGAAAGGCGGGAGTCCTCCGGCTCGCCGCCGTGCACACGGACGTCGCCTTCACCTCGACGATGGTGACCGCGGTCCGCCGCGAGATCGAAGGCCTCGCGCGGTGGCTCGGCCTCGTCCTTCACGACGGCGGAGGATAGAAAGGGCGCATGCTCATCGTCCTCACGCGCGGATGACCAGCCTCAGGCTCGGCACGACGACCCTGCCGAGTGCCACATTCGGGCCGACGAACCCGCTCCCGCCGCTCGTCGGCGCGCCGGAGCTCCATGCCAACGTCGAGGCCGCCGGCCTCGATGCCGAGATGCGGACCAACCTCATGCACGGCCGGGTCACCAGCCTGCTCCCGTACCTGCTCCAGGACCGGTACGACCGCACCCTCGTGCCGCGCGAGCACCGCGTCGCGGTCCTCGAGAACGACCGGCTCCGTGCCGAGTTCCTCCTCGACCTCGGTGGCCGACTTCGGTCTCTCGTCGACCTGGCGACCGGACGCGAGCTCCTGTATGCGAACCCGGCCTTCCAGCCCGCCAACCTCGCGCTGCGCGAGGCCTGGTTCGCGGGCGGCGTCGAATGGAACATCGGCATCCGCGGGCATACGCCCCTCACCTGCGCCCCGGTCTTCGCTGCGAGGGTCGACGGGCCCGGAGGCGTGCCGGTCCTGCGGATGTGGGAGTACGAACGGGTCCGCGAGGTGATCTACCAGCTCGACTGCTGGCTGCCCGACGGATCACCAGCGCTGGTCGTCGCGGTCCGAATCGTCAACCCCAACGACCACGCCGTGCCCATGTACTGGTGGTCCAACATCGCGGTGCCAGAGGCCGAGGACGTCCGGGTGCTCGCACCCGGCGACGCGGCGTGGCGGTTCGACGACACGGCGACGGTCGGCGGGGTGGAGCTGCCGGTCGTGGACGGTCGAGACGTCACCTACCCGGCTGCGGCTCCCGGAGCGGCCGACTATTTCGTCCACCTCGACGAAGGACATCGGCCCTGGGTCGCGGCGGTCGACGGGTCCGGTTTCGGGCTCGTGCAGTCGTCGACGCCCGAGCTGCGGGGCCGCAAGCTGTTCGTCTGGGGCGGCAGCACCGGGGGCCGGCACTGGCAGGAGTGGCTCTCACCGCTCGGGGGGCGGTACCTCGAGATCCAGGCCGGGCTGCTGCGGACCCAGCTCGAGCACGTCCCCATGCCGGGGCGGGCCGAGTGGGCGTGGGTCGAGACCTATGGCGCCGTGCAGGCCGACCCGGACGTCGTCCACGGGGCCGACTGGTCCGCTGCCCGCGACGAGATCGAGCGGTCGCTGAGCTCGTCGGTGAGCGATTCCTGGCTGGCCGCCCGCGGGGAGGACGCGGCGTGGTTGGCCGAGCGGCCGCCGGCGGAGCTGCTACACACCGGGTCGGGCTGGGGCGCGCTCGAGCAGCAGCATCGGGGCGGCGGCCCGCTGGATCGGGCGGCGACACCGTTTCCGGTGGCGAGCCTCGGCTCGGAGCAGGCGACGTGGATCGACCTGGTGGAGACCGGACAGCTGCCGTTTGCAGACCCCGCCCTGCCACCGCACTCCTACCTCGTGAGCTCCAGCTGGGCGGACCGGCTGGAGCGATCGTCGGAAGACGACTGGCATACCTGGCTGCATCGCGGTGTCGCCCGCCACCGCGCAGGGCAGGTCGAGGCGGCGGAGGAGGCCTGGCGGAGGTCCCAGGCGGCTACTCCGAACGCGTGGGCTCTGCGGAACCTCGCCGTGGTGGCCGAGGATCGCGGGTCGGCCGCCGACCTCCTGCGTCAGGCGGCTGCGCTCGCTCCCGAGCAGCCCGCGCTCATGGCGGAGCTTCTCGAGGCGCTGCTCGACGACGATCGGTCCGCGGAGGTTCTGGCCACCGTCGATGCCGCACGGCCGGAGGTCGCCGGAGACCCGCTGGTGCGGTTTCTTGAGGCGCGCGCGGCCGTCGCCACCCGGCAGACCGAGCGCGCGGAGTCGGTGTTTGCCAGCGTCACCATGCCCTGGGTGCGGGAGGGCTCGCGCTCCCTCGACGACCTGTGGTTTCGCTTGGAAACGCTCAGGATCGCGCGACAACGTGGGGTCGAGGTCGACGACACCCTCGTCGCCGAGGTGCGGAGTACCGCGGTGCTGCCGTACGCCTACGACTTCCGGATGTCCGCCGGTCCACCCATCGAGACTCCGCCATAGGGTGGTCGCGCCGTGCCGTCGTCCGAAGGAGAACCCGATGCCGTTCGTGGCCGACAGCCACCTGCAGAGCGAAGTGGTGGGTCAGCCCGACGACTGGGCGGCGGTCGTCGCCCGGCTCGACGAGGTTGCGCCGGCCCTGCCGCCACGTGGGGTTCGGCTCGCGGTCATCGGCTGCGGCACCTCGTACTTCATGGCCCAGTCGTATGCGTGGCTGCGCGAGTCGGCCGGAGTGGGAGAGACGGACGCGTTCGCCGCGAGCGAGAACCGGCTGGGGCGCGCATACGACCAGGTTCTCGCGCTGACCCGGTCCGGGACGACCACCGAGGTCCTCGACGTCCTGCGTGACCTGCGCGGGCGGGGGGTGAAGACGACCGTCGTCACCGCGGTGCCGGGCAGCCCGGCGGCCGAGTTCGCCGACCGAGCTGTGGTCCTGCCCGAGGTGGACGAGCAGTCGGTCGTCCAGACGCGGTTCGCGACGTCGAGCCTGGCTCTGCTGCGCGCCTCGCTCGGCGAGGACCTGGCTCCGGCGGTCGCCGACGCGCGGGCCGTGCTGGCGGAGACCGAGGAGTCGTCACTCGCCGGACTGGTCGACGTCGAACAGGTGACGTTCGTCGGGTCCGGATGGAGTGTCGGCCTGGCGGAGGAGGCCGCGCTCAAGCTGCGCGAGTCGGCGCAGTTCTGGACCGAGTCATACCCCGCGATGGAGTACCGCCACGGGCCCATCGCGATCGCGGCGCCGGGACGGGCCACCTGGGCGTTCGGTCCGGTGCCGGAGGGTCTCGCCGAGCAGGTCGCGGCGACCGGTGGCCGGTTCGAGCACCGTGACCTCGACCCCTTGGCCGAGCTGGTCCGGGTCCACCGGCTCTGCCTGGCGAAGGCGCGTCGGGCCGACGTCGACCCGGACCATCCGCGCCACCTGACCCGCTCGGTGGTTCTCGACGCGTCATGACCGCCACATGACCGCCACTGATGTCCGCGAGGTCGTCGCCGCCGTCGACCTCGGCGGGACGCGCACCAAGGCGGCCCTGGTCGACCGCGACCTGCACGTGGTCGCGCAGGTGGTCGAGCCCACGCCGAAGGACCTCGCGGACGAGATCGGCGCCGCCGTCGCCTCGGTTCTCTCGCGTCTGATGGCGTCATCGGCCGACGTTCGGGTCGTCCGATGCGGAGTCGTCGTCCCCGGGCTGGTCGACGAGACGACCGGGATCGGAGTCCTGTCGGTGAACCACGGCTGGCGCGACCTCCCGATCCGCACGCGGGTGACCGAGGCCGTCGGCATCTCGACCGTGGTCGGTCACGACGTACGCGCCGGTCTGGTCGCCGAAGCCCGGCTCGGCGCGGCCGTCGGTGCGCGGGACGCGCTGTTCCTGCCGCTGGGGACGGGGATCGCCGCCGCGCTGATGGTCGACGGGCACGTCCTGAGCGGAGGCGGCTGGGCCGGAGAGCTGGGCCATGTCAGCGTCGACCCGAACGGTCCGCCCTGCCCGTGTGGTGGTACCGGCTGCCTCGAGGTGATCGCGTCGGCGTCGGCCGTGGCACGCGAGTACGCCTCTCGCACGGGCGATCTCGTGGACGCCAAGACGGTCGCGCAGCGCGTCGCCGAGGGCGACCAGGTCGCGGTCGCCGTGTGGGAGCGGGCGGTGTCGGCTCTCGCCCGAGCGATCCTCGCGACGATCACGCTGACCGGCATCGACCTCGTCGTCGTCGGAGGCGGCCTGGCGCAGAGTGGGGAGACCCTGTTGGCGCCGTTGCGGGCCGAGGTCGAAGCGCTGCGGACGTTCCAGCGGCCGCCCCGGATCGTCACACCCGAGCTGGCGGACTGGGCCGGCTGTCTCGGGGCCGCCTGCCTCGCGTGGGACGCCTCATGATCCTCACCGTGACGCTGAACCCGGCTCTCGACGTGTCGTACGGCGTCGACGCACTCGTGCCGCACGGCAGCCACCGGGTGCGCTCGATCGTCGAACGAGCCGGTGGGAAGGGCGTGAACGTCGCGTCGGTGCTCCACGACGTGGGGGTGCCGTGCGTTGCGCTGTTGCTGGCGCGCGGGGCGGCTGGTCGAGCGATGGCTGCGGACCTGGAGTCTCGTGGCCTCTCGCACGACATGGTTCGCGGGGCGGGGGAGACGCGTCGGACGGTGAACGTGATCTCCACGGAGTCCGGCGACGCGACCATCTTCAACGAACCCGGCCCGTCCATCTCCGCCGCCGAGATCGCGGCGGTCGTGGCGAGGGTCCAGGAGCACGTCCTCGCTGGAGCGACCGTGGTCGCGGTGAGCGGCAGCCTTCCCGACCGGGCCAAGGTGGACGCCTATGCGCTGGTCGTCCTCGCCGCGCGAGCGGCGGGAGCCCAGACGATCGTGGACACGGAGGGCCCCGCGCTGCGCGCGGCGTGTGCCGCCGGCGCGGACGTCGCCATGCCGAACCGCGAGGAGCTGCTCGACTCCACGGAGACGGACGAGGAGAGCGCGGGCGTCAAGGTGTTGCAGACGCTGGGTGCTCGCAACGTCTTGGTCTCCGCCGGGCCGGAGGGTATGCGCGCGGTGCTGGCCGACGGCCGGACCCTCGCGGTGCGTCCGGGACGGCGTCTCAGCGGCAACCCGACGGGTGCCGGCGACGCGGCTACGGCGGCCGTCGCGGCCGGACTGGCGACGGGTCGTGGCTGGCCGGAGATCGTTCGCGACGCGGTGGCCTGGTCCGGGGCGGCGGTGCTCCAACCAGTGGCCGGTGCCGTCGACTGGGGCGACATCGTCCGACTGCGGGCCGGCACGACGGTCGAAGAGGCGTGACGCCGCCGCGGTGCGGGTGGTGTTGGTGGGACGAAGTGAACGGGGGTTGTGGATAAGTACGCTGCGAATTCGCGTTGTGGATGAACGGGATTCGGCGTTGTTGGGCTGTCGGTGGCCGGTTCTACGGTGTGGTTCATGGATGCGGGGGTGCGGTGTTACGGCGACGAGCTGGTCGCCGTGCTGTCCGCTGCCACGGCCGCGTTGACGGACCTGCCCGCCGAGGTGCACCGGCTGACCGGGGCCGACCTGGACGTCGTGCTCCCGGTGGTCGACGCGCTGGCCGCGGTCGCCGGGGCGGGCCGGTTCACGGTCACCGCGGAGGCGGTCGAACGCGGTGAGGTGGCCGCGTCGCAGGCGGGGTCGACGGCGCAGTGGGTGGCCGACCGGTGCCCGACCCTGGACGCCCGGGAAGCCGGGCTGGTCGCGAAGGCGTGCCGCGAGCTGAGAACCTCGCCGTTCGCGCCGCTGCTGGCCGGTGCCCGGGCGGCGGTCGAGCGGGGGCGGCTGTCGGTGTCGGCGGGGTGTGTGGTCGCCGCGGAGCTGCGGCAGCTGGCGCCGTTGGTCGAACCCGACGCCGTCGACAGCGTCGCGGCCGGGCTGGTGGCGATGGGTGAGGTCGACGGCCCGGCCGGGGTCCGCCGGCTCCGGCCGGCGATGCTGGCCCGGTACGGCCTCGGCCAGCACCTGCAGGACATCGAGGACCGGCACCGGGGCCTGACCGTGCTGTCCTGTGGGCACGACATCGGCGGTGGGATCACCGAGTACCGGCTGCGGCTGAACCCGGAAGCCCGCGCCGTCGTCGAGGCCGCCATCAACGTCCTCTCGAAACCGGCCGTCGTTCACGGGGTGCGGGACCCGCGCAGCGTGGACCAGCGCCGCGGCGACGCCCTCGTCCAGGTCTGCCGGCGGGCCGTGGCGCTGACCCCGGCGCTGACCGCCACCGACCCGGAGGCGATGCTGGCCGCCGCCCGCCCGGCCGGGACCAAGGCCACCGTGATGGTCACCATCGGCCTGGCCGACCTGAAGAACCGGTCCCGGCCCGGGGTCCTGGTCGGCGGCGTCGACACCGGCACCCTGCTCGGCCCGGACACCGTCCGGCGGCTGGCCTGCGACGCCGCGCTCATCCCGGTCATCCTCGACACCGACCGGCAGCTGCTGCAGCTGGGCCGCACCCGACGGACGTTCACCTCCGCCCAGATCCGGGCACTGTGGCTTAGGGACCGGCACTGCACCTTCCCCGGCTGCCGAGCGCCGGCCACCTGGACCGACGCGCACCACCTGCGGCACTGGACCGACGGCGGGGACACCGACCTGACCAACGCCGCCCTGTTGTGCGAACGGCACCACACCATCGTCCACCGCGACCGCCTCCACGCCACCCTCACCACCACCACCACCGACAGCACCACCACCAGGCAGCACCACCGGCAGCACCACCGGCAGCACCACCGACACCGGCCCACGGGTCATCTGGGACCAGCGACCCGGCAGCTACGACCGAGCCCTCGCCCGCGGACCCACACCCGGACCAGCACCATGACCAGAGTCATGGCATGAAGGAGCCGTTGCGGCTGTCCGTATTCGCCTGGCGGTGATCCCGAATCCCTGCCGCCCACCGGGTGACAGGAGCATCATGGACGGACCGCGTTGTGTGTGAAGTCGTCATGTCCGTCGTCGTTCGGCCTGACGCCCAGCCGTCAGGAACCTTCAGGGGAGGATCTGGAATGGCCTACGAGACCTACAGGGCAGTTGCCGGCAAGGCGAAGGCGCGAGAGCTCGCCGCGACGGACTCACCGTTCACCATCGAGGTGCGCTTCCTCGGCGGCTTGAACGCCCGCCAGAAGGCCGCCTTCACGGCCGCCGCCGACCGTTGGGTCAAGGCGATCGTCGGCGACCTGCCGCCGGTGCGCATCGGCGACGACGTCATCGACGACATCCTCATCGAGGCGCAGGGCCGACCCATCGACGGTCCCGGCAAGATTCTTGGCCAGGCCGGTCCGACGCACGTCCGTCCGGAGGGATCCGGCGCGGCGGCACTGTTGCCGGCCAAGGGAATCATGACGTTCGACACCGACGACCTGAAGAAGATGCAGACGGAGGGCACCCTCAACGACGTCATCACCCACGAGATGGGGCACGTCCTCGGTATCGGCACCATCTGGCCCCTCAAGAAGCTGCTCAAGGGGGAGGGCACCGACAACCCCACGTTCTCCGGGAAGGCGGCGATGGCCGCGTACAAGGTGCTGCGCGGCGCGAAGCGAGCGGTACGTGTGCCGGTGGAGAACACCGGTGGCCCCGGCACCGCCGGCGGTCACTGGCGGGAGACCGTCTTCCGCAACGAGCTGATGTCCGGGTTCATCGCCGCCCCGGGCAACCCGATGAGCCCGGTGACCGTCGGCAGTCTCCAGGACCTCGGATACACGGTCGACCCGAACGCCGCGGAGCCCTTCACGCTGCCCGACCTCCTGTCACTCGCCGAGGAGGGTCGGCTCGTCGCGCCTCGCGGTCCGTTCGCCGACGGCGTGGTCCTCACCAACCTCCCTGTGGTGCTCCCCAGGGACAGCCTCGTCTAGGCGCGACCGAATGAGCGAGGGTTTCATCCGACCCGAGGCCAAGGTTCTCCCCAAGGAGAGCCTGGTCCCGGCGGAGAACCTGATCACCCCTCCGCCCAACCGGTTCACGCACGAGACCGTCGCACGAACGTCGTTCTCGTATGCGGGAGCTCGGGGAGGCGCCCTCGGCGAGGGGAAGGGCGACGGGTCGCTGGCCGAGGGCACGAAGGTGGTGCTGTTGCGCTCCGACGACGACGGGCGCGCGGGCGTCGTGGACGGCAGCGGTCTCTACGTCCTCGTTCCTGCCTCCAGCCTTCGACCACTCGTGACGTGACGGGCCGACGTCCAGACGGGCGTCACAGGAAGGGAATGGGATTCGCATAGGGCGGACCGCCTGAATGGTCGCAACACCGACCAGGAGGCCCGATGTCCCCCCTACTCATGTACGCCGCAGATGCGGCGGCGATCCTCGTCCTCATCCTGCTGTTCGTCCGTCGACACGGACGTCGCGACCTCGTCGCCGCGTATCTCGGCGTCAATGTCGGCGTACTCGCGGTCGCCGCGGCTCTGGCCACGAGCTCCGTGAACGCGGGTCTGGGGCTCGGGCTGTTCGGGGTGCTGTCGATCATCCGGCTGCGCTCCGAAGAGCTGGCCCAGCACGAGATCGCGTACTACTTCGCGGCCCTGGCGCTCGGCCTCATCGGCGGACTGTCGATCACTCCGACCGCGCTGCACCTCGCCCTGATGGCGCTCATCGTCGTCGCGCTCTGGATCGGCGACCACGCCTTGGTGGCTCGCCCGACAAGCCGTCAGGAGGTGCTGCTCGACCGCGCGTTCACCGACGGCACCGAGCTGCGGGCCCACCTCACCGAACTGTTCGGCCGGCGGGTCGCCGACGTCACGGTCGTCAAGACCGACGTGGTCAACGACACCACTCTTGTCGCCGTCCGACTCACGGCCGCCGATCGCGGCGACCCCACCGCGGCGGCCGAGATCCCCGGTGACGAGCTGGTCTCCCGCGACCGCGCGCTGGCCCAGGACCGAACATGACGGCGGTGACCGCGGTCGACGCGCTCCCACCGGTCAGCCTGGACGAGCTCGTGTCGGGAGCCGACCTGCAGGCTCGAGTTGACCGGAAGTACCTCCTCCCCGAGTCGTCGCTACCCGAGCTGCTCGTCGGACTTCCGCACACCACACGTGCGCTCCAGATGGAAGGGCGCCGATCCTTCGCTTACCGCTCCGTCTACCTCGACACGCCGGACCTGCGCAGCTACCACAGCGCCGGACGCGGGCGCCGGCTGCGGTTCAAGGTCCGCGGTCGTGGCTACCTCGACGTGGGCGTGACGTGGCTCGAGGTCAAGACCCGTGCCGCTCGCGGCGTCACGGTCAAGGTCCGCGTCCCCCATGACGACGTCGAGCGAAAGCCCTTGAGCGGGCTCGGGCGCGACTTCGTCAGCGACTCCCTGCGTGGGTATGCGCTGCGTCCGGGAGACGTGTCGTCCCTCGCCCCGGTGCTGGTCACCACCTACCGCAGGACCACTCTCTTCCTGCCGGGGGACCACGGTCGGCCGGCGTCTCGCGGCACGGTCGACACCCGGCTGGCCTTCCACGAGCCCGGTTCCGGCCGGTCCGGGTTCAGCGTCGGCGGCCTGGCGGTCGTCGAGACCAAAGGCGGCGCCGCCCCGTCGGCCCTCGACCTCCGGCTCTGGCGGATGGGGCATCGCCCCGTGGCCATGAGCAAGTACGGAACCGGCCTCTCCGCAGTCCGCGGCGACCTGCCTGACCTCAAGTGGCACCGCACGCTGCGCCGCCACCTTCGACCCTTCCTCGACTCCTCCAAGGACACGCCATGAAAGCCAACCGCATCGTCTCCGCCGCCGTGGCCGCCGCGTCGGCCGTCGCCCTCGCTGCCTGCGGTGGCACGACCACCACCGGGACGTCAGCCGGCACGTCCGGCACGTCCGACGCGTCCGCCGTCACCAGCGTCTCCACCAGCGCCGGCCTCTCCGACGATGTCGCCAGTCATGCCGAGGCCGACGACGCCAGCTATGACGCCGCATCGGCGGTCACCGTCACGTTGGCCGACGGGCCACGGCGGCGTCCTCGTCCGAGGCGGTCACCGTCGCGGGCGACGTCGTGACGGTCACGGCTCCGGGCACCTACGTGCTCTCCGGGTCGCTCACCGACGGCCAGCTCGTGGTCAACAGCGACGCCGAGGGCAAGGTCCGGATCGTCCTGGCGGGGGCGTCGATCTCGTCGTCGACGACGTCGCCCTTCGTCGTGACGGCCGCGGACGAGGCCGTCCTGGTCCTCCAGGACGGCACGACGAACACCCTGTCGGACGGCAAGCAGCTACGGCGACAGCACCAACACCGACGACCCCAACGCAACGCTCTTCTCGATGGCCGACCTGACCATCACCGGCACCGGTGCTCTTCAGGTGACGGGGAACAACAACGACGGCATCGCGAGCAAGGACGGGCTGGTGATCCAGTCCGGCACCGTCGCGGTGACCGCGAAGGACGACGGCGTCCGTGGCAAGGACTACCTCATCGTCGAGAACGGCACGGTCTCGGTGACCGCCGGTGGCGACGCCCTGAAGTCGGACAACGAGACCGACGACACGGTCGGCTACATCGCCGTGAGCGGCGGAACCGTCACCCTCGACGCGGGGGATGACGGAGCCCACGCCGAGGGCGACCTCGCCATCTCCGGCGGAACGGTGACGGTGCGCAAGTCCAGTGAGGGACTCGAGGGTGCGACCGTGACCATCAGCGGTGGGCGGGTGGACGTCACGTCCAGCGACGACGGCGTCAATGTGCAGCCTGGGCACCGCGACCGGCGGACAGCAGGGCGGTGGCGGCATGCAGGACCAGTCCTCGCAGGGCGCGGTGCTGACCATCTCCGGCGGCGAGACGACCGTGAGCTCGGGCGGCGACGGTCTCGACTCCAACGGGAGCATCACCATCAGCGGCGGCACCACCGTCTCAGTGGGCCGACCATGTCCGGCAACGGCGCCCTCGACTCCAACGGCGGGATCACGGTGTCGGGTGGGACAGTGCTGGCCGCCGGCAGTGCCGGCATGGCTGAGTCGCCGGACGCCGACTCGGCTACCGGCTGGGTGGCCGTGACCCTGCCATCGACCGTGGCGGCGGGCCAGACGATCAGCGTGGTGTCCGGCGACACCGTCATCGCCAGCTACACCGCGGTGAAGGCCGTCGCGTCGGTGGTGCTGGCCGCCGACGGGATCACCAACGGCCAGGGCTACGACATCTACGTCGGCGGGTCTCTTGCCGCCACGACCACCGGGACGTACTCGGCGGGCGGCAGCGTCGACGGAGCGACGAAGGTCGCGAGCGTGACCGCCGGGCAGGCGGCGGCCGGCGGTGGCATGGGCGGTCGGAGCGGCGGCGGCAGCCGGGGCTGACTGACCAGCGCAACGCCCAGGGGTGCTCGGCGGATCGTCGCCGGGCACCCCTTTGGCGTGTGCGTTGAGTGTCACCTCCAAATCCCATGGGAGACAACGAGATCCGGGACAGCGGATGCACAAGCGCGTCGACTGAGATCGTGGTCATGAGCCTCCCCACCGCGCCGCCCGAGCCGCCTTCCCCGCCCCGACGGGTCAGTCGTCGCGCCGTCCTCGGCGGAGCGCTGGGAACCTTGGCGGTGGCCGGGACCGGCGCGGGGTGGGCCCTCAACCGCTACGTGCTCGACCACGTAGAGGTCCAGAACACCTCGTCGATCACGGCGTCGAACGTCGCCGTGGCGGCGCCCGCGACAACGGCGACGAGCACCGACACCAGCTATAGCAGCGCGACCGCGTCCGTGGAGATCACCAAGGTCCAGACCGGGTCGGGCAGCGACACCGTCACGTACTTCGTTGCGGACGTCACGGTGAGCGACGCGACCATCGTGCGGTCGGCGTTCGCCGACGACCAGTTCGGCCAGAACATCATCGCCAACCCGTCGACCATCGCCGCCGATGTCGGCGCGGTCCTGGCGATCAACGGCGACTACTACGGGTTCCGCGACAGTGGCATCGTCATCCGCAACGGCGTGGCCTACCGCGACGTCGGAGACCGAGACGGGTTGGTCTTCTACACCGACGGCCGGGTCGCGATCTACGACGAGACGACCACCTCCGCCGCACAGCTCCTGGCGGCTGGCGCCTGGAACACACTGTCCTTCGGTCCCGGGCTGGTCAAGGACGGCGCGATCGTGTCCGGGATCGACAGCGTGGAGGTCGACACCAACTTCGGTAACCACTCCGTGCAGGGGGAACAGCCTCGGACCGCCGTCGGGATGGTGGCCGCCGACCACCTCCTGTTCGTCGTCGTCGACGGACGCAGCTCCGGCTACAGCCGCGGGGTCACGATGACCGAGCTCGCCGAGATCTTCGTCGACCGCGGCGCCCAGGTCGCCTACAACCTCGACGGCGGAGGGTCCTCGGCGATGGTCTTCCGGGGCGGCCTCGTCAACAACCCGCTCGGCAAGGGCGAGGAGCGCGGCACGAGCGACATCCTCTACGTGGCGGGTTAGGCGAGGACGATGATCGTCCTGGTCCCCGCATACGAACCGGACGACCGGCTGCTCGAGCTCCTCGCGGATCTGGCCCCCCACCCCGTGGTCGTCGTCGACGACGGGAGCGGCGACGCGTACCGGCCGGTCTTCGACGCCGCGGCCGCGCTGGGTGCCGACGTCCTGCGGCTGGAGACCAACCATGGCAAGGGGGCCGCGCTCAAGGCCGCGTTCGAGCACATCGCGCGGTCCTGGCCGGACCACGACGTGGTCTGCGCGGACAGCGACGGCCAGCATCACCCGGGTGATGTCGAGCGCGTCGCGAGGCGGCTGGCGGAGAGCGGCGAGATCGTCCTGGGCGCCCGGCGGTTCACGGGGCCCGTGCCGGTCCGCAGTCGTGTGGGCAACGTCGTGACGCGGCTGGCCTTCCTCGCCGCCACCGGCCGGCAGGTCGCCGATACCCAGACCGGCCTTCGTGGCTTCCCGGCCCGTCTCCTGCCCTGGCTGACGGACGTGCCGGGGGAGCGGTACGAGTACGAGCTGAACCAGCTACTACGGGCCGTGCGGGAGGGCCGCCGTCTCGAGGAGGTGGACGTCGCGACCGTCTATCTCGACGAGAACGCCTCGTCGCACTTCCGGCCCGTGGTGGACTCCATCCGCGTGTATGCGCAGCTGCTGGCATTCTCGGCCTCGTCGCTGCTCGGCTTCCTCACCGACACCGTCGTGCTGCTGGGCCTGATGTCGCTGACCGGCAGCCTCGTGGTCGCGGCGGTGGTCGCGCGCCTGGCCAGTGCGAGTCTGAACTACGAGGTCAACCGACGCTGGGTCTTCGCCAACGCGGGTCATCGCTCGGGAGGGTGGCGCGCGGCGGCGCGGTATGCCGGACTGGCGTCGGGCATCCTCGTCGTGAACGTCCTGCTGCTGGACGCCCTCGTTGCGGAGGTCGGAAGCGTTCTGGTCGCCAAGGTGGCTACCGAGGTGGTCCTGTTCGTCGTCAGCTTTGTCATCCAGCGGCACGTGGTCTTCGCGCGCCCGCATCGGCGATCGACGCCGGAGCCGATGGTGGAGCCGATGGTGGAGCCGATGCCGGCGGCGCTGCGGTCCGGCGAGCCCGTAGCGGGCTCCGCGCCGCTCTCGACGTCGCGCTAGGCCGGACCGACGCCCTCGGCAGCCCTCGGCGCGGACCGACCGCCCACCGCTCGACCCGGTCCATGAGCAGGAGCGCAGGGAGCGCAACGAAGGGAGCCAGCAGGGCGGCGTACAGCATGATCATCCTTGCGTCGCGGTGCGAGTCCCCGAGAACAGGGAGTCCAGTACCCACTCTCGAGACGGGCAATCAGGAGGCCGTCACCGAGTTGCGCCCCCGTCCGTGACGCGGCAGGTTGGGATGACCGGGACCACTCGGGGGTCGAGGTTCCGTCCGATCGACTCGCCCGCAACGCTGCGGCAGAGTCCCGAGCCACCACGCGAAAGACGATGACCACGCTCCACCCCGAACCCGTCCCGAGCGACACCACCCGCCTGCAACCCGACGGAAGCGTCTTCCCGCCCGTCACGCCCGACCCGCCGCCGCCTCCCGGATACCGGTCCCCGATCGGGAACCTCGCCGAGCTCGAAGCGCCCACCGAGGACGAACCACGGGAAGAGCTCTCAGACGCGCCACCAGACGAACCACCGGCTTAGGCGATCCGGCGCTCGGCCTCCTCGTAGGCCGCCTCGACCGCAGGATCAGGGCCCGGGACATAGCCGACGAGCTGTCCACCCACCCACAGCTCCACGTCGTACTGCCGCTCGCGGCGCAGCCAGACCAGCGGGTACGGCTGGTGGATGCCGTCCAGCCAGCTCACCGGACGCGTCGAGGTGGGCGTGCCGTCGATGTCGAGGGACGGCTCGCCGTCCGGCGACACGTTGAGCTCGATCCTCACGGGACCAGCCTGCCAAACCATCCTGTCGGCAAGCCCGCAGTTAACGCAGAGTTCACAACGAGCTTGGTCGTCCTGCTCAGCCGCTCGCGAACCGGAACCGCGTGGCGTCCCGGTGCAGCTGGTTCCAGGCCAGCACTTTGACCGGCGCCAGCCGCCAGACGCCCTCGCGGTAGGTCGAGGCGGGTTGTCCGTAGCCGTACTTCGCCTTCGCGGTGGCCGCCAGCCGCTCGGCGCCGGCGTCGTCCGGGACGTGCACGGCGGCGACACCGTGCACGATGACCGCCGCCGTCCCGTTCTCCAGGTGCAGCACCGCCCGCGGGTCGTGACGCAGGTTGCGGGTGTGTTGAGTGCTGGGGTGACCGCCGAACCAGGCCGCCCCGTCGAGCCACATCCCGTCAACCGGCACGACATGAGGACCCCCGCTCGACCGGGTGGTCGCCAGCCAGTAGACCGTGGCCTCGGTCAGCCGCTGCTCCACGTCGGACCAGCGCAGCAGCTGGTCGGGCGACCCGTATGCGGCGGGCAGGTCAAGATGCTCGGCCGTCGGCTCCATGGCGCCCACCCAAGCGTGGCGGCCGCCGCCGGGTCAAGGTCGTAGGGGTGAGGGCGCTACGGGATCACGCCGGCGACGCGTCGGACCACTGCCATCGCAGCTCCAGCAGCGTGTCGAGCGCGACGGACTCACCGTCCCGAGCGCCCTTCCCCACCTGGAGTGGCGGCGGTGTGGGCGCGACGTCGACGGTGCGCCAGCGCCCGAACCGCTGTGGCGGCACGACGAGGACGTAGTAGCCGCCGTCCACGCTCACCCCGATCGAGTGGTTCTCGCGCAGGTACCACCCGACGACCCCCGTGCGGTACCGGCCCCGTCCCGACCAGGGAGCGGCGGTCAGCTCCTCGGTCGGCAGCCCGGTCTCGATCGCCCGTGCGACGAACCGGTCGATGAAGACCTGCGCCTTGGCCGACTCGCGCGCGTCACGGCGCTGCTGCTCGGCGACGTGGTAGTGGGCGCGCTCGGTCCGCTCGTCCTGGGGGTTCGCCGCATCCTCGCTCATCGCATCCCACCATCCCATGGCCCCGGACCGACTACTACACCAGCGGCAGGGGTTCGACGACCGATCGCTCGGCTGGTAGCCCCTCGTCCCGGACGACGGGCTCCCTGGCTCCACGGACCCACTCCCGGAACGGCCGGAACGACACGGGCCGGGCTCGCGCGGTCGTCATGTCCGGGCCGTCGGTGACCTGCACGTGCACGTGCGGCTGGGTCGAGTTCCCCGAGTTGCCGCACTCGGCCAGGAGCTGTCCGGTGAGCACCTCGTCGCCCACGGCCACCCGCAGCGACCCCCGCCGCAGATGGACCAGCGCCACGAACGCGTCGTCCCGCAGCGCGATGACGACGTGGTTGCCGGCGACCTGGGAGACGCCAGCCCGGAGCCGGGCGCCCTGGCCGAGCGCGTAGGAGATGAGTGCCAGCTGGGATCTCCGCCCCGCGTGGTCGTCCTCTCCGTCGTGGGTCCGCACGACGATCCCGTCGCCGGGCGAGAGGATCGGCCGGCCGAAGCCGACGTACCGCTCCGGCGGCTCCGTTGCGAGAAGGGTCCGCCAGTCGACCTGCACCGCGGTCCGCTGCAACGTGTCGACACCCACGAAGTCGATCGCGTAGCGCGAGCCCAGCAGGTCGGTGCCGTGGCTGGGCACGCGGCGGGCCGGGCTGTTCTGGGTCAGCCACCGGCCCTCGAACGGCAGCGACAGGACGACCGGGGAGTCCGCCGCGCTAGCCATCGGACGACGGTATGCGAGACCGGCCGGCCTGGACGCCGAGGATGTGGCCGACGAAGCTGGCCACGACCCGCTCGGGCTGGAAGTCGCTGACCACCCAGTCCCGGGCCGCCGCCCCAAGGCGGGCTCGTAGGTCGGCGTCTCCGAGCAGCGTCGCGACGGCCGCGGCCAGCTGCTCCGGAGCGTCGACGTCGACGAGGAGACCGGTCCGCCCATCGCGAACCGAGTCCACCGCCCCGGTGGCGCGTGTCGTCACCGTAGGGAGCTGCATCGCGCCGGCCTCGAGCACGACGTTCGGGAAGCCTTCACGCCGCGACGGCAGGACGTGCACGTCCATCAGGGCGAAGTAGGGGCGCACGTCGGTGACGTGTCCCGGGAGCACGACGTCCGCCTCCGCGCGCAGCCGAGCGACCCAGCCAGACGAGTCCCGTTCGTCCTGCGAGCCGAGGACGAGCAGTTGGACGCGCCGACCGCCGGCCCGCAGAAGCCGTAGCGCCTCCACCAGAGCGCCGACGCCCTTGTCGGCCGTCACGCGGCCGACGAACCCCACGACGGGCACACCGTCAGCCAAGCCGAGGTGCGTTCGCAGCGCCGAATCAGGCTGGCGCGGAACGAAGTACGTGGCGTCGACGCCGTGCGAGCTGGCCGGCTGGATGACCCGAACCTTGCTCACCGTTGCCACACGCAAACGTGAAACCGCGGCGGCCAGCGACGGCGAGTTGACGACGACCACGTCGGCGCACGACGTCGTGAGGCGCTCGGCCGCGGCGAGGACCGACCGTCGCACCCCGGTCTCGCCCTCGAGCCGCAGGCCACCGAGATAGTAGACGCGTCGGGGCACGCCGGTGACCCGGGCCGCCAGCAGCCCGACCAGGCTGGCCTTGGGCGTCGCCGTCACGACGAGGGCCGGTCGCTCCCGGCGCAGCAGCCGCACCCACCGCCGCAGCGCTACCGCGTCTGCCGCCGGTGACAGCTCCCGCGTCATCGGCAGGGCGGTGACGCGGACCGAGAGGTCGGCCGCCATCGCGTCGAGCTCGGCGCCGGGCGAGCTGACGACCAGGATCTCGTAACCCGCCGCACCCAGCTGGCGCAGCAGCTCACGGTGGAAGGTGGAGAGCGTCACGGGGATGGAGCTCGCGACGACCGCCAGCCGGCGACGCTCGCTCATCCGAGCACCGTCGACTGCCAGGTCCCCGCCCACCTAGCGAACGAGTAGTGCTCCTGGACGCCCCGCCGCGCGATCGAGCCGAGGCGCGCGCGGACGTCCTCGCCCGCTGCCAGCAGCCCGATGATGGCCTCCGTCCACCCGGCCGTCGAGCGCTCGGCCAGCCCGCCGAACACCTCGAGCGCCGTGAGGTTCGCCCCGACGGGAGAGGCGACCATCGGCAGTCCGGTCGCCGCATACTGCAGCAGCTTGTAGGCGGACTTGCCCCGCGCGTACGGAGTGTCGGTGAGTGGTCCGACGGCCACGTCGGACCCCACGAGGGCCGACCCCACTCCGGTCTCCGACCAGTCGACCCGGTCGACCATGGGGTCCAGGGAGCCCAGAGACGCCGACCCCGCGCTGACGACACGCAGCCGCGCGCCGGTACGGCGATGCACCTCGAGCAGGCTCGGGGCGATGCCCAGCAGGTATGCCTCGGTGGCCGGCGAGCCCACCCAGACCAGCCGCGGCGGGTCGGCGAGCGCGTGCGACACCTTCGGGGTGTACGCGGCCGGCTCGACGCAGGACGGGATGACGACGACGTGGCGCGCGGTGCGCGACGCACGGTCGGCGAGGTACTCGTTTCCGGCGACGACGACGTCCGCCGCGGCCACCGACCGTGACCAGGTCGCCGCCTTGCTGAGCACCCGCCGTACGCCGGTCCCCGTGTCGTGGAACAGGGCGTCGTCGACGTCGTAGACGCCGTGATCGGCCGCCCGGAGGAGCCGGGCCTCGAGCCGTCCGCCGCTGAGGGGCGAGGCCTCTCGCGAGAGCAGGAGGTGGCGTCCGGTCACCTCGAGCGACCGGGTCGCCGACTCGGCACCGAGGGTCGAGAACGGCTGGCGTACCAGCGTTTTCGGCCGGTTCGCGGAGGCGCCGCGATAGTCGTGGACCTCGGCCACGAGGCCGAGGTGGTCGAGCCAGTCGTAGACGCGGACTCGACTGCTTCCGCCGCTCCGCCCGTACGGCGTGACGACGACGAGCGGAGGCATCGGGACCACTCTAGGACGCTCGGGCATGATGGACGGACCGGCCCGCGCGCCGGCCGAGGGAGGTGGCAGCCGGTGACGAGGAGGTCCCTGCGACATCCCCTCGTCGACCTCACGCTCTCGCAGGCCGCGCCCCTGCTGGGCGGGTTCCTCGTCACCTTCGGGTCGGCGGCGGCGCTCGGTCCCGCCGGTCGCGGCGAGCTGGCCTTCGTCATCTCGACGAGCACCGTGGCCGGCGGCATCCTCTTCGCCAGCCTGCACGTCGGGACCACCCACGCGCAGACGGCCGGCACGGCAGGGCTCCGTCGAGGGACCCGGCTGGCCGTCGCGATCATCGGGGGCGGCGTTCTCCTGGGGACGCTGGTCGCGCTGCTCCTTCCCTCGGACGTCCAGGTGGGCCCGGTCGGACGCCTGGGCTTCGGCGGCATCGTCCTCGGGACCGGGCTGGTCGCCGTCAACCTCTACGTCCTGCGCAGCATCCAGGGGCTGGGCCAGCATCGCGCCTTCCGCAACGCCTGGGCGATCCAGTCGCTGCTCTACCTGGTGCTCGGGCTGCCGGCGGCCATCCTGACGAAGAGCGTCGGGCTCGTCGTCGCGGGCTGGTTCGTCGGGCTGCTGGCGGCGACGATCTACGGCGGGCGAACGTACGCGGCGCTGGTCCGTTCGGGACCGACCGAGCCAGCAGACGGCCGCACCGTTCTGCGCTCCTCCCTCGTCGCGCACGTCGGGACGGTCGGCATCCAGCTGCTGTACCGGGCGGATGTCGTCGTTCTCGGTCTCTTCGCCGTCGCGGCGGAGGTCGGGATCTACTCGATCGCCGTCGCGGTGGCCGGGCTGATCTGGGTCGTCGCCGAGGCGTTCGGGCTCGCCGCCTTCGCCCGCGGCGGCACGGAGTCGCCCGAGGCACTCCAGATGCGGGACCGCCGACTCGTCCGGCTCAACGCGGTGCTGTCGCTCGCTGCGGCCGTCGTCATCGGGATCCTCGCCACGACGGTGCTCGACCGGGTCCTTCCCGCGTATGCGGCGTCCGTCCCGCTGCTGCTCATCCTTCTGCCGGGTGTCGTCGCGCAGGGACCCGCCCGGGTGGCGTTCGCCAGCCTGCTCCGGCGGCCGGGAAGCCGGGTGCCGGTGGTCGTCGGGGTGGTGTCGCTGGGGTTGAGCCTCGTCTACATCCCGTGTGCGGCCCGCTGGCAGGCCACCGGCGTGGCGGTCGCCTCGACCGTGGTCTACCTGGTCCAGGCGGCACTGGTGCTCTGGCTCTGGCGGCGGGCGGGTGCGGCGCCGACGAGCGACGACGCGGGCGCCGTGGACGGGCCGGGTCTTGGTACGGAGACATCGGTTGCCTGAGGTCCCGTCCGTCGGAGTCGTCGTCGTGGCGTACCGCTCGGCGACGACGATCGCCGCCTGCGTCCGCTCCTGCGTGGCCGACCCGGCGGTCGTCGCGCTCGTCGTCGTCGACAACTCCGCGGACGACGCCACGGCCCGAGCCGTGCGTTCCGTGAGGGACGACCGCGTCGCTTACCTCGCCTCGGCGAACGACGGGTTCGCGGCCGGGTGCAACGTCGGAGTGGCGGCCCTCTCCGCGTCGGTCGAGTGGCTGGCCTTCGTCAACCCCGACGTCGAGCTGGAGCGAGGGCTGGGCGAAGCTCGTCGGTATGCCCGGGGTCACCCGCGCGTGCGTGGTGGGTGCGCACGTCGAGAGTCCGCGCAGCCCCGGCGTGCCGTCCGCCCGCCACGGCGTCACCGTCCGGGGAGAGCTGGCCAAGGCCGTTGTGGGGTCACGGGCATACGCGCTGGAGTCGTTGGGGGACAAGCCGGTTCGGGTCGACCAGGTCTCGGGTGCGCTGCTGCTCGTGCGGCGCCGTGACTTCGCCCGGCTCAACGGGTTCGACGAGCGGTTCGAGCTCTACTACGAGGACGTCGACCTCTGTTCCCGCGCGGCGGCGTTGGGTGGCTGCGTCTTCGTCCCGGCCCGGTGGGGCCGACACGTCGGCGGGGCGAGTGCTGCGGCGGCGGCCGGACCGCCATACATCGCGAGTCGTCTCAGCCGGATGCGGTACCTGCGCAAGCATGCGCCCGGGCCGGTCACCGGCGCGGCGCTGCTGGCCATGGCCGGACTCGAGGTCGTGGCGCGAACGGTGGCCCGTAGCAGCGAGGGAGGCGCGGCCCGAGTAGCGGCGCTCCGGGCGCAGGCACGGGAGTGGCGGCGTCCCGGCTCGGTACGGGCGTTGCGCACCGGGCCATAGGCTGCCGCGCATGCGTCGCATTGGTCGTCGATGACCGCGGTCGACGGGGACCGTCCCCCCTGTTCCAGCCGCCCAAGCTGAGGACGCGCGAGACCCGGGCCGCCAGCAGGCTCGAGCTGTTCTTCGACCTGGCCTACGTCCTGTGCGTGGCCCAGATCGCGTCGTCGTTCCTCACCGACCTGGACCGGGACGGCGTCCTCGAGTTCATCGGCCTCTTCGCTGTCGTGTTGCTGTCGTGGGTGCAGTTCACGTTGCACAACAACCGGTTCGACACCGACGACCTGATCCTGCGCTTCGCCAAGCTCGCGGCGATGCTGGCCATCCTCGGCGCGGCCGCGAGCATGAGCGACGCGCTCGGGGACAAGGTCGTCCCGTTCACCTGCAGCTACGCGCTGGGCCGGGTCATCCTCGCGGGCCTCTACTTCCGCGCCTGGAAGCACGTCCCCGACGCACGGGGCACGACCACGGTCTACCTCGTCTCGATGACCGGGGTCGCGGCGCTGTGGGTGGTCTCCATCGCGGTACCGGTTCCGTGGAAGTTCGTCGTGTGGGCCGTGGCGACGCTCATCGACGTGGCGGCCCCCATCGTCGCCGGCCGTCGACCGGGTCGGGCGCCGCTGCACCTCGAGCACCTCCCCGACCGGTTCGGGCTCCTCGTCATCCTGGTCCTCGGCGAGGTCATCGCGGGGATCGTCACCGGCGTGCACGACACCAAGTGGGCCGGCGTGTCCGTCGTCATCGGCGTGGCCGGGTTCCTCGTGGCGGCCGCCCTGTGGTGGGCCTACTTCGACGTCGGCGGAGCAGTCAGCGCCCACGCGATCCAGATCGCCGACGAGCAGGACCGGAAGGGCTCGGCGGCGAAGGACGCGACTGCGTCCGCCGATCCGGGCGCCGAGCCCGACACGCACGACGAACCGGTCGACGAGCGGCACGACCTCTTCGTCTACGGGCACTGGCCGCTGACCGCCGGCATCCTCGCCGTCGCTGTCGGGGTCGAGGAGCTCGTCCTCCACCCCGACCGGTCCCTCCCGTCGAGCGCCAGCTACCTGGTCAGCGTCGGCGTCGCCGCCTTCATGCTCGGGGCGGGAATGCTGCTGCGCGGCGGAGAGCAGCGCTCCCGGCTGTCCCTGGTGTGGCCGCTCGCCGCCGCGGCGGCCGTCCTGATCTGGGGCGTGATCGGGTCCCGGGACCCGTTGGCCTTCGCCGCGGGCGCCGCGGTGCTGACCATCGCCGCGGCCTTCGCCGGAGCGGTCATCTCACGGATCACCCCGGAGACGTCCACGGACGAGTGACGTCGAGAACCGACACTCCCTCCGTTCTCAACGTATAGCGCACCGGGGGGCTTGCGGCAAGGCCCCGGTGGTGGCGCAGAATCGCCGGCCGAGGCCAACGCCGAGATCGGAGCCGATGAGTGACGAGCCTGAAGACCAGCGCATTCGACCTTCCCACCACCCTCACCGCCAAGGACGACCCGGCGCTCATCGCCGGTGACGAGCGATACTTCGCGGTACTGGCCGAGTCCCTTGCCGAGTCGATCGCCCACCTGTCCACCCGCCTCGCTGACGAGCGGCAGGCGCCGGGCGGCAACGGTCAGCAGGCACTGGAGCGGGACCTGGAGATCCACCGGCTGACCGCTCGGCTGCGCACGCTGCGGCGCTTCGGGCTCGATCTGTGCCTCGGCCGGATCGTCAGGGCCGAGGACCCTGAACCGGTCTACGTCGGGCGACTCGGCCTCACCGACGGCGCGGGTCGTCAGCTCCTCGTCGACTGGCGATCGCCGGCGGCGGAACCGTTCTTCGGGGCGACGCACGCCAACCCGATGGGCCTGGTGAGCCGCCGCCGGTATCGCTGGAGCAACGGCCGGATCAGCGACTACTGGGACGAGGTGTTCACCCCGGACGGGCTCGAGGGGCACGCCGCCCTCGACGACCAGTCGGCGTTCATCGCCAGCCTCGGGACCAGCCGGTCCGCCCAGATGCGTGACGTGCTCGGCACGATCCAGGCGGACCAGGACGCCATCATCCGCGCGGGGTCCCGCGGCGCCCTCGTCGTGGACGGCGGCCCCGGAACGGGCAAGACCGTGGTGGCCCTGCACCGGACCGCCTACCTCCTCTACTCCGACCCGCGGCTCGGCCACCGTCGCGGCGGTGTGCTGTTCGTCGGACCACACCGGCCGTACCTCAACTACGTCGCGGACGTCCTCCCCAGCCTCGGCGAGGAGGGCGTGCAGACCTGCACCGTCCGGGACCTCGTTCCCGAGGGCGCCGCGGCGGGAGTCGAGACCGACCCCGACGTGGCCCGGCTGAAGTCGTCTTCGGCGATGGTGGCCGCGATCGAGCCGGCGGTCCGGTTGTACGAGGAGCCGCCGGCCCAGGGAATGGAGGTCGAGACCCCATATGCGGACCTCTGGCTGAGTCCCACCGACTGGGCCGAGGCGTTCGCGTCGGTGTCAGGCATCCCGCACAACGAGGCCCGCGACCAGATCTGGGGGGAGCTGGTCACGATCCTCGTCGACAAGCACGACGACGAGGAGGTCACGCCCGAACAGCTCCGCCGGGCACTGGCCCAGAACGACGAGCTGCGCACGGCCCTCGCCGCGGCGTGGCCGCTGATCGAGGCGACCGACCTGGTGGGAGACCTCTGGTCGGTACCCGCATACCTGCGGCGGTGCGCTCCCTGGCTCGAACGTGGCGACCTCCGCACGCTGCAGCGCGACGACCCACACGCCTGGACGGTCTCCGACCTACCACTCCTGGACGCCGCCCGGCAGCGGCTCGGCGACCCGGAGGCCCCACGGCGCCACCGTCAGCGCGAACGGGCCCTGACCGCCGCGCGGGAGGAGATGGCGAAGGTCGTCGACCACCTCATCGAGACCGACGACTCCGAGATGCATCTCATGTCGATGCTGAAGGTCCACGACCTGCAGGGCGCACTGGTCGACGAGGCCGGGCTCCCCAGCGCCGACCCCGACCTGCTCGCCGGCCCGTTCGCGCACATCGTCGTGGACGAGGCGCAGGAGCTGACCGACGCCGAGTGGCAGATGCTGCTGCTGCGCTGTCCGCCCCGGAGCTTCACCATCGTCGGGGACCGGGCGCAGGCGCGGCACGGGTTCACCGAGTCGTGGGAGGAACGCCTCGAGCGAGTCGGGTTCGACCGGGTCCGGCTGGCATCGCTGAGCATCAACTACCGCACGCCGACCGAGGTGATGGCGGAGGCGGAGCCGGTCATCCGCTCCGTGATTCCGGACGCGAACGTGCCGACGTCGATCCGCAGCACCGGGGTGTCCGTCGTCCACGGGTCCACGGCCGACCTCGGCTCGATCCTCGAGGCCTGGCTTGCGGCTCATGCCACGGGAACGGCCTGCGTCATCGGTGATCCCGCGGTGCCGGCCACCTCCCGCGTCCAGTCGCTGGCGCCGGAGCTGTCCAAGGGGCTCGAGTTCGACCTGGTCGTCCTCGTCGACCCGGAGCGGTTCGGCACGGGCATCGAGGGAGCGGTCGACCGCTACGTCGCGATGACCCGAGCGACCCAGCAGCTCGTCGTCCTGACGAGCCCATGACGGGGTCGAGAACGGGACCCACGGGCCCGGAGCGCGGGTCAGCGGGCGGGCACGCCCTTGACCACGGTGTCGGGGGGCACGTCCTTGACGACGCACGCGCTCGCACCCGCGACCGAGCGGGCGCCCATCGTCAGTCCCTGGAGGATCGCCGAGTGGGTGCCCATCATCACCTCGTCGCCGAGCGTCACCGAACCGGACACCGCGACGAGCGGGTTGACCGTGACGTAGTCGCCGAGCCGGCAGTCGTGGCCCACCGTTGAGCCGAGGTTGACGTGGACGTGCCGGCCGGTCTCGATGTTCGTCGTGAGCCGGGCACCCGCGCAGAGGACGGTTCCCGGACCCAGCCGGACGTCGGCGCCCACGGTCGCCGTCGGGTGGACCAGAACCGCCGCCGCGAAACCCGCCGCGGTCAGGCGCTCGTCCACCACCCGGCGGACGGAGCCCGACCCGATCCCGATGACGTACCTCGTTTCCGGGGGCGCCGCCGCGAACCACGGCGTCCCTCCGATGACCCGGGAGCCGCGCCGCTCGACCAGCGCCACGTTGCCCGGGGAGGGGGCGTCGTCCACGTAGCCCACGAGGTCCCATTCCGGGGCGAGGGCGTCGACGACGTCGTGGACCTCGCGACCGAACCCGCCGCACCCGACGATGACGATCGGCGTCGTCACGCGGCGCTCCGCCCGAGGAACTCCGGCATGGTCGCCTCGCCCTCGGCCGCAATGCCCTCGCGGCGCAGCACCGTGCGGACGGTGCGTAGCAGGATCGCCAGGTCGAGGCGCATGGTCCGAGTGTCGACGTACTCCACGTCGAGCGCGAGCCGTTCGTCCCAGCCGACGGCGTTGCGGCCGCTGACCTGGGCCAGCCCGGTGAGCCCGGGCCGCACGTCGTGCCGGCGGGCTTGCGCGGGCGAGTAGCGAGGGAGGTAGGCCATCAGCAGCGGTCGCGGACCCACCAGGGACATGTCGCCGCGCAGCACGTTGAGCAGGGTCGGCAGCTCGTCGAGGCTCGCAGCGCGGAGGAACCGACCCAGGGGCGTCATCCGAGAGGCGTCGTCGACGCGGCCCGCGCCGACGTCGACGGGCCGCATGGTCCGGAACTTGAGGATCGTGAACGGCTCGCCGTGGAGGCCGGGTCGCCGCTGCCGGAACAGCACCGGCCGCCCGAGCCGAACCGCCACCGCCACCGCGATCGCCGCCTGGACCGGCGCCGTCACGACCAGTATCGGACCGGCCACCGCCACGTCCAGGACTCGCTTGGCGTCCATCACCGCAGCGTCCATCACCGCAGCACCTCGTGCAGTGCCTCGATGACGCGGTCGATGTCGTCGTCCCGCAGCGCCGAACCACTCGGCAGCACGACGCCACGGTCGAACAGCCGCTCCGCCACACCGGTGACGGCGGCGCGATGACCGGCATACACCGGCTGGAGGTGCATCGGTTTCCAGACGTGCCGCGCCTCGATGCCGAGGACGTCCAGGGCCGCGATCACCTCGGCAGGCGCGGCCCGCCAGGACGGCCCAAGGACGAGAACGGTCAGCCAGCAGCTGTCGCGCTCGCCGCCGGGCTCACCCCCACGGCCGAGCAGCCGCAGGTCGGGAAGGTCGGCCAGGCCCGACGCATACCGGTCCCGGTGTGCCCGACGTCGTGTCGTCATCTCGTCGAGCCGTGACAGCTGGGCGCGGCCGAGCGCTCCGAGGAGGTTGGAGAGGCGGTAGTTGAAGCCGACCTCGGTGTGCTCGTACCACGGGACCGGCTGGCGGGCCTGGGTGGCGAGGTACCGCGCGCGAGCGACGAGAGCCTCGTCGTCGCTGAGCAGCATCCCGCCGCCGGACGTCGTCATGATCTTGTTGCCGTTGAACGACAACGCGGCGGCCCGTCCGAACGACCCGGCCGGGCGTCCGTCGCGGGTCGCCCCCAGCGACTCGGCGGCGTCCTCGACGACCGGGATGCCCCGGGCCGCCAGCTCGGGTTCGATCGCCACGTGGTCGGCCACCCGGCCGAACAGGTCGACGGTCATCACCGCGGCCACGTCGGTGCCTTCAGCCCGCAACGCGTCGAGAAGGTCCAGCAGGAGGGCTGGGTCGACGTTGCCGTCCTGCTCGAGCGCGTCGACGAAGACCGGTGTGGCGCCGGCGTGCACGACGGCGTTCGCGGACGCCGCGAAGGTCAACGTCGGGACGACGACCACGCGGCCGGGCCCGGCGCCGACCCCGAGCAGCGCCAGGTGCAGGGCCGCCGTCCCGCTGCTCAGCGCGAGAGCGTGTCCGACGCCGACCCGGGCCGCCATCTCCTCCTCGAAGGCGTCGACCTCGGGACCGAGCGGCGTCACCCACCCGGACCGCAGGGCCTCGAGGACGGCCTTCTCCTCCGTCTCGGTGACGTCGGCCTGGGAGAGCAGGATTCGGCTCACGCGGCGCCCTCGCTGGCCGGCTCCTGCAGGCGCAGCTCCGCCGGCGTGGCGACGTGGGCCCGCATCCAGCTGGCCGCGGTGTCGTCGTCCGGGATCTCCGCGTCGCTGGCGAGCGCCGGGTCCATCGGCTCGACGTCGACGCTCCAGACCAGCGGGTGTTCCGTGGGTGACGGCTCCTCAGCGTCCGAGAAGAGCACCTCACCGATCTTCTCGCCGTGGCGCAGCCCGGTGTAGACGATGTCGCTGCCGCGGCCGTCGAGCCGGATCAGGGTCCGGGCGACGTCGACGATCTTGACCGGCTGGCCCATGTCGAGGACCAGCACCTCGCCGTCGCGTCCGATCGTCGACGCCTGGAGGACCAGCTGGCACGCCTCGGGGACGAGCATGAAGAACCGCTCGACCTCGGGGTGGGTGAGCGTCACCGGCCCGCCGTGCTCGATCTGCGTCGTGAACGCGTGGATCACCGAACCGCGAGAACCCAGCACGTTGCCGAACCGCACCGAGACGAAGCTGCCGGTCGAGGTCCGGGCGAAGTGGGCGGTGAGCCGCTCCGCGAGGCGCTTGCTGTAGCCCAGCGCGCTGGTCGGGTCGGCGGCCTTGTCGGTGGAGATGTTGACGATCGTCCCGACGCCGAGCTCGCGACACACGGTGAGGACGTTGAGCGTGCCCAGGACGTTGGAGCGCCACGCCTCCCGCGGAAACCGCTCCAGCAGCGGCAGGTGCTTGAGCGCCGCCGCGTGGAACACCATGTCGGGCTTGGCCTCCGCGAAGACGGCCCGCAGCGCCGTCCGGTCGCGGATGTCGGCGAGGACCACGTCGTCGCTCTCGAGCAGGCCGTTGCCGTCGAGGTCGAGCTGGACCGCGTGAAGAGCGGACTCGTCGCGGTCGAGCATGACCAGCGAGGCCGGGCCGAACCGGCTGATCTGGCGGCACAGCTCGGACCCGATCGAGCCGCCGGCGCCGGTCACGAGGATCCGTTTCCCGGCGATCGACTCGGCGATCGCGGTCGTGTCGAGGTGGACCGGCCGGCGCCCCAGCAGGTCGGCGAGGTTGACGTCGCGCAGGTCGGTGGACGACAGCCCGCCGACCAGCTCGCTGGCGGGCGGGAGGACCAGCGTGGCCAGTCCGCACGCCTCGGCTCGCTCGGTGAGGTCGCGGATCAGCGCCGAGTCCGCCGACGGCACGGCGATGGCCAGGATGTCGGCGCGGTACGCGGACGCGACCTCCTCGAGGCCGGCGCGGGTCCCCTTGACCGGGACCCCTTCGATGGTGAGCCGCTGCTTGAGGGGGCTGTCGTCGAGGAGGGCCACCGGTGCGTACGAGGAGGCCGTGTCGCGGGTGAGCGCGTGGAGCAGCAGGCGGCCGCCCTCGCCGGCGCCGAAGACGACCATCCGCCGCTTGCCGTCAGTGGGGCGCCGCCGGATCTTCCAGCTGCGCACGGCCAGTCGCATCGAGAACATCGTCATCAGGGCCAGTGCCGCACCGGTGACGGGCACCGAGCGGGGCACGAGGATCGGGCTGGCGACGCACACGGGCACGAGGACGACGACCATCGTGGCGAGGACCGCCTTGGTCAGGTCGAGGATCTCCTCGAACGACGCGCGCAGGTGGCCGATGCCGTAGGGGCCGATGAGGAACCCGAACATCAGGTGCAGCAGCGCCGCGCCGACCCCGACGATGACCGTCCCCCAGGTGATGAACCGGTGCGGCTCGAAGTCGTAGCGCAGCCAGCGGGCGAACCAGATGGCCAGCACCCACACGACCGCGTCCGAGGCGGCCCAGAGCAGGCGGTAGGGGTTCTGCCCTCGTGCGAAGTGACGCATACACCTCCCTTCGTTGCGCCCCGAAACTAATCACCGTCTCTGTGAGCGAGGTATGCGCGGGCTATGCAGGTGCCGGGCTGGGTAGGCTCGCGGACCGTGCCGACGACCGTGCTCGTGACCGGTGGCGCGGGCTTCATCGGCTGCGCGCTGGCGGGGCGGCTCCTGGGACGGTTCGACCGCGTCGTCGCCGTGGACTCGCTGCACCCGCAGGTTCATCCCACCACGACCCGACCCGCGGCCCTCGCCGAGGGGGTCGAGCTGGTGGTCGCGGACGTGACGCTGCCCGCCACCTGGGACGCGCTTCTCCCGGACGTGCGCCCGGACGCCGTCGTCCACCTGGCCGCCGAGACCGGGACCGCCCAGTCGCTCACCGAGGCGTCCCGCCACGCCGTGGCCAACGTGGTCGGGACCACGGCGATGCTCGACGCGTTCGGGCGCCACGACCGAAGGCCGGACCGCGTCGTGCTCGCGTCGAGCCGAGCGGTGTACGGCGAGGGCGCCTGGCAGGACCCGGACGGCCGGATCGTGCTGCCCGGGCCAGCGCTCGCACGCGATGCTCGCGGCGGGGGAGTGGGACTTCCCCGGGCTCAGCCCGATGCGCGCCGCGGCGGCCCGGGTGGAGCCGCGCCCGAGCAGCGTGTACGCGGCGACCAAGCTTGCGCAGGAGCATGTGCTTCGCGCCTGGTGCCTCGCCGTCGGGGTGCGGCCGGTGGTGCTGCGGCTGCAGAACGTCTACGGCGCCGGACAGTCGCCGAGCAACCCGTACACGGGGATCCTGCCCCTGTTCGGCCGGCTCGCGGCCGCCGGGGAGTCGATCCCCGTGTATGAGGACGGGCGGATCGTCCGCGACTTCGTCCACGTGGACGATGTCGCGCGGGCACTGGAGTCGGCGGTGTGCGACCTCGACGCGGGACCGGCGGTGGCTCTGGATGTGGGGTCGGGCGTCCCGGTGACGATCCTCGAGCTCGCGCGGCTGGTCGCCGACCGTTACGGCGCGCCGGCTCCCACGGTCACCGGACAGTTCCGGGACGGAGACGTCCGGTACGCGTGTGCCGACCCTTCCGAGGCATACCGGCTTCTCGGCTGGCGACCGCGGGTCGAGCTTGCAACCGGTCTGGAGGAGCTGTGCTCCTGGCTGGACAGGCTGCGATGGCGCCGCCACGACCGGTCGCCCCCGTCCGGGAGTCGATCGCGCGCCGACTACGCTTGCGACGACCGATCGAGGTCCACGGGATGCGGGCAGGAAGGCGAGGAATGACGGACGGCACGGCGCCCGGCACCTACCGCACCGGCTACTTCGCCACCAGACTGGCGGCCAACGCGAACCGCGAACCGGTCTGGCGTCATATCTGCGCCTACCTCGAGCGGTGGATTCCCGCCGACGCTGACGTGCTCGAGCTCGGCGCCGGCTGGTGCGACTTCGCCAACCTCGTGCAGGCCCGGTCGGTGACCGCCGTGGACCTCGAGTCCGTGGTCGTGACCGCGGCCGCGAGCCACGTCCGCGCGATCGTCGGTGACTGCACCGACCTGGCCGAGCTCGACGACGCGTCCTTCGACGTCGTCTTCGCGTCGAACCTGCTCGAGCACCTCGAGCGCCCGCAGTGCGACCGGCTGCTCGCCGAGGCGGTACGCGTGCTGCGGCCGGGTGGGCGGCTCATCCTGCTACAGCCGAACTTCCGCCTGCAGCCGGGGCGGTACTTCGACGACTACACCCACGTGTCGATCTTCACGGACCAGTCGCTCTCCGACTACCTCGCGGCCGGCGGCTGGCAGGTGGAGCATGTGGCGGCGCGGTTCCTGCCGCTGAGCATGCGATCCCGCGGGTCGTCGATGGCCTTCCTCGTGCCGTGGTACCTGAGGTCCCCGGTGAAGCCGCTCGCCGGACAGATGCTCGTCGTGGCCCGGCGACCGGCGGGTGCGGACGCGTGAGCTCACGAAGGGCGCGCCGCGATGTGGCGGGGTAGGTCCGTGTCGGTGGTGCTGCCGACGTACAACGAACGGGACAGCATCGCCAAGGTCATCCGCGGGTTCGAGGGTCTCGATCTGGTCGACGAGATCGTCGTCGTCAACAACAACGCCGCGCCGGGGACCTCGGAGGAGGTCGCGCGCACGAGTGCCCGCGAGGTGGTCGAGACGACTCAGGGCTACGGCGCGGCGATCCGGCGCGGCCTCCGCGAGGCCACCGGCGACCTCATCTGCGTCTGCGAGCCGGACGGCACGTTCGACCCCGACGACCTGATCAAGCTGCTCGCGTACACGCAAGAGTCCGACTTCGTGGTCGGGTCCCGGACCGTCTCGACCTTCATCTGGACCGGCGCCAACATGGGCTGGTTCCTCCAGTTCGGGAACTGGGCCGTGGCCAAGATGATCGAGGTGTCGTTCAACACCACGTCGCTGTCCGACGTGGGCTGCACGTTCCGGGTCGTCACCAATGACCTCGCGCGATCGCTCGAACAAGAGTCCCGCCATACCGGCTCGGCGTTCGGGCTGGAGATGCTGCTGCTCGCCACCCGGCGCCAGGTGCGGGTCGTGCAGATCCCCGTCAACTACCTGCCGCGCGTGGGGGAGTCCTCGGTCACCGGCGACTTCCGCAAGACGCTGCGCCTCGGCGCCACGATGGTCGGGATGGTGGCGAAGGCGCGGGCCAGCCGAGTGGCTCCGCTTCCGCTGCAGTACCGGCGGCCGGCCGCGGAAGTTCAAGAAGTACGGCCGCGAGCTAGCCGAGCGAGCGCCGGTAGGCCACGCAGTCCTCGTATGCGGGCAGCAAGCCCTGCGCCTGGGCCTCCGCGAACGACGGCGCCGCGGCGTCGCGGTCCGAGACGACGGGGTCGAACCCCGAGGGCAGGATCAGCCCGATGTCGCCGTCGAGCGGGCTGACCGCGCGCTCCCGGTCTCGGCGCATACACCTCGGAGCAGAGGTAGACGGCAGTGCCGTCCTCGACGCAGGCCAAGACGTGGCCGAGGCCCTCGGAGAGGTAGACCGCGCGGCGGTCGACGGTGTCGAGCAGGACGCTGTCCCACTGGCCGAACGTCGGCGACCCGACCCGGAGGTCGACAACGTAGTCGACGAAGACGCCGCTCGTCGCCGTGACGTACTTCGCCTGCGACGGCGGCACGTCGGCGTAGTGGATGCCGCGCAGGGCGCCGGCCGTGGACACCGAGATGTTGGTCTGCCGGACGCCGCAGCTCATGGCCGATGTGCTTGGCGAGGTGGTCGACGCGGAACCCCTCGGTGAACAGCCCCGTCGGGTCCGGGATCAGCCGGGGGGTGACCTCCCAGGCACCCTCGACGGAGAGTGGCCGGATCTGCATCAACGGCGCCGCTCTGCGAGCAGCCGTTCGAGGTAGACGCCGTATCCGCTCTTCTCGAGGTCCTTGGCCAGCAGGGCCAGAGCCTCATCGTCGATCCAGCCGTTGCGCCAGGCGATCTCCTCCAGGCAGCCGATCTTCGTGCCCTGCCGGGCCTCGATGACGTAGACGAACTGGCTGGCCTCCAGCAGGCCCTGGAAGGTGCCGGTGTCGAACCAGGCGGTCCCGCGGGGCAGCACGCTGACCGAGAGGTCGCCGCGCGCGAGGTAGGCGTCGTTGACGGCCGTGATCTCCAGCTCGCCACGGGCGCTCGGCTGCAGGGACTGCGCGATCGCCGACGACGTCGTTGTCGTAGAAGTACAGGCCCGGGACGGCGAAGCTGGATTCGAGGCCGCGCGGGTTTCTCCTCGATCGAGAGGACCTTCCCGCCGGCGTCGAACTCGACGACGCCGTAGGCGGACGGCTCATTGACCTGGTAGGCGAAGATGTGGCCGCCGGTCAGCTGGGTGTTGCCGCGGAGCGCGGTGCCGAGGCCGCGCCCGTAGAAGATGTTGTCGCCGAGCACCAGCGCGACGGTGTCGTCACCGATGAAGTCGGCGCCGATGATGAACGCCTGCGCGAGCCCGTCGGGCGACGGCTGCACCGCATACGAGATGTCCACGCCCCAGGCCGAGCCGTCATCGAGCAGCCGCCGGAACTGGTCGATGTCCTGCGGTGTCGTGATGACGAGGATCTCGCGGATGCCGGCCATCATCAGCGTGGACAGAGGGTAGTAGACCATCGGCTTGTCGTAGACGGGCATCAGCTGCTTGCTGATGCCGCGGGTGATGGGGTGCAACCGGGTCCCCGAACCACCGGCGAGCACGATCCCCTTCACGGCGGCGACC